>NZ_KB903620.1 GCF_000379725.1 Cytophaga aurantiaca DSM 3654
GCTTCCGAATTGTAATTAGTCAAACATCGCTGCCTTACCTAACTCCTTTTTTTCAATCTCAATCAAACCTTCCGTCTGATCAACTTTTATTCCCGTTTACAATCTAACGGGCTGCAAAGGTAACTACTTTTTTATTCCAAACAACCTTTTTACAAAAATTATTTTTCTTTTTTTCATTACTCAACTTGCCAATTACCTCAAAAGCTCCTTCCAAACTTATCGGGTTGCAAAGGTGATAATTTTTATCCCAGAATCCAAATCAGTCTGAAAAGTTTTTATTCCTTTCTTGTACTAAATCCAGAAGAGTTAAACTGAAAAACTTTAATGAACATTCCCAAAAAGTGCCTTGTTATCGATTTGGGAGTGCAAAGGTAGGTTTTTAATTCACAGCATCCAAATGAGAATTTGAATTATTTTAATTGCTTGTATACCGGAACCGTGCTGCAGGGTTCTCCATACATAATACTGGAGACAACAGGAAGGAGCTTGTTTGTCAATTCAACATACGCAGAAACAGGTACTTCCAACTTACCACATCCTTTAATTACAACCTTCGATTGCGTGTAATCAGAGGCATTTATTTGTGCAATTGCGTTTGAAAATATTTTTGCATGCAGGTCTTTTATTGTCCCAAATAGAATCAAGTTGGCAACCGGTTGCAGCTTTGTTGCTACTAACATGTATGCCCAGGTTGGTATTATGGCATCAACAGAACATGTAATTGCTACATTTTTTCCTTCATATTGTTCCCAATTATGTTCTTTTAAAAATGTTCTAAAGTCTTTTTCTTTCAAAATAATACCTTCATACAAGTAATCTTTTATATCAAAAAGCACTTTTTCACCAGGATGGTAATAGTCTTCCAGATCGATTGTAATCAATCCACTTTGCTGAACTTTGTTAATTATGGTATCTGAACTCATTTTCGACACTGATTTAGATCAATTAATTTTGCTGTTGGTATGAAATTCTTTGATGTAATTGGGTTCAAAGTAGGCGATATCTTCAAATTTTTGATTTGAAAATTTTTCAAAAGCTTTTATTCCCATGAATTCTGCCGACGGATATGCTTTTGAGGCAAATAGCGCATTGGCATTGCTACAAATATTTTCAAATTTTGAAGACCCATCTCCACCGAATAACACTTTTCCCCTAGACAATTGTTCCTGAAAAGAGCTTTCATCTAAAACCAATGCTTCCTCGTTTGAAATTTCTCTTAATTCCGAATCAAAAGTTGCTGTATAGACTTCCATGCGTCGCGCATCAATCATTGGGACATATAGTAAGCCAGGCTGTTTATATTCTAATTTTGCAGCAAGGCTATATAAAGAGGAGACGGAAACGAGTGGCTTATCTAATGCAAAACAATAGCCTTTTACAGTAGAGGTTCCGATACGCATTCCTGTATAAGATCCAGGGCCAGCAGACACTGCATATGCATCTAATGATTGTGGCGTAATTTCACTTATCGCTAAAATATGATCGACCATGTGCGCAATATTTCGGGAATGTGAGCGCTCAAGAAATGTCTCTGTATGTGCAATTAACTTTCCATCCAAATGCAACGCAACGGAGCAGATAGATGTACTTGTATCAACACTTAATATATATGCCATACGATGTTCTGTGATGAAGTTGTATATAGTATATAATAAAACAGGAAAATCAATTGCTTGATTCTCCTGTTTATATGAATGGTGAGATCAACTCGTTTTATTTACCTGACAAAATACTTTTGTATTTCGCTTTGTCATTCAATACGTCAAGTGCAGCCTGAATTTCTTTGTCACTATCGAAAGACGATTCAATAATTCCTTTTTGTAAATAATATCTTGACGCAATTTCTTCTTCAAGATATTCGACGATTTGAGCTTTAAATTTAATAAGGTCATTTTCTTTATCCTGAGTGATCACATTTTTCAGTTGATCCAGCTGAGACTTCATCGCATCGTAATATTTCTCTTGCTTAGATTGTTTTGTCATTTCATCTAAAGACTTCTCAACTTTTGTGATGTAAGTGTAGTCTTTCCCCTTCAACCAATTAACAAAATCCTGATATTCGGCATCTGTCAACTTAAATGTTTTAGCATCACCGATACTTGGATGTTTCGCACGATATTCTGTTGCATAATCAAACAATAGACTTTTTGAAACCAATGAAATCAATATAGACGAAATAGAATCCTGAGCAACTGTTATATCCGGAGTAACACCACCTCCATCGTAAACCGTTCTACCATTTGTTGTTTTAAATGCTACTTTTAATGAGTCTGCGAATTTTGCAACCGTACCATCTGCACCTCTGTGTGCATAATCAATCGCCTGAATACAGCGTCCACTTGGAGTATAATATTTAGCTATAGTAATTTTTATCTGTGATTTATATGGAAGATCACGAATTGATTGTACCAATCCCTTTCCATATGAACGTTGGCCAACAATTACACCCCTATCGTAATCCTGAATAACGCCCGACACAATCTCAGATGCAGAAGCACTTCTTCCGCTTATTAAAATTACCATTGGAATTGATAAGTCGTCCGGCATAAGTTCAGTAATGTATTTTGTGTTCCATTCTGCAGCTTTACCTTTTGTACTTACAACCAGTTTATCTTTCGGAATAAAAATATTTGAGATATTAACAGCCTCTGTTATCAATCCGCCTGGATTGCCTCTTAAATCAAAAATGATTTGCGTTGCTCCTTTTGTCTTCAGTTCTGTCAATGCATTCTTCACTTCCACGGAAGCAGCTTGCGTAAATTCCGTCAATTTGATGTAGCCGGTATTTGAGTTTACCATACCGTAATAAGGAACATTACTGATTTTTATTTTTTGTCGTGTAAGCGAAAATTCAAGAGGATCAGCATGACCATAACGTTTTACTTTAATTTTTAAAGGCGTATCAACTTGACCTCTTAGTAGCTTACTTACATCATTCGAATTTTTAGCTGTAGTAACAATACCATCGACACTCAGAATTTCATCACCGATCTGCAGCCCTGATTTTTGTGCGGGAAATCCTTCGTAAGGCATTAAGATCATTATTTTATCATGGCGCTCGCCGATCACAGCACCTATACCGCCGTACTGTCCTGTTAACTGCGTTCTGAAATCTTCAATTTTGTCTTCCGGAATATAATTCGTGTATGGATCCAGCGACTCAAGCATGGCATCAATACCTGTAGTCATAATTTGTGACGGATTTATTTCATCGACATATAAAAGGTTGACTTCTTTATAAACACTGGAGAAAATCTCCATGTTTTTAGCGATCTCAAAATATTTGTCTGTTTGTTTAAATGCTGATAACGACGCGATCAGACCAATGCAAACAACCGCAACTACTCCCCAACGTTTAATTTTCATTTTATAAAATTAATAAAGAATGAATGCTATACTAAATAACGTATAATACTTTACGACCTACTTAGACGTGTTATTGTCTGACTGGGTCATTTTAATTATTAAATATAACTTTTTTTTTAATTCCTTCAGTTGAATTTCCTCTTTGGCTGTATAAAGAATTGCCACATATGAGGGTCTAGATGGAAACAATGAAAGAAGTTCTTCTTTTTGAAGTCGGTACGCTTCACGAATCAAACGCTTGATCCGATTACGGTCAACGGCGCGTTTAAAGTTTCGCTTGCTTACTGAAATGACTAATTGGGGGAATGATTCGGAGTATGTTTCATCCGATAAAAATAATACCCTGAAAGGGTATTTAAATCTAGACTGACCATCTTTGAAAAGACGATCAATAACAATTTTGCTAGTAAGCTTTTCCTTTTTAGGAAAAGAGTAAAGCCTGTTACCGTCTATATGTTTATTGTTTGGGTGCATGTTAATATTCTTAACGATTCACCTAAAACGGTAACAAGCTTTGCAACTAATTATCCTTTACGAGGAATCTCGTCTGATACCGTTAATCTTTTACGACCTTTAGCTCTTCTTGCAGCTAAAACTCTTCTACCGTTAGCAGTTTCCATTCTAGTGCGGAATCCGTGCTTATTTTTTCTTTTACGGTTTGATGGCTGAAATGTCCTTTTCATAATTGTAAATCGTTATCCTACTTATTATTGAAGACAAGAATCTGTTTCTTTCATACAAATAGGGTTGCAAATATACCAATCCTTTTTCGAACTAACAATATTGTTTTTAAAAATAACTTATTAATCTTTGTTAAAACTACTGCTATTCTGGTTAGCCTTTATGCGAAAAACATTAAAATCAATTGAATATCAAATAGATACTATCAATTTGCCTGTAAATTTTATTCAGGTAACAATTTCTTTTGAATCCATAAAAGCAAATCCCATCTTAAAAATACCTTCCTGGAGACCAGGCAGATATATTTTGCAGAATTATGCAGCTAATATCCGGGATTGTTCTGCGAAGGATCAAAATGGCGCTTTTTTGCTTGTAAAAAAGATTAACAGAAATTCCTGGGGGGTTGAGGCAGAAGCAGGTTCCGTAATCAGCTTTAGCTATTTATATTATTGCAGACAAATGGATGCCGGTGGTTGCTGGTCGGATTCTGAACTTTTCTATATCAACCCAATTACCTGTCTGATGGCAGTAGATGAACAAGAAAATTTAGCTTGTTCACTAAAACTGAACTTGCCTCCTTCTTTTATTGTAAAAACAGGAATGCCGAAAGAATCAGACTTTACTTATAAGTCTGATTCTTTCCTTGCGTTAAGCGACTCCCCAATACTTGCGTCGCCTGCTCTAACTACACTATCGTATACTGTTCAGGGAATTTCTTTTTATATTCATTCAACGGTTGATGCTTCTTATTTTCCTTCAACAATCTTAGAAGATTTCGAAGCCTTTACAGCTACTCAGATACAAGACTTTAGAGATTTTCCTGAAAAAGAATATCACTTCTTATTATTAATAATGCCTTACCAGCATTACCATGGAGTCGAGCATCGAAATTCAACTGTGATCTGTCTTGGACCAGCTATCGATGTAAAAGAAAAACTTTACCCTGAACTAATAGGTATTTGTTCACACGAATTGTATCATACCTGGAACATCTGTAAAATCAGGCCTTCTGAAATGTCTCCCTACAATTTATTTGAAGCACAATATTTCAATACCGGTTTTGTTGCAGAAGGTATTACAACCTATTTGGGCGATTATTATGTTGCTCTTTCCAATATATTTAATAAAAAATGGTATCAGGAAGAACTGAACATTTTATTGAAACGTCATTTTTATTCCTTCGGAAATCATCATCTTTCTTTAGCAGAAAGTTCTTTTGATCTATGGGTTGATGGTTATGATGCAGGTATTCCGAATAGAAAAGTTTCTATCTATGTTAAAGGTGCAATTGTTGCATTTCTTATAGATACAGCGATCCGTAAAACAACTTCAAACAAATTAACATTACGCGACATGATGCTGGCATTGTGGAACACATACAAATCAGAAGGAAAAGGCTATACAGAAGATTCGATTGCAACACTTTTTCATTCGATAACTTCAAATCAATATACAGAAGATTTCAAACGTTGGATCTATGAATCGGGCGATTTAAAAACGGATTTGATGAATGCATTCAACTATTTTAAAATTCCTGTAACTGAAGAAGCGCATACAAATTTTCTCGGACGAAACTTCGGTTTTCTATGCGATCCAGCATTCACGGTTCAAACAGTAGATGATGCATCTCCTTATGTTTCAATGCTAGGAAAAGGTGATCGCATTCTTCGTATCAATAGTTTCCCTGCTGCTGAATGTTCGCTGGATGAATTGGAAGAATTGGATACGTTGTTTGTTGATTGCACCAATGGGATTCAAACCTGGGAGCTTGAGTTGAAACGTACTGAAAGAGTTTATTTTAAAGCACTGCAGATTCAACTTACTGAAGAGTCGAATTTATTATGAAACCGCCCCTTAAAAGGGCTGGCAATGAAGCTGGGCAGAGGTTTTTTGAAAGAAGCAACAATATTAGACGTCTCCTTCTTGGGGCGATGCCCCAAGTTGTGTTATTTCAGACCTTCAGTCTGAATATTCTACTAAACAACTCGCTACCACGCTTAAATTAAGCTATCAAAACTTCATGAATTCCTTTTTCATAATGCCATTTGAAACAAGGTTGTTTTGGGGCAATGGTACTTTTCTGAAAATAATTGGCTTGTTGAAAACTTTTGAATATCTCATTTTTGTTATTGAGTAACTTGTACTTCCACAATTATTCATAACATGCCAGATTTCGCACATTTACATGTCCATTCACAGTTTTCTTTATTAGATGGTGCTGCCAGCATAAAAGGTTTGGTAGGCAAAGCCGCAGCGAATGGTATGAAAGCCCTTGCGTTAACGGACCACGGAAACATGCATGGTATTTTTCAATTTGTTGCAGAGGCCGTTAAAAATAATATCAAACCAATTGTTGGCTGCGAATTTTATTTAGTCGAGGATCGCTTTAAAAAGCAATTTACAAAAGACAATAAAGATGTCCGTTATCATCAGTTGCTATTAGCAAAAAATCCGGAGGGGTATAAAAACCTGATTAAGCTTTGTTCACTTGGTTATATTGATGGCTTGTATGGTAAGTACCCGCGTATCGATAAAGAATTGGTGCTTAAATACCACAAAGGTTTAATTGCTACTACTTGCTGTTTGGGTGCGGAAGTACCTAGAACAATCTTATCTAAAGGCGAAGAAGCTGGTGAGAAAGCATTCAAGTGGTGGTTAGATTTGTTTGGTGAAGATTATTATGTTGAGCTGCAGCGCCACGACATCAAAGAACAAAACATAGTTAATGAAGTTTTGATCAAGCTTGCACGTAAGTATCAGGTGCCGATCATTGCGTCAAACGATTCGCATTATGTAGATCAAAAAGATTCAAACGCCCACGATATTCTTTTATGTATAAACACAGGTGAAAAGCAAAGCACACCTACCATGAAAGATTTTTCGGATGACGAATCGATGATGAAGGGAAGACGTTTTGCATTTGCCAACGATCAATTCTATTTCAAGACGAAAGAAGAAATGTCTGCTTTGTTCAGCGATGTTCCGGAAGCTATTGACAATACAATGCAGATCGTTGATAAGGTTGAAATACTGAAGCTAAAACAGGATATTCTTTTACCTAATTATGAAATTCCTGCAACATTTTTAGATCAGGATAATTATTTACAACACCTAACCTACGAAGGCGCAAACAAACGTTATGGAGATGTAACACCTGAAATTAAAGAGCGGTTGGATTTTGAATTGCATACCATTCGAACAATGGGTTTTGCAGGGTATTTCCTTATCGTACAGGATTTCATTAACAAAGGTCGTGAGATTGGTGTATTGATCGGGCCGGGTCGTGGTTCTGCAGCAGGCTCTGCTGTTGCTTATTGCATTGGTATCACAAACATTGACCCGATTAAATATAATTTACTGTTTGAGCGTTTCTTAAATCCGGATCGTAAGAGCATGCCCGATATTGATACGGACTTTGACGACGAAGGTCGTCAGAAGGTGATCGATTATGTGGTAGATAAATATGGCAAGACTCAGGTAGCACAAATTGTAACCTATGGTACAATGGCTGCAAAGATGAGTATCAAAGATGTTGCGCGTGTATTGGATCTTCCTTTGCAGGATTCAAATGCGCTTGCAAAACTTGTTCCGGATAAGCCGGGTATTGAATTGAACTGGGTAATGAAAGGTCCGATGAAAGCATCGGATAAAAAGAATGATAAAGAAAAAACACTTACAGAAGAACTTACTCCGGAAGATTTAGAGAATGTTAAGAAGCTTCGTGAATTTCTAGATGATGATGGAACACTAGCTTCAGATGTATTAAAAGAAGCATTGATACTTGAAGGCTCTGTACGTGGTACGGGTATTCACGCCGCAGGTATCATCATTGCGCCGAAGGATTTGTATGACATCATCCCAGTATTCACTGCAAAAGATTCGGACTTACTTGTTACACAGTTCGACGGTAAAGTAATTGAAGATGCTGGTGTAATCAAGATGGACTTCTTGGGTTTAAAAACCCTTACCATCATTCGTGATGCGTTAAAAATGATCGAAGAAAATCACGGTGTAAAAATTGAGATTGATTACATACCACTTGATGATGCAAAAACATTTGAATTGTATCAAAAAGGTGAAACCAATGCTACGTTTCAGTTTGAATCTGCAGGGATGCAGAAACACTTGATCAATTTAAAGCCTGATAAGTTTGAAGATTTGATCGCTATGAATGCCTTGTACAGACCGGGCCCGATCGAATATATTCCAAAATTTATTTCTCGTAAACTCGGCAAGGAAGAGATCATTTACGACTTGCCAGAGATGGAAGAATATTTAGGTGACACGTATGGCATCACCGTTTATCAAGAACAGGTAATGCTTTTGTCACAGAAGCTTGCAGGCTTCACCAAAGGTGATGCCGATGTACTGCGTAAAGCAATGGGTAAGAAAGACCGTGCAACGCTGGACAAAATGAAAGGCAAATTCATTGAAGGTGCTGCAGCAAAAGGTCTGGATCCGAAAGTGTGTGAAAAAGTATGGACCGACTGGGAAGCCTTTGCACAATATGCCTTCAACAAATCTCACTCTACCTGTTATGCATTCGTTGCTTATCAAACAGGTTATTTAAAAGCGAATTATCCTTCTGAATATATGGCGTCTGTATTGACGCATAACTTGAGCAACTTCGACAAGATCTCTTTTTTTATGGAAGAGTGTCAGCGTATGGGCATGGCCGTGCTTGGTCCGGATGTAAACGAAAGTAGTTATCAATTCTCTGTTAATGATAATGGCCAGATCCGTTTTGGAATGGGTGCTATTAAAGGAGTTGGTGAAGGTCCGGTACAAGCGATTATTGAAGAACGCAAAGCAAATGGACCATTTAAAGACTTCTTTGATTTTGTTTCTCGTGTGAATCTTCGTGCGGTAAGTAAAAAGACATTTGAATCGTTGGCCCTTGCAGGTGCACTGGATTATTTCAAAGAATTACATAGAGCACAGTACTTTAATATTGCAGAACGCGAAACCATTACCTTCTTAGAAAAAGCGATCCGTTATGGCAATGCATTTCAAACAGAAGACGACAGCAATCAATCTTCGTTGTTTGGTGATAGTTCAAGCGCAAAACCTGCGCCACCTAAAATTGTTCCGTGCGAAGAGTGGGGAAATATTGAAAAACTGAAAAAAGAAAAAGACATTGTTGGTTTCTATATTTCCGGACACCCGTTGGATCAGTTCAAACTAGAGATTGATAATTTCTGTAATTGCCCGCTGGAAAATGTAATGAGCAGTCCGCAAGGCAAGGATCTGACTGTTGCCGGCATTGTTACCAAAGTAAATGTTCGCCAGAGTAAAAACGGAAAACCGTTTGTATTATTTACTATTGAAGATTACAGCGGCTCGCTTGATTTAGCCTTATTTGGCGAAGATTATTTAAAACATGCGCATTTCATAAATATAGGTGAATTCCTGTTTATGAAAGGTAGCCTTAAACCGAAATGGGGACGTGAAGGTGAGCTGGATTTTAAAATTAACTTTACACAATTACTTGCAGATGTTCGTGCAAAATTATGCAAGAGCGTTAACATCAGTGTCAATCTGGATCAAATCAATGCAGTTACGGTTGTTGAAATTGACCGGATCGTTTCGGAACACAAAGGAAGCTGTTTGTTGTATTTAACCTTGACAAAAAACACGAATGAGCACACAGTAAAAACATTCTCACGTAGTTATAGAGTAGATCCCAATAATGTATTTCTGAGTGAGTTGACTAAACTGGAAGGGATATCCTACAAAATAGGTGCATAAGGAACCATTTTTATTAAAATTTCATTAAGTTTACAGTATACAGTTAACACATTTTCAATTATGGGAAAAGCAGTAGAAATAACAGACGCGAACTTTGAAGAGATAATCAATACAGATCAACCCGTATTAGTAGATTTCTGGGCTGAATGGTGTGGACCATGTAAAATGATCGGACCGGTAGTTGAAGAACTTGCTGGTGACTATGCTGGTAAAGCAGTAATTGCAAAATTAAACGTGGATGAGAACCCAATTGTATCAGCTAAGTTTGGTATTCGTTCTATTCCTACATTGTTGGTATTGAAAAAAGGTGAGATCGTTGACAAACAAGTTGGCGTTGTTCCTAAATCTGTATTAGCACAAAAAATTGATGCGCAATTATAATTGAAGCGTTTACAATTATAAAAAAGGGTAACCAGTTTGGTTACCCTTTTTTATTTCGAAACACTTTGTTTTTTTTGACTAATTAAATTATACGACATTATTTTTAACATTATTCAATCCTCTAAAACCTTAATTCTAAATCCTATTACTTAACTTTTTCATAATGTTAGGTTTTTTAGCTTGTAAATATTTTAAACCAATATTTTAATCAATCTAAACAGCTAAATTTTATGAAAAAACTATTTCTTTCACTGGCAATGCTTGCAGGTTTTTTAATTTCCAATGCACAAACTGGCATCAATCTTTTCATACAGAGTCCTGATTTAATGAGCTATAGCGCTCCTAATGGCAATATGATTTGTTTAAATGACAATCCATTGAATCAAGGCATTATGTATACAGTCACAAAAAACACCAATCAACAATTTTCTGGAACCGTTACTTTGATTTTTACAAATGCTTCCACCGGACAAACAAATAAAATTACAATTGAAACTATCAGTGATCTTCTTTTTCCTACAGGCGAAAATACATATACCAATACATATGCTCTTGCTTTAAGCAATACCAGTAATGGTGTAAATGGAACTGCGGGATTAATAAACTCTGGCAAAGTATATATACAATTTTCAAGTATTACTCTCGGAAGCCCATCTTTTGTTAGCTCACAATTTTTTCAGTTTCAGCGAACTGCACTGAGTGTATCCCCTGCTACCTCCTTTTGTCCAACAGCAAGTCCTGCCTATGCATCTCTTACAGCGACAGGTGTGTCAGGCGCAACATATAGCTGGTCACCGGCAACAGGATTAAATACCTCAAGCGGATATAATGTACATGCTTCCCCAAATGCCAGTACGATATACACCGTTACTGCCACTACAAATGGTTGTGCAAGTACTAAAACAGTTTCTGTTACCAAAGCCAATAATCTTTCCGTTGTTCCCACAGCTGCAACATCCTGCCCAAATCAAGGTACTACACTTACTGCTTCTGGCTCTACAACTTATTCATGGTCACCTCCAACTGGTTTAAATACAACTACTGGTGCGACGGTAATTGCTACCCCAACAGTTAACACTACCTATACCGTTACAAGTACTAAAAATGGTGTATGCCCACAAACCAAAACAGTTCCGGTAACCGTTGTTAGTCCATGCGGTTCAACACTTGCCAACGCAATTGACCTGGGTTCATTCTATACTTGTCCTATGATATTTACTCAAATTTATAACAATTCTACGTCCAATAATTATGGTAACGATTATGGCACGAATAAACCAAATGGTCAAGCAAGTGACGATATCTATTTCAAAATTTATTATGACAGTTATCAAGGGGAAGGTACAATGTTTGAAGTTAGCACCTCTACGGGTGATCCCACATATACTGATTTCGACACATATATACATTTATTAGATGCTAATGGGAACTGGCTACAATCAAATGACAATGCAAGCACTAATACTTTATTATCAAGAATTGGTAGGCAAGTGTTTGAAAACTATTATTACATTGTTATTGAAGGTAAAGGCATTGCATCTGGCAATTTTTCACTATTCATTAATGCCGGTTCAGATTGTGCGAGAATAGGAAATATTGATGCATCCAATTCAACAGGAACATTATCTATTTCTCCCAATCCTGCAGACGATTATTTGACTATAAACTTACCTAGCTCAGATATAGCGGGAGAAATCACTATTTATTCGATGGAAGGTACTTTGATTAAAACAATATCAACTCAAACACAATCAAATACCATCTCTGTTAACGATCTAACAGCAGGATTTTATCTTTTCAAAATTAAACAAGGCGATTTTAGTAAAACAGAAAAAATAATCATTAACTAATCTGATTGATTTTATTACACTCTTTATAAATAAAAAAGGTCTCGCAATGCGAGACCTTTTTTATTTATAAGCCTCCCTATTTGTATATTATATTTTCATGTTCGTGCAACCTTTTATACTACTGCTGAAAAGGAAGCAACTAAGATTTTTCACCTCTATAAATTCAGTTTCTCTATAATACACATACTCCAACGTTAATAATAGGTTAGAATTTGCATAACGATAGCGAAATACTAAATAGGGATATTTGTATTACAAACTAGCTATAGAGTAATCATGATGTACAACATTCACTCTTTCGATTCTGAATTCATAAAATTACATAACAGCACAGGTACACGTAATTTCTATGAAAGACAATATAACTATTCCGAAAATTCGGAGAGTTATAAATTCTTATTGCGCATTCGAAAAAATGCAATCGTTTTACAATTGTTTAAAATGGGTAGAGATTTATTTGAAAGGTAAAATCAAGAGTTGTTTTATTGAAAAATGCCCTTTCCTTAATTTAAGAAGAGGGCATTTTTAGTATCGTTAATTGTTATAGAAGTTTCTTTATAATCAAGAAAACAGAAAAAAATAAGGGCGTCCGTCTGACGCCCATAAGATTAAAAAATTGAATAGCTCTGTTTTCAGTATCAAAGGTACATTACAAATGTTACCAAACGGCTAAGTATATATTATTGAATCTTTACTGAATTGTTAACAAGGTCCGGTTATTTCCTAGAGGAAACGCGATCCCATTGATTGGTGCCTTTATTGTAATAGAAATAATCGTTTGGCCATTCAATCAATTTATTCGGAATGGGAGCCTTATTTGTTTTTATTACTTCTGTCAGCAATTCTTCTGCATGCTCTTCCAATACTTCTACGCTTTCAATAGTACTAATGAAGATTTCTTCTATGTTTGAAATTCTTTTGTTCGAGTAGTTGCACTTGCCTGCTATAGCTTTACGCTCGCCTTGTCTTACACTGGGGGCAATACGTGTAATGTAAAAATAATACGTAGAGTCGTTTTCTGCTTTATAGAGCTTAACTAGCTCTATAATATTGGCATTGTTTTTATAATAACTATAGGCCGAAGAATCCCAACGCATTTCCATAGTTGTTCTGGGAGGTAACTTGTGAATATATCTTGATAGGTCAATTTTAAAATTCGTTTGTTCTTCTTTTGACAAATAAGAATCAGGATTCAAATCTAATGCAGGTTTTGAACAGGAAATTGTAAGTGCTGCCAGAGCTATCAGGCATACAATAAATTGTTTCATTAGTAAATTATTTTAAACAGAGTCTTAATTTAATATTCAATATTAATAGCAAATCAACGCTGGAAAATCCAGCGTTGATTTGCTATTAATTATATCTATTCGTTGAATCGATATTAGTATGTAGTAGATTCAGGAGTAAAGTTCAACCAACCTGAAGTCCAATCCCAAGCTGCATCAGGAGTTGTACCCATTGCACCTAAGTATGTAGTTGTAGTAAAGAATGGAGCTGGCAAATCTGTAAAGCTAGCACCTGTTAAACCTTTAGAAGTTGAAACTTGTGTTGCATTTCCAGAAGACAAATCTGGTAAACCACCTGTGTTTGCAGTAAAGTCAAATATTTGAGCTGCAGAAGTTGCAGAAGAAACTGCTGCAAATTTATTTGCAGCCCAGAAACCTGTTGTGTCATTGTTATTACCTGCAGTAAACAATGCGCCATTTGCATTAGAAGAGTTTGCAGCTTTCCAAGAACCATATAAGTTGTTTTTTACAAAATTTGCAACTGTTGTATTGTATTTGTCAAAATTAGCAGCTGTAGGGTAACCAGCAATAATTGAGTTTTGTACAGTCAAGTTAGTGTTTCTTCTTAAGTGCATTCCAGCACCGAAGTTAGCACTCACATTACTTTGTCCATAAACAAGTGGACCCATGATTGTAATGTTAGAAAACTTAGCACTTGTAAGCGGAGTTTTAGTAGATCCTGTAGCATCGTTATCAGATTCAAACGCATTTGATGCTGAAACGTCAGCAACTGTTCTGTCTCTCATAGAAACACCAAACTGAACATTACCATGATATCCGAAATCTGTATCGAAATCATCATCCCATGTTCTATATTGAACTAAGTATTTACAGTTTACTGAACCACCAAACCATTCAACAGCGTCATCACCAGAGTAAGATACTTGAATGTGATCGATTGTTGTAGCGCTACCAACTGAGCATAATGTTAAGCCATTAATTTCTTTATCTGGAGAATAAACAATCCCGCCAAATTCTAAACGCACATAAGACAAAGAACCTGAATTATCTGCTTCGTCTGTACCACCATAAATACCGTTGCCCGTTGTTACAGAGAAATCTGTTGGGCCTTCAACCGTAATATCAGTACCTTGGTTGTTCGGTGCTTTACCGCAAATTACAATACCGCCCCAATCACCGTAGTTTTTATATGGTGCAGGTGCACTAGAAGTAAATATAATCGGCTTGGAAGCCGTACCATTTGCAATTAATTTACCACCTCTGTTAATTACTAATGAAGCTTTGGAGGCTTTATCGCCTAAAATAAGTGTGCCCGCAGGAATAGTTAATGTTTTACCATTATTTACATACACTAGACCTTTTAACGTATATACTTTACTTGCGTCTAAAGTCATTGTTTCTAAATTTCCAGACAACACGTTTTCTGTTGGTGCTGTTGGAGTAGTAGCTGGATCATCTTTCTTACATCCAGCTAATGTAGCTGTCGCTAAAACACCAACCATTATTAATCTAATTACTTTTTTCATATTAGTTTGTCATTTATTTTCTTCAACAAAAGTAACTTGCCAGTATTACTAAAATGTTAGCTAATGTTTAGTAAATAATCATGTAAGTCTGTAGATGCTTAACATTGTCATCACATAGAAAGGCCCAGAAGAGTATTCTTCTGGGCCTTTCAAAACAATACATTTATATAAAAATCAGAATTTGTAACTAGCACCTAACGTGAAATAAGTACCTTTTCTATAAGTAGAGATTGTCTGATCACCACTGCCGATTTTAAAATCCCGGTTTGAATCTTCCACTAATCGGTACTTCGCATTTAAGATATCCTGTATCCCAAATTTCATTTCCAATTTTTCTGTTATGCCTTTAGTTACTGTAAAATCCAAGGTGTTTCTATTCATTTCATAAATTGTCGCAAAACTAGCATCGCCAACGCCAAATAATCTGTTTCCAAAAACATTGTATACAATATTTGCTTGAATTTTCTTTTCAACATTTGCATAATATAATGCTGCGTTGATCACATAAGGTGATTGTCCTTGCATTGGACGTTTGCTTGCTTGCCCACTTACCGTACTATTTAAATTCACTTCACTTTTAATTAACGAACCATTAAATACCACAGTAAAACGTTTAGCTAAATTTGAAGTTGGCGCTAAAAATCCAAGTGTTTTTCTAACCTCCACTTCCAAACCATAACAAATTGCTTTAGGTGCATTGTCATAATAAAAATTTTGATCTTGCCCACCGATTGGCTGCACATAAAACTCAATCGGATTTGCAATGTTTTTATAAAATACTCCTACTGTGATCGCTTGTTCAGCTGAAGGGTATAATTCCCAACGCAAATCAACATTTTGCGCAACAGAATTTTTTAAATTCGGATTGCCATTCACCTTCCAATTGTTCTCAAAATCATAAAAACCAAATGGCGCAATTTCTCTGAATTCAGGTCTGTTGAGTGTTGTAGCATAGGCTGCTCTTACCTGCATCTTTTTTGTAAAATTGTAATTGACACCTAATGATGGCAATACATTTAATATCGGATTACTTACATGTAAATCTACTCCCGATTGGTTTTTAGTATTAATTTTTTGCGTATTATGCTCCGCTCTAAAACCAAATGTTATCGCTGTCTTATCAGTAAAATAAAGCCCTGATCCAACATAACCTGCAAACAAGGCATTGGACGCATCGTATTTATTTGTACCATCGGTACCTTCACTTAAAATAAAACCTGTGCCATAAGCAATGTTTTGAGAGTCGAAAATAGTTTCGATCGGTTGAGTTGAAATGGAATTGTCAAATGTGCTTGGGTTTTGTTTTATGTATGAGAACCATCTTGATTCAAACGTTCTGGATCTTTTTTCTGTGTAGAATCCTGCACGCACCTTTAATCCAAAATGATTTACACTATCTTTTAACCCTACTAACATATGCTCAACCCCTGCAGTTGCCGCAATGGTGTGCTCTTTCAATTTAGATTCATACGTTGCAGCATCGTTATCTGTAGCATTACCAGGAATAACGACCAACTGCAGGTCGGTTGTTCCATATTTAGCTTGCGAGCCTCCACGTCTGTATGATGGTTCGTTTCTATATATATACGAATATCCAGTTGTCCATTCTATAGATGTTTTGTTATTTGCCAAATCATGCGTCCCTCCTAATTGTCCAGAGTAGATACCCCTTTCCTGATAATACAACGCTCTATCCTTTACAGCAAACCATGAAGCTGGTGACGAACCTGCTTTTTTGTTGATGCCATCCCTAAGTACTGTTTGATTTAAACCTGTCTGATTAAATAAGTTTCTGAATTCAATTTTGTTGCGGGAATTAATTATGAAACTCCAGTTGGTTAACGCACTTATACGCGTATTCTTTTGCAACACCTGATCGGTGTAATTGAACAATGGATTAAACTCTGTAGGTGTAATGTATAAATTTCTGCTGCGTTGCGCTTCATAAAACTGTGTAGTTCTTGTATATGATAGCGAAGTAATGTTACTCACTTTTACTTTATTCAAATAAAAGAACCTTCCCATATTATAGCCCAAACGCAAGTCAGGCATAACCGTCGTATTTTTTAAATTCCAATCGTTCGTCAATGATTTTGCTGCGTTGACTTGAGCAACCGGATCGTAAATTACAGAAGCATCATTTAAATTTGCAGGCATTGAAGATGGCAATGCTCTTTTGTTATTAAATCCTAAAAACTCTGTGCCACCAACGGATTGTCCGAATTGATTTGTAAACGTCGTGTTCATTCTATATGAAAGAGAACCTGTAACGTTTGTGAATCTTTCAGTAACAATACTTCTTGTATATAATTTAACCAAAGAACCGGTCATATCACCAGGCAATTGATCGGATCCGGATTTGAATACTAATAAACGATCGATCATGTTACTAGGTATTAAATCCAATGCAAATGCTCTTGAATCAATTTCAGAACTTGGGGCCATCACACCATTCAACATAATACCGTTGTAGCGACGATTTAATCCTCGCACAAGAATAAAGCTATTATCTACTATGGTAACGCCTGAAATTCTTCCTACAACTTCTGCTGCAGTTCTATCTTGTGATTTTGAAATTTGCTCAGACCCCATGCCGCTTACTACTTCTTCCTTATCACGAACTTCCGCAATTACTGCAGTCTCGGTATGTGTAGAAATCTGCCCTACAATTTCAATTGTTGGAACATCTGCATCCAATTCTAAATTAACTGTGCCAAGATCTGTTGTTTGTCCTGCAACAACTACAACATCTTTAAATATATATTCTTTGTAACCTATGTAAGATACTTTAAAGTTGTATGTACCAGGCTTTATATTGGAAATCAGAAAGACCCCATCCATATCGGATTGCGCACCGATAGATGGATTTTCCGGAGATGCTATGATGGCACCAAAAACCAATTCGTTCGCCGAAGAATCGATCAATATACCTTTAACAGAACCGGTTTGTGCGTTTGATGTGTAAGAAGTAAGTAAAGAACTAAACAGCAAAATAGTTGAAAGTGTCAACCATTTTGGAAAACGTAGCGTATTCATCACGAGCTTTAAATTTGTAGTTTGATTACGCTACAAAAGTAAAGGAATGCTGTTACCCTAACTTTACCATGATGTTAATACAACTTAAAGGGATTGTTACCCCAATGTTAACAAGGGCAACTTTCTTAACATTAAAAAAATATTGAAATAACAATTCAATAATTACTCTACTTCTTTTTCGTCCAGATTACCAGTCATACCTGCCGAAACAATAAATTTCATTGCCTCTGCCCCTGTTATATTCAATGTTAAGACTTTGTCTTTATGTACAAAAATGATATTGCCTGATATATTATATGAATGGGGAAAATAAACTGAAACCAATTCTTCCATTCCCTTAACATTAAATTCTTCTCTGGTTACAAATCCGATTCTAAATGTTCCAGACTCTCCGCCGCCCGTCTTAACCATTACCGGATGATCAAATCGTTTTTTTTCACCAACAATAGCGCTGACTACATCCTTAGATGAAGAATAAATGATATTTATAAAAGGAATTTTATAGACATAGTTTTCTAAAAAACTAAAAGCTGGTTTAACCAATAGCATAGAAGTGAATGCGCCCGTAATTACTAAGAAAGCGACAACAATTGCAATACCTACACCTGGAGTAAGATCAACTTTAAATAAGGCCGGAATGATTCTGTCAAATACACTAAAAATAAAAAAGATGATGTACACCGTGATAAATATAGGCGTCCAGAATAACAATCCTTGTATAAAATAGCGAATAAACAGTTTCATGGTATTGGTGTAAATTACAGGGCTGAGTTATGCCCAGGCATGTGTTTGAATATAGCTTTTCACTTGTTCCATAAGCCACATGGGTGTTGACGTAGCGCCGCAGATACCTATTTTATCTGTGGATCGAATCCACGATTCTTCAATTTCGTTTTCATTTTCAACGAAATAACTTCTTTCATTCTCTTGTTTGCAGACACCGTAAAGTGCTTTCCCATTCGAACTTTTTTTGCCGCTCACAAAAACAACAACATCTACTTCCTTTGAAAATTTTCTCAATTGAGGTTCACGATTAGAAACCTGTCTGCAGATACTGTCATTATAATCAAAGCTTTCGTCCGGAGTTCCTCCTGCTGCTTTTATACGTTCTTCAATCAAGTCTTTCATTTTATAAAAGCCTTGAGTACTTTTTGTTGTTTGAGAATACAGGGTAACTGGTTTTGAAAAATCGATCGTGTCTAAATCCTGTTCACCTGTTATAACAATTGCTTTATCGCCTGTTTGCCCAGTCAACCCAATAACTTCAGCATGACCATGCTGTCCGTATATTACAATCTGTCCATCCTTTGAATCAATTGAATCGAACGAAGCTTTAACACGGTTTTGTAATTTCAACACAACCGGACACGATGCGTCTACCAATTCAATATTATTATCAAGAGCTAGTTGATATGTCTCAGGAGGTTCGCCATGTGCACGGATCAGAACTTTACAATTGGAAAGTTCTTTCAATTGATCGTGGTTGATTATTTTTAGACCTTTAGCCGCCAAACGTTCTACTTCCATACTGTTATGGACAATATCCCCAAGACAATATAATGGTTCGCCTGTAGCCATTTCATCCTCCGCCATCTGAATAGCGAATTCAACTCCAAAACAATACCCGGAATTTTTGTCGATGGTAATTTCCATATTTATCTCTACTAAACTTTGAGCTACTCATTGAACAGTATTCAAAGCTGTTTGGTTTCTTAATAAGACTATTTAAATATCTTCTACTCGGTATTCAAGTTCAATCATCCTTCCAACAGCAATATTCATGATGCAATCAACCTGTTCTTCGACCGTAATGTAAGTGGTATCAATCTCATATGCATCTGCAGCTTTCCTCAGCGGCGATTCCTCTCTGGTTGTATCCATGAGGTCTCTGCTCTCGATATTTGCAATAATATCTGCAAGGTCTACAATTTGCTTACGAGCA
Organism: Cytophaga aurantiaca DSM 3654; assembly: GCF_000379725.1. GTDB lineage: Bacteria > Bacteroidota > Bacteroidia > Cytophagales > Cytophagaceae > Cytophaga > Cytophaga aurantiaca. The sequence continues at coordinate 19,778 of NZ_KB903620.1, forward strand.
AATAATTCCTGCTGTCTGCGATATGCACGCACCTCCATATCTGCCACCATGAATATTTTCAATTCTGCATTTGGAAATACATGTGTGCCAATATCACGACCATCCATAACAACTCCCTTTTTGCGGGCAAGTTTCTGCTGTTGTTCTACCAGGTTTTTACGTACAGCAGGCAAAGCACTTACTTCACTTACTTTTTCAGAAACATACATTTTCCGGATTTCATTCTCAACATTCAATCCATTCAGATACGTATCACTTGATTCAGTCTTATGATTATATATAAATGAAATATGAATTTGAGTTAACGCCTCTGTTACCGCTTTTTGGTTTGTACAGTTAATGTAGTGTTCAATAAAATATAGTGCTACAGCACGATACATTGCTCCAGTATCCACATATACATAACCCAACTTAGCTGCTAATATTTTTGCTGTAGTACTCTTCCCACACGCCGAATATCCATCAATAGCTACAATTATTTTTTTCATAGCGGCTCTCCTTTCACTTCACAATCTAATTTATACTTTCCGTATAAAGCAATGTATTAAAAAATTATCTGTTATGTCCAGCCTTAGGCTTTTTGCCGGTTCTAGGGTGCCATGATTGTTGCGAAGCTCCACTGCTGCAAGAAGATAAAATCACTACTGCGAATATGCTGCCTACCAGGATGAATGCCAATGCCTTTTTCATAAAATTATGTTATGTTATTTTGAAACTTTATCTTTTACTTCTAATTGAATTAAATATACTGAATCTTATTGTTTAATTAATGATGCTTTTTATGCTTCATTTTAGATTCTTTATGAGGTTTGAAAGGCTGACTTTTTGCCGCTTTATTTTGTTGTAAAGCGTAACAAGACACCATACTTTGCATTATGATTCCAACAATAGCATACACGATGATTTTCATAGAATTTTATTTATTTTAACAAACTCATTAACAATAAGATGAAATTAAAACTAATCGTTTCAACAGCAATCCTTTGTGGTATTCTTGTAGTCGGATATTGTCTCGCAGTGACTGTAAATATACGAAATCATCGATTTAAAGAACAGCATTCGGATAAATTAGCCTCAACTAACTCTAATATTCTCTTTAAACGGTTTGATTGTCCGGAAGGATACGTTCGAAAAGAAGCCCCTAAAAGTTCATTTGAAACCTGGCTTAGAAATGTTCCATTGAAAGATGAAGGTGCTTCTGTACACCTTTTTAATGGTGAATTAAAAGTGAATCAGCGGGTACATGCAGCCGTACTGACATTTGATGTTGGCAGCGAAGATCTGCAACAGTGTGCAGACGCGGTTATGCGTCTGAGGGCTGAATATCTGTATCAAAAAAAGGCGTATGATTCAATCGTTTTTACTTTCACCAATGGCACAAAAGCCTATTACTCCAAGTGGCGAGAGGGGTATCGAGCTCAGGTTTCAGGAAATGCCGTTGCCTGGGTCAAAAGCGCCAAGCCCGACACATCCCATGCCTGTTTCAGAAAATATATGAATACGGTGTTTATGTACTGCGGAACCTATTCGCTTTCAAAAGAATTAAAATCCATTTCCATTGAGCAGATAAAAGGCGGCGATGTATTTATTCATGGGGGCTTTCCGGGACATGCTATGATTGTAATGGATGTAGCTATACATCCTGCAACAAAGAAAAAAGTATTTATGTTAGCACAGAGTTATATGCCGGCACAAGAGATTCACATTGTTAAAAATTATTCCGAGAAAGAGCTAAGTCCGTGGTATGAAATTCCTGAAAGCGGAAGTCTTGATACACCTGAGTGGTCGTTTGAGTTAACAGATCTGAAAAGATTTTAAAACATCGGTTTTATGTTCAATTATAAATCTGATGCTTAATAGAAAATAATTTCTCTTCTTATTTAATCTTGAAAAAAACAAAGTCTCCTTTCGCTCCTCTCATATCAATCCAGGTGCCAGAGATATTTCCATCTATATCCAGATATCCATTATAAACTGCATAATAGCCATTAGGAGCTTTTTGTGTCAACTGTATTAAAGATGGCTCAAGTACATTTCCAAAAAACAAACTGTTATTGTCTATTCCCCAATAAGAACCGCTTATGCTATTGTCCGGCATCATTGTTAACGTTATTCCAAATGCATCCAACTTCCCTGTGCAAACTCCGTCAAGCTGAGTATCAAATATTCGCTGATATTTACCGGTTACGTCTGCGGCATGGGTTGAAAATTTGAATGAGGCAAATAAAATGATTGATGCTCCTAAAATTAAAAATGCCTTTTTCATATACTAATACTTATGACTGTTTCGACCAAATTACTTATTGCCTGCTAACAAATACATTACAGCCATACGTACAGCAACACCATTCTCTACCTGATCCAGGATAATGGAATGCTGACTATCCGCAACATCGCTGCTCAATTCAACTCCTCTGTTGATCGGACCTGGATGCATGATCACAATTTCCTTATTCAACGAATCCAATAACTGCTTATTGATTCCATAATACTGCGCGTATTCTCTTAACGAAGGGAAATATTTGATCGTTTGTCTTTCAAGCTGAATGCGCAATACGTTTGCAACGTCGCACCATAACAATGCTTTGCGCAAATCAAATTCAACCTTAACTCCCAATTCACCAATGAATTTAGGGATCAATGTTGCAGGACCGCAAACCATCACTTCTGCACCTTGTTTTTTCAGTGCAAAAATATTTGACAATGCAACACGTGAATGCAGAATGTCTCCAAAAATACATACCCTTTTGCCAGCTACGCTTCCCAGTTTTTCTTTAATCGAAAAGCTGTCCAGTAACGCTTGCGTCGGATGTTCATGCGTACCATCGCCCGCATTGATAATATTTGCGCTGATGTGTTTTGAAAGAAAATGAGGTGCGCCAACACTTGCATGTCGCATCACAATCATATCAACTTTCATTGCTAAAATATTATTAACGGTATCAAGCAGGGTTTCTCCTTTTTTAACAGAGCTTGCTGCTGCAGAGAAATTAATTGTATCGGCCGATAAACGTTTTTGTGCTAACTCAAAGGATAAACGGGTGCGGGTTGAATTTTCAAAAAATACATTTGCGATTGTTACATCGCGCAGCGAAGGGACTTTTTTAATGGGTCTATTAATGACTTCTTTAAACTGACTTGCTGTTTCTAAAATAAGCTCAATATCTTTTGGTGTAAGATCTTTTATTCCTAATAAATGCTTTACTGATAGTTGGCTCATTTTATTATTATTTCTTTACTAACCAGATTAATTCTTTTTTATCTTCAACTTCTTTGATGTCTACAATCACTTTTTCGGATTGAAGGCACATCACTTCTTTGCCCACATAATTGGGCTGAATAGGTATATCACGACTGTATTTACGATCAACCAAAACAAGCAATTCTACATCTTTCGGTCTTCCGAAAGCCATCATCGCATCCATCGCAGCGCGCACCGTACGGCCGGTGTATAACACATCATCAACCAGAATCACTCGTTTACCTTCTATCAGAAAAGGAACCTTTGTTGCATTTGCCTTTAACGGACCAGCATGGCTTCTGAAATCATCTCTAAAAAAGGTTGCATCCAGATAACCCAGATTGATCTTCTTTTTTGTTGCCTTTTCTAATTTTTTATGAATACGCTGACCTGTAGCTACGCCTCGTGGTTGAAGTGCTAAAATAACAGTATTGGAGAAATCGTCGTGGGACTCGATCAATTGCTGACAAAGCCGGTCCAACATGACCTGCAACAAATCGTTGTCGATTATAATGCGTTTGGACATAAACTTTGTCTTTAAATTTTACAAATATAGAATTTTATAGATTAGCGCAGGCGAAAGAGTTGATTTTTTTATTCACCGGCCAATTCTAAAATGATGTCAAATTCTTCTTTTTTAACCGGTTGAACAGATAATCGCATGAATTTAACCAAAGCCATATTTGCTAGACGCTTGTCTTTTTTAACCATTTCAAGCGTTACCGGATTTTTCAGTTTCTTAACCGGCGCAACATCCACAACCACCCAATTTGCATCGTCTGTTGTAGGATCCTGATACGCTTCTTTTACAATCTTCGCAATACCAACAACTTCTTTCCCTTCATTTGAATGGTAGAACAACAGCAAGTCGCCCTTCTTCATATCTCTAAGATTGTTGCGTGCCTGATAGTTGCGTACGCCATCCCAGAATGTTTTTTTATCGACCATGAATTGATCGAATGAATATTTGAAAGGTTCGGATTTAATTAACCAGTAGTTCATAATTGAAGTTTTATGTTCAAAGTTCTATGTTTTAAGAATAGTTACTTTAATACATTATTTGCGTTAAAATTAATGAATTTAGTTTAGAGTTCCAGATTAAAACAGGTTTACAATACTTTATATCCTAAAACTTAAAACTTAAAACTTAAAACTTTTATCTTTACATATTCCATCTAACTCATTTAGTCCTTGACAAATCAGGAAATTGCCGATATACTTTCACTTACAGCATCTCTTATGGAGCTGCATGATGAAAACCCATTTAAAGTCCGATCGATACAGAGTGCCGGATTTAATATTGAAAAAATTGAAATTTCATTATCTACACTTCCTCTTGCCGAACTTGAAAAGCAGGAAGGCATTGGAAAAAGCATTGCTGCCAAAATTGTCGAGCTTACCCAAACAGGCAAACTAACCGAGCTTGAAGCCTTGCGCGCCAATACACCTGAAGGCATTATTGAGTTGCTTGAAATCAAAGGTATTGGTCCAAAGAAAGTAAAAACACTTTGGAAAGAATTAGAGATCACCAATAAAGAAGAATTGCTGGAAGCCTGTAAGAATAACTCTGTTGCGAAACTCAAAGGTTTTGGAGAAAAGACACAGGATAATATTATACAGGTACTTCAATTTGTAATGAAGCAATCTGATAAGTTTTTATACGGCGATGTTGAAGCCCTTGCATTTCAACTGGAGAAAAAATTAAAAACAGATATTGATGCCAGCACGCAGCTTTGTGGCGAGATGCGCAGAATGATGGAGACGATCGATCGTTTTTCCTTTTTAATAGCAGCTCCAAATGCGGCAATCATTTTTTCAAAACTTTCAGCAACATCGTATCTTACAGAAGACGCTGCTAAATCCGGCTTATACAGATGGGCAGGCACATATGCTGAGAAAAACATTCCTATTGAAATTCATATAACAACTGCGGATCGATTCGGCTCGGAGTTGTTTAAACTTTCTTCCGGCCCAGGGCATGTACGTTTAAAATCTTCTTCCGGAAAAACGTATCTGCATACTGCTGATGCAAAATCGTTTGCTACAGAAGAAGAAATATACGCTGCATTAAACCTGCCGTTCATTCCTTCTGAATTACGTGAAGGATACAGAGAATTAAAGCTTGTTGAAGAAAACCGTTTGGCTGAATTAATTACCGATAAGGCTATTCAAGGCAGCTTCCACAACCACTCTACCTATAGCGACGGTCAGCATACGCTTGAGGCGATGACTAAAGCATGCATTGACTTAGGATATTCGTATTTCGGAATCTCGGACCATTCCAAATCTGCTTTCTATGCAAATGGACTGAACGAAGAACGTGTTAGTAAGCAGCATGCGGAAATAGATTCATTAAACGCTTCGTTGACAGGAATAAAAATATTCAAAGGAATTGAATCTGACATTCTCAACGATGGCGCATTGGATTATGCTGATGATGTATTAAAATCGTTCGACTTCATTGTTGCTTCAATCCATTCAAATTTAAAAATGACGGAAGAAAAAGCAACGCAACGTTTAATCACAGCGATTGAAAATCCACATACAACCATGCTTGGTCACCCGACCGGCAGATTGTTGTTAAAGCGCGAAGGCTACCCGATTAATCATAAAAAGATCATAGATGCCTGTGCAGCAAACAATGTAATCATTGAGATCAATGCTCATCCTTGGCGCCTGGATATGGATTGGCGGCACATTGGTTATGCGCTCGACAAAGGCTGTATTATAAGCATCAATCCGGATGCGCACGAGAAAAATGGTTTAGCAGATGTTCATTTTGGAATCTGTGTTGCACGTAAAGCTGGGCTTTGTGTTGAGCAAACATTTAATGCCTGGTCGTTAGACAAAGTAAGTGCGTGGTTATCTTCTAAAGGCAAATAATCGCGCGGGATATCAACTATGAAAATTTTAATTCTTCGTTTTTCATCTATTGGAGATATTGTTTTAACAACGCCTGTAATAAGGTGTTTGAAAAAACAATTACCAAATGCCGAAATACATTATGCAACGAAGAATACTTTCAAAAGTATTTTAGAAAATAATCCTTACGTTGATAAAGTACATGTATTAAGTACATCCACAACAGAGTTGATCAATGAACTGAAACTAGAAAAGTTTGATGTAGTTATTGATCTGCATAAAAATATCCGCACGCTGAAAATCAAATGGGCGCTCAAGGCTAAGAGTTATTCATTTGACAAATTAAATATACAGAAGTGGTTGTTTGTAAATTGGAAGTTTAAAACAATGCCCGACAAACATATTGTTGATCGATATCTGGAAACCATGCATACATTAGGTATAAAAAATGATGGCGGGGGTTTAGATTATTTTATTCCGAAAAAAGATATTATAGATCTGGCAAGTCTACCTGACGTATATAGAAGCAAAGGGTATGTAGCTATTGCGATAGGGGCACAACATGCAACAAAGCGTTTACCCGAAACGAAGTTAAAAGAACTCATTAAAAAAATCTCACTTCCGATATTGTTATTAGGCGGTAAAGAAGACACTCCTATGGGTGATATACTCGTCAGCCATTTTTCAGCTTCAAAAAACATTTTAAATACCTGCGGCACATACAACTTAAATCAATCGGCATCGTTGGTTGAACAAAGCAATTATCTATATACACATGACACCGGCTTAATGCACATTGCAGCCGCATTGAAAAAACGTATCATTTCTATTTGGGGCAATACCGTTCCGGAGTTTGGCATGTATCCTTATAAAACAGAATATGTTTTATGGCAGGTTCAAGATCTTAGCTGCAGACCCTGTTCAAAAATCGGCTTTAATACGTGTCCTAAAAAACATTTCAAATGTATGAACGAACAAATACTTCCCGTGCATGAGATTGAAGACATCTGGTCTTAATTAACAAATCTATCCATCTCCTATTTAGATAAAGCGCAATGAATTTAAAAGATATTTTTAAAAAGAGGCCTATTGATCCGGATACCTGTTTGATCTTATTGGGACACTTCTTTATGCTCCTTTTAGTTTATCTATCTGTATACTTTTATGCTGAGCGTGTTTTATATTACGATTCCGCGTATCAATGTTTTCAGCTTATTAATTCTGAATCTTATAATATTGAAGCCGGGCGCTGGAGTACGATCCTTGTCCAGACCTTTCCGCTTATAGCAATCAAACTAGGCCTTCCGCTTAAAACTGTATTGATCACCTACTCGTTGTCTTATGTATTGATAGGTTATATCGTCTTTATCATTAATGCACATCTATTAAAAAACACTGTTGCGAGTACAGCTGTTTTATTCCTCTATACAGTATGTATCCAAGATTCATTTTATTATTGTGTTACAGAATTGCCCGTTGGAATGTTATTTACCACAACATTTTATGCCTGGCTCTTTTATCCGGAAAAAACGCAGAAGCAGATTCATCCTGTTATCTATGTAGGTGTTGCGACAATCCTATTGCTGATTTGCTTCTTCTTTCACCCAATGACATTCTTTTCAATCGTATTTATCATTGGCGTTTATTTACTACATACCAAAAAATATAAAAATCCCCGTATCATTGTTTTGCTGTTGATTACTTTCATCCTTTATGCATCAAAGATTCTATTTACAAGCAGTGCTTCTTATGAAGGTAATCTATTCGGACAACTCAACAGCACTCCTGAATTAATAAGTCAGCTGCTGTCTCTGGATAGTACAAAATTCTTCATACTGCGTTTATTCAGTTTGTATTTAATTGTTACTCTTCTTCTTTTTGCTATTACGGCATACTACATTGTAAAAAAGAATTGGCTTCTTTTGGGTTGGTTTGCTTTAAATACAGGAGGATTTCTACTGATTTGTTTCATCACCTTCAATAAAGGAGACAGTCACATTGCGATGGAAAAATATTTCATGCCATTATCTTTCTTGGTTGCCATCCCATTTTTGCAGGATATTATGTCTACTAAAAAAATACAGCTGGTAGCCCTACTCTTCTGTCTGTTTATATTTTGCAGAGGAATCAATAAAATTTATTTAGCAAAAAATTATTTTGAACATCATCTTGAGTATGTTGACACCTTAATTCATCTTGCGCATTCACAATCAACAAAAAAACTATTGGTATTTAAAGACGACATTGATCAAAACTATACAACCTGGGCATGCGGGACAGAAACGTTATTGCGATCTGCATTAAATACAAAACAGGAACAAACAACAGTCTATCTGACTGATAAAAATGAACCTGACCAAATTAATACCAAAGATTCCGTACTTTTCCTTTGCGTTCCTTTCTACCGAAATTGGAATCAAAACGATCTGAATAAAAAATATTTCAACTTACCTCTTCAACCCTATCTTGTCAATCAAAAAAATGCCTCAGGACTTTGATCTAAAAGCATAAAAAAAGGACTTAAAACTAAGTCCTTTTTTTATAATGTGGCAAGTGAGTAATTAGATTCTTTTAACATCTACTGCATTAACTCCTTTTTTACCTTCAACAATTTCAAATTCAACTTTGTCGTCTTTTGTAATTTGTTCTTTCAATCCAGAAACGTGTACAAAAATTTCCTTGTTGCTTGCATTGTCTAGTATAAAACCAAATCCTTTGGTTTCATTGAAGAATTTTACTGTTCCCGTATTCATAATGGTATTGTAATTAATTGAATACTAAAGTTATGAATAAAAATTAATATACAAAGAAAATCGTCATTTTTTTTACATCCATTCGTAGTCAGGGAGTTGTATTTTTGCCTTTCAATTGCCCTTTCTATGCTACTATAGCAGATTGAGCAAAAATTCATAAATTAGTAGGTTAATACTCTATATTGGCTGTTATCAAATGGATTTATTGTTATAGTACCACTAAATAAAGAAGTTAATATTCCAAGCATAAACACAATGGATAATTCTAAGGTGAAATTCATGGATTTTAGCCCGGTTTTGGAACATTACTATCTCATCTGTTTTCCTGAAAAATCTACTTCAAAGTAACTAATAAATGAAATTCATTTTTTCTAAAATCTCTTTATTCATCATTGCCATCGCAATGATTTATATTACAGCAACTGTTCAAAGATATAGAAATACAGTTATAGAATGGGATGTGATTTCTTACTATTCCTATCTTCCGGGTTTATTTATTTATAAAGATTTAACTTTTTCTTTTTTAGATAAAGATATACCGGAAGGGGTTACAATCTGGACCAATATGACGGACGACAATAAACGTGTCGTTAAAATGTCCTGTGGCCTGGCAATACTTTATGCTCCTTTTTTTCTCGTAGCTCATGGTATTGCCTTGTTGCAACCAGATATGTATTTGCCCAACGGCTATTCAATGATTTATTCTTTATTTTTAGTTTTGTCCAATATCTGTTACACATTTATTGGATTTGTTTTCTTACGCAAAATTTTGTTGCGCTACTTCTCCGATGTAGTTACAGCACTCACCTTGCTTAGTATTTACTTCAGTACGAATCTTCTTAATTATTCTTTATTTGAATTAATGTCTCACAGTTATTTATTCTGTTTGATTACAATATTTATTTATTTAACAATCAATTGGCATGAAAAAACAAGTATTAAAAACAGTATTGCCATTGGTTTATTGTTAGGTTTAATCACTCTGGTCAGACCTATTGATTGCATCATTTTAATAGTATTTATTTTTTATGGAATATCTTCAAAAAATGAATTGCAAAACAAAATTCAATTCTTTTTGCGCAGTCGTTTGCAATTATTCGTAATAGCATTTTCTGCATTTCTAATTTTGTGCATACAGATGGCTTACTGGAAATATGCAACCGGGCATTTTTTATTTTGGTCTTACACTAATGAACGTTTTTATTGGCTGAATTCGCACGTATTCCAAGGATTGTTCGGTTTTAGAAAAGGATGTTTTATTTACAATCCAGTTTTATTTTTTGCAACACTGGGACTAATATTATCATATAAATATGTTCGTCAATTTACCATAGGCGCGATACTGCTATTCGTAATATTTACATACATAATTTTTGCCTGGTGGTGCTGGTGGTATGGAGGTGGACTCGCTTGCAGACCTATGATTGACTTGTATGGGATCTTAGCAATTGGTTTTGCAGTATTTCTAACATATCTGTTTCAATTAAAAAATAACTTAATAAAATACAGTATTGGGCTACTTCTGATTTTTTGCTTTGTATATGGCACAATGACTAACAGGCAATATTATACGCGTACGTTGCATTACGACAGCATGACCTTTGCATCCTGGAAAGCAAATTTTATGACAACCGAAGTGCGCCAGGAATTTTGGGATGGCTTAGAACATCCGGACTATGATAAAGCCAGTTATGAAGGAATCGATGCAATTGAAAAAGAAAATAAATAATAAAAAAGCCCCTCTGATTTGAGGGGCTTTTTTATTATTTATTAAGTAAGAACGATTTCAGTTTTTCAAAATCATTTTCGATCACAATCGATTCTTTCTTTTTGTTTGCAACTTCCTGCAAGCGTGCCGGAATTTCAACATCCTTTTCAATGATGTCGTTTACTACTTCAATGAACTTTGCGGGATGTGCCGTTGCTAAGAAAATACCTGTAGCATCTTTACCGCTCTCTTTGAAATATTCTTTCAAGCCTAAATAACCGACTGCTCCATGCGGATCCATTACATATCCTGTAGCTTTGTACACGGACTTAACAGCTGCAGCGGTTGCCTCATCTGTATATGCTTTACCAACCACATCTTTCCGCAAGGCGTTAATATCTTTACCATACAATTCAATCACACGCGGATAGTTGCTTGGATTTCCAACATCCATTGCATTGCTGATTGTTGCTATAGAAGGCTTCGCTTCAAATACACCTGTATTGATATACTTCGGCATGATGTCGTTTACGTTTGTTGATGCAACAAACATATCAACCGGCAAGCCCATTTTTTTCGCGATCAAACCGCCGCAAATGTTTCCGAAGTTGCCGCTTGGCACAGAGAATACAACCTTCTTTCCTAATTTCTTAGCCTGTGCATACGCATAGAAATAGTAGAACGACTGTGGAATCAATCGGCTAATGTTAATAGAATTTGCAGAAGACAAATTGATCTTCGATGTAATTTCTTTATCTAAGAACGCTTGTTTCACCATACGCTGACAATCGTCAAACGTACCCAACACTTCAAGTGCTGTGATATTTTTGCCAAGTGTAGTAAGTTGTTTCTCCTGAAGATCGCTTACCTTTTTGCTTGGATATAGAATTGTTACTTTAATGCCTGCCTTGTCTAAGAAGCCTTGCGCCACAGCACTACCTGTATCTCCGGAAGTTGCAACCAGAATCATAATCTCCGTCTTTTCTTTTTGTAAGAAGTAAGACATTAACCGCGCCATGAAACGTGCGCCAAAATCTTTAAATGCTAACGTCGGACCATGGAATAATTCAAGCACATAAATATTGTCTTCAACCTTTATAACCGGCGCTTCAAAGGTCAATACATCGTCAACAATGCTTCTGATTTCCTTTTCAGGAACTTCATCACCGATCAATGTTTTGCATACTTCAAAAGCAATATCCTGAAACGAAAGTTTGTCGATGTTTTCAAAAAAAGATGCAGGCAATGTCGGAATACTTTCCGGCATGTATAAACCATTGTCATCCGGCAAGCCTTTGAATACGGCTTCTTTCAAATTTACTTCAGGTACCTGATGATTTGTACTGTATAGTTTCATTTTTTTATGCTTAAGGCCTAAAGCTGAAGGCTAAAGGCGAATATTTCAATTAATAAACTTATTGTTTTGCTTTAGGCATTTAGCTTTAAGCCTTCGGCTTAAATAATTTTTGGTCCTTGCTGATTTACCGTCGACACATATACATCGGTGCCAATATTAATTGCGTCAAAGCTTTTTTTCATTGCCTGTCCGATTTTGTTAGCTGTCTCTTGATCTGTACTCAATGCAAAGATCGAAGGACCCGAACCAGAGATAGAACATCCCAATGCACCAGCATCCAATGCAGCTTTTTTCACATCATCAAATCCGGGAATCAATACCGAACGTGCAGGTTCAACAATAAGATCCTGCATAGAACGACCGATCAAACTTGTATCGTTCATTAGCAAGCCTGCAACCAAACCGCCTACATTACCCCACTGAGCAACAGCTAAACTTAATGGAATTTGTTTTGGAAGTATGTTGCGCGCATCTTTTGTCTGCACTTCAACATGTGGGTGGATAATGGTTGCATATAAATTTGATGGAACAGTAAGTTTAACCACATCTAATGGATCATAACTTCTTACCAATACAAAACCACCATACAAACATGGCGCAACGTTATCTGCATGTGCTGAACCGCAAGCCAAAAATTCACCTTCCATTGCAAACGGAAGAAGATCTTTCACTTCCATTTTATTGCCTAGCAATTGATTGATCGCATACACGCCAGCAACCGTAGATGCAGCACTTGAACCCAATCCACTCCCCAACGGCATTTTCTTAGTCAGTTCAATTTCAATTCCTTGTTCGATACCTAATTTTTCTAAATAACGAAGTATAGAAATACTAACGGTATTTTTTTCGGCATCTTTTGGCAAGCGTCCGCCATCTCCTGTAATCGAAGTAATGCGTACGCCTTTTTTATCTGATAAGCGAAGAAGTACTTCGTCGCCGGGATTATCTACAGCAAAGCCCAGCACATCGAAACCACACGAAACGTTGGCTACAGTAGCAGGGGCAAATACTTTTATACTATCTTTCATATTAAATAAGTTTTAAGTTTTATGTATTAAGTTTTAAGATTTTAAAAATTAACATACATGGTATGTTAGAACTTCTTAAAACTTAAAACCTAGAACTTAAAACTTTTACCCTTTTAGGTAATTGCTGATACGGATGATATCTCCAAACACACCTGCTGCAGTAACTTCTGCACCGGCTCCAGGACCTTTGATCACCAATGGTCTCTCTTTGTATCTTTCTGTTGTATATGCAATCATGTTGTCACTTCCTGAAAGCGAGAAGAATGGGTGCGTACCATCAACTGCTTGTAAGCTCACTTCCGCTTTACCGTTTTCAAGTTTTGCAATGAAGCGTAATACTTTGTTTACTTTATCTGCTTCGTCGCGTTTCTTAGAAAACACGTTATTGTTTTTCTCTAATTCAACGAAGAATTCTTCAACCGTTTTTGCTTTTAGACACGAAGCAGGAAGAATATTTTCAACAATTACATCATCAAACTCTAAACTGAACCCTGCTTCACGTGACAAGATCAAGATCTTACGTGCAACATCTTTCCCATTGAGATCGTCTCTTGGATCCGGTTCCGTAAATCCTTTTTCCTTTGCTTCTTTAACAATGTCGCTGAATTTTTTATCTCCTTTGAAATTGTTGAAGATATATGATAGTGTGCCTGACAATACCCCTTCAATACGAATAATTTTATCGCCACTATCTTTTAAATCGTTCAACGTATTAATCACTGGAAGTCCTGCACCAACGTTTGTTTCATACATCAACTTCACGCCACGCTTAAAAGCAGTTTCCTGAAGCTTTTTGTAATCCTTAAACAAGCCTGAATTTGCAAGTTTGTTTGGTGTAACAATAGAAATGCTTTCATCTAAAATATTATGATAGAATGAAACCACATCTTTGTTTGATGTATTATCAACAAAAATTGAGTTGCGAAGATTCAAATCAACCATGCGTTTTACAAACTCTTTTAAGTTTGCCTTCTCACCTTGCTCTTCTAATTTTTCTTTCCAGCTTGTTAATGCTACACCATTTTCATTGATAAGCATTTTCTTGCTGTTTGCTAAACCAACCACGTTGATCTTAAATCCTTTTTCTTTTAAAAGATATGCACCTTGTTTCTGCAACTGCTTCAACAAAGCACTACCGATCAAACCAACACCAATAACAAATACGTTGATTGTTTTTACATCACTCAGGAAGAATGATTCATGAATAACATTCAATGCTTTTGTCAGATCTTCTTTGCCGATCACTACAGACAAGTTAATCTCTGAAGAACCTTGTGCGATTGCAACAACGTTGATACCGTTCTTTCCTAATGAAGAAAATAATTTACCTGCAATGCCCGGTGTGTGACGCATGTTATCACCTACTACTGCAACAATTGCTAAATTATCTTTTTCATGAAGCTTATCTATTTTACCTGCTTTGATTTCATGTTCAAACTCTTCATCTACTGCAGCTTTCGCTTTAACAGCTTCTTTGGAGTCGATCACAAAACAGATTGAATGCTCTGACGATGCCTGTGTAATTAAAATTACATTGATAAGATTTCTTGCCAATGCACCGAACAAACGTCCTGACACACCTGGCACACCCACCATACCGCTTCCGGTTAAGTTCAACATTGAAATGTTTTCAATGGATGAAATACCTTTTACAGAATGATCGGTTACACTTGTTTTCGCATTGATCAATGTTCCTTCAAATGCAGTATTGAATGTATTTTTAATCCAGATCGGAATATTTTTTTTGAATGCCGGCTGCAACGTTGGCGGATAAATAACCTTCGCGCCAAAGTGCGACATTTCCATTGCTTCGATGTATGAAACCTGCGGAAGTGTGAACGCGCGTTTTACTTTGCGTGGGTCAGCAGTCATGATACCGTCTACGTCTGTCCATATTTCTATGCCTTCGCTATCAAGCGCAGCACCAAATACAGAAGCTGTATAGTCAGAACCTCCACGACCTAATGTTGTTGTTTCACCTTTCTCCGTTGAACCGATAAAGCCTGTAGTTACCACACTCGACTTAACATCTTTGAAATAATCTTTGATTGCTTTGTCTGTTTTTTTGAAATCAACTTTCGCTGAACCAAAACCATTGTCTGTAACAATTACTTTACGCGCGTCTAAGAACGTAACGTCAACACCTTCCTGCTTTAAGAATTCTGAAACCAAGTACGAAGAAAGACGCTCGCCAAAGCTCAATACCAAATCGTTCGAGCGCGGAGATAATTCTTTCAATAAGTAAACACCTTGCAATAAATCCTGAAGTTCGTTCAATACCAATTTAAGCTGTGCAATAACTTTACCTTGATTCTTAACATCAATTAATGTCTTTGCCGTGCTTACGTGTTTCTGTTCAATCGTCTTTAAAATCTGCTGGTATGAAATATCCGTAGCGGATGCCTTCTGACCTACTTCAACTAATAAATTTGTTATTCCTGACATAGCAGAAAAAACAACTACAAACTTTTCCTTCTTTTTATAAGAAGAAAGAATTTCTGCGACTTTACGGATGCTCTCTACAGAACCTACAGAGGTACCGCCAAACTTTAACACTTTCATAGTATTGGTATTATCTTAATAAAAATACTTGCAAAAATAGTGTTTTTTAAGGTTTTTCGGGAACAAAAGGATAGTTAATTCGGCAGATTTTGTTAAATAACTAAAAATCGATTGTAATTTTATAACTCTTTGATTTATACGCATAAAAAAGTCCTGCCGATCCCGATCCCGATAGCTATCGGGATCGGGATCGGCAGGACTTTCAAATACTGTATTAATAATTTCTATTAAAAGAATTCTTTCATGCGTTCAAAGAACGACTTATCATTCTTGCCCGGATTTGGTTTGAAGCTTTCTGAATCTTTTATCGATGATAAAATTTCTTTTTCTTCTTTTGTAAGTTCCTGCGGAGTCCACACGTTCACATAAATCAGTTGATCACCTTTCTGATAACTGTTTACGTCTTTTAAACCTTTTGAACGCAAGCGTAAAATCTTGCCGCTTTGTGTACCCGGTTCAATTTTAATTTTAACCTTACCATCTACCGTAGGTACTTCAATGCTTGTTCCAAACACGGCATCAAAGAACGTTACATATAGTTCATAAATAATATTTAAGCCATCACGCTTTAATAATTCGTCTTCGATCTCTTCAATCAAGATCAATAAGTCGCCGGCAACGCCGCCTCTAGGAGGCATGTTTCCTTTGCCACTCATCGACAATTGCATACCGTCTACAACGCCAGCAGGAATTTTGATTGTAATGGTCTCTTCCTTTTCAATTGTACCTTGTCCGTGACATGAGGTACATTTATCTTTAATGATCGTACCTTCTCCGCTACAAGTTGAACATGTCACTGCAGACATCATTTGGCCAAGCATGGTATTTACTACCTTCTTAACCTGGCCGGTTCCATTACATGTACCACACTTCTGTACCGAACTATTTTTAGCTCCTGTGCCGCTACATTCGTCGCAGGCAACCTGGCGCTTCACTTTTATTTTCTTTTCACAACCGTTCGCAATTTCTTCTAAGTTCAATTTCAACTTAATGCGAAGATTGCTTCCCTTACGTACGCCTCTGCCACGGCTTGAACCGCCGCCACCGAAGAAACTTTCAAATGGAGAACCGCCTCCGCCAAACACATCGCCGAACTGAGAGAATATGTCATCCATATTCATTCCGCCACCACCGTAACCGCCGCCGCCTGCAGCCTGATGACCATATTGATCATAACGCTGTTTCTTCTCAGGCGAACTTAATACTTCATATGCTTCCGCTGCTTCTTTGAATTTTTCTTCAGCGGCCGGATTGTCTGGGTTTTTATCCGGGTGATATTTAATCGCCAATTTACGGTACGCTTTTTTTATCTCGTCCGCAGATGCTGATTTAGAAATTTCCAGTACTTCGTAATAATCTCTCTTTGCCATTTCTTAAGCTCCAATAACAACCTTCGCGTATCTGATTACTTTTTCGCCAAGAAGGTATCCCTTTTCAACTTCGTCAACTACTTTACCTTTCAAATCCGGTGTTGGTGCAGGTATCTGAGTAATCGCTTCGTGTAACTCCGTATCAAAAACTTCGCCTTGCGCATTCATAGCAGTAAGGCCTTTTTGCTGAAGTGTTTTATTGAATTTATTATGAATCAATTCAACACCTTCGCGTAATACTTTTGTTTCTTCTGTAGCAGGAATGTTTTTTAATGCACGATCAAAATCATCAATGATCGGAATTAAGCTGCTCATCAAATCTTCGTTTGCTGTTTTCAACAAATCGATGCGTTCTTTGCTTGTACGTCTTTTGTAGTTGTCAAATTCAGCGTACAATCTGACATATTTATCTTTCCAATCAGCCGCATCAGCTGTTGCTTTTTCTAATTCTGTCAATTCTGGTGCCTTTTCCGCAGTTTCTGCAACTACTTCTTTTTCAGCAGAATTATCCAATTGATCTTCGTTAATTTCTTCGTTTGCCATAATTATAATATGATTGACAAGAAAGGCTTGTCAATAAGTTTGCCAAGCTATTTTTCTGACAATATGACACCGCCCAACTCGTTAAGTTTTAATCCATGAAGTCATTTTTAGGTTTATTCATGGTTGTCCATAATAAATCCTTCAATTCCGTTAATCCCTGATTTAAATAAGAAGAGAAAAATACGGTCTGGACTCCTTTAGGAAGTTCTTTCTTAATTTCCTCTTTCAATTCATCGTCCAGCATGTCTGATTTTGAGATCGCAAGAATACGATCTTTGTGCAGCAATTCCGGATTGTATTTCTGAAGTTCGTTCAATAATATTTCATATTCAGCACGGATATCTTTTGAATCGGCAGCTATTAAAAATAATAAAATTGAATTTCGTTCAATGTGTCTCAGGAAGCGGATCCCAAGGCCTTTGCCTTCTGCAGCGCCTTCAATAATACCCGGAATATCGGCCATGATAAACGATCGATAGTCGCGGTATTTTACAACACCTAAATTCGGCACCAATGTGGTGAACGCATAGTCTGCAATTTCAGGTTTTGCAGCAGATACTTTCGATAGCAATGTAGATTTTCCGGCATTTGGAAAACCAACCAAACCAACATCAGCCAATACTTTCAATTCCAGAACCACCCATGCCTCTATACCCGGTTCTCCCGGTTGTGCATAGTGAGGTGCCTGGTTTGTTGATGTTTTGAATTGTTCGTTACCCAAACCACCTCTACCTGCCGGTATCAGAATAAGTTCCTGCCCGTCTTCCGTGATCTCTGCAATCTTTTCACCTGTTTCCGGATCACGTGCTATGGTACCCAGCGGTACTTCTACAATCTGATCTTTACCTTGTGCTCCCGATGCTCTGTTTGTGCCACCACGTTCGCCATCTTCGGCCATAATGTGTTTGGTGTATTTCAAGTGCAGTAAGGTCCACAACTGAACGTTACCTCTCAATATAATGTGCCCTCCACGGCCGCCGTTTCCGCCATCCGGACCACCAAGCGGTGTATGTTTTTCCTTGCGAAAATGTGTAGCACCCGCGCCCCCTTTACCGGAGCGGCAGCATACTTTTACGTAATCTATAAAGTTGGATGAAGCCACTTTTTTTTGCTTAAAGCTAAAGGCGAAAAGCTGAATGCTTAACGCTTAACCAGGTGAAATGAATAACACAGATTGAAAACTATATATTTCAATCTGTGTCGTGATATAAATGAATTATTATTTTGCTGAATCTACCGCTTTACAGATTGCTGTAAAGATTGTTTCGATCTCGCCAATGCCTTGTACTTTCACAGCCTTGCCCTGTGCTTCGTAGTATGGCAATACATGAATGGTTTTCTGAAAATATTCGTCGATGCGTTTCAATACTTTTTCTGCATCATCATCGGCACGGCCGGAAGTTTGTCTGCGAATTTCAATGCGTTTTTTTAACTCATCTTCATTCACATCTAAGGCAATCACAGAATGAATTTTTGTATTCAATGTAGTTAACATTCCATCCAGCACTTCTGCCTGATGAACGGTTCTTGGAAAGCCGTCAAAGATAAAACCGGTTGCTCCGGCATTTGCTTCGATAGCAGCTTTTAAAATTCCAACAGTAACTTCATCGGGCACTAATAAACCATTATCGATATATTCTTTCACCTTCACTCCCAGTTCGGTTTTACGCGAAATGTGATCGCGAAAAATGTCACCGGTAGATAGATGCGCTAATTTATATTTAGCAATTAATTTTTCACTTTGAGTTCCTTTACCTGCTCCCGGAGGGCCAAATAAGACAATATTCAACATATTAATTCTTTTTTATTCTTTTGAAGTTACAAAAATACGCTTTTTCGGTGAAAGGGTAAGATGTCTGAACCAGGATTTATGTGATTTCTATGATTTTTATGAGTATTCGATGTAATGTTGAGCATATAATCACATTGAAATTTATTTTGTATTAATCCAACATCATTTTCTATCAGTTAAATCAGCTTAATCAATGGTTCAGACTTACATTTTTTCCATCAAATGCTTATACAACGCCACCATGGATTCAATGTCCTTTTTATGAACGCATTCATTTGGTGTATGAGCGTCTTTTTCAGGTGCGCCAATAAAACACCAGTCCCAGGGATAGGGCGAAAGCTGCAATTCACGTCCATCGCTGGCGCCTGCTCCTTCCACTTCCAACTGAAACGGAATAGTCGTTTGCTTCGTCAATTCAATAATCTGATTTACATATTTTTTACGTGGGATCATGCGGTCGCGCATCGAAATGGCAACACCCTTGCCGGCTTCCACGCCATCTGTCACCCAAGTGATATCGCAGATCAGCGACTGCTTTACCTGAAACGTCTCATAGATCCAGCGTGCCAGATACGCTACAGAGCCTCCGCCATGTTCTTCCCAACAGGTAAAAGCAATGATTCCGTTTTCCAACGTTTTCGCCACTTCCAAGGCTGTCCATACGCCCAAACGATCATCCAGGTATGGACTCAGTATGTAATCGCCTTCATCTCTAAAATTGGGAGCGAATGTCAATTCCGTCCCTCTATCAATGATGCGGCCCGCTTCAACAATCCATTCTTCCTCAACAATTCTTAATGTTCCGCGAATTTCGCCTTTAGAATCTTTTCCAACCAATTGATATCCTTCTTTCGCAGATGACGAACCGATCGGATGCAGGTGATTGTTGTATGAAACTGTAAAACCTATTGAGTCCATATGCGCAAAGATTGCTGTTTGTGGCTTGCCAAATACAAGCACAATACAATCCTGCAAATCTCCATCGTGATATATCGTTGGTTTATGTGACCATTGACCTACGTTTTTACGTATGTAATCAAGTATAAAATCCTTTAGCGGTTCTTCATTCCCTGAAGGTGCGTGTATAGAACACAATTCTTTTAAAAGTTGCATAGGTATATTAATTGCTCAAAGGAATAAATGTACATTTGTTTCGTTAAAATTATACAATGATTTTGAATAGTAAAATTTACATGACAAGGTATCTGTTTTTATTTATTACATGTTTAGCATCTTTAAGTTGTTTCTCACAAGACGACGAAGAGATGTTGTTGTCGAACAACTCCATTCAACTGGAAGCTACAGATGCCATCAACAACATGTATAATTTTAAATTTGATAAAGCAGAAGAATATTTTTCATATCTCCAAACCCAATATCCGGAACATCCGATGCCTTACTTTTTAATGGGCTTGAGCAATTTCTGGAAGATGATGCCCTATAATGATACAAAACCTTTTGAAGATACATATGAAAAAGAATTTCTGAAATATATAGATCTCTCTATTGAAAAAGGAGAAGCCCTGTTTGATGAAGATGATAAAAATATTGAAGCTGCATTTTTTCTTTGTGCTGCACATGGTTTTAAAGGTAGATATTTTGCAGAACACAATGGATATGTTAAAGCTGCGTTTCAAGGAAAAAGTGCACTGCATTATCTTACCTATACAAAAGGCAAGGGCGATATGAGTCCGGAGTTTTTATTCGGTGAAGGTATTTTTAATTACTATGCTGAATGGATGAAAGAAGAATATCCGTTGTTAAAGCCATTAATAGGCATGTTCCCCAAAGGCAGTAAAAGTGTAGGTTTGTCGCAACTTACGGAATGTGCAAACAGCGCATTTTACACTCGTATTGAAGCGCAATATTTTCTGATGCGCATTTACAATAACGAAGAGAATAAGCCAAGAGCGGCTTATCCCTATGCAAAACATTTGAATGAAACATTTCCTGACAATCCTTATTTTCAGCGTGTGTACGCCCGTGCAGCGTGGGACATGGGTCATTATGCAGAATGCGAAAAAATTTGTTACGACATTAACTATAAGGTAAACATTGCCATGCCTGGCTATGAAGAAAACACAGGCAGATATGCAAGTTATTTTTTAGGAAGAATTTTATATGAGAAAGGTGAGCTGGAAAAATCTAAATTTTATTTACTGAAAACCTCTGTATTTGCCGAGTCCGGCGATATGGCCAAAATGGGATATTCGCTTTCAGCATATTATTATTTGGGCTTAATCGAAACACGTTTAGTGAATCATTCGGAAGCAGAAAAATACTTTTTAAAAGTAATTAAACTTGGCGAAGACAAAGGCGACAATGCAGCGGTATACAGCTATTCATTGGCTTCATGTCAGTTGGGTATTTTGTATGAAAAATTAGGTTATACTGACCGGGCAAAAGCCTATTACAAAAATGCGCTTCAACGGGTTAAAAAATTAGATGAAAAAACCTATTCGGCCACAATCAATGAAGTAACAAGAAATTGCAACGAAGGTATTGAACGGATGCGTAAAGCTAAGAAATAGGCATTACTTTGGAATCCTTGTATGTTGACAGGATAACCATTGACTGCATGTTTCCGATTTCTTCGATATCTACCAATTTATCTAAAATTAATTTTTGGTAAGAGTTAATATCTTTCGCTAGAATTTTCAATAAGAAATCTCCGGAACCTGTGATATGGTGGCATTCCACCACTTCAGGTATTTCATTCATCTGAGTAACAAACGACATGATCTGATGTTTTTTGTGACCGGATAAGGACACAGAAACAAATACAGCGGTACCAATGCCTAATAATTCACGTTCAACTTCAGCGTGATAACTTTTGATTATACCCATATTTTCCAGTTTTCGAACTCTTTCAAGAGTAGGAGCCGGAGACAAGCCAATCTCAGTTGCCAATTGTGAATTGGTGATTTTAGCATTCGCTTGAAGAATCTCAAGGATTTTCTTATCGATAGAATCTAATTTAATGCTCATTGTCGCTGAATTTATTGGTCAAGATACAATTAATTCGTTAATTTCAAGAATATAAATGGTGGCTCTATAAAGAATTAATGGACGATTTTCAAAAACTTTCTATCTTCGAATTATCAATTCGAAAGAATTTGATCAGCCCTTACGAATATATATTGCTGCCAGTTTACATTTTTTTATTTTTTGTAGCCACGCGAATTCTCGTTGAACTGATTTACAAAGACCAAACCATTCAAAAATACGTGTATTTTGGGTTGTCGCTTAAAGTGTTTGGAGGATTGTTTGTTACACTGATTTTCAACTTCTACTACAAAGGTGGGGATATCGGAACCTATTATAATGAAGGCCGAATATTTGCCAATCTTATTTTTGAACACCCGGAAAGTATCCTGAGAATCTTTTTCTATTCCCCGACAGGTAATGATACCGAACTGAAAAATCTTTTCTTGCATATGAACTACGTCAATGCTCCGGATACATTGATTGTTTTAAAAATTACTGCATTTATTAATTTGTTTTCATTCAATTCGTATTTGGTTACTACATTCTTTTTTAGTTTCATTTCGTTCTGGTGCATCTGGCGATTGGTAACTTTATTGTTTGAGCTATACCCGGACCATAAACAAACAATTGTAATTGCTTTTTTTGCAGCACCCAGCTTGATTGTATGGGGGAGCGGCATTTTAAAGGACACTATTTGTTTTTCATGCTTATGCATTTCTCATTATTATTTATTCAGAATATTTATTCAGAATAAATTCAAACTTAGCTATGTATTCTACATCCTGTTCACAGGTTATATTATATTAACTATTAAGATCTATATCTTGCTGGCATATGCCCCTTGCTTTTCATTTATGGTTACACAACAATATAAAACCTATATCCAGAATCGCATTTTAAGAGCCATGATTGCTCCGTTTATTATTGTATTGAGTTTGGTTGTCAGTTATGTATTGGTTACTCAGCTTGGAGCGCAAAAAGAACGTTATTCAAGCGGGAAATTATTGGAGACAGCTAAAGTACAGCGCAATTATGTTCACTCTGTCTCCTTACAAACAGAAGGTTCTACCTATGACCTGGGTGATATGGATGATGGCTTGATGGCTTATATATTAAAAATACCTGCAGCAATAAATGTATCGCTGTTCAGGCCTTATTTGTGGGAATCCAGAAATCCGATCATGCTGCTCTCGGCAATAGAATCGTCTATATTAATTTTCATCACATTTCGACTTTTTCAGAAAAGAAAATTAAAAAACACGATTGATGTATTGGCAAAAGATGTGAATCTTCAATTCTTTTTATTGTTTGGATTGATCTTCTCTTTTTTTGTAGGGGTTACAACATATAATTTCGGAAGCCTTGTGCGTTACAAAATACAAGGATATCCTTTTTACATTGCTGCTATCCTTTTGTTGTATACCTTGCAGGAAAATACCACTGCGAGCAAATTGAAAATCAAAAAAATATTTTCAAAAAGTAATCCTTCTTTAGAAAACCGAATCTAGTATTTTCAAATAGATATGTTTATTCGCATGGATCGAATATTCAGCTACTACTTTTTTATTTCCATTTAAACCGATTCGCTTTCGCATTTGAGAATCGTCCAGCAATTGCTTCAACACAAATAACCATTCTTCTTTACTCGTTACCAACAATCCCGACTCATTATTTTCTATTATTCGAAGATTCGCCCCGATGGAGGTAGCAACCGTAGGTATTCCAAGAGCCATATATTGAAGTGCCTTTAATCCGCTTTTACCATACACCCATTGTTCGTCCAGCGGCAATGGATACAGACCAATATCCAAACGCTGCAATGTAGGCACCTCCATGGTTTGATGAAACGGCACCACTTCAATATCCAGTCCTTCAATACGACATTCATCTACGCCAAAAACTAAAATTTTAAAGTTGTATTCTCTTCTTAATTCAAGTAAAATATCTTTAAGCAGGTAAAAATATTTTAATGTGCTATGACTTCCGGACCAGCCAATAACCAATGGTTTATCATTGCTGTATGTATTCACCGGAATGTATGTATCTGTATTTATTGTTGAAGAAATGTCCGTCACATTTGAATTTCTTTCCAATGCAAATTTTTCTAAATAAGGCGTACATACAATCACCTGTTTTGCCTGCTGCATCAGGTATGTATATTTTTCAGGTCGTTTCAATAATGAAACCAAACTGTTCACTTTGGATGTTTTCCCTAAAAATACCAGATCATCTATGTCGTAAATAACGTTTGGATTCAGCTTTGTATAGAGTCCTTCAAGGATAGGGAAACCAAAGGGTGTCACATTTAAAAACAAATACACGCCATCATAGAAAGGCAAAAACGGAAGTAAGGCAATACGTTTTATATAGCCATATATTGTCCAAAAAATCTTCTCAAGCGTATTCCCTTTTTTATATACAATATCCCAAAATCGATTTGACATAAAAGGCTCGATTGCTATATCGTATCCGTTTTCACGGAAATGCTGAAAATACTGTTCGTACTTTAATCGCTGCCCCGGAGCAACCCCTTCGGGGTGGGGGCATACAACTACAATCCGTTTTACTTTCATTTCTTTTGTGCAATTACTCTCCAATAAGGCGCATTATCAGCAAATACAATATTCGTACAACCTGCGTGCTCTAACATACCGCTGATTTGTTGTTTTGAAAAACGCTGTTCTAACGGTGTCCCAAATCGATCTAATGAATCGTTACGAATGATATGAAATGATTTATTGGCATACCATGACAAAGGAATTTTAGATACAACATTTTCTGAAACGCCTGCAGCCAATAGCAATTTGGCTAATGCTATAAACGGCAAATAAAACACTATAGCTAATAAATTACATACAGCTATTTTGAGTTTGCTTGGCAGCTTACTTACAATCCAACGTATGGAATTTGATAGATGAAACAATGTTTTAAATGCGAGTCCTCTATTCTCAAGATTGTAATAGAGATATAATAATATGTGTCCGTTTTGTTTGACTTTTTGCACACATTTTTTTACCGCTTCTTTTGTATCCGGCACATGATGCAATACGCCTAAGCTAAACACCAGATCAAATGAATTATCTGAAAATGGAATGTTGTCAACCGAAGCTTGACTGATGCGAATATTCGGTTTGTTTTTTAGCAATCTGGCTGCTGCAAGCACAGCTTTACTTGGATCAATGCATTCAACACAATTAACCTTTCCTGCAATGTAATACGACCAGCGCCCTGTTCCGCAACCGACATCCAATACATGCGCAGATTTATTCAACAGACTTTGTGGTACAATATCAAAATAATTATCACCTGCAGAAAAAATTTCTTCTTCATTGAATGTGTGAAATGCGGACCATTCTTCACCAAAAGATTCGACTGTCTCAACATCAATATTATCGTTACTTGGAAACACATCAATATGTGTACCGTCAACCGTGATCGTAGATGTAAATGTTTGATTATACGGTATCATGCAATAACTTCTGAATAAATTTCTGAATATAAATTTACACCATTCAACAATGAAAAATGATCGTTCACATATTTCAAAGAAATACTCTTTTGGAATACATTTTCAAAATCATTTTTAAACAAATAAATTGAACGATCATAAGACGCATCACTAAATGCATTAATAACAATACCTGCCTTCGCTTCAAGAACTTGCTGCTCAACGTCGCCAACATTGTTATTGCAAACAACAGGTATGCCCATTGCCATTATTTCTGCAAGCTTTGTAGGAGACGAGCTTTTCTTTGAATAGGCAGGCTTAATAAAAAACAAAGATAGATTGCTAAGCAATAAATAAGAAGGCACTTCAACGCGCTGTGCTTTAACTACCCGAATATCTTCTTTTGTCAGTTGATGTTTGCGAGCAATCTCAAGGATGTCTGCTTCCTTTTCCGGTGTTATAAATAGAAAAACTGCATCTGGGAAATTTTGCTTGAATCGTTTGAAATAATCAAACATTTCATCGATCATGTACCACGTACCAATAGATCCTAAATAGCTGACAACCGTTTTCCTTTCTAACGAAAGCTTTTGTCTTAATAGTTCTATTTCTTCATGTAAACTATTTTCCGAAGAAAACACCTTCAGGTCTGCGCAACAGGGAATGATCTTAAATTTCACTTTTGAAGAAACATAGTCCCATTGCTTCATTTCTTCAAAACTATTTTGTGTCAGTGTAACAACATAGTCTGCATTCAAAATGCATTTCTTTTCGATCCATTTAAAAAACGTATATGCCGTTTTAAACACAGGGTTTTTTAAGTTCCATAAACCGCCATCTATACGCTCATCAGCCCAAAAGCCGCGCATGTCAAAAATAAATTTTGTGTGAAATATTTTTTTAGAGAGTAATCCCAATATTGCAGGAATGTAACTTCTGCAATGCACTGCTTGAAATACATCTTTGTTTCTTAAACGAAATAAAAAAAACAAACCTGCAATCAGATCCCAAAGTGTTGCTAAAATTGAAAATCGTTTATGGTATTTTTTAGGATACCACGTAATATTTTTTCCGGAGATTACTCCTTCGATGATGCTCTTATTTGAATTAAATTTCTCCGGTTTCTCGAAACTTAAAATGGAAAATCTGTAACCCTTTTCTTCCAGACCTAAAATATATGGTAATACCTGCGACTGCCCTAAAAAATCGGTAAGGCCATCGTATGTAATGTATAGTATGTGTTTGTTTTGCATTACCTACTATTTACATGAGATGGCCTTACCATATTGTATCTTTATGCTGTTTTAAACGCTTCTTTGTATACAGAGGTTATACCTTCTTTTAAGCCGATTGAATATTTCCATCCCAATTTTTCAAGCTTGGATACATCCATCAACTTACGAGGCGTACCATCCGGCTTTGAAGAATCAAATTTCAATTCACCTTTAAAACCAACAACATCTTTAATAAGTGTTGCCAGTTCTTTGATGCTCAAATCAACGCCGCTGCCAATATTGACAAATTCTTTATCGTTGTAATTTTGAATCAGATAGTAACAGGCTTCTGCAAGATCGTCTACATGCAAAAATTCTCTTAATGGAGAACCTGAGCCCCACACTTCAACGGTGTCAGTACCTGACTCTTTCGCTTCATGAAATTTACGCAGCAAGGCAGGCAACACATGTGAGTTGTTCAGATCGTAATTATCATTCGGACCATACAAATTGGTAGGCATTGCCGAAATGAAATTACAACCGTATTGATCTTTGTATGCTTCGCACATTTTTATGCCAGCAATTTTCGCGATGGCATACGGTTCGTTTGTAGCTTCTAATGTACCGGTAAGTAAGTAATCTTCTTTCAATGGCTGCGGAGCCATTTTAGGATAAATGCATGAAGACCCTAAGAATAAAAGTTTTTTAACTTTTGTTTCATATGCCTGATGAATCACATTTGCTTCCATGATAATGTTATCATAGATGAAATCTGCTCTGTAAATATTATTCGCCTGAATCCCTCCAACTTTAGCTGCTGCTAAAATTACATACTCCGGTTTTTCTGTTTGAAAAAACTGACGCACCTGCTGCTGATCTCTCAGATCAAGCTCTTTAGAGGTACGCGTAATAATATTTGTGTATCCTTTTTTCTCTAATAACCGAACAAGCGCAGAACCAACCATTCCGCGATGTCCAGCTACGTATATTTTACTTTCTTTATTCATTACTATTCGAATTGGCTTAATGTTTTGAATCCACCTTGTTTCAAATATTCGTCTTTCTTGAATAGTTTAACATCAGAATCAACCATTTCATTCACTAACTGCTGAAGGTTATATTTAGGCTTCCACTTCAATTTCTTTTTGCATTTAGTTGGATCACCAATTAACAAATCAACTTCAGTAGGTCTGAAGTATGCTTTATCTACAGCAACAACTACAGTACCTTTTTTAACCTGAAATTCTTTGTTTTTGCATGACACAACAACAGCCGTTTCTTTTATGCCTTTCCCTTTGAATTCTACTACAATGCCAACACGTGCAAAAGCCATTTTAACAAAATCTCTTACAGTTGTTGTTACGCCGGTAGCAATAACAAAGTCTTCTGCTTGTTTTTGTTGCAGGATCAACCACATTGCTTCTACATAATCTTTCGCATGTCCCCAGTCACGCTTTGAATCCAGGTTTCCTAAATAAACCTTATCCTGTGCGCCTAAAGCAATACGAGCAACTGCTCTGGTGATTTTTCTTGTAACAAATGTTTCTCCACGTAAAGGAGATTCATGGTTAAATAAAATTCCGTTGCAGGCAAAAATATTATATGCTTCTCTATAGTTTACTGTAATCCAGTAGGCATACATTTTAGCTACTGCATAAGGAGAGCGGGGATAAAAAGGAGTGGTTTCTTTTTGCGGAACCTCTTGTACCAAGCCATACAGTTCGGATGTAGATGCCTGATATATTTTTGTTTTCTTTTCTAATTTTAAGATACGGATTGCTTCAAGAATACGAAGTGTTCCGATACCATCTGCATTCGCAGTATATTCCGGCGTATCAAAACTAACTTTCACATGCGACATTGCACCCAAGTTATATATTTCATCCGGTTGCACTTCCTGTATGATACGGATCAAGTTCGTAGAATCCGTCAAATCACCATAGTGCAATTTGAATTTTACATTTTTTTCATGTTGATCCACATACAAATGATCAATTCTGTCTGTGTTAAATAATGAAGATCTTCTTTTTACACCATGAACTTCATATCCTTTTTTCAACAAAAATTCGCTTAAATAAGCTCCGTCCTGGCCTGTAACCCCCGTAATTAATGCAACTTTCATCCTATTGTTATTTCTAATTTATATAATTGCCCAAATGAACAATTAAACGATTTATATTTATACAAAAATAATACTTCTATTGACTTTATCACTTAGTTCATATATTTCTTCCACCAATATTGGAAAACAATAATCGACCAAATGCGCGTTTCGTCTAAGTTACTATTTTTATTTATTGCTTCCCGCATTTTTTGTATATAATTCCAATTGAATATCTTCTGTGTTTTTATAAGATCTTCCGAAAGCAGCTCATCTAAAATCCACGTTTTTAATTCTTTAGAAAAAAGTGCTGTCAACGGCACATCAAATCCATGCTTGGGTTTTGTTAAAATTTCTTTTGGTAACTCATCTTTAAACGCCTCTTTCAAGAGCATCTTCGTACCATCTTTGTTCACCTTATAATCTGATGGAAGTGCTGAAACATATTCAAGTAATCTGTAATCTAAAAATGGTTCCCGAACCTCCAGTCCATGAGCCATAGACATAGAGTCTACTTTGTGCAGCATATCACTTCCCAGCACCAGTTCCAGATCCGTATTCAATACTGTATTCAAATCGTATTTATTATTTTTAAACCTCCTGATAACATCCGTTTTTCTTAAGATGTATTCTTCTTTTCCTTCCATCGACGGATCCAATACTTCTGTTTGCTGTTCATCCGGCAAGATAGAGCACCATAGATAATAGCGTTCGGCATCTGTGAGATGCATTCCGTTTAACAGTTTTTGAACCTGTCTGACTTTGTCTCCAATGGGCGAACTTCTGTCTCCTGAAAGAAGCCTGACAATTGATTGAAACAGTTGCGCCATCCGGATTTGCCATGTCGGATTTTTAACCATCCATTCTGCGCGATGTTTGTTGTAACCACCAAATAACTCATCCGCCCCATCGCCCGACAATATAACTTTCATTGAGGGCGCTACTTTTTTAGATAATACAAAAAAAGGCAGTGCTGAAGTGTCGCCAAAAGGTTCGCTCATGCTATCTAAACAGCCCATGATATTATCCGCCAGATCTGTACGACTCAGCATGATCGAAGTGTGATTGGTATTGAATGTCTTCGCAACCAATTCTGCAGATTTTGTTTCATCGTAAAACGAAGCGTCTTTAAAACCAACTGAAAAGGTATGAAGATTTTCAACTTGCCTGGATGTTGCTGCAACAACAATAGATGAATCAATTCCGCCGCTTAGAAAAGCGCCTACCGGAACATCAGCAACCAAGCGGTCTGTAATGGATTGCTCAAATAAAGCCTTTACTTTTTGTGCGGCGTCTTCAAAAGAATCTGTCTTTGATATAGTGTTTTTTTCAGGCAGCGAATAATATTTTTTATTTGTTACAGCCGCTTTGCTTATCAATAGATAGCTTCCCGGCTGAACCTTTTTAATATTTTTGAAAATTGAATTCGGTTCAGGTATATAACCCAATGTGAAATATTGACGAACCGATGCCCAATCAATTTCTCTAGGGACATTAAATGCCAATACAGATTTCATTTCAGATGCAAAAATGAATTTATCCTCATCCATATAGTAGAGCAAAGGCTTTACTCCAAGCCTGTCCCGTGCTACAAAAATCTCATGCGTTTGTTTGTCATAAATAGCAAATGCAAAAAATCCGTTCAGCTTTAACAAGCAATCTACGCCCCAATGAATATAAGCAGACAATAATACTTCCGTATCCGATTCTGTATTGAACATACATCCGAATTCAGCGATCAATGCCTCTTTGATCTGTTTGTAATTAAATATTTCTCCATTGAAAACAATTACATATCTATCAGAAACGTCATGCATTGGCTGACGGCCATTCATGGTATCAATGATTGATAAACGTCTGTGTCCAAGTGCTATTAAATCATCTACAAATGTGCCTCTGCCATCAGGACCTCTATGCGCAAGCAGTTCAATACTTTTGCCCAAGTTGATCATGTAGAACGAACCTATTTGATTAAAAGCAAAAATTCCCGTAATTCCACACATATTTGTTCAGTTAAATAAATTATTAAGTATCCAATGCGTCACGTACCTACTATATTTCTACTAAGTATTTCTCTGCTTTTAAGCTGCAAAAGCTCTAAAGTTAGCTCATCGAAAGATGCAGAAAACAAAAAGCAAAAAGAGACTACAAAAGGAAATATACATGAAAGTAGTGAAAAAGCAGATAAAGTAATAAAAGCAGCACGTTCATACATTGGTACCCCATATAAATATGGTGGTACAAGCAGAGCAGGCATGGATTGTTCAGGGTTGATGTTGCTGTGTTTTAAAGAAGTTAATATCGACTTACCGCGAACATCTATCGAGCAAAGTAATGTAGGTACATCTATCAAATATGCAGATCTTCGGCCAGGCGACCTGGTATTTTTTACAGATAAAAAGGGCAACTCCAAAGTTGTGCATGCTGGTCTGGTAAGCAAAGTAAACGGACCACGGGATGTAAAATTCATTCACTCTTCTACCAAACTGGGTGTTGTTGAAAGCGATTTGTATGTTAGCTATTATGAAAGCATTCTGGTAAAAGCGCGGCGAGTATTGTAAATCAAAATAATCCGATACCTTTGCCTTATCATGGGGGATTAGCTCAGTTGGCTAGAGCGATTGGCTGGCAGTCAATAGGTCATCGGTTCGAATCCGATATTCTCCACTAAAATGCCTTATGTTTGCGATAAGGTCTTCTTATTTCCCCCTTCACGGATGCTGAATATTCAGGTCATCCGTTTTATTAAATCTCAGTCTGCTTGCGGGACCGAAGCCATTGATACTTCTTTTGGATTTTAGTCACAATTCCAAGATTCTATAAATTGTATTGCAAAAGTAATTTGGGGATTAATGTTTATAATATATGTGTATTATATAGAAATTATTTTCTACTTTTAGTACATTGGTTTGTGTAAACTCACCCTACTAACAGGATTTGTATTGTTTTATAAACACTTTTCATGTCGAAGCTTAAAAACATCATTAAACAGCTGTCCACCAAGGATTATACAGCAATCTACGACTCTCTAATAAACAGCAATGCCGAAAAATCTGCATATTTATTAAAGTTCATGCGCGAGAAACAACTTTCTGACACGCGCATCATGGAAGAGTTGGAAGTTAATAATAATGCTTACTATACGCTTAGATCGCGCTTGAACCAGAAGATTGAAGAATATCTGCTTCAGGAAATGGAAAGTCCGAGAACTTCTTTGATTAAAAAAGTTGCTACTGTACACGACATTATTTTTACAAAAAAACGTGCCATTGCAATTGCATCTCTTAAGAAATTGGAGAAAGAACTTCTTGATTATGATTTATCAAATGAACTAACAATTATTTATAAAACATTAAAAAAATTATTAATCAATACCCCTGAAGATCATTTCAGTTACTCACAACAATACAACAGACACGTTGCATACATGCTTGCTTTAGACAAGGCTGAAGACATGTTGGGCAATTACTTCAAAAAATACGGGGAGTATTTCCTTACCGGAAGCGAAACAGATAAGCTAGGTTTAGAATTGTTGCAAGGCGAAATGAATAACATCGCCAACTTATATCAATCACACCGTCTGTTTGTTTTTCAATCGTTCATTAATATTTTCCATGAATTAAAAATTGAAAAGGTTGCGAAGCCTGAAATGGAGCAAACGTTTGAATCCATACAAGCAATTTTTGATCAGTACTATTTAGATGCAATTTATTATCATTTGATCTTAGTACTGGATTATTTAAAAGTTGAATACTACGCACTGGTTAATAATACTCAGGTTCTAAATAAAGCAATAGACGACATCACAGAATCAATCCCTGTATTTGTATCTAATTATTCCTTGTATACATTCTCACCAGGTATTTTACTTGCAAAGCAAAAACATTACTTAGCTGAACGTACCGAGAAAATGATGTATGGAGATGCGAAAGAATTGTTTGAGGATTACGAAACGAATAAATTAAATCTTCCTGAATTTATTCTTTATATCAACTACAGAGTTACTGCTTGTTTCTTTGCTGAAAAATATGAAGAAGCTGCTAAATTTTTAAATAGCTTATTGAATGAGACTTCAATAAAAAAATATCCGAATACCCTTCTTGAAATAAAATTGTTTTTGGCATTGCAGTATGCGTTGGTTAAAGAACACGATCTGTTCAATCAACTTGTGAACAGCATACAGCGCCAAATAAGACTTCTGGGAAAAGATGATTGTCCGCATGCAGTACTTATTATAAAAATATGCAAGACGGCTTTAAATGAAGGTAAGAAAGGCAAAAAAGCTAAACTAAGTCAACTTGTAGAAAAACTTAATTTAGCTTTGCCAACGTATTATTCTCCGTTCAATTACATTCCTCTTAACGAGCAATTCATTAACAGACTTTCAGAGATATAAGATTATATTTTTCTTAGGTTGTCTAATGTCAACGGCTTATTGATGTATTTAACAATGTGCTTATTTTTCTTTGCTTTCATTAGATCCTGAGGATTCAATGAAGACGTAAGCATAATTACATTACATTGATTTTTAATCAAATCAGACATTCTTTCAAATTCTTCCAGGAATTGAAACCCATCCATTAATGGCATGTCTATGTCAAGGAAAATAAGATCGGGCAAATAAAGTTCCAGTGATCCTTTAGCTAGTTTTTCAATATTCTTTAAAAATTCTATTGCACTTCTTGCGCCCGAATGCACAAAAATGTGAGTACATATTCCCGCTGCTTCAATCATTTTCTGATTAATAAGATTGTCAATCTCATTGTCATCAACCAACATGATTGAATGATATTTTGTATCCACTACAGTTTCGGTATTTTTCATATATAAAAAAGTTAAGTAACCAAATGTAAATAAATATTATTAAAATTTATTGAATCATGCTAATAAATTAAAGGTCAAATTTTATCCCTTGAGCCAAAGGTAAAGTGGCTCCATAATTAATTGTATTTGTTTGTCTTCGCATATAAGCTTTCCAACTATCTGAGCCTGACTCCCTACCTCCGCCTGTTTCTTTTTCGCCTCCAAATGCTCCTCCAATCTCTGCTCCGGAGGTTCCAATGTTTACATTTGCAATTCCGCAATCAGAACCTCTATTAGATAAGAACCGTTCCATTTGCTGCATATCATTTGTAAAGATTGCAGATGATAAGCCTTGCCGCACGTTATTGTTTAGTTGAATGGCAACATCAACACTTCCTGAATACTTTGATACGTATAAGATCGGAGCAAAGGTTTCTTCTTGTAATGAAGGCAGCGAAGGTTGTGCCTCTAATAAGGTTGGCATAACATATGTTCCACCATCTAATCCAACAGGCTTTAGTCTCTTACCTCCTGCCAACAGAACTGCCCCTTCCGCCAGCGCTATTTTTATCCGCTGTTCATACAGCTCAACAGCGCTGTTATCTATTAATGGCCCAACCAATACACCTTTCTCTAAGGGGTTGCCTACCACTAACTGTCCATATAGGTGTTTTAATTTTTCTACGATGGCGTTGTAAATCGTTTCATGAACAATCAATCGTCGCGTAGTCGTACAACGCTGCCCTGCTGTGCCTACTGCTCCAAAAATAATTGCACGGACGGCCATTTCTATATTCGCATTTTCAGTGACAATGATTGCATTGTTGCCACCTAACTCTAACAATACTTTCCCTAAACGACCTGCTACAACCTGGTTTACTTTCTTACCCATTGCTACAGATCCTGTTGCAGAGACCAACGCAATACGTTCATCTTCGGCAAGCCAGCTGCCTTGCTCTGCACCGCCATGATATAACGTGAAAATTCCTGAAGGAAGATTATTTTTCTTAAGAACTTTTGAAACAATGTACTGACAGGCAATGGCAGACAATGGTGCTTTCTCAGAAGGTTTCCAGATGCTCACGTTGCCACACACGGCAGCAATGATTGCATTCCACGACCATACTGCAGCAGGAAAATTAAATGCAGAGATAATACCGATGACACCTAATGGATGATATTGTTCATACATACGGTGATCAGGCCTTTCTGAATGCATGGTCAAGCCGTACAATTGTCTTGAAAGTCCGACTGCAAAATCACATATATCTATTATTTCCTGAGCCTCTCCTAATCCTTCCTGCAAGAGCTTTCCCGTCTCAATTGAGATCAATGCTCCAAGATCTTCCTTGTCTTCCCTGAATGCTTCGCCTATCTGTCTAATGATCTCTCCGCGTTGTGGCGCAGGCATGGCCGACCAAATCACATATGCCTGTTGCGCTTCTTCTATTAATTTATTGTACGCATCCTTGTTTGCAACCTCAATATCAGCAAGGCGCTCTCCATTAATGGGAGAATGTTTAGAAAAAATCTTTTCTCCCGACAAAGATCCCGATGCCGACATTCCTGAAGGATTTCGATCTGCCAATTGAAATTTGTGACTGATTTTTTTTATTAATTCCTGCTGATTCATTTTTGATTATACGTTTTAACACAAAAAAAGTGTCCTGCGAACACTTTTTTTATTTTGCCTTACTATTATATAATTAGTTTATTACCAACCAATTCCATAGAATTCCTTCTTTCCATTCGGATAAATTCCTTCCATCAAAATTCCACCATTGGTTGTTTCTTCCAAAATCCGGATAACATCTTCCGGTGAACTTACTGGTTTTTTATCGATCGATGTAATAATGAATCCTTCGCGTACACCAGCCTCCTTTAACTTACCGCTGAATATTTTTGCAACTTTTGCTCCGCCCGATATTTCAAGCACACTCATTTCTCCACCTGATACCGGCTGTAGATCTGCACCCAGCTTCGTTTTAACAGAATTGTCGCCTTTCGGTACAATTGCCATATCACCCAACTTGTTTTTCAAAACAACATTGGCCTCGCCTGTTGTACCCTTACGTATATAGCGAACTTTCAATTTATCCCCAGGTCTGTATCTAGCCACAACTTCCTGCAACTGGGTAGTAGCTCCGATATTGATGTCGTTTATTTTAGTAATGATATCGCCTTCTTTTATTCCGCCTAGATCTGCTGCACTACCCTGATTAACGCCGCTTACATATACGCCTGTTATAAAGTCAAGTGATTTCTCTTTAGCTAATGTTGTTGTCATATCCTGAATTACCACGCCAAGTAAGCCGCGCTGCACCTGACCGTAATTCATAATATCATCAATTACTTTTTTAACCAATGCAACCGGTACCGCAAATGAATACCCTGCATACGCTCCAGTAGGACTCGCAATCGCCGTGTTGATTCCAATCAATTCTCCTCTCAAATTAACCAATGCACCTCCGCTATTGCCGGGGTTTACCACAGCATCTGTCTGAAGAAACGATTCTATCGCCATATTATCTTTATCTCTCAATAAATTAATACTTCTTGTTTTGGCACTGATGATACCGGCCGTTACAGTAGATGTTAAGTTGAATGGATTTCCAACTGCAAGTACCCATTCACCAACACGTACATTATCTGAGTTGCCATAGGTTATATACGGAAGATTTTCTCCTTCAATTTTTATTAACGCTAAATCCGTTGTAGGGTCTGTGCCTATTAGCTTTGCATCGTATGTTCTTTTATCGTTTAATACAACCTGAATTTTTGAAGCTTTTTCTACAACGTGATTGTTTGTAACGATGTAACCACCTGCAGTAACAATTACACCTGAGCCTGAAGCCTCGCGCGGTTGATTGTAATTTTCATATGGATCGCCGTAATAGTATCTAAACAATTCTTCATCACGCGTATTTGGCCGGGTTGTTTCAGGCATATAGGTTGTCTTGATATGCACAACAGCGGGAGTTGTTAACTCTGCTGCATAAATAAAATTCAAACCTGCCGGAACACTTAAGCCAGCTGTGTCTGAAAAGTTAGCAAACGTTGCACGTTGCTGCATCGACTCTATTGTTGTAAACTCATTTGACTTTACAAAATAATGATATCCTGTCAAAGCTGTAATTCCTCCAAAAATGGAAGCTATTACGACCAATATGCCTATTTTCTTAATGTTCATGGTATTTCTCGGGCTAATAACTATTAGGTATGTTAAAGTTATAAATTGTTGAAGAATATTCCTTTCTTCTTAGATTATTTAAACGATTAAGCTGATTCTTTATTTTAAATACTCCCTATTCCGCTTCGTTTACATCAGCTCTTAAGCATAAATTTGTCCATTTGGTTTTTTTTATAATTAAATGAACTCATACTGAATAAGATGAGAAATATTTGCTTGAAGCTGTTGCAAAATAGAAAACAAACTCTTAATATTGCATTCCCAATTCGGAGACACTCCTCCTTAGCTCAGCTGGTTAGAGCACATGACTGTTAATCATGGGGTCCTTGGTTCGAGCCCAAGAGGGGGAGCACACTAAAGCCTTTAGAAATTCTAAAGGCTTTTTTTATTTTATTTTTTATGGATACTGTATATACACTCTATTCTTCCAAACTTGATAAATTCTACATCGGTCAAACGACAGACATAAATAAGCGATTACTTCAGCACAATGACCCAGATAGTTCTTATTCTACTAAAGGAGGTCAGCCGTGGGAAATCTTTTTAACTATGCATTGTAATTCTATTGCCCATGCCATGAAACTTGAACGACATATCAAAAATATGAAAAGCAAAAAGTTTATTATGGACTTGAAAAAATATCCTGAATTACTTGAACGTACCGTACAACGTTTTAATGACTGTTAATCATGTCCCGACCCCGATAGCTATCGGGGTCGGGATTGGTTCGAGCCCAAGAGGGGGAGCAAAAAGGTTACTAAGCAATTAGTAACCTTTTTTATTTTAAGCTTCTTCTGAAATGAAGTTTACTTTTGAAATACATTTAAAGCAAATTGCAATGGATTGCTTACGAGAACAAGGTATAACTCCTTATTAAAAGTACTGCCCTTCTACAAACAACACAATCAACTTAAACACTTCCTTATACTTCGTCAACGGTAAGGTCTTAGCCACATCCTGCACGTCGTGATACGCTGCTATACCGCCTAGGGTATAGATAAAAAAACACGGAACTTTTCTTTTATAAAACGGATAGTGATCGGAATTGGCAGCTTCGCCGCGCATTTTTACTGCAGGCAATAACTGTTCTTTTTCATTTATTGCAACAAGTTCATTGTACTCTTTCTTAAACACACTACCATTCACCACCATAATTCCATCGTCGCCTGTTCCAAGCAGATCCAGGTTGATCAGGAAATGAATTGCAGCTAGTTCTATGGTTGGCTTCCGCACAAAATAAGACGAACCGATCAATCCGGATTCTTCGCCGGCAAATGCTATAAACACCATGCTGTATGCGGGTTTATAAGCACTGTAGTAATGCGCAAGCTCAAGCAACATACTAACACCGCTAGCATTGTCATTGGCGCCAGGGAAATAGGTTTTATTTCCTAATGTTCCTAAATGATCGTAATGTGCCGTGATCACAATGAATGAATCAGGCTTAACACTTCCTTCAATGTAACCAATCACATTGCGTGCAAGGTGTTTTGATACGACTTCGTTTTCAACTTCAAAAGAAATTGTCTTTATATCTTTTGAAAAAGCTGCTGCCAACACTTCGAAAAATGGCGTGTCGTACGATTCATCTGCCAAGCCCATGGTGAGCTTTGTATCCTGCAATTCAATAATGGCTGCTGCCGAATAAAGTTGCTTCAACAAATCAATGGATGACTCTGTAAATTCTTTAAAATGTTTTTTATAATAAACGACTACAACTTTGCTTAAATCTTTTTTCAGAAAATCTGCATACACATTCTTATCTGTAAAAATCAATGAGTCAATGTACAATAATGGGAACGTGCCTTTACCCGAACCGCAGGTTGATCGCACGATGTAATCCACTCCGGGTTTAAAGCTCCCTTTGTCGGATGCTAAATGCATTTTACCGGGAAAGGTATTTATTCCATAGGTAAACGACTGGTAATAATCTGCAGTAAGGGGCTTAAGTCCGATTGCCTTGAATTGTGCTGCAAGATATTCAGCTGCTAAGGCATCACCATTTAACGCAGCACCTCTGCCATGAAACTTTTTTGATGTAAGTATTGAAATGTTTTTTTGAACACGTTCTAAATCTTGCGCAAAAGAACTAAAAATATAAAGCTGTATAAAAACGATGATGAAGATTTTTAATTTCATGTTACCTTTTTTCGATGAACAAAATAAAAAATAAACTGTGCGAGTACAATTCCAAACGTATTCGCAATAACATCGTATCGATCCGTACCACGGTCTGGAATGTATTGCTGCATACCTTCTATCGCTATACCAAACAAAATAGTTGATACCCCAACAATTAAATATACGCTTGTTTGATTGCTATTGTTGCCGGAAAGGAAATAGGCTCTTAATACAAGCCAGGCAAACACTCCAAAAATTACAACATGAATGATTTTGTCGAACCTGAAAAGAGAAACACTGGGAAGGGATTTCCCCGGCATCAAGGTTGCGACTAAAATAAATATTCCCCAAAGTATGGCCGGACCATAAACTTTGAGGAATCTTATGTATTTATTATTAAGCACCTACTAATGCTGTATATGCCGTTGCGTCTAATAATGCATTCAGATCTGAGGCATCCTGTATTGAAATTTTTACGATCCATGCTTTACCATAGGGATCAGAGTTGATCAACTCAGGTGCAGATTCCAATTCTGAATTGAATTCAAGAATTTCACCGCCAACCGGCATAAATAAATCTGAAACTGTTTTTACTGCTTCAATGGTACCGAAGATCTCTTCTTTTGAGATTGTTTGTCCAACAGTAGTAACATCAAGATATACAATGTCACCTAATTCCTTTTGAGCAAAATCTGTAATACCAACATAAGCTGTATTACCTTCTACACGAATCCACTCGTGATCTTTGCTATACTTTAATTCAGACGGAAAGTTCATAATTATTAAGATTTGATACTCAAAAGTACACTCTTTTTATATTGAAAACAAAACTGGAATCTTACCACCGGTTAAGATAGTGTAAATCTGATTTGCACCCCTATTGCAGTCGTCGCTCTTCGGTAAGATGAAGATATTTTAGGACTGTTTATCGTCCGTTCAAAATACAGCATCATTGTAACACGCTGCGACATATTGTAACTCACCGTTGGCTTAAACTGAATATTGGTATTGCCCGATGTAACCGTTGCATTTTCAAGGAACTTACGTTGATAGGTAATCATATCATTGATCGTGAAGTTCACCTGAATATTCAATTCGTTTTTCAAAAACTTCTTCGCACCGCCTGTCAAAAACTTAGGTATCGGCAGATTCGAACGGGCAAAGCCAATTCCCACCTGCCAGGAATTATTGTAACTCTCCGTTAATTGAGCATTGGACAACGACATATTCAGTATCCGCGTTCTGCTATACGTTACCCTGTATGAAACTTTATTTTTTGTGCGCGCATTGATCCCGATAAACGGAGCAAATGCTTCCGTAATCATTACACCCGTCATTACATATATAGGCACAAGCTGTCCGCTGGAATTCTTTTCAGTAGGTATTATGTTTGTATCATAAAAGTTACTGGTTGGCGTAACTACATTCGCATTGTAAATACTTTGTGACGTAAAACTACCAACAAAATACTGGCTGGAATATTTGTGTGAGATCGTTATCGATGAAAACTTCCTGGCAAGTGCTTTTGATCTTGCGAGGCCTGTATAGTCAATCTGCCAGCCGGGAAGCGGAATTTTTGGGATACCGCTTATGTTGATTTTATTGGGATCCTTCCCTGAGTATGCTGCCAGGAATGAAGGCAGCAAGACTGCCTGAGAATTTCCTGTATACGATGAATCGCTAGGAGTAGCTCCTAAACGGTCCAACATGATATCTCTATACTCTGTGTAATTTTGAAAATTCTTTGAAGAATTAGGATCCTTCGAGCCGGAGATGTGTTTATCAAATGCCGTTAAAATGGTAATTGTCGAGATGGAATATGTACCAATCAATAATGGTTTTTCTGATATAAAGCCCTCCTTCGTTCCATCAAAACTTCTGAAACGCTCTGTATATGTATTCCCCTTCGAATATTTTGCTTCCAACACGACCTTGAAATCTTTTATGGGTTCTATATTCATACGGGCAATAATGTCTTGCGTCGACTTCTGCATATAAAGTGTGTTTAGCGAAGGGGCAGTTGAGATCCAGCCTTTACCAGCCGCATCCGTTCGGAAATTCGCATTCTGAGAACCGAATACAAATGGTGCCATGGTACCTATGTTCTGATTGTCGGTAAAGCCTAAATACTTAGGTGTCTCCATAAAGCCTGCTATGAATGTTGACTGTGCTCGAGTATAGGTAATGTTCGCATTGCGGATCATCATCAGTGTTTTGAATGCCGCTTTGAGTAATGTTCTGTTTGGTGGAGGCGGAATGGTATCTTTAGGATCCGGTTTTTTTAATGGGGGTTTCGGTTTTTTCATCTCCATCAAAAACTTGGACTTACTGTACAGTTTGTCCAGATCAAGTTTTCCATTTATAGAATTATCCTGCTTGTTCGAAATGGTATTCCCCAAGGTATCTCTTTGTCCGAGTGCACCTGCAGTCCATGTATATCCTGCCCCATAAGTATAATCCATGCTTGTCCAGTTAAGCATTTTTATTTTATCCAATGGTACCCTGTACGTTAACGTATAAGTTTGATTAAATGCTTTAAGACGTCCCATCTTCATTAAATTCGACTTAAGACTATCGCTGTATTCCTTGCCACCAGGTGCTCGGTTTGGCTCATCAATCAAGGCGTCTGCATCTGCCCTGTAGGTTCCGGTGATCGATTTTGTAAAATTCCACATTAAGGAATAATTACGTTTGAATGTAAATGATTTTGCATACAACGGATCCTGCACAAGTCCCTCTAATGGATTCGATTGATAATACTGTGTTGTTCGGAGTTCTCTCGTCAAATCTGCTTTAAAACTCATTTGGCTCGGCATGAGTGCAAAATTGAAATCCTTCATCAAAGGCGCCAATGGACCTTTGGTGGCTTTCATTGATTTTAATGGTGTATAGCTCTTTGCGGCATTAGAAAAATTGTACGCTAACGTCCCGTTATATTTTTCATATTCCATATTTTTAAGCTCGTAGCTGGTTTGCTTGGTTTGGGTATACCCAGCAGACAGCATTAAATTTTCAACATCATATACATGCTTTTTAGACGTAGGTTTTACTTTTACCTTTTGAATTCCTGTAAAATTAATTGCCTTCGTCATGGTTTGATCTACAATGAGTTTCCGGTATTCCTGGGGGTCAGCTTGACTATTGACGGATTGGTTAATAGACACATCGGGGTTTAACGGATCGTATTCCGGGCTTATAACTTTCCGGTTGAACCCAACATACATAGGCAGTTTAATACCTGTCTTCCCCGGAATGAATTTATCCATCTCTAGTTTGGTATTTAAGCCATATTCAAGTGTGTTCGCACGTTCACGCTGCGAAACCTTTTGATCCAGCGAACCGAAGCCTGCAGAGGTGTATCGTATGGATCCGTTTAATGTACCCAGATCGGCAAGATTGGCACTTAACGTTGCAGCATAAGCAATCGAAGAATGGCTGTTAAATCCGGTTGCCCTTAATTCATCTGCCCAGATACAGAATTTCATTGGATTTGCATTGCTACCGATTGGGTTTTTAACGCCCAGCATGAGTGTCACAACAGCAGACAGATCGGGGTTTCCGACAACAACAATAATATTTCCATTTGGTAACTTACCGGTTGAGTAAGCAGATTGTAGAGACGCACCGCTGCTATTGCGTGCTACTTTTGCATTGACCAGATCTGTTATGTTTACAGAAATTTCATTCTGACTTCTCCATACTACATATGGATCCGTTGAAGTAATCGGTGTGGTAAAGTACAAGGGTACCTGTATCTCATAATAGTTGTTGGTATAATCTGTACCCAAACGGAGGATCGCATATGCATCTGTACTATCGTGAATCGTATTTTTATCGTCATTACTTTCAGCATGAATGAACATTTCAATCTTCGTATAATTCATCAGATTTAAGTTCACATTTTTATATGCTGCACGAATAGATCCATCCTGTAACCCATCAATGCATAATCGAAGGGACTGTTCGTTTGTTCTTCTTGTTGTTACTGAAGTTGCATCGTAATCTCTACCAAAATCAGGAGGCAATACATAAGGTGTTGTATTCCCATTGGATGAACTGTTCTCTTCCACATTCACAACAGAAAGGTCTATAACGGATTCATCTGTTCTAGGCGCCAGGTTAGGTCCTTGCTGCAGATCCGGTAAATTGTATGGTCTCCATTGATTGGCCACCAACTGAAATTGAGCCAAACGCAAAACAACAGGAGATTTAAATCCTGTAACATAGGTGCGCATCCATTTAATGGATTTGTATCCTTGAATGCCTCCTACAATAGAATCGGGCGTACGGATAGGAACACGGAATTGATACCAGGTTACCTGATCATTACCCGATCCATCAGAAGCAGTGATCGTAAGTGTTCTGGAGCTGACTATATAATTCTTTCCGACTTGAAATTCACTTGAATCAATTTTTATTTTGTATTCGTAGTACTCTTCAATGGTATTCAGGTTGTTGTCCTGATTCAGATCTTCGTTGTCCGGATAGCTTGAACTTGACGGCGTAATTGTAGTACCGTTATTTATAGGCGAGTTATTTTGCGTTAAGTTGAAATGTTTATATCGCTGCAATATGGTTAACTCTTTTGTATCCTGATCTGAGCCCAGATAATATTGAAAGTTATCTGAACATAAATCGTTTTCAATACCTGCGTATACACTCGGAGTTACCTTCGCTTTTATTGCTGCTGCGCGGGCAGCGAATTTCGTTTTCTCTTTGTCGTCATTCAAACCGTCTAAACCTATATCCTGAAATGGGCGCGATGAAGGATTATTATCAAATGCATTTGTTATGTACTGCTGCGTTGTTATAAGTCCCCATGTTGTCTCAGTGGTTCCCGTATTTGAATCATCAACAGGTAAACCATTTTCAAACGATTGCAAATTATCGGGCAAAACATCTTCAGAGATACTTCCAAGGTTGAAATACAAATATCCTGTATTGTTTGGATCAAATGGCACACCGTCAATTTTAGTATGTCCGTTTGCCCCGTCAATAAAGGGACTCAGCAGCCAGAACTCGATGTATTGAATGTTTGCATTGTCAAAATCAATATTGTTTTTAATTGCTTTTGTTATACCGCCCCAGCTGGCTCTTGGATTATTTAATTTTCCATCCGAGCTCACATCATCCGTAAAATTGTATGCGCCTCGTTCTTCCGGATAAAAGGCCAGGTCTAATGTTGGGATATTTGTTACAGCAACATTTAAATC
This sequence comes from Cytophaga aurantiaca DSM 3654, assembly GCF_000379725.1. GTDB lineage: Bacteria > Bacteroidota > Bacteroidia > Cytophagales > Cytophagaceae > Cytophaga > Cytophaga aurantiaca. The sequence continues at coordinate 64,072 of NZ_KB903620.1, forward strand.
CTGATTAGGAAACAGCTCAAGCTGAGTAATGTTTCGCTCAAAGTGATTTGTAATATTTGTATAATCCAGATACGCCGGTAAACCGTTATTGGAACGGTAAAAAATATTATCAATATTATACCAGGCCAGTCGAGCTCTATGATATCCATTAATTAATCCAGTAGAGTCTGCCTCATCGATGCGTTGCGGTGTTGCAGACATTGTCCATGTAATCGGAGAACGTGTAAGATCGTATGGAGTTTTAGCACCTTCAAAATCATCTATAAAGGCAATCCCCTTTTCGTCGTTCCCATTTTTGTCCAGTATCTTATTATAACCTGGAATAAACTGTGCAAATTCTCCTTGGAAACTAATGTTAGAAGGTGCTTTGGTTGATACAACCGGTAAGAAATCTACTGCACGTGTCAATAGCCTTGAGCTTGATTTTATATTTGCATCAAAGCCCCAGATCGTATTTGCTGCAGGTTCATCACCAATGTTTACACGTGTGATATTTGGAGCTTCATTTGAATGCAACATGGTAGCTCCCAATAAAATTTTATCGTTTACTTTATAATCAAAGCGGGTACCTAAAAATGATTTTCTTCTAAAATTAAATAAATCCTGTTTTTCAAAACGAATCCGAATTTCCTGACCAGACGCAAGAATACTATTATCTAATATTTTTATTCGACCCAAACTATAATCAACTGTGTAATCCTTCCCTTCAACCAATGTTGTACTTCCTGCTATAACAACAACGGACCCTTGAGCTACGTTGATGCCGGGTAGCATAATTTCACTCGCTGTCCCTGCAGTATAGCGGCCCTTGAAGAAATATTTATTTTTACTGGCTACCTGAGAAGCATCCGATGCAGTCGAATCATAGAGTTCATTAAATACATACTTTTGCTTTAAATCTGTTTCAGTTGCCAGAAATTTACTGTCTAAATTTGACCCAAAGGGTTCCAGTACAGGAAATATAATACGCCCATTTCTTGAATCTACTGTAATGCCTTCTACATAATCAAAGTTACCATCCGGCGCCGGATCATTATTCGGATTCAAATAATCCAGACCGCAAAGCTGCAAGAGCGGTACATCCTTTGTTTTTGCCCCTTGCTGTAAATTTGGAATATCTAAACCGGTAGCATCATCTTTATAGATGATTTTAAATTGAAAATTATCCCGCTGAATTTGAGTAACACCTAACTGATAAATGTTTTTCATCATCAAATCCCAAGTAGGCAAGTGTGTTTTGATAACCGGGGGCTTGATCATTTTTGCAATGATCAATTCATTCTCATTAACCTTTGTCAAATCATCTGTTAATTCACCGACTGTATAACTTTCGTTGTTATAGGTATATTGATAGGCCACCAGCAACGCTTCATCTTCATTTAACCGCGACATTAACGTAATGTATCCTAAGTCTGCGTTGAATGTAAATTCAGTCGGTAATAATTTTCGTGCACTTTTTAAATATGTATAATCGGTACCGTTTTGAAAATCGCAACCACACTGGATAGACATATTTGCCAGATCCTGATCCAATGTTTGTGCATTTCTATACTTAGTAACAGAATCTGAACTGGTATATAATTTATTTATTCCGTTGTATGGCACCTTAGGACCGAAGGGAGGTGGATCTGCTAACCCGTCCCGATAGAGTGAGTCACTTTCTCCTAAATCCAAATACCCTACAACACTTCGTAGATTGGCTGTTGTATTGTTACGGTTTGTAATGTATACATCCACACGTTTTATTTGTACGCCTGAAAGTATCGTTGGGATTGACTTGAGTGACTTTTCATAATTTGCTCTGAAAAACTGGCTCAAAAAGAAGTGTCTGTAAGGTTCATATCCATCGGCTTTGATTTCAAAGGTACGTCCCTGCCCACCGCCTCCTATTTTAATTTCATCGAGTTTACCATCCTGTCTTGCAGCAACTGCTGTAACAGATAATCTCCCGAATTGCAATTTGGTTTTTATACCAAATAAATTTTGAGGACCAGTCATCAAAGATGATTGCAAAGGCATGTTTACTCTTCCGACTTCGATTGCCTGAATGATGTCTTCTTCAAACGCTGTGTATTGGATCTTAACACTATTTTGAAATTCAAAGGCTGCTTTGGTATCCCAGTTAACTGTCAATTTTAATTTTTCACCAACTTTACCAATCACGTTCATACTGATCTGCTGATCAAAATCGAACAAGCCTGTTTTCTGTTGTTTAATTGGTAAAGATGGATTGTTAACCCGCTGAAAACGTCCTGCAAAATCAAGTGTAACTAAACCACTCGGACGAATGTCTACATAGTTACTACCAAACGGACCCTCAAGCCCTTTAATATGTTTGGTGAAGCCAAAAGGTTGTCCTGGTTTTGCTGCACCTCTCGGAGCATCAACTGCTGTATCGCCTCTGTTTCTCCAATAGTTGCGCAGCATTTGTTTGTTTTTGTAATTGTAGTATTCCTCAAAGGTCATGTAGGTCTGCGTACGGTAATCCATATCGCCCACCTTTTCCCTTACAATATAATTTCCTGTAGCAGTATCAATTTCTACCTCTTCTGTAATATTGTCGGGGTTTTGAAGCTCAAGCGGAGATTTATTTGTTTTATTGTTGTACTGATCTCCAACACGATCTTCTGTTTGATAGGTTGGTCTCCGCGACTTTGTACGGGTTGTACTATCTTCAGGCGTTAAAAGTTTTTTGAAAGAATATATAGACCTATACTGTGGACTAGACAATGCAGCCCAAAACACAAAAAATAGGGAAGCCCCTAAAATAGACAGTATGGTAATTTTCCTCAGGTTCACAGGGGGATTCTCAAGACATTTTTAAGGCCTGTTTTATCAGGTCTTCTAGCGTTAATGGATTAGAACTGTTTTTTAAAATTAAATCGATGTTTTTTTCGGCGATACTTTTGGTAAAACCCAAGGTTATCAAGGCTGTTAACGCTTCAGATCGGATACTATTGTGTGGTATAGAAAAATTCTGTTTTGAATCTGATGAAGAAAGAAGGTAGTCTTTTTTCATCTTATCTTTTAATTCTAAAATTACCCGCTGAGCTGTTTTAAGACCGATGCCTTTTACAGCCTGAATTACCTTAACATCCTCACTAACAATAGCATCCCTCACCTCTTTTGGATTTAAAGAAGAAAGCATAACCAAAGCAGTGCCCGGACCAATACCACTTATTGAAGTCAGATGTAAAAACATTTCTTTCTCTAACAATTCAGCAAATCCAAAAAGCGTATGTGCGTCTTCTTTAATATGCAAAAAAGTATGAACCTTTGTCCTTTCTAAATCTTTAACCTGAGAATAGGTATGCAATGATATTCGTATTTGATATCCTACCCCTTGTACATCCACAATTATGTAAGTGGGATCCTTATGTGTCAGCTTGCCCTCAATGTATGCAATCATAAATTAATTTTATTGTTATGTGATTGAGCATCCACTACAGCAATCGCAACCATATTTACAATTTCCCGCACAGACGAACCCAACTGCAAAATATGTACAGGCTTTGCCATTCCCATCAACAGCGGACCAATAGCCTCCATGCCACCAATCTCCTGTAATAATTTATAAGCAATATTGCCCGACGTAAGTGCCGGAAATATAAATGTATTTGCTCCGTCTTTTGCTAAGGCACTGAATGGATACATCTCTTGCTGTAACAGGGTGTCCACTGCAACGTTTGCCTGAATGTCTCCATCAATAATAAGATCCGGATACTTTGCTTTGGCAAGTTTTGTTGCTAAAGCAACTTTGGCCGGTACTGCTCCTTCGTTCGAACCAAAATTAGAATAGGAAAGCATTGCGATGCGTGGTTCAAAATCAAAAAACTTAACACCGCGCGCCGTAACACCAATAATATCCACAAGCTCTTCCGCTGTAGGATCCATATTTACTGTGGTGTCAGAAAAGAAATAAACTCCTTTGCTGTTGCTGAGAATATACATCCCCGCAACTCTGTTCACTCCTGGTTCAACACCAATCACCTGAAGCGCCGGTTTGATTGTTTCACCGTACTCCTGAGTTAAACCTGAAATAAATGCATCGGCTTCTCCTGTCTCAACCATCATCGCACCGTAATAATTACGGTTACGCATTAGCTTTCTTCCTATTTCTGCCGTAACGCCTTTGCGCTTTCTTTTATCGTGCAACAGATATCCAAAGTGCGCGCGTTTTTCTTTTTCTTCAAACGGATCAACAATCTCATATTGTTTGATCGACAATGAATTTTCTTTTAATAACTCTTCTATCTTTTCTGCATTACCCAATAAGATCGGGAATGCAATTCCTTCTTCTGCTAAAATTTGTGCGGCCTTAAGTATTTTCAAATTGTCTGCTTCAGCAAATACTACACGCTTCGGAGCTTGTTTCGCTTGTGTAATGATACGCGACATCAGTCGCTGATCGATACCGATACGCTGCAGCAATTCTACTTCATATGCTGCCCAATCTTCAATATTTTTCTTTGCTACACCGCTTTCCATAGCTGCTTTAGCTACCGCAGGTGAAATCGTTGTGATTAAACGCGGATCTAAAGGCTTGGGAATTAAATAATATTTTCCGAAAGTGATTTTATTATCTCCATAAGATTTATTTACACTTTCAGGAACAACTTCTTTGGCAAGTTTTGCAATTGCATAAACTGCTGCCAATTTCATTTCTTCATTTATTTCCGTTGCACGTACATCCAGCGCACCTCTAAAAATATATGGAAACCCAAGAACGTTGTTGACCTGATTTGGATAATCAGATCTTCCTGTAGCCATTATGACATCAGGTCTCGTAGCAATTGCTAAATTGTAATCTATTTCCGGAGTTGGATTGGCTAATGCAAACACAATCGGATTTACAGCCATGGTTGCCAACACTTCAGGCTTTAAAATATTTCCTGCCGATAAGCCAACAAATACATCTGCGCCAGGCATTGCATCTGCCAGTGTATGTAAATCTCTATCTGTTGCAAACTCTAATTGTGAGATATCAAGATCTGCACGATCCTTTCTAAGCACGCCTTTAATATCGCACATTACAATATTCTCAGAGCGTACGCCAAGATGCTTATACAAACGAGTACAGGATATTGCAGCAGCACCGGCGCCACTTACAACAATCTGTACTTCTTCAATTTTTTTACCAACGATTTCAAGTGCATTCAATAAGGCAGCGGAAGATATGATAGCTGTACCATGCTGATCATCGTGCATGACAGGAATATTCATGCGCTTACGCAACTCCTGTTCAATCACAAAACATTCAGGCGCTTTAATATCTTCCAGATTGATCCCGCCGAATGTAGGCTCCAGCGATTCAACAATTTTAATAAACTGTTCCGGATCTTCGCAATTAATTTCTAAATCAAAAACGTCAATGCCCGCAAACTTTTTGAATAGAACACCTTTGCCCTCCATTACAGGCTTAGACGCATCCGGACCAATATTACCCAGTCCCAATACAGCCGTACCGTTTGAAATTACTGCAACCAGGTTACCCTTTGCAGTATATTTATATACCTCTTCTTTGTTGGCAGCAATTTCTTTGCATGGCTCTGCAACTCCAGGAGAATAGGCCAATGCCAGGTCTAATTGCGAGCTTAATGTTTTTGTAGGAACAACTTCTATCTTACCTGGTTTGCCTTGCATGTGATAGTTCAAGGCATCTTCTCTGTTTATTGACATACTAGATAAAAGTTATAGTGTAGATAAAAAAGAAGTTTAATCTGTTAAATCAGCTGACTAATTTAAAATAAGTTTTTGTCCTACTTTAATACTATTGGATGTTAACCCGTTTAGTTTTTTAATCTTGTCAACTGTTAAACCGGGGAATTTTTGCGAGATCGTCCATAAGCTGTCGCCTGAACGAACGTAGTATACATTTGGAGTAGCTTTAGAAGTACTACCCGATGATGATGATGTTTTAGATTTTGATATGGACGAACTTGATGAAGCAACAGCAGATGAACCTTTTTTATAGATCACCAAACGTTGTCCAACCCGAATCGTATTCGATGATAATTTATTCCAACGTTTAATATCTGAAATATATACATGGTATTTTGCTGCAATGGAGCCGAGTGCATCTCCACTCCGTACTGTATAGTACACTTTTGTTGTTCCTGTAGTACTGCTGCTACTGGAAGTGGCTGAGGAGGCTCGACTCGTGACGGGCCCTGTAGCAACGCCTGCTCTTGATATTTCTTTACTGCATGCATCTAAAATATCAATTCTGTTCAGATAAAATTCAGCCATTTTATCTACCGGAACTTTTATTTTATAAGAATATGCACCACTTAAAATTCCTTTTTTTAATGCAGGATTTAATTTCCGCATATCGTCCGGACAGATATTCAATACTTCACTGAACGTATACATGTCGAAATACTGATTTACTGTAATGGTATCGAACGCAATTGGGTACTCTAATGAATCAGCTACAATGCCGTGATCGGCCATGTGATTCATAATATAAGTAAGCGCTACAAATTGCGGAACATAACTTCTTGTTTCTTTAGGCAGGTAATCATAGATCTGCCAGAATGTTTCTTTGTATCCGGATCTGCGGATCGCTCTACGCACATTGCCCGGTCCACAGTTGTAAGAAGCCAGTGCTAATTCCCAATCATTAAATGTACGATGTAGTGCAGATAAATATTTACAGGCAGCAACGGTTGCCTTTTCCGGATCTAAGCGTTCATCTAAAAGTTCGTCTTGTTTCAAACCAAACTCTTTACCCGTAAAAGTCATAAACTGCCATAAGCCTGCCGCACCTGCTGGTGAAACAGCCTTTGCATTCAAACCCGATTCAACAATAGCTAAGTATTTAATTTCTTCCGGTACATTCTGAGCTTTTAAAATCTCTTCGAACATCGGGAAGTAAATACGTTTTCTACGTTCCATTACCAATGCATATCGTGCATTGCGCACAGAAAAATAATCTATGAATCCTTTGATCTTTGCATTGTATACCAAAGGAACTTCATTCTGCAATACTTTTAATCGCTTTGCTATCACTTCGTCAACAGAAGGTTGAGAAGGAGAAGGAGTTAGTTCCGCTTTTTCTTCAAATTTTTCTGCTTCTATGATCGTTGAATCACTTGAAGTTACTACGCCGCTGGAATCTATTTGCGCACATGCAGGAGCCCCTCCAACAAACAATATTGAAGCAGTTAAAAGAATACCTGATAGTGCTGAATAGATTCTGTCTTTCATTCTTACTTTAATAAGTATTTAGAGAAAGCTAATAATTTCGCTTCTTCAAATTCACGACCCATTAGCTGTAAGCCAATCGATAAGCCTTGTGAATCTTTCCCATTCGGAATAGAGATTGCAGGTATACCTGCAAGGTTTGCATGTACTGTAAAGATATCTGCTAAATACATTGCAATCGGATCACTTTGATGATCACCGATCTTAAATGCCGTTGTTGTTGTTGTAGGCAATAGCATGAAGTCGTATTCGGATAATAATTTTTCTGTATACTCTCTTATTAAACGACGCACCTTCTGTGCTTTAGTATAGTAGGCATCATAAAAACCTGCGCTCAGTACAAAAGTGCCTAACATGATACGTTTTTGAACTTCTTTGCCAAAACCTTCTGAACGTGTTTTTTTGTACATGGACTCCAGATCCGTTCCGTTAGGACTTCTGTATCCATACTTCACACCATCAAAACGAGAGAGGTTTGAGCTTGCCTCTGCTGTAGTCAGGATGTAGTAGGTTGGAAGAATATATTCAAGTAATGGAAACTCAACCGCTTCAACGGTGTGTCCATCTTTAATCAATTGATCAATTTTATTTTGTGTTGCTTCGCGAATTTCTTTTGCAACTCCTTCAGATGAAATCGCTTCTTTTAAATAACAGATCTTTGCTTTGCCTGTAAAAGAAAGCTCTGAAGAATATGATGGAACCGGTTTTGAGGAAACCGTACTGTCATACTCATCGTACCCTGCAATCACTTCAAGCATCAATGCTGTATCTTCAATACTTCTGGCCATGATCCCGATAGAATCAAATGACGAAGCATAGGCGATAAGTCCGTAACGGGAAATTCTGGAATAAGAGGGTTTGAAACCGATGATGTCGCAGAATGCAGCAGGCTGTCTTACCGAGCCACCTGTATCCGAACCAAGAGAAACCAAACACGTATCGGCTTGTACACCAACAGCAGAGCCACCTGAAGAACCTCCTGGCACACGTGTATTGTCGGCATCATTTTTTACCGGACCAAATGCTGAATTCTCATTGGATGATCCCATTGCAAATTCGTCGCAGCTTTGGCGACCAATGATGATGGCATCTTCGTTGATCACACGTTCAACAGCAGTGCCATTGAATTGCGATACAAAACCTTTTAAAATATTACTGGATGCCTGCAGACCGTGATCTTTATGACACAATACATCTTTCAAGCCAACAACCATACCGGCTAATTTACCAGCGGTGCCTGCTTTTATTTTAGCATCAACCGCATCTGCTGTAGCAAGTGCTTCTTGTGCATACACTTCCACATAAGCATTTAAGTGTGCTTTTGCTTCGATGTTTTTAAGATAATATTCAGTTAGGGAACGGCATGTGATTATGCCTTCGGAAAGGTCTTTCCGAACTTCTTGCAGCGAATTATAACGTTTCAATTTTTAAGCGTTTTTTGTGTCGTCTTCTTTGATACCGTCCTGAATTTCTTTTTTCACTTCTTTACTCGCGTCTTTAAATTCACGAATACCGCGACCTAAGCCACGAGCAAGTTCAGGTATCTTTTTACCGCCAAACATAAACACTAATAAAACGGCGATTATAATCCATTCGGTTGGTCCGATATTGCCAAGAAATAGCAAATTGCAAATAGTTAAGATCATGATTGTTAGAGTAATTTCGTATACCTAACAAAGATAGGAAAATATAATAAGAAAGGGAAGATAAAAGGGCTGTTTAGCGCTTACGAAGCCAAATTTCCGGATTTAGCTTTGTTTCGTTTTTCCAGATCTGAAACTGAAGCTCGCTTTCACCATCTTTATTTGTATAAACAGAACCGATGCTTTGCTTTACAGTAATTTCTTCGCCTATAGCCACATGTACTTCACGCAGCTTTGCATACACCGTAAAGTATTCTCCATGCTGGATCATAACGATCTTATGCATGCCCGGCACCTCTGCAACGGTAATGACTTTTCCTCCAAAAACTGCCTTAACATCCTCATTCTGAACAGTCAAAATGTCAACTCCCAGATTATCGACAAATACCCCCTTTAAAACCGGGTGTGCCTGACGTCCAAAATGATTGGAAACTCTACCATTTTGTACAGGCCATGGCAATTTTCCCATATTTCCTTCAAAACTGGAAGATAATAAGATGTTCTTTTCTGCCGTTGCTTTATTCGCGCTGTTGCTGGATACTTTTGCTTTTTCAATTGCCTTTTTTCTTTCGGCAGCAATGAGATCTTTGATCAGCTTCTGAAGTTTTTCTTCTGCTTTCTTTGACTCATCCAAATCCTTTTTCAACTTTTCTTCCTTTGAAGAAAGCTGTTTCAGCACATTGCTCTGTTGATTTTTTGTATTCGTTAAATTTTCTGTTTCAATCGTTTTTGCCTGAAGCAAGCCTGTTTTCTCAGCCTGCTTATTCGCTAGCATACGCTCATACGATTTCATTGCCAGCGCAACATTTTGAATCTCCTCCAACTGGTAAGTACGTGCGTGTGCATACTGTTTGAAATAACTATTGCGTCGCAACATTTGTCCGATATTATCGGCTGATAAAATATGGATCAGCTTATCGTAACCGTTTAAATGTTTATATCCTAAATAAATTAATTGAGCGTACTCTTCCTTCAAGCCTTTTAAATCCTCTTCTAAAGCTGCAACGATCATTTTTTGTTCGGCAATTTCCTGCTCCAAAATGCTTACCTCTGAAGACATAGAGTTGATCACGATTTCGCGTTGCTCTATCTGATCATTCAATAAATTCAATTGGCTTATTGTAGCGCTCTTTTGCTCTTTTGTTTCTTCAAGAACTTTCGAGGTTTCCTTGATTTTTTTCAAGTTCTTCTCGCGCTCGCGTTCCAGGTCTTTACGGCTTTTTTTCTGTGCTACCGTTGTTGTAATAACAATGAATAGCAAACCAAGTACCGCTAGATATTTAAGGTTATTTTTCATTGAATTTCTTAGGAACGTTAAACGGAAAATTAAGTGGCTTGGTAGTGAATTCTATTTTTGAATGTGTCAATACCAATTGGTTTCGTAAAATCTGGCCGTTCTTCTTATACTCAATATCCAGCGTACATACAGAAGGCGCTAGTATAGAATCGGACAGTATATAATTACTATAAGTTACAGTAGTTTTTGACAAAGCAACGGCATCGGTTATGTTTGCCTTTTCTACTTTCATGTTATCTAAACGGACAAAACTTTCAATGTTCAGATTGTCTTTCTTTTGCACAACAATGAAATGTGTATCGGTCTTTGTTACCACATCAGTTGTATCACTATATGGAAATAACAAATCACCAATGAGTAAATTCTGAATGTTGTAATAAGATAAATTAGATTGAATAAGATTTTGAAGATATTTCAAATCGTAACTGTATGCATCATTTTTCATTTTATCCAAAATGAACAGTGAGTCCGGACGTAAAAGTCCACGAACCCCTTCAACACCGGCCTTCCCGATGGATGCCCAAATTACACTATCCTTTTTAACACGTAACGACAAGGCGTATTGATCGTTGTTGGTTCCGTCTGAATATTCCAGTTTTGTCTTTGTTGTTAAATAAACAAAGTCAACATATTCAGGATGAAAATCTATAACCGATTTTGTCACAACAGCCGGAAGCTGACTCGAAACCGGAACTTTTTTACATGCAATATTTAAGAACGAAATTGCTATTATTAACAGAACTAACCTATTCATACAACTTGCCTTCGGCAACTTTTTTATTTATAAATTCTGATGCATCACCTGCAGCCTTAGCCTTTTTCCAGTATTCAACAGCGTTTACTTTATCCCCTAACTGATACAACACATCACCATAATGTTCCAGAATTGTCCCACTCTTCGTATTTGGTAATGCTATTTCCAATTGTTTTTTTGCACCTTGATAATCCTTCATCTGATACAACACCCAAGCGTATGTGTCAATATAATTGGGCTCTGCTGGATTTCTATTTACAACACGTTCGGCCATACTCTTTGCAAGCTCAAGCTTATCTTTGCGCAATGAAAGATAATAGCTGTAGTTGTTTAATACATAATCGTTGTTTTTATCATACCTTAACACCTCGTCAAATGCGGCATCTGATTCTGAATATTTTTTTGTTTCATTGTATGCATCTCCAAGCAATGTCAAACATTGCATCCTAAATTGCATATCCTTTGAAGAAAGGTTTTTAGCTTCTTCTAAAGATTCAATCGCATTCGGATACTTTTTTAAATTATAGTAACCCAATGCTCTATAATACCAAAGCATCGATTGATTCGGAAAGTAATCGACCGCTTCTGTACCATGTAGTGCAAGCGAATCATACTCCTTAAATTCGAAATCCAATATCACTATCTGTAACCACAGGTTATAATTATTGCCATCCTTTTTTGCCGAAGCGATATAGAACTTTCGTGACTCAGCTTTCTTTCCATTAAGAAACAAGGCGTCTCCCTGGTTTGTTAAAGCAACATTACTTGAAGGATTCGCCTTTACAAAAATAGTACTCAGCTCAAGTAACTGAACTTTCTTCTCGTTCGTTGTTGCAGCTTTCATGACATCTTGCATGATCTTCTGTTTGTCCTGAACAGATACATTCTGCTGAGCTAATAAATATTTATATTCAGCAAATACTTTTTCATTATCATTTGTTGATTTATATATATCAACAAGCAAGAGGTGTGCAGAGATTTGATCCGGATCCTGTTTTAATACTCCATTCACCAGTGATAGTGCATCCGGCAATCTATTGATGAAATAATAGAACTCAGCCTGATCCACTCTGTATTGAAGGTTTGAGGGGTCTGAATCTATTAATTTTTGTCCTTCTTTAATCGCAAGGTCAATCTTGTTTTGTTTAACATAGATCTGTTGCTTCTGTCTGGTCAGTTCAAAACTTGCTCCGTAAATAGTTCCGATCTTGTCGTATGTTTTTATGGCATCATCTAATTTGTTGAGCTGAATCTGTGCAGCTCCAATCTGATAGTAATATTCGTTATTGCCGGGAAAATCTGAAATGATTTTTTGATACGTTTTAATTGCATTCTCAAATTCGCCTTGCGCCTCATATACACTAGCCAGCTGAATAATGTATTCAATGTTTTTCGGGTCAGACTTAATTGCTGCCTGAGCTGTAACTAGTGCCCTTGCATTATTAGATAAAGCAGAATTGACTTTTGAAAGCTGGTAATTAACGCCTCCGTTTGTTTCATCAATGACATAAGCTTTCTCAAAAAAGTTCTGTGCAAGTTTTGTTTGCCCGATCAAATAATAGCGCATCCCTTCAATGAAGCATGCTTCAAAATAAACACGATCCTCTGTAGATAATACCTTGGGCGTAAAACCTGACTTAGAGGTTTTAGGGCTTTTTTTCTTAGGGCTCTTTTGCGCCAATGCCGGTTCAAATAGCACCGGCATCAGAATCGCAATAAGAATACTTTTAAAAACGTGTTTTTTTACACTCATTTATGCTATAACATTAAAATCACCAACGCTCAGATCAAGCGCCTTGCCTTTATATTGAGCAGAATTACCAAACATGGAGTTTGTAATTGTAGCATTTGAGATCACAGCATTTTCCTGAACGATAGAACGGTTGATTACGGTATTTGTGATCTTTGTTCCATTGCCGATAGATGCATGCGGACCAACAACAGAGTTTACCAACTCAACATTTTCGCCGATGTATGAAGGCTGAATGATTACTGAATTTGTAAGTTTGACTGTTGATGCTACCAACTTCTGATCTTTGATATATTCTAAATATCTTGAATTTGTATCTACCGTAGAATCTTTGTTGCCACAGTCCAACCAATCTGTTACTTTTCCCGGAAGGAATTTAATTCCTTTGTTCTTCATATTCTCCAATGCAGAAGTCAATTGGTATTCACCTTTGTCCTTGATGTTGTTATCAATTACATATTGAAGTTCTTTTTTCAGGTTCTCGCCATCCTGGAAATAATAAATACCGATGATCGCTAAATCTGAAACAAAGTGTTCAGGTTTTTCAACGAAATCCGTGATCTCATTTTTATCGTTCAGCTTAACAACACCAAATGGTCTTGGATCTTCTACTTTCTGTACCCAGATAATTCCTTCATTAGACGTATCCAATGTAAAGTCTGCCTTGAACAAAGTATCAGCAAATGCTACTACGACTTTACCACCTAACGATTCTTTTGCGCAATAAATTGCATGAGCTGTACCCAATGCTTCGCGCTGATAATAGATCGAACCTTTAGCACCAACAGATTCTGCAATTTTAATTAAACGTTGTTCTGTTTCTTTTCCAAAATCTCCGATAATAAATGCTACTTCATCGATTTTTTCACCACAAACTTTTGCAATATCTTCTACGAGTCTGTGAACAATCGCTTTACCAGCGATAGGCACAAGAGGTTTAGGAACTGTTAGTGTATGAGGGCGCATTCTTTTACCCATACCCGCCATTGGAATAATAATTTTCATGCCTTCTTTGTTTGTGTTGTTATTAATTCGATTTAATTTCTTGGGAAGAATACGTCTGTACGTATTTTTGGTTATCCTGGTTTACTATTTTCCTGTACTGCCAAAACCTGCTGCTGCTCTTGCAGAATCTGCCAATGAGTCAACTTTAACAAAATGAGCTTGTTCAACTTTGGCAATCACCATTTGGGCAATACGTTCTCCGTTTTTTATCGTAAAATCTTCATTTGAAAGATTCACCAGCAACACTTTGATCTCGCCTCTGTAATCAGCGTCAATTGTGCCTGGACTATTTAATACCGTAATTCCGTGCTTGAATGCCAGCCCGCTGCGTGGCCTGATCTGCGCTTCTGTATTTTCAGGAAGTTCTATAAATAAACCTGTTGGGATCAGTTGTCTTTGAAGAGGTTGTAAAATAACAGGTTCCGATAGGTAAGCACTTAGATCCATTCCGGCAGCCTGTTCCGTTTGGTATGCAGGCAAAGGATTGGTTGAAGAATTAACAATTTTAATAACCGTATTCATTTCATTTTAAAATGGATGCACCATTTCAAATGTACAAAATAATCTTAGGCTTTTAAACCATTAAAGCGTTTTTCTAAGAGAAGGATTATTCCCAGCCAAACGACTATAATACTATTGCTAATCAATAGATTATTAACGGCATTTTCAAAATGAACAAAGCTGGAAAGGTAAACCAAAAAAGAGGCTGAAATAATCCACATTCCCATTTTGACTGTCTGATAAGGAATCGGATAATATTTGTGCCCAAGCAGATAGCTGAAGATAGCCATAGACGCATAACATAAGAGCGTTACATACGCCGCGCCCATGTAGCCCATAAGCGGTATCAGGATGATATTTCCTGCAACCGTTAATGCCGCTCCAAACAAACTGATATAAATGCCCCAGTACGTTTTGTCTGTCAATTTAAACCAGATTGCCAGATTGTAATATACTCCCAAAAACAAATTTGCGAGCAGTAAAATCGGCACAATTGCTAAGCCTTCCCAAAACGCTTTATTTCCTAAAAATTGCTTTACAATATTTATATTTAGCGAAACACCTAAGAAAATAAGCAAGCACACCAGGACAAACCATTTCATAATATCAGCAAACAGTTGCGGTGAATTTTTATCTGCGGCTCTGCTGAAAAAGAAAGGCTCTGCCGCATAGCGAAACGCCTGAATCGCTAAGGTCATAAACATAGACAGCTTATAACATGCGCCGTATACACCTAATGCATGTAGTTTGGTACTGCCCGGATAAAAATTATCCGGAAGCAATTCACGCAAAATTAATCTATCCAGCATTTCATTGATCATCCCTGCCAAACCCATAACCATTAGCGGCAGCGCATATACAAGCATGGGTTTGTATAAATACGTATCCCAAACAAATTTAAATCCTGCAAATGCTTTTATTAAAAATGGAAGTTGCAACAGATTGGCAACGAGATTTGAAATGAAAATGTAGGAAACCAAATCATTCGGATCATACCAGGATAAAATAAAACGTTTTGTTTCTTCAGAAATCGAATCTGAACTCAATAGCAAAGGTATACCCCATAGCAAAATAATATTCAAGAGTACTGTAACTCCAATATTCATAAGCTTTACAGAAGCAAACCAAAATGCTTTGTTTCGCATCCGTAAACGTGCAAATGCAATTGCTAAGGCTGCATCTGTAAAAAGAATTAAAACAATGTAATAGATATAAGCCGTAAAATCTGCGGCAGTTTTTTGTGCATTTCCTAGGCTAAGATGTCCTGCAATGGACGGTGTTACTAAAAAAATGACTGCTGAAATGATGAAGCTGCCAAAAAGAACCTGTGTATTTACATGATTGAAAATATGTGCTTCATCGGCATCTTTTTTATTTGCAAAACGGAAGTAGGTTGTCTCCATTCCGAATAAATACAAAATGTTAAAGAAGGCTGCATACGCATACAACTCTGTAACGATACCATATTCAGCAGGAAGTAATAAGCTTGTATAAACAGGTACCAATAAAAAATTGATTGCCCTACCAATCATACTGCTTAAACCATACAGCGCCGTTTGTCCGGCTAATTTTTTCAGCAGCGACATCTCTTATTTCCCTGTGAAAGAAGCTTTACGTTTTTCCATAAATGCCTGTACACCTTCTTTGAAATCCTGTGTACCTGCGCAACGCCCAAAAGACTTTGCTTCTTCATTAAATGCTGTACCAGATGTATCCATTGCCAGATGCGCACATCTCAATACTTCCTGAATAGAAGTCGGAGCTTTTGTAAAAAACTTTTGTAGCAATGCGATGCATGTTGGCAGCAATTCTTCTTGTGTAGTGACTGTATTTACAATGCCCCATGCAAGTGCTTTATCTGCAGGAATCTGTTCTGCAGTAAGCATCAATTCTATTGCACGACCTTTGCCAATGATCAATGGCAAACGTTGTGTTCCGCCGTAACCGGGCAACAACCCTAAGGTAGATTCAGGCAAACCGAATTTTGCATTATCAGAAGCTATGCGAATATGACAAGCAAGTGCCAATTCAAATCCGCCGCCTAAGGCAAAGCCATTCACCGCAGCAATTACGGGCTTGGTAAGCTTATCTATTTTTTGAAAGATGAGTTGTCCTTCTTGTGACAATAATTGTGCTTCATGTGCTTGCAAAGAAGAAAATTCACTGATGTCGGCACCGGCAGCAAACGCTTTAATACCTGAACCTGTAATAATAATTCCTTTGACAGTTTCTGATGCGTAAGCAAATTCAATTTGTTCATCCAATGCCTTAAGCACCGCTCTGTTCAGTGCATTTAATTTATCCGGTCTGTTTAATGTAATAATTAAAATTCCGGATTCGTTACGTACATCGAGTATAGCTGGCGTTTCGCTCATATTATTGACTTGCTTTAAAAAGTTTTTGTTTCTCCTCTTTGGTCAAACTTTCATAACCCGAACGAGAAATTTTATCTAAAATGGTATCAATTTCTTTTTGATCCGGCATGTAGCCATTATCAATAGCAGGCATTGATTTATTAAAAAAGCTCATCCGTACTCTACGTTTTTTAGAGAACAGCCTACTTACAAAATCTGAAATAGCGTTAATTGGTTTCCCCAGGTCTACACCTCTTTTCAAAGAGAAAATAAAAATAAAGCCTGCAAACGCGCCACCTAAATGGGCAAGGTTCCCTCCTGCATTTCCTTGAACGGTACCAATCAATGAAATCAAAATATAAAATGCTGCGATATAAACGATCTTAACCGGACCAATAAAAACCAGATGAAAGCGGTACTCCGGAAGCAACGTTGCAGAAGCAACTACAGCTGCAAGAACGCTTGCGCTGGCCCCAACCAAAAGTCCTTGTGTGCCGGCATAAAATGGCACATAATTAAAACAGATCACATACAATGCTACACCAAAGAGTGCGCCTATAAAGTATAAACTCACCAATCGCCTTCCGCCTAAGTATTCGCTGATCAGTCCGCCAAACCAGTACAAACCCAACATATTAAAGAAAATATGAAAGGGCGATGGCGTGTCGTGTGAAAAGGCGTAGGTAATAAGCGTCCAGGGTTTGTAAAGGATTTCATTAAAATTAGATGAAACACCTTGATACGATTGAACAATATGGAATAAAAAATCCTGAGAAGTAACCTGTGCAAAAATCCATATCAAGCAGTCTAATACATACACAAGTACATTCAGCAGGATAATTTTAACCAATGCATTATCCTGCATTTTAAATTGGTCTTGTATATCTTTTACTAAACTCATCTATATATTAATAAAAAGAATTTCTTTTGGTCTTCCAAAACCGAATCAGGATAAATGCAAAAATCATACCTGTGAGGTGTGCAAAATGCGCCACGTTATCATCCGGTCTATTTGAATATAACGAATAAATTTCAAAAGCTGCATATGCTCCAACCAGATACTTTGCCTTGATCGGAATGGGCGGAAATAATAGAACTAATTCTGTATTCGGGAAGAGCAAGGCAAACGCCATCAATATTCCGAAGATAGAACCCGACGCGCCAACTAAGGCATAGTTTGATTGTCCTGCAGTAATATCCCGGACATACTGTACACTTTCGCTTATATACGTTTGATTCTCCGGATCGGCTGTATAATTTTCGATTGAATTTTCAATTTGCGGTATGTTATGCCCTCTTTTAAAATGATCATTTATGAATACATTGTATGCATCCGGATCCGGACTTTGAATATATGCAACTGCATCTGCCCGAATATTCTGTACTTCATATGCATTCACTCCCCATGATAACAGACCGGAACCAATACCACACACAAAATACAGTATCAAAAACTTTTTAGCTCCAAGAAAATATTCAAGTAAAGGCCCGAAGAAATACAAGCCAAGCATGTTGCCGAAAAGATGCATGAAACCTGCATGCATGAACATATAGGTAACAAACTGATAAGGCACAAAATAATCCGAATAAATGCCATGTAAAGCCAGCTTATTGTCTAAGTCTAACGAAGTCAAAAAATTCGCTAAAACAAAAAGACCGATATTTAATAATAACAGTCTTTGTACATACGGTGTCAGGCGTTGATTCATAGTTGCAAGATAAAAAAATTACATAAACAATCTTCCGATTTTATCCATGTCTAACATCACAACGGTTAAATTTCCATCCGGTGCAAAGTTCGGGGTTTTGCATGCAAATAGCTGATCAATGATCGAATTCATTTCTGTCAGACTCAGCTTGTTACCTGCTCTTATTGCCGAACGTTTTGCCAACGAACGCGCCAGGTTTTCCTGTCTGTCAATTTTAAGATCCGTTCTATTCTGTTTGAATTGTTCTATCAACCCTTCGAACAAATCTTTTTCGCTACCACCTTTCACATCCGATGGAACACCATTCACAACAATCGTTGTATTGCTGAACACATTGAATACAAAACCAAGTTTGCGGATATCGTCTTCCATTTCAACAACCATGGCAAAATCTGCAGCACTTAATTCCAATGTCTGCGGAAATAAAAATTGCTGAGAGCTGCCGAATTTATTCTGCAGCATGCCAATATATTTTTCAAATAATATACGTTCGTGCGCTGCTTGTTGATCAACAAGCATAACGCCGGATTTTACCTGCGTAACAATATACTTCTGGTGCAATTGAAACGTAGATGTATTTTCTGTATACAATAATTCTTTGTTCAATTGCTTTGCATCTCCTGATCCATTAATGGCGCTTACCATTTTGATTGACTCCTGATATGTTTCTTCTCTGTTATTTTCCAACCCACTATACATACGTTCCCAATTTGATTGATTTGATCTTTCTATACTGCTTGGTGCAGAAAATGATTTTGTTGCAAAACTTTTAAACGATTCGTTACCCGAATGATCCGATTGCCCTAGGCCTGTGAATCCCGAAACATTCACATTGTAATCAAAGTCCAGCGAAGGCATAATGTTATGCGTTCCCAAAGATCTTTTTACACAGGCTTTAATAATTGCGTATACTGTTTTTTCATCATCGAATTTGATCTCCGTTTTTGTCGGGTGCACGTTCACGTCTATGTGTGCAGGATCTATTTCGATGAATAAAATATAAAATGGAAACGAATCCGTTGGTATCAATTCTTCGAACGCATGCATGACTGCATGGTGTAGGTAGTTACTTTTAATAAAACGATTGTTTACAAAAAAGAATTGGTCTCCTCTTGTACGTCTTGCACTTTCAGGCTTACCAATGTATCCTGAAATGGAAACGAAATCTGTATCTTCTTTACAAGGGATTAATTGCTCTCTGTAACTTCCTCCTAATATGGATACTGCTCTTTTGCTCAGTATTTCTTCCGGAAGATTAAACAATTCCAAATCGTTGTGATAAAATGAAAAAGCAACTTCCGGATGCGCCAATGCAACTCGCACAAACTCATCCATGATGTGACGCATTTCTACCGAATTCGATTTCAAAAAATTGCGGCGTGCAGGAATATTGTAAAAAAGATTTTTTACAGAAATAGAAGTGCCTATGGGATTTGCCGTTTGTTCATGAACAATGATCGAAGAGCCTTCGATACGAATCAATGTTCCCAATTCGCTATCTGCTTGTTTGGTCTTCATTTCAACCTGAGCAACCGAAGCAATAGAAGCCATTGCTTCTCCTCTGAAACCAAAGGTCTTGATCGCAAATAAATCTTCAGCGGTACGAATCTTAGATGTAGCATGACGTTCAAAACAAAGCCTTGCATCGCTATCCGACATACCTTTGCCATTATCAATCACCTGTACCAATTGTTTGCCCGCATCTTTTACAATCAACTGTACACTTGTACTTCCGGCATCAACAGAATTTTCAAGCAATTCTTTAACAACAGAAGCAGGTCGTTGCACAACTTCTCCGGCAGCAATTTGATTCGCAATATTATCCGGCAATAAACGTATGATATCTGACATAGGGGAGAAATACAAACCGCACATTCCGCATGAATAATAATTTCCATTCCGTTGAGAATGGCCTTATTCTTGCAGTTGTGCTCTTTGATACGGTCTTACATTAATAATGTTTCCTCTAAATTACTTCACATTTTAATGAGACTACCCACAGGTTATCCACCAAATTGGTAACATTTGCAGGAATGATGTAAATTGTATTAATTCTACATTACTATCAATTAGGCTATCAAACAATTACACAACTATTCGCGAATAGTATTTACCCGTATTAATGAATAAAAAATATTTAACAAGATTAAGTTTGCTGTTGTTCGTGCTGATTTTTGTAGCAAGTGCGGCAGTTTGGGAAAAACCGGAGCCCTTTAAAATCCTTGGCGCAGAAGCATGGGCTGATAGTGTGCTCAATACAATGAGTGAGGAACAAGCGCTTGGTCAATTATTCATGGTTGCTACGTATTCAAATAAACCGGAATCGCATGCCTTGGAAATTGAAGCACTTATAAAAAACAATGGCATCGGCGGAGTAATATTTTTTCAGGGCGGCCCTGTTCGCCAGGCACAGTTAACCAACAGATATCAGGAACTATCCCGTGTACCCTTGTTTATTGCCATGGATGCAGAATGGGGACTTGGTATGCGTCTGGATAGCACAATGAATTTCCCAAAACAGATGACCTTGGGTGCTATACAGGATAATACTTCCATCTATAAAATGGGTGTTGAGATTGGCAAGCAATGCAATCGTTTAGGTGTTCATATAAATTTCGCTCCCGTTGTAGATATCAATAGCAATGCAAATAATCCCGTGATAGGCGTACGTTCTTTTGGCGAAGATAAATTTAACGTGAGTGCAAAAGCAATTGCTTATATGAAAGGTATGCAGTCTGTCCATGTACTAGCAAACGCTAAGCATTTTCCCGGACATGGAGATACGGATACAGATTCTCATCTGGCATTGCCGATCATCAATAAAAGTGCAAAAGATCTGAATGAAATGGAATTGTATCCATTCAAACAGATGATCGATTCAGGTGTTACAAGTATTATGGTTGCGCATATACATGTGCCATCCTTAGACGATGCAACCAACAAGCCTTCAACACTGTCAAAACCTATTGTAACAGATCTGTTGAAAAACGAATTGGGTTTCAGAGGGTTGTTGTTTACGGATGCGCTGAATATGAAAGGTGTCAGCAGTCAGTATAAACCTGGTGAAGTGGATGTACGAGCACTGTTAGCAGGCAACGATGTATTGTTGTATGCAGAAAATGTTCCGCTGGCAATTAAAAAAATAACCAAAGCAATAAACGATAAAGATATTTCAAGAGAAGAAGTTCAGGCGCGTGTCAAAAAAATATTAATGGCAAAATATTGGGCCGGACTAAATCAGCGCAAAAAAATTGAGACTGAAACTTTATATCAGGACCTTAACAACCCTTCTGCTCAAGCCTTACTCAACAATTTATATCAGCAGTCAATAACCGTAGTTAAGAATGCGAATAATGTTATACCTATTAAATTTCCGGATACAACTTCTTTGGCATCCGTAAGTATTTCATACAATGGAGCAGAAAATATTTTCCAGAAGACTTTGTCTGCATATGCTCCATTCGATCACTATTCAATCGACAAGGCCATTTCTGACACTGCAATGAATCAACTGATCGATAAACTGCAACGATATGAAACGGTTGTTGTAAGTGTACATCAGATCAATTCATACAATACAAAAACGTATGGAGTAAGTGCTTCAACTAAAGCGTTTATAGAAAAAATTCAGGCGTCACACCCAAGAGTAATTATAACTGTTTTTGGAGTTCCCTATTCCTTGAAATATTTTAGTCAAGCTACCAATCTGATTTGCGGATACGAAGACAATGTGTATACGCAAAAATTGGTGCCGCAATTATTGTTTGGAGTTGTTCAATCCAGCGGAAAACTTCCGGTAACAGCAACAACAGAATTTAAATTAAATAGCGGAATTAATATCAGCACCAACAATCTTCGCCTGCGCTACGATTATCCGGAAAACTTACGAATGGACAGCAAGACACTCGCAAAGATTGATACGATTGTTAACCTTGCAATCAAAGAAGGCGCAATGCCGGGCTGTCAGATATTGGTTGCTAAAAGCGGCGCCGTCATTTACAATAAATCTTTTGGCTATTACACGTACGATAAGACAACTCCTGTTACACAAACAACCTTGTATGACATCGCCTCTATCAGTAAAGTTGCCGGCACGCTTCAGGCGATTATGTTTTTAGAAGAACGCGGTTTAATTAAATTGAATTATAAAATATCCATCTACCTTCCGGATCTGATCGGCACCAATAAAGAAGATCTTGTGATTAGCGATATATTGACCCATCAAGCAGGTTTGCAGCCCTACCTTCCGCACTGGCGCAGAACAATGGATAGTTCTGGATTCAGTCCGAAATATTATCGTACTGTTCAAAGCGATAGCTTCCCGAACATGGTATCACAAAATCTATACAGCATTGCAGGCATGGAAGATTCGTTGTGGAAATGGACCAAAGAGTCCGCATTGATGGCACATCCAAAGATTCGTAAAAAGGTCCTTCCGTACAATTATGTATACAGCGATCTTGGATTTTACATTATGAAACGTTTGGCAGAAAGTTTACTCGATCAACCTCTGGAGGATTTTCTAAAACAGAATTTTTATGATCCGATGTGTCTCCAAAATTTCTACTACAATCCTTTACAGCAAAATATTTCGATTGACCGCATAACGCCCACCGAACAGGATAAATATTTCAGAAAATGCCTGGTTAGAGGTACCGTACATGACCCGGGAGCAGCTCTATTAGGAGGTGTAGGCGGGCATGCAGGAATCTTTGCGAATGCAACAGACCTTGCTACACTGATGCAAATGAATTTGCAATTGGGATATTATGGAGATTACCGTTTCTTATTACCAGAGACTATTAAAATGTTCAGTCGCACGCAATCTTCCAGAAACAGACGTGGCCTAGGCTGGGACAAGCCTCAAGCATCCAGCGGCGGACCATGTTCGTATCTGGTTTCTTCAGCTACCTATGGTCATACAGGCTTTACGGGAACTGCGGCCTGGGTAGATCCCGAACAGGGCTTGGTTTATATATTCCTTTCGAATCGGGTGTATCCGGACGCCAATAACAACAGGTTAATACGGGACGGCATCCGCACGCAAATTCAAACCGTTATTTATAAATCGATTTTGAATTTTAAGGATTAACCTATTCACACAGATGGCATTATACCATTTTAATCTATTTAACGATTATTTAATACATTAAAATGGCATAATTTCGCTTAAAACAAGGAATCATTTGCCAATTTTAGGTGTTCATACCTGTACGAAATTTTCCGGAAGGACATATCATTCGGAATAGAAAAAAGTATTCATGAAAATAGGAATTGTTTGTTACCCAACATTTGGAGGTAGTGGAGTAGTTGCAACGGAATTAGGCAAAGCATTAGCGGAGCTAGGAAACCCTGTTCATTTCATCACATATTCTCAACCACATCGCTTAGAGTTTTTACATGAAAATATTTTCTATCATGAAGTAACTGTTAAGTCCTATCCTCTATTTGAATTCGCACCTTACGAAGTTATTCTTGCCAGCAAAATTGTAGATGTTGTAAAACATGAGAAGCTTGATTTGCTGCATGTGCATTATGCGATACCACATGCTTCTGCTGCTTTTATGGCAAGAGAGATTCTGAAAACACAAGGCATCTACATCCCGATCATTACAACCCTACATGGTACAGATATAACGCTGGTTGGTAAAGACCCATCCTTCGCACCGGTTGTAGCCTTCTGTATCAACCAGTCTGATGGTGTTACTGCAGTTTCTGAAGATTTAAGAAAAGACACCTACGAGCATTTTGATATCAACAGAGAAATTGTGGCAATCCCCAATTTTATTGATGTTTCAAGATTCAGAAAACAAAAAAAGGATCACTTCAAAAAAGCCATTTGTCCGAACGATGAAAAATTAATCGTACACACGTCAAATTTCAGAAAAGTAAAACGCGTAGAAGATGTCGTTGCTATTTTTAATATTGTCCGTCAGACAGTTCCTTCTAAATTGTTATTGGTAGGTGACGGTCCTGAACGTGCTATCATCGAAAGTAAATGTAGAGACTTGGGAATAAGCAGTGATGTGCGTTTCTTAGGAAAACTCGATGCGGTAGAAGAAGTACTTTCTGTAGCCGATCTGTTTATCATGCCTTCTGAAAAAGAAAGCTTTGGTCTTGCTGCATTAGAAGCTATGGCTTGTGAAGTTCCTGTAATCTCTTCCAATACAGGTGGATTGCCGGAATTGAACATTCAAGGGAAAACAGGATTCTTAAGTAATGTTGGAGATGTGGCAGATATGGCCAAAAATGCCATTTTTGTGCTATCGGACACGAACCTTCCTACATTTAGAAAAAATGCATTAGAAAGAGCTAAAGAATTCGATTCCAACAACATAGTACCAAAATACATTGAGTATTATCAGCAAGTTCTTGATAAATCTCATTCTTTTGTTAAATAAAGTCTCTTATACTTGTATGGGTTTTAATACTCCCCTAAATTTGCATAAAATTAATTAACCATGGATCAGCACGCTGAAAA
Organism: Cytophaga aurantiaca DSM 3654; assembly: GCF_000379725.1. Lineage (GTDB taxonomy): Bacteria > Bacteroidota > Bacteroidia > Cytophagales > Cytophagaceae > Cytophaga > Cytophaga aurantiaca. Next base: position 88,772 of record NZ_KB903620.1, read on the forward strand.
AGTAAAACCGAAAAATACTGGAACAAAGAAAGTATTTGAAAATCCAATACTTGAACGTTTAACACGTACTCATATTTCTGTTCCAATTATTATTTTAATGACTATTGCTGCAGGTTTGTTATATGTAGCTTTTGTATATACAGACTATACAAAATTAACACCTTTGTATGTTGTAGGTTTGTTCTTTACTGGTTTCTTCTCTTTTACATTATTGGAATATGTTGCTCATAGATATTTATTCCACATGAAGCCAACAAACGAGTTCAAACGCAAAGTACAATATGCCCTACATGGTTTACACCATGAATATCCAAAGGACAAAGACCGTTTGGCAATGCCTCCGATTATGAGTTTCTTATTGGCAGGTGTATTCTTCTTGATTTTCTATAGCTTGATGAACACAAAAGTGTTTGGCTTCTTGCCAGGATTTATAACAGGCTATTGTGCTTATATCTCTGTTCACTTCATCGTTCATGCGTACAACCCACCTAAAAACTTCTTTAAAGGCTTGTGGTTGAATCATGCGATTCATCATTACAAAGACAATACACAGATCTTCGGAGTTTCTTCTCAGCTTTGGGATTACGTGTTTGGGACGATTAAGAAATCATAACGATTTTCGATTAGCATACATAAAAAGGCCTTGTTCCGATAGTTGGAACAAGGCCTTTTTATGTATAGGCTTCAGACAATTGGGATACTATTATTTACTTACACCAAGTTCGTATTCAAAACCAAGCTCCACAAAAAAACTTTTGAGTTCATTCCATTTGTGGTTATCAAAGTCTTCTATGTTTTCTAAATCTTTTGATTCCTTAAATCGATGGCAGCGAAAACAGACATCTATATAGGATATCTTTCCATCCTTTATTAAAAGGATTGCATGATGCGGAATGAAACAGTTGGCCATAGCAGTATTCTTGCTTTGCAAGGGCTGCGTAAGAATACGTGATAGTGTTTGACGTTCTACACCTGCAAGAACCTTACTTTCTATAACGATCGAGCCATTTAGCTTATTCGCAATTATTAATTCAGGAGGTGGGCTAATTTTTCCTGTACTATCCTTATAATATTCTCCCGCTGTAGCTTTGTGACTGATCAAAAGAACAGTATCTGCTGCTTTTATTTTTTTTACCAGCCAATTCGAATTGTCTTGCGACAAAGCTGAAGAAGAAATGGCAAGTGCGCAGATTACGATTAGAAAATATTTCATAGATCTAAATTAAAATACTTTCAATTTCATTTTTAACGTTGCTAAAAGAGCGTCTATTGAGGTGATATCTAACCGTTCGTTCGCTTTAATAATGATCTGTGCGGCGCCTATGGCATCACTCTCTGCCTCATGATGATTTAAAGGGATATTGAGATGTTTACACACAGTAGAAAGTTTGTGGCTTGGCAATTCATTGAAAACTTTTTTGCTGACAACATGCGAACAAAAATAAGTTGTATTAGGAAATGAAATATCGTGCGCAGATAATATACTTCTTAATGCACCTACATCAAATGCTGCATTGTGTGCAACAAGCGTTGTGCCGTCGATATATGGCTTCAACTCTTGCCAAACGTCAATGAAATACGGTGCATCCTGCGTCATCTCCGGAGTAATGCCATGGATCTGTACATTCCAGTAACTATAGAAGTCCGGTATTGGCCTGATCAATTTTGAAATGGTTTTTACAACTTTCCCATTTTCAACAATAGCCATGCCAACCGCACAAATGCTGGTTTTGTGGGTATTTGCTGTTTCAAAATCAAGTGCGGTAAAATTCATGAATTAAGTTTTGTATGTTAACCGCAAAGGTCGCAAAGTTTTTTGCGGTTAAATTCTTATGCTTTAGAATCGATAATCTTTTGTAAAGCAAACATTTCATCTCTGCAACGCGCTGCTTCAACGAAGTCTAGATCTTTCGCTGCTTTGTCCATATCTTTTTTCGCACGTTCGATCATCTTCGTAAGCTCGGGCTTACTTAATAATGCTACAACCGGATCAGCGGCAAGAGATGGTTCACCATCCGGTTCGATGTATTGCTTAGAAAACTTATTTGAATCAGCCACTTTGGTCTGACTCATAATTTCAGATGTCGATTTATTAACTGTAATTGGTGTAATGCCATGGAGCTCATTGTATGCTATTTGTGTGGCACGTCTGCGGCTAGTCTCATCCATCGCCTGCTGCATCGACGCAGTGATCCTGTCCGCATACATAATTACTTTGCCATTACTATTACGTGCGGCTCTGCCTATTGTCTGTACAAGCGAACGTACATTACGAAGAAAGCCTTCCTTATCCGCATCCATGATTGCAACCAAAGAAACTTCAGGAAGATCCAATCCTTCTCTCAATAAGTTTACACCTACTAATACATCAAAGATTCCCAGACGCAGCTCCCGCAGGATCTCTACGCGGTCTAATGTTTTTACTTCGGAGTGTATGTAACGCGTCTTAATTCCAACGCCTTCAAAATATTTTGTCAGTTCTTCGGCCATGCGTTTGGTTAATGTTGTAACCAATACCCGATCACCCATTTCGATACGCTCCTGAATTTCTTCTAACAGATCATCGATCTGGTTTGTGCTGGGCTTAACAAATATTTCAGGATCTAACAATCCTGTTGGACGGATGATCTGTTCAACAATGGTCCCTTCTGCTCGCTGTAGTTCGTAATCTGCAGGCGTTGCACTAACATAGATCGACTGTTTATTAATTTCTTCAAATTCATCAAAGGTCAATGGTCTGTTATCCATTGCCGATGGCAACCTAAATCCATATTCAACAAGATTGGTCTTACGTGCTCTATCTCCGCCAAACATAGCGCGGATCTGAGGTATGGTAACATGGCTTTCATCTACAACCAATAAAAAATCTTCCGGGAAATAATCGATTAAACAGAATGGTCTTTGTCCAGGAAGACGTTGGTCAAAATAGCGTGAGTAATTTTCGATGCCTGAACAATAACCCAGTTCACGCATCATTTCAATATCAAACTCTGTACGCTCCTGGATACGCTTGGCTTCCCCATATCTTTTTTCCATTTCAAACATATGCACTTGTTTCATCAAATCGTCCTGGATCTGATGAATAGCATTGTTCAATGCATCTTTACCTGTAATAAATAAGTTTGCAGGAAATAAGGTTAAGCTTTTCTGTTCACTTATTTTTTTGCCTGTGTCAGGTTCTATCAGTTGAATGGATTCAATTTCATCTCCCCACATTTGTATGCGATATGCAATATCGGCATAGGCAGGGTATACATCCACTGTATCGCCTGTTACCCGGAATGTGCCTCGTGTAAAATCTCTGGTTGTTCTGTTGTATAAAATTTCAACAAACGAATACAATAATTTATTCCGATTGATCTGTTGTCCCTGATGCAGTACAACGATGCTCTTCCTGAATTCATCCGGATTACCGATACCATAGATGCACGATACAGAAGCAACAACAATGATATCTCTCCTTCCCGACATCAAAGACGATGTTGCAGCAAGTCGTAGTTTTTCGATTTCCTGATTTATTGCAAGGTCCTTTTCAATGTACATATTAGACGAAGGCATAAATGCTTCGGGCTGATAGTAATCGTAATAGGAAATAAAATATTCCACTAAATTGTCTGGAAAAAACTGCTTGAACTCGCCGTAAAGCTGAGCCGCCAGGGTTTTATTGTGGCTCAATACAAGCGTAGGCTTTTGTGTTTGCTGAATCACATTTGCCATGGTAAATGTTTTCCCTGAGCCTGTAACACCAAGCAGCACTTGAGCAGGATCGTTGCGTTCAACCCCTTCAACCAATTGTTTAATTGCTTGCGGCTGATCGCCCGTTGGCTCGTATTTAGATGTTAAGTTAAATCCCACTTTTATCAGTTTTACATACAAACAGTAAGTTAAAAAATAAAGTTTGCATTCTATAAATCATTTTGATCTTAGCCTTCTTAAATTCATTTACAATAAATGAATAGCCCCCTATATCTAAAATAAGCATGCAATTATTTTTGGAATGTGGTTTACTTATTTATATTTAATATACTAACTCAAATATATTTTTAACTAACCAACCTAATTTCAATTATTATGAAAAAAATTATTATTGCAGTATCTCTGCTTGCGGCAACATTTGTTGCAAACGCTCAAGAACCAGTAGTTGCAACAGTGCCGGTGGCTCCAACAGCAAAGATGTATAAGCCTGTAGCTGGGAATGTTCTGGCAGAACTTGGTCTTTTTGGTGCTACAGGTTTTGTAAATCTACCTACCAGCACATTTGGTACACCTCAGATAAAAGTCCGTTATTTCTTACAGGACCAAATTGCGCTTCGTGTTGGATTCAACCTTTCACAAAACGTCAGTACAAACAGATTTTATGAAGCAGGTGGTTCGGGCAAAGGTTTCGCAAAAGATGTATCTGCTTTATTTGGTTTAAATGCCGGTATTGAAAAGCACTTCTCAGGTACAGGACGCCTTTCTACGTATGTTGGTGCTGATGCTTCGTACCAACGAATTTCTGCTGCCACTAAATGGGAAAACACAGCAGATGGTACTACATTCTCTGATGGTGACACCAGAAAAACAAGAGGTTTCAATGATGCAGGCGTAAATGCTTCTTCGGGATTTGGCTTACGTGCCTTTGCAGGTGCCGACTACTATTTTGTAGAAAAAGTTTACTTAGGTGCTGAATTCGGTTGGGGCTTCACAGCAATGAGAGATACCAAAACAAAAGAAGAAACAACTGTTGGTGGCGTGTCAACTACTGTTGAAACTAAATCAGGTGGTGGTGTCTACACACTAGCTCCTTCGTTAACTGCTGGTGTTCGTATTGGTTTTATTTTCTAATACAAAGTCTACACCCGCTTAAATATAAAAAATGTCCCGCCAATAAGAGGGACATTTTTTATATAATCGAAATCAAACTCTTATTATTGATTCCATATTTCCCAGGCTTTCTCTGCCTGCCCTATCAGCATCTCAAGTCCGTTTACAACATGCGCTCCATGCTGCTTCCCTTTGCGCATAAACGCTGTTACCTCTGGATTGTATACCAGATCATACAGATAATGTTTATCCGTTAAAAATTGATATGGAATCGCAGGAAATGAATCTACATCCGGATACATACCAAGCGGTGATGTATTTATAATGATTGAATGCTGTTTCAATACGTTCACATCCATTTCATCGTAGCTGATAGTGCCTGCGCCTTTTGATCTGGAAACATATTGATAGGGTATCTCCAAGTCTTTTAAGGCCACCGCTACAGCTTTAGCTGCGCCGCCTGTACCAAGTATTAATGCACGGTGTGATTTATCTGCAGGAATGAATTTTTGAAGCGATGTTTTGAATCCGTAATAGTCTGAATTGTATCCGACCAGTTTTCCATTTGGTAAGATCTTAACGACATTCACAGCGCCTATTTCTTTTGCTGCCACATCCAATTCATCTAAATAGGGTATGATCTCTTCTTTATATGGAATGGTAACATTGCAGCCTTTCAGGTTGGGCGTGTTTTGCAATAACTCAGTAAACTCTTTAATGCTATCTAGCGGAAAATTTTCATACACACAATCTGAAATATTTTCTTTCAGAAATTTCTCATTGAAATATTTTTTAGAAAATGAATGCGACAAGCGATATCCAATAAGTCCGTATGTTTTCATTTTATTCAATGCGCTTTCTCTAAATGAAAAAGCCCTTTCGTTGGGAAAGGGCTTATTATGAAGTAGTGTTATTAAGCAGCTGCTTTATTTTTGTTTCGAAAGTACTCTATGATTATAGGTAGTATAGAGATGAATATAAGACCAATGATTACCTTTTCAATATTCTTCTTAACAATTTCAAATTCTCCTAAGAAATATCCAGCCAACGTTAATCCCGCCACCCAAACAATCCCTCCTACAACATTGTAGGTAATGAAGCGAGAGTAATTCATTTTACTTATTCCTGCTACAAAAGGTGCGAACGTACGAACGATAGGAACAAAGCGAGCCATAATAATGGTTTTCCCTCCATGCTTTTCATAAAAAGTCTGGGCCTTTTCTAAGTGTTCTTTCTTCAATAATTTCATGAAGAAATTTTTTGGTTCATCGGTGAAGATTTTCGGACCAATAAATTTTCCTATGTGGTAATTAACTGTATCTCCTAAAATAGCTGCAACAATAAGTACCGCTATTAAAAACCATAGATTCAAACTGCCTTGGGCAACGACCATACCTGCTACAAATAACAATGAATCTCCTGGTAAAAAGGGTGTAACAACTAAGCCTGTTTCAGCAAAGATTACAAGAAACAAGATTATATAAACAAGTGTGCCGTATTCAGAAACTAAAAGAGGCAGTTTGTCGCCTATATGCAGAATCCAGTCAACAAGAAACTTAATGATTTCCATCCTGGTATTACAGCTTATCTATGAAATGATGGAATGTATCGCTGCGTAAGCCTAAACGAACCGTTTCCAGAGGGATCAATTCGTTTGGAGCAATGTTACCTAAGTTTACATTTGCACCGCACAATTTTACAAAGAATACCTGTTGTTCTTTTTGTGGCGCTTCCCAGATGATTTTATCAACCGGTACGGCACTTAAAATATCTTCTACCAATCCTGAACGAACTTCGCCTGTTGAACGGAACAAACCAACGTTACCTGCTTCGCGTGCTTCGCCGATTACTTTCCATGAACCCGCTTCTAATTCAGTATTCATTAATTTGATCCACTTTGAAGGTGGGATGATCTTTTCTGCATCTTTTGAACCTACTTCAGACAATACTGTTACCTGAGTTGCAAGCTTAGAAATGTATTCACATTTCTCGTCGTGCGGCAATTCAATGGATCCGTCAGAAACTTCTGCATGCACAAGACCAAACTTATCTAATAACTTTCTGTAATCGTCAAATTGATTACGTACGATAAATGCTTCAAATAATGTGCCGCCCAAATAACAAGGAATGCCGGCAGATTTATAGATTGCAAGCTTTTCTTTTAATGTAGGTGTGACGAAAGAGGTAGCCCAACCAAGCTTTACAATGTCAATATACTCGCTGGAAACGGAAAGCATGTCTTCTACTTCACGGCAACTTAAGCCTTTATCCATCACCATTGTAAATCCAGCCTCACGTGGTTTTACTGTTCTCTCCGGAACCTTTGAAAGGGTAAAATTTTGATACATTTTATTTATTTCTGTATTGATCTATAATTCTGAATAAAGCCTTCTGAGTTTCCAGTTTAGGAAAAAACTCAAACAGTACGGTATGCTTATCGAAGTCCAAAGTTAATGCATTTTCTAGATAATTAAATGCTTCTTTGTACTTTCCTGCTGTAATCAGGTAGGCAACGGCACGATAATATAAATCTGCATTGCCCGGTATTTCATCAATACCAGCATTAATCAAATCTACTGCTTTGTCCATATCACCACTTTCATAGTGCACAAATGACCAGTTTTTCCAAACTTCAGGATTGGAAGGTTCTAATACACAGGCTTCTTCAAATGCTTCAAGGCTAGAAATGATGTTGCCTGTTTTATACTCTGCATTGGCTTTAGCTAACCAATAATCAGCATTGGCTTCGTCTAATTTTAATGCTCTTTTAAAGAAATGGATGGATTCGTATGATTTATCCTGAGCTTCCAGACATTTTCCAATTCCATAAAATGCCTCATGAAAATAAGCGTCTGCTTTAGAAGCTTTTCTATAAAATTCTATTGCCTTAGGGTGTTGTCCAAGATGCTCGTAACAAAAGCCGATGTTGTAAAAAACATCCGCAGTTTTGTCTTCCATGTCCAGCGTCTGGAAAAAATATTCTAACGCCTTTTCATACTCATTTTTGTAAACGTAACATTCCCCGATGTTGTAGAACGCTGATGAATACTTGTCGTTAATAGCAACAACAAATTCATAGGCATTCATTGCTTCATCCAATTTTCCTTGTTTGAAATACGAAACACCAAGGCAGAACCACGCATAGTGAGAATAAGGATCCTCTTCGATCAATTGCGAAAAGAAATCAATACTTTCATCCAATCTGTCTAATACCTCTAAGCTATATGAAAGCTCATAAATGGCATCTTCGTGTTTGGGATTGATGATAATAGCAAGTTTCAGATGTGTAATGGAATCTTCAAAATTGCCCATATCCTGATAAATTACCCCCATGTGGTAATGAATCTCATCTTTTTCTTCTGCAAGATCTAAGATTTCCTGAAGCAGCTCGATAGCTCCTTCAAAGTCATCCTGCTGAGCCATGATATTGGCCCGCAACAATTGAATATCTGTATCGTTGGGTTGGTAAAGCTGTGCTTTATCCAGTAACTCTAATGCATCTTCAAACTGAGTCATCTGCATCAATACCTGAACCTTCAGAAGCATGATCTCTACTGCATACGGATGCTGTTCCATAGCAATATCACAGGTTCTGTGTGCCTTTCTGAATTTTGTTCCCTCAAGATAGTATTGGATGATGCTTTCGTACACGCTAACGTCAAAAAAGCCAGGAGTACCTTCTTTTAGAAGTTCCTCGAATTTTCTGGCCAATTCCCGATCATCAGATTGTCGTTTATTTTGTCTGGCCATAGTCTCACAATTTAATATGCTCTAGTATACTTATACGCTGTGATTACTCCTAAAGCTAAAAAAATAAAATTTAATTCATTTATGCGTGAAAGATTAGTTATAAACATGCACATAATGATATTTATCAGCAATAAACCTACTTAAGTTGTTTGTCCTTAAATAGATTTGCGCAGGTCCATACAACCGTTTCTTTAAGGGGATTAAAGACTATATTGGTTGTTTTTTTAATCTTATCAGATTGATATTCAAATTTATGAGCAGATACTGATGCTGTTTCTCTGGTAATAAGAGGTTCTTTGCCTGTAAAAAAAGATTTTACAGCATAAAATCTCCATGCCAGAGCACGCATCCAAGGTCTTGCGCTGATTTTAGGAGGTTCTATGTTAAGTACCTGAGCTATTGCCTCGAAAAATTCTTTATAGCGAACAATCCCAGCATTTAAAATATATCGCTCACCACTTGGAGTTTGGTTCTCAATAAAAAACAAAATTGAGGAAACAACATCGCGTACATCTACATAATTCATGTAGCCTTCTGTATAAAATTTATTTTTTTGCGCTACATATTCAAACAGTCGTGCAGTGCTGGTACCTTTAAGTGCAGGACCTAATATGATAGATGGATTTACAAGTATAGCATTCAACCCTTCTTCAACGGCTCTGTAAACTTCTAATTCTGCCTGGTGTTTTGTTACTGCATAACGTGTGTTCAATGCAGATTCTTCCCATGTATTCGTTTCATTTATAAACGTATCTGAAACCTTACGACCAATAGCGGCAACGGAGCTTATGTGTATGAATTTTTTAATGCCAAACTCCAATGCAGCATTCAAAATATTTCTTGTGCCTTCCACATTTGTCTGAAACATTTCATCGCGTCGCTTCGACCAAAAAGAAATCATTGCTGCTGTATGCACAATGCATTCTACATGGTTCATCGCATCGATCAAAGAGCCTGCATCATTCAGATCTCCAATATGTATTTCCAGTTTGTCTTCAAATTCTTTCAAAAGAGAAATATCCGAATTCTTTCTTATCAGTGCTCTTACACGATATCCTTTGCCAATTAATTCTTTGCAAAGAAAACTGCCCACCAAACCATTCGCACCTGTAACAAGTATCATGAAAGCAATGTATTATTAAGTAGATTTAAGTTGGCCAATTTGTTGTAGTACTTGGATGCTCTGGTATCCTTCAATACATTCAGGTGCCGCATTCCATGGCAATCTGTTCCAACAAAATCAACCATTTTATTGTCAATTAATTTTTCAGCAAACTGCTTCGCAGGTTTTGAATAATAGCCCATCAGCGAATTTAAATTGATTTGAAATAAAACATCCATTTCATATATCTTTTCGAACGCAGAAAAATCATTGTATAAATACAAATATCTTTCAGGGTGCGCCAATACAGGAGTATAGCCTAATGTACGCATTGAAAAAATTGCCTGATGCAAATGCGCAGGTTCATTCATATACGACGTTTCAAACAACACGTATTTTTTACCGAATGTTAGCAACGGTTCATTCTTATTCAATTTCTCAATAAACCATTCATCCAGATAGTACTCGGCAGCAGCGTCTATTTCTATTTCTATATTTTCGGATTTCAAACGTTGTTTTAATTCAGACAAACCTCCTAAAATAATCTCAGGTGTATTTTTATAAAAATCACCCATAATGTGGGGCGATGTAATTATTTTCTTATAGCCGAATTCTACAAGTTTTTTAATCAACTCTACAGACTCATCCAACGATTTGGAGCCATCGTCTATTTTTGGTATCAAATGCGAATGCATGTCAACAAAAATAAAATCTTCATGCTGCGCTTGCTCTTTCTTTCCAAATAATGAAGTCAGAAAACTCATAATTTTTCGACAAGTTTTTGCAGCCAATTTTTTGGTTTGGTAGCAGTTTCGTTTTCGTAATATCCGTAATTATATTTGAAGCCTCTATTTACAGGGACTCCATTCGCAATTACACGCAGTTTATTATACCCGCCTCTATTCAATGCTCTTTTAATTTCCTGCCCAACAAAGAACTTAGAGTAATTTATACGCACAATATACAACGGAATATCTGCCTTCGTCATTAACAACATCCCATCTGTAACAATACCTACCGGAGGCGTATCGATAATAATCACATCGTATAAGCCTTTTAGTTCCTCGATCAAATTGTCTAATGTCGGCAGCAAGATTAATTCAGACGGATTAGGCGGTGTAGGGCCTGCAGTTATAAAGTCCAGATTAGGGATTCTGGAAAGCTGCACAACATCAGAAACGGTGTGCTTACCAATCAATACAGTACTTAGACCGTTTGTATTTTCTGCTCCAAATGCTAAATGGATCTTAGGTTTACGCATATCCAGATCGAGTACAACTACACGCTGATTTGCCATTGCAATTACTGCAGCTAAATTTACTGCAACAAATGTTTTTCCCTCACCCCCAACAGTTGATGTTACGGTTATAACTTTTTGAGATTTATCCGTTGAAATAAATTCAAGGTTGGTACGTATGGATCGAAGCGATTCAGTGATTGCAGATTTTGATTTTTTATCTACGATCAATTGTGAGAACAACATTTTTTCAGCAACGTATTCCGGCACAGTACCTATGATTGGTATAGGTAATGAACGTTCCAATTCAGCTAATGTCGTAATGGTCTCATACATTAAGAATCTGGACACAACCAGTAACAAACATAATAAAATTGCAATCCCGACACCCGACATCAAGATGATGCTCTTTTTAGGATAAATAGGAACTGTTTCAACGGAAGGTTGTGAAAGAATAATAAAATCCACCGTCACCCCAGCCTTTGTCAACCCTTGCTCAACAAGCTTATCCATCAATAAGCCATAAAACTTATCGTATAGATTGTAGTGTCTTTTTAATCGAGACATTTCTGTTTCTTTTGCAGGAAAAGACATAATGGATGACTCGATTTCGAATTGATCAAGATTCAAATCGTGAATTTGTTTTTTAATTATTTTTTCATTCTGAGCAATAAGGTCCAGTGCGTCGTTCTTCGCTTTAAGTGCTGCATTTTTCTTTACTTGAAATGCATGTGTGCTTTCACTTTGCGACATCAATAAACTTTCTTTATCCAGATTAAGTTGATTCAGATTTTTAATCACCTCCACCAATTGTTCATCTTCTAAATTCGGCAACAGCGGAATAAAATCTTCTAGGTTTTTATTGTTTTGAATTAAGCTTTCCAGATTTTTAAGCAACTCAATTCTGAATGCTAAGGATTTTCTTTCAACCGTATTTTCATCTGCCAACTCAGAATATTTTGCATAGTCTGCCATTACATCCATCGTCTTATTTTTACGCATGAATGCTTCGAATTTTTTTTCCGCATCTATTAAATTATCTTCTGATTTTTTAATAGAGTTTGTCAGGAATTCAATCGACTGATCAAATGTTTTTAATTTAAGCTGAAGTGTTTGTTCAAAATAGATCGAATCGATTGACTTTACAATACTGTACGCTTTAAATGCATTGTGGTCTTTAAATGAAATGGTAAGTGTTCTCGCTTCGTTATTTGAAACATCTGCAAATAAGCTTTGCTGAAAATAACCATTCAAAGCACCTTGACTATTGAATGTAAAAAAAGTTTTTTGGTTGGAATTGAAATTTTCGAATTGCTTCGTTTTCTTCAATGTAAAATTACCGAACGGCGTTTCGCACAATTTGTCAAAAGTGAATTCCTTAGAATAATCACCATGTTCTAGTTTAAACGTTTTATTATCTATAATTTCAACATCAAGACGTATATCGTAAAGTACTTTTGAATAATCTTCAACAAATGAAACTTCATAAGGTGAATTTTTAAAACGCTCTTCGAATAAGATATTTCCGTAAACAAAATACGAGATCCCTAAATTCAAATCTGCAATTACCTTATCACGTACTACAGGAGACCTTATAATCTCTAGCTCTCCGGCCAGACTCGAGCTTTCCTCATCAAATCCATTTGTAGATAAACCTAACGAATTGGTACGGTTGCCATTTTCTAATTTGATCAACGAATTAGATTCGTATACAGGTTTTGCATATCGTATAAATAAAAACACGCCTGACATTGTAATTAAAAAAATCAATGCCATTGCAATAAAAGATCTTTTAAAAACTACTAATAGTTTATACGGATCAAGTATGTTTTGAACTTCTTCTTCAAACTGTCCCGTATTGTCAATTAAGGATTTATTGCGTTCTTCATTTACTGCCATAGATCCTTAATTATTTAAATACTACGATTAATGACACAATGCTTATTGTTAATGACACAAGCGGCACAATGGTAGTAACTGTTTCTTTTAATATAAATCTCTTCGGTTCAATATATACAATATCTCCAGGCACCATATCTGTCTGTGCTGCACGCAAACCTTCAATGGTATTTAAATTAATCAGTTGTACATCCGGATTTTTCAAATCTCCGCGTACAACCCGAATATTATTTGCCTTTCCATCGAGCTTAATACCACCATACCTTGCAATGACTTCAATAAGATTCATATCCTGATATTCAAGCGGTATAATTTTACCTCCATCGGGACCAAATACAATAACCCGTTTACTTAACAATGTTACTTTTACATACGGATCAGTATAATACGGTTTGAATTTTGAAGCGATGATGCTATCTGCCTGAAAGACCGTATATCCTTTCAGCATTACATTGCCGACCATGGGTAGGTGCGCACAGCCATCTGAATAGACGGTATATTTAATGGGATCCTTTGATACTTTTGAATCGCTTGCACTTCCTCCTTCTGTCAATGCATTATTCGGATCAACAAGTTTTTCTCCGCTGTTGGTGAATACATCCATAGAAATAACATCGTTTATTTCAATTTTGTATTCACTTGTAGATGAGTTTCTCAATCGTTCAATTGAATCGATTAAAATACTGGAGTCAGTATTAAACATTCTATAGTGATAATACGAACTGCACGAAGATAGCAAGCTCAGCAAACCTAAAACCAGTGCCCAAGGGGTTATTTTTTTCATTCTAAAAATTTAATATTGACTCAATATCTCTTAAATACGGTAATTCCTGATCTTTAGTTGATACCAATGGGTTCTTAATTGTCCAATCTATTGACAAATCCTTGTCGTCCCATTTAATTCCAAGCTCGGATGCTTTGTGGTATAAGTTAGTACATTTATACTGCACTTCACAATCTTCAATAGACACGAAGCCGTGTGCAAAGCCTTCAGGTACATACAGCATGCACTTGTTTTTATCATCCAGCAATACTTTGGCAACTTGTTTATAGGTTGGAGAATTTTTGCGCAAATCAACAACCACATCCCAAATGGAACCTTTCGTAGTCCTAACCAGCTTTCCTTGAGCATAGGGAGCATTTTGAAAATGCAATCCTCTCACCACGCCTGCCGCAGATTTAGAATGGTTGTCCTGTACAAACTCCATTGTCAGTCCGGCTTTATAAAAAGCATCTTTGTTGTACGTTTCCATAAAAAAACCTCTATCGTCACCAAACACATTCGGGGTAATTAATATCAGATCTTTTAATTCTAATTCTTTGAAAGTCATTATCTGCTGTCTTTTGTTATAATTTCATTTGCCAAACAAAAATAATCATTGAATATTATTTTATCAGAAAAATTTTCTTCTACCAATCGCCGGCTATAGTTCCCCATCTCATTCAATCTGGCCTTGGGCAATTTTACCATGTCGCTCATTTTCATAAACAGATCCTGCGCATTCTTCACCTCGCACAAGAAGCCGTTTTTGTTATCGAAAACAACATCTTTGCAGCCAGCAACATTTGTGGCAATCAAGGGCTTTGAGCAGGATGCCGCTTCCAGCAAACTCTTAGACAATCCTTCTCTATAAGAAGGAAGTACAACTGCCGTTGCCAGTTGGTACTCCGCTACAATTTCTTTCGAAAACGGTTTGTAGATCAGTTTATGTTCAGCAATCCAGGAGTCTAATTCTTCTTTTCGAATTCCTAAGTTTTTATCTGAATCAATTGCTCCGATCAACACACATTCAACCGCTTGTCCAAAACGTTGGTGTAATAATTTGGAAGCCACTGCATATTCCGTAATCCCTTTATCAAAGATTAACCGGGCAGCCATCACAAACCTGAAAATATGACGGTCTGGACTCACACTTGCTGCTTTAAAGATGGAAGTATCTACCCCGGATCCCCGAATAATGCAGGTTTTACTTTCTTCTACAATTTTATTCTGAACGAAAACATACTGATCTTCCTTGTTTTGAAAAACGACGAAGCGTGCAAACTGAAAACTGAACGCATACAGCTTTCTCGCAATTTTAGAAACCAGATTGTTATGTAAAAACACAGTACCTAAGCCTGTAACGGTGTTAATGGTTGGAATTCCAGCGATACGGGCAGCCAATGTTCCGTATATGTTCGGCTTGATCGTGTATTGAAAAATTACATCCGGTTTCTGGTTTTTATATATTCGTGTGAATTGCCTCAACAACAAAAAATCGATGAAGGGATTATTACCCTTTGCGTGAATGTTGATGGGTATAAATGTAACCGGGAGCTTTTGGATATCCGCAGTAAATTCATCTACCGGTGCAATACAAATCACCTCATATCCTTTATCAATAAGACCTAAAATTAAATTGCGTCTAAAATTAACTATGTTCCAGGAGGTGTTTGCAACCAGTGCTATTTTCACGAATCAGTTTCTTTTATCAAAATTAAATATACGTAATAATAACCCATTTATTGGCATTTGCGGCGTTAAAACGTTAATTTTGAGATTCTAATACAAATAATTATATGGAAAAGGGATTTCTTCATTTACACGTTACCATCGTTTCGATCTTCATACTTTTATACGTTGCAAAAGTATATTTACTTCTTGCAAACAAGTCTGAAGCATTGGAAAAACTTCGCAGCAAAACGAAGATTGCAGATATGATCTTAGGAAGCTTGATCATTATCACTGGTGTATTTTTGACTGTTAAAATGCCGTCGATTGAGACATTTTTGATTGTGAAAATCATTTTAGTATTAGCTTCTATACCTATTGGTATTATTGCTATGAAGAAAGCGAATAAGCCGATGGCTATTACAGCTTTATTGATTTATGTTTATGTATTTGCACTAGCTAAAACGGACAGCCTAAGATTAAAAAAAGAAGCCTATATAACACCTGTGGCTATTGTAGATTCTAGTTCAGCACAAGGTCCGACTGCTGTAGATGAAGGCGAAATTATTTATACAGCTAAGTGTGCGTTATGCCATGGAGCAGATGGCAAATTGATGCTTAACGGAGCAAAAGATTTATCTGTTTCAAAATTAACAAAATCTGAAGCTATAGAAATGATCAAGTCCGGCAAAGGAATAATGCCTCCTTTTAAAGATGAATTTAACGAAAAACAATTGAATGCTCTTGCCGATTACGCAGAAGGCTTGAGAAAATAATGATGCAGGAAGAAACCGGTTTTTCAACACACAAAGCAGCAGACAAAGCAATCCTGATCGGCTTGTCGCACAGAAATCAACCACAGGAAAAAACAATAGAATATTTAGACGAACTTGACTTCTTAGCCCGAACAGCGGGCCTTGAAGTGAAGTATCGTTTTACGCAAAAGCTCGACAAGCCAGACATACGTACCTACATCGGTAAAGGAAAACTTGCCGATGTAAAAGCATATATTCAGGAACATTCCATACCGGTAATTATTTTTGATGATGAACTCAGTCCTTCTCAATTGCGAAATTTAGAGAAAGAGCTGGTTTGCAAAATCTATGACCGGAGCTTATTAATTCTGGATATATTCTCCTTACGTGCACAAACAGCACAGTCACGCACGCAGGTAGAACTGGCACGTTTGCAGTATTTACTTCCACGGTTGACAAACCTATGGACACACTTGGAACGCCAGCGTGGCGGCACAGGAACAAGAGGTGGATCGGGTGAAAAAGAAATTGAAACGGATAGACGTATTATCCGCGATCAGATCTCTTTATTAAAAGGTCGCTTAGGAAAAATTAATAAGCAAAGCGAAACACAGCGTAAATCCAGAGATGGTATTGTGCGTGTAGCACTTGTAGGTTATACCAACGTTGGTAAATCTACGTTGATGCAACGCTTATCAAAATCGGATGTGTTTGCAGAAAATAAATTATTTGCAACTGTTGATTCTACGGTGCGCAAAGTTGTATTAAATGAAATCCCCTTTCTGTTAACCGACACCGTTGGCTTTATCCGTAAGCTTCCGCATGGTTTGATTGAAAGTTTTAAATCCACGCTGGACGAAGTTCGGGAAGCAGATATTTTATTGCACGTGATTGATTTGCCGCATACATCGTATGAAGAACACATGCATGTGGTGCAAACAACGCTTACTGAAATTAAAGCAAGCGACAAGATCATGATCCTTGTGTTTAATAAAGTAGATGCATATCTGGAAAATATCAAAGACAACCCGGATGCCCTTTCATTACAGGAGATCGACAAAATGTACACCGGTGCCAATAATGAAAACAGAGTTTTTGTTTCAGCTACTCAGAATCTGAATCTGGATAAATTACGAGCAATCTTAATTGAAAAAGTAACAACCGTACACTGCACTATTTATCCGAATTACCTGTTATAAACAGCGGGAGTTTTAGATAATTTTACTGGCATCGTAGTTCAATGGATAGAATAGACGTTTCCTAAACGTTAGATGCAGGTTCGATTCCTGCCGGAGCCACTATTTTAGTTCAACTTGTGTTGACTTTAAAAATATAAAATTTTGAATTGTTGCTATATTCAAATTTTTCTCATAACTAGTACATATTCTATACGTATATTATATATAAAACGTAACTTTGTGAAAAATTCAAATATTCATTAGTATATATAATCTTAAAATTATTAATGAGTATTTTATTAACTGAAAAATATAGGGCTTCCCAAAAGCTATCTAATTAAATTATGATCGAAAAAACTAAGCCTTCTTCTGAAGAGGAATCAATTGATGAAAAAAGAAATCAATGGTTTGAGTTATTAATACATCATATTAATACTGATCGGGATTTTTTAGAAATGGGGATAGCATCTGAAGAAACAAAAGGGTTTTATAATAATGCAATTTTTGGAAACCCTACAAATTTTGTTTTTGAAATGAGGGAAAAAAGTACACAATACTTTATAAGTAATTTAGTAATGGATTATATTAAAGAATTAAAAACTTTAAATATTAACCCATTAAAATTATACCTAGATCATACTGATTCTCAAGTTTTAGTTTGGGCTGAAATCCAAGAAGATGATGAAGAAACTGAAATGGCACTTTACAAAGCTGAAGCTAAAGCTAATGCTAAGAATTATCAGTATGGTTTTCATATCAGCTCAACAATTCTAGAAGACGCTGACCATATTGAAGCACCCCCTCATTATCAAAACATTTTAAAGTCGATACAACTTGGCTAATCATAGTGAACACCTTAACCAAGCTGTTAAGAATATTGATTTTTTAGAAAAAGTTAATACTAATATTCCCGAAAGTTGGGATTGGCAAGTTACTATAAGTTTTTACAGTGCATTGCATTTAGCAAATGCCCATATTGCCCATACTATTAATCAACATTATAGAACCCATGGAAAAGTAAGTGAAGCATTAAATGCATATCTAGCTGTGAATCCATCTATGTTCAACGAAGAAGCTTATTTATCATATTTAGCTCTTCAAGGATTGTCAAGAAGGTCTAGATATTTATGTAGTGATAAAGACGATCCAATAAGTAAAGCCGATATCAGAGTACATTTCACTTCTGAAAAACATTTAGCAAAAGCATTAAGACACCTAAACAACATTCAGAAATTTTTTTCACTGACATATAAATATGAATTCAGCCCCATCTATATTGGTTGCTCGAAATTAAAAGAAGATAGTTTGGAATATATTTCTTGTAAATAATATTTCAAACTACTATTAATTAATAACAAAGCCCACGGAAAATATCAACGAGGTCTTTTTGTTTTAACGAGCTTTTATTGAATTGTTAAAACTCTAGTATAAAGATAAGTTTTTTCAAAATCTTCCTTTGAGAGCTGCCATGTCTCCATAAAATGGGTAGGGTTTAAATTGATTTGCTCTAAACTATTCGAATCAACTAAATCCATCATTTCCTTGTCATTTAAAAGAGGGATTACTTCCGCATGACGCCAAATAGAAGTCCACGTAATAGTATTTATAACTCCTCCTTTAATAGCCTTTCCAGCTTTTCTTAATTTGACAATATTCTTTATTGTGCCACTCTTAATCAAATAAACAATAGCATCCTGTTTTTGCTGTTGACTTTTATTAGTATCATTAAGGCTTCTATCAAAATATTTAGTTGCGTAGTCTGTTTCTACATTGCCAATAATTTTATTGAGTAAGGATATTGTCGAAGTGTTATTTTTGACATTATCCAAAATATGAACTATGTCAAAAGCCTGCTGATTAGTAAGCTCCATATTATGGTTCGTTTGAAAATATCTATTAGCAGCATTCTTTTCATCTGAATTTCCATGATTCAGTTGCTCTATAGCCTTTTCAAACTGTCTTGCATTACTTTCCTGGATAGATTCCACTATCTTAAGATCAATAGTTTTATTCACCTCATTTATGAAATCATGAGACGGCTTAATTCCCCAAAAATATGAGATTAATGGAATGCCTATAGCTAATAAGGCAATTATTATGGTAAGAATAGTATAAATCACTCCAAAACTCGTTACAAAAGCGTTTTGATTGGCTATCGTATCTGACGCTTGATTAAGTCTTTGTTGTAAAAGTGCCAATTTCTCATCCTTTACAATACTAAGATCAGCATTGATTTTTTTTAACATTGCAAGGCTGTCTGACAACTCCTTAATATGCTTATTAGTACTTAAATCTACTTTTGGTTTTCCGGTTACTATAAAACTCAGAAACGAAAATATTAAAATTATCAAAGTGTGTTTCATAGATTAAAGATAATTGTTTTGCCAAAAAATCTAATAATAAAAAAGCCACAGATATGATCTGTGGCTTTTAATGGATTATATATTTTTCTTACTCTACCGTTACCGACTTCGCTAAATTCCTCGGCTGATCTACGTTACAGCCGCGCATTACCGCAATGTGGTACGATAATAACTGCAATGGAATAACCGTCAATAATGGCATCAATGCTTCGTGTGTAGCAGGAACCTCAATAGTATATTCCGCCATATTTTTAATATGCGTATCCCCTTCTGTAACTACAGCAATTACACGTCCTTTACGCGCACGCACTTCCTGAATATTCGAAACGATCTTTTCGTATGAATTATCTTTTGGTGCAATAACACATACCGGCATCTCAGCATCAATTAATGCAATCGGACCATGTTTCATTTCTGCAGCAGGGTATCCTTCTGCATGGATGTAGGAAATTTCTTTTAATTTTAATGCGCCTTCTAACGCTACAGGGAAATTATATCCTCTTCCCAGGTACAGGAAGTTTTTAGCGTCTTTAAATTTCTCAGCAATTTCAATGATCTGTTCGTTGCTTTGCAATGCTTTTTCAACTTTCTGCGGTATTGCTTCAAGCTCTGTAAGCAATGCGATGTATTGACTTTCAGTAATCGTTCCTTTTTTATTTCCAACAATAATAGCCATCATGGCCAATACGGAAACCTGTGCTGTAAACGCCTTCGTACTTGCTACACCAATCTCCGGACCAGCGTGCAAATAAGCACCTTCGTGTGATGCTCTTGAAATAGATGAACCTACCACATTACACACACCAAAGATCACTGCACCTTTTGATTTTGCTAATTCAATAGCTGCTAAGGTATCTGCTGTTTCTCCGGATTGAGAGATTGCAATCACAACATCTCCTTCTCTGATGATCGGATTTCTGTATCTGAATTCAGAAGCATATTCTACTTCTACCGGAATACGTGCAATGTCTTCGAATAAATATTCGGCAACAAGGCCTGCATGCCAGGATGTACCGCATGCTACGATAATAATACGTTCTGCATTGGTAAGTTTATTCGCATACTGAAGAATACCGCCTAATTGTAAATGTCCTAATGAGGCATTCACACGTCCGCGCATACTATCTTTGATCGACTTAGGTTGTTCAAAGATTTCTTTTAGCATGAAGTGCGGGTACCCTCCTTTTTCAATCTGATCCAATTCAAGATCCAGTGTTTGAATGTATGGAGTCTGCGTTACCGCATTTATATTTTTGATTGTTAACTCACCTTTGTTGATGATCGCTATTTCATAATCATTTAAATACACTACATCGTTTGTGTATTCAATGATCGGCGATGCATCTGAAGCTAAGAAAAATTCTTTTTTGCCAATACCGATTACAAGAGGACTTCCTTTACGTGCAGCAATAAGCATTTCCTTGTCGCTGTTGCTCATTACAACAATCGCATATGCGCCAACTACCATTGACAAAGCCAAACGCACTGCTTCGTCCAGTGAGCAATCGTTATTTTGCTTTACATCTTCGATCAGATGGATAAATACTTCTGAATCTGTTTCACTTAAAAATACGTGACCTCTTGCTTCTAACTCCGTTTTTAAGGAAGCGTAGTTTTCAATAATACCATTGTGAATAATGGCCAACTCTTTGTTTGAGCTGTAGTGCGGATGGGCATTCACATCATTCGGCTCGCCGTGTGTTGCCCAACGTGTATGACCAATACCAATCGTACTGCTGATCGGTAAATTTTTAATGAATGCTTCTAATTCGCTAACCTTACCTTTTTTCTTATACACCGATAACTCACCTGTCATCAATGCAATACCGGCACTGTCATAGCCTCTGTATTCAAGTCTTTTCAGGCCTTTTATAATAATCGGGCATGCTTCACGATGACCTACATATGCAACAATTCCACACATAATAAACCTACTTTACCTTGGTATAATATATTTCTAAGCGCATCCTGTTTGTTGATGCATTTGTGCCGTTTAATACAACTCTGTTTGTATAATACGAATTGAAAATAGGGTTAAGTATAAACCCGTCATTTGGATACTTTCCACTTAATAAAAACTGAAGGTATCGTGTAATATCAAAACTATATGACGTTGTTGTAATATCTATTCCTGACGCTGTCACACTCGGATATGCACCCAGATTATTCGGGTAACTGCCGGGCACGTAAGCCAACACGCCATTCCTGTATTTATATGTATTGTCCGGATTCAATTCTAAAAGACCTAAATCTCTGACCGGCCAATAACTTTGTTGATTACTTGTTTCATCAATCGGCGCGATCAACACGGCTTTATTTATAATTACCGAAGCGCCGTCTATCGTTGCTAAATTCTTCAGATAAGGGATCGTTACTTTCGTAACAACGCCTGTGCCTGCCTGTATATAACATTTATTATTCGTTGCAGCATCTGTAAGATTATCCGTGTTGTATACCAACGAAGAAATCGGTGTACTGCTACGATCTGTGATAACCCGGTTAAATGAAGCAGTATTCTGTACTAAATAAAACGCCGCGGAATCTGCTACAGAACCTCTTTTGAAATAAACAATCAATCTGGTTGTTATTGTTTGTGCTGTATTTGAAAAGGAACCACGAATAACGCTGCCTGTAGAATTGTTGTTTGATTTTACAACAATTCCATAATAATTGCTGTTGAAGTCGATGTTGCTTCTATCATCTGCAGCACCTAAAATTGTTGATGCAAATGTATTTGCCAATGGGATAGTAACTGTATTTTTTTGACTTGCGATAGCTTTAATGCCCGACTTTGAACCGCCGATTGTTGGGTCATATGTAACAAAACCCGTAGTTGTTTGGTAAGGTACTGAAACGTCCATCTGAGTTGTTACCTGATGCACCGCAAGATCTTGTCCACTCAATGTGTCACCATATGCATAATCATAATACAAGTACAAGTTAGATGAATCAATCGTCACCCCTGTGTAGTCAACATAGCTTGAGCCCAACGTCAACGAAGAATATGCTTCAGCATAGGTAACTCCTGTAACACCCGGATCTGAGTAAGCTCCAAAAGACAGGTTCGCAGGTCTTGCACTAATCAGTGAGTCGTTCAGCAGGAAAGTCTGATTGGTCAGTGTGATGGTATCCGTGTATTGCACACCAACATTAGATCCTCCACCAGGGGTACCCCCTAAATTAAAATCACCTTCCTTTTTACAGGAGGTGATTATTAATATTAAACAAATTATTGAAACAGCAGGTGAGCAAAACTTAGCCCACCAATTCATTGTAAAAATTATAATACTTCTCTTCATCCAACGTTTCATCAGTTGCTGCTAATAATTCAACTTTTTTATTCTTTTCTGTTTCTGCAAATAACTTGCTGATACTTTCTGTATAATCAGATTCTGTTTTTATAACCGCATCTGCATATTCCAATCCGATCTTGATAAAGCCTTCGTAATCTCCGGTATTCAGATTAGACAACATTTTATCTTCAATATCAAGCATCTTAACTTTGCTTAATAGGTCTTTGCCGAATTTGAATTTGATCGGGTTGTTATGAACTGTAAATACAGACTTCGCATCTTTAAATACAGGATCTAATTTATAACGTGTTTTAAGATATAGCGGAATCAAACTTGTCATCCAGTCGTTGCAATGAACGATATCCGGTGCCCAGCCCAGTTTTTTTACTGTTTCCATTACTCCCTTGCAAAAGAATATTGCTCGTTCGTCGTTGTCGTCGTAAAACTTATTTGCTTTGTCATGGAAAACGTATTTTCTTTGAAAATAGTCTTCATTGTCGATAAAGTAAACTTGTAATTTCGCATTTGGAATGGATGCAACTTTGATAATAAGAGGTTTCTCTTCTTCGCCTACTGAAATATTGATACCTGAAAGGCGAACAACTTCATGTAAACGGTTTTTGCGTTCGTTAATCAATCCGAAACGAGGAATCAATATACGCACCTCTAAGCCTCGCTCCTGCATGGCTTGTGGTAGTTTGCGTAGCATTTTACCTACTTCTGAATACTGTAAAAAAGGGTTGATTTCACTGGCAACGTAAAGGATTCTCAATTTAGACATATACCCTTTTTTAGATGGAAAATAAAACCGGACATATTACGGCAGGTCAAAACTACGAAAAATATGTGACTTTTTCAAGTCAAAAGCTAGTAGATGCCTTGATTTTTGGTGTAAAATGCGCAGTTTTACACCCAAATGATTTGTATTCGTTCCATTAACGCATTACGCCTTCATATAGCCGATGAAAAGCGTAAATCTAAAGCCATCGGATTTGTTCCAACCATGGGAGCATTGCATGAGGGCCATATTTCACTTATCAAGCAAGCAAAAGCTGAAAATGCGCTTTGTATTGCGAGTATTTTTGTGAATCCCTTGCAATTCAACAACGCAGAAGATTTCAAAAAATATCCCATTCAGCAGGAAAAAGACATTCAACTGATGGAGCAAGCAGGCTGTGACGTTCTGTTTATTCCTTCTGTTGAGGAATTCTATCCTTCTCCGCCTAAACTATCGATCGATATTGGTGCATTAGACCGGATCCTGGAAGGAACGCATCGTCCGGGCCATTTCAGCGGTGTGGCAATTGTGGTCTCGAAATTATTCAATGTTGTTTCGCCCGATAAAGCATATTTCGGACAAAAAGATTTGCAGCAGGTGGCTGTGATCAATCAATTGGTGCGTGAATTGAACTTTCCGATTGAAATAATTGCTTGTCCTATTGTAAGAGAACAGAATGGCCTGGCAATGTCTTCCCGCAATATGCGTTTAAGTAATGCCGGCAAAACAGTCGCTTCAAATTTATTTGCAGCACTTTCTCTCATTAAGCAGTCAATCAGCAAAGGAGAACGATCTACAAGTACCTTAGTTACCGTAGGGGGAAATTATTTAAATACATTTAAAGAAATTGAAATAGAGTATCTTGAAGTTGTAAATGGCGATACCCTTGAATCTATAACCGAGATTAAAGGGGTTTCGAAAGTTGCTGTTTGCATCGCCGCTCATATCGAAGGTGTTCGCCTTATCGATAATCTAGTTATTATTTTATAATTTTGATCGATTAAATCATTGTCATGAATATTGAAATATTAAAATCTAAAATCCATCGCGTTAAAGTTACTCAGGCTGAATTGCATTATGTTGGAAGCATCACAATCGATGAAGCTTTAATGGAAGCCTCTAATATTATCGAAAACGAAAAAGTTCAGATCGTAAATATCAATAATGGAGAGCGCTTTGAGACATATGTTATCAAAGGTCAAAAGCATAGCGGAACCATCTGTTTAAATGGGCCTGCAGCGCGTAAAGTTGCTGTCGGAGATATTGTAATTGTGATTGCTTATGCTTCAATGGATTTTGAAGAAGCAAAAAAATGGAAGCCAACGCTTATTTTCCCAGATGAAAATAATCGACTTAGTTAAAACATTATGAACTCAATTTTAAAAAACGCCATCAAGTACGTGCTTATGCTCGGTCTTGGTGGCTTGTTATTTTGGTACGTTTTAAAAGATCAGGATCCGAATAAAATTGCGGACGACTTCAGACATGCAAATTATTTCTGGATCGCTGTTTCGGTTTTGGTTTCTATTGTAGCCTATTGGTCAAGAGCTGTGCGCTGGAATTTACTGCTGGAGCCGCTTGATATAAAGCCTCCTGTTTATAAAACATTTTTAGCGTTGATGTCTGGTTATTTTGCAAATCTGTTATTGCCACGGGCAGGTGAAGTTGCACGCTGTCTGATATTAAACAAAATGGAAAAAGCCCCTTTTAACAGTACTTTTGGAAGTGTTGTTGCAGAACGTGTTTTTGATCTGATCGGATTATTGATTGTGATTGGTTTGACATTCGTATTCGAATTTTCGCTTATCAGTGGTTTTTTGAGCGATATATTTATCAATAAATTCCGCAATCTTTTTTCCAGTCTGCAACACATGTATCTGGTGTTACTCATTGTTGTTGTAGTACTGATTACCCTATCCGCAGTGATCTGGATGCTGCGGAATAAGATTAAACAAAACACTTTATATCAAAATATCGCTGCCTTTATAAGCGGTGTATGGAAAGGTGTTATCGGAATAAAAGATCTGGAAAAGAAATGGCAGTTCTTATTTCATTCTATCCTTATATGGGTTTGTTATTATTTTATGACCTATACTGTATTCTTTGCATTTGAACCTACTGCTCATTTAGGAATGGGTGCTGGTCTTGTGTTGCTGGTAGTGGGTGCATTGGGGATGTCGGCGCCTGTACAAGGAGGTATTGGAGTATTTCACCTATTGGTTTCTTCTGCATTGGTCATCTATGGAGTTTCAGAACAAAATGGTGTATCGTACGCTTTTCTACTTCACACTTCTCAAGCAATGACCGTTGTTGTATTTGGTGGAATTAGTTTTGTAATTTCATTGTTGATTGGTAAAAATAAAGAAACAGAATACGCAGATTTAAAAGCAGAATAATAAAATGGCAAACGCAGATAAAATTGTTTCGGTAAAAGATGGTGCAGCATTGATTGCAAAATGGAAGCAGGAAGGCGAAGTTGTTTTTACAAACGGCTGTTTTGATATTCTACATCTTGGGCATATCGATTATTTAGAGAAATCCAGGAATTTAGGAACGAGGCTTGTTGTCGGACTAAACACGGACGCCTCTGTAAAACGTTTAAAAGGACCAGAGCGTCCGTTGAACAATGAGACAGCACGGGCACGCATGCTTGCGGCCTTAGCCTGTACAGATGCTGTCATTTTGTTCGATGAACCTACTCCATTGGAGTTAATTACTGCCATTTCGCCCGATGTTTTGGTAAAAGGAAGTGATTATACGGTTGATACAATTGTTGGTGCAGATTTTGTTATTGAACATGGAGGTTCGGTAAAAACAATAGACTTAGTTGAAGGCTATTCAACAACCGGAATCATCGAAAAAATCAAAAACAGTTTAACCAAATAAAATTATGTTCGGTGTTATTGTTGTCATAAGTATCGCGACCATGCTGGCAAGCTGGTACGTGAGCCATAAGTTAAAAAGTAAATTTGAAGAATATTCTAAATTTACCTTGCTATCCGGAATGTCGGGCAAAGAAGTCGCAGAACAAATGCTGCGCGACAACCGCATTTATGATGTGAAAGTAATCTCTGTTGAAGGCAGACTGACGGACCATTACAATCCAAGCGACAAAACGGTTAACTTAAGTACGGATGTCTATAATGGCAGAAGTGCTGCATCAGCAGCAGTTGCGGCGCACGAATGTGGTCACGCCTTGCAACATGCACAGGCATACAGTATGCTTGAATTGCGCTCTACATTGGTTCCCATTCAAAACGTTAGTGCTACTATTTTGAATGTACTTATGATGGTTATGATCTTTGGCGGTATGTTCTTTGCAGGTCCAGGAGCTCTACCGATTGTATTATTGATCATCATTGCATGCAACCTTGTCTTAACGGTGTTTGCGCTTATAACTCTACCAGTAGAATTTGATGCCAGCAACAGAGCACTGGCATGGATGGAAAGCAGAGGCGTTACAAATGCAGCAGAACATGATATGGCAAAGGACGCATTAAAATGGGCTGCCAGAACATACGTTGTTGTTGCCATAGGCGCATTTGCTCAGTTGCTTTATTATGTAATGATGTATTTGGGTATGAGTCGCGACGACTAAACATAGCAGAAAAATTCTTTCAAAACCCTTATCGTTGATCTCAATGATAAGGGTTTTTTATTTAAAAGATTCTTTCTAACTTATTATATAACCTAAACAACTATGCTATGAAACGTATTTATGTGATTCTATTTACTGCGGCATTAAGCGCATCTATGTTTTCGTGTGAAAACAAAACTTCTTCTGAAACACCCAAAGATCGCATCGAAGAGGCTGCGGATAGTGTGAATAAAACTATTAAAGAAGAGTCCAAAAAAACCACCAAAAATGGTGATGATGCTCATTAAGTCGTGACGACTAATAATAGAACAATCATTTTATGAAGAGCCTTATCGTTATATCCAACGGTAAGGCTTTTTTGTTTTACAAAGAAAGTTTGTATCTTATTATACAAACTAAAACAACCACCTTATGAAACGTATTTATGTAATTTTATTCGCAGCGATATTAGGCGCTGGCGTAGTCTCTTGCAAAGAAAAAACTCCTGCTGAAAAAGCAAAAGACCATTTACATGAAGCTGGCGAAGATATTAAAGATGCCACGGATGATGCAGGAGATGCAGCAAAAGACAAGTCGAAAGAAGTGAAAGAAGATGTTAAAGACGCTACGCACTAATCTATCTTTCTTGTAAATAAAAAACCTTACCAACCCTGATCGGGGTTGGTAAGGTTTTTTATTTTGTATAAATGCTATTTATTTTAGAATGAAGATCCCGCATTTGGCCCCATGAAACTGATGTCCCAGAAACCTTCTGCCTGCGCATAATTATGGCTGTTTGTTTCAGGCCAATGTGCCTTATCGAAACCAGGAGCTTTTTTCAATAGCTCTGAACCATTTTCAATAACGAAAGCCTTTTTGCTTTGCTTTATTTTCAATACTGCAAACGGCAGAGCAAATAGTCTGTCATTGAAGCCTAAGAAGCCACTGCTTTCAACAACCACATATTCAATAATTCCTCTGCGGATGTCAAGCATGACATCTTTAATAACGCCAATCTTTTCATCCTTTTCATTTAAAACATCGTCTCCAATAATTGATGTTGCCGTTAAGAATTTTACAGGCCAGTTGGCATTTACACCGGTGTGGTTTTTGCCTGTTTTGTTGTCTTGATCGAAAGTGCTCATAAAAGTATTGTTTAAAAGTGAATGATTATTTAGATAAACGGTTGTATATAATCAATATAAAGATTTAATACGTAATTTCTATGTATTCGTTCAAACAATTGATTTATTTAACCGTACATTAATATACATTTAGATTCTGAAGATGCTATGAACTTTGAACTAACAGAAGAACAAAAAGCGGTACAAATTGCTGCAAGAGATTTTGCTCAAACCGAACTATTGCCAGGTGTGATTGAACGCGATGAATTACAAAAATTCCCTAAGGAACAAGTTAAAAAACTTGGAGAGTTGGGTTTGATGGGTATCATGACAGCCGAACAATATGGTGGTGCAGGTATGGACACGGTTTCATATGTTCTGGCTATGGAAGAGATTTGTAAAATAGATGCATCTACAGGCGTATGTATGTCTGTTAACAACTCACTGGTGTGTTGGGGAATTGAACATTATGGTAGCCAAGAGCAAAAGCAGAAATATTTAAAGCCGCTTGCATCGGGCGAATTAATAGGCGCATTCTGCTTATCTGAGCCTGAAGCAGGCTCAGACGCGACCTCACAACGTACTACTGCTGTAGAGTCAGGTGATCACTATATTTTAAACGGAACAAAAAACTGGATCACAAATGGCAGTACAGCATCTATCTATTTGGTTATCGCACAAACGCACCCTGAATTAAAACATAAGGGTATAAATGTCTTTATCGTTGAAAAAGACACCCCGGGTTTTGTGGTAGGAAAAAAAGAAAATAAAATGGGTATTCGTGCTTCCGATACCCATTCTTTAATGTTCACAGATGTAAAGGTTCCGAAGGAAAACCGTATCGGAGAAGATGGGTTTGGGTTCAAATTTGCGATGCAAACACTAAATGGCGGCCGAATAGGCATTGCTGCTCAGGCACTCGGGATTGCTTCAGGAGCATTGGAATTGGCTCTTAACTATTCTAAAGAGCGTAAATCTTTTGGAACAGAGATCTTTAACCATCAGGCAATTCAGTTCAAATTGGCTGATATGGCTACAAAAATTGATGCGGCGCGCTTACTTGTACTAAAAGCAGCTTATTTAAAAGACCAGCATAAAGACTATACAGAAGCGGCTGCAATGGCCAAACTATTTGCTTCTCAAGTAGCTATGGACGTTACAATTGAAGCGGTTCAGATCCATGGAGGTTATGGCTTTGTAAAGGAATTTCACGTTGAGCGAATGATGCGCGATGCCAAAATTACGCAGATCTATGAAGGCACCTCAGAAATACAAAAAATGGTGATTGGACGCGAATTATTCAAATAATAACATTAACCCATAATTTAAAAAACTCCAAAAACTTATAAAAGTTTAATTGTTAGCCATATTTTTTACATTTTTATTGTGTTTACTCAATTTTTGTATTAGTTTCGTACAAATACAAAAGGAATTTTGTCGAATCTTTTTTCTTGTTATTATCCAAATATAGTGGACTGTCATGGAAGATTATAATAAAATTATTGAATCACTAGGTGTTCGTTACATCAAATCTAAATCCATACGCATTGTTCAATCTCTTACGGTAGATAATTATTATGACGTAAGTAATATGATCGTGCTTCTTCATAAAGGAGAGATCTCATTTGGAGAAGAGCGTACTAAAGTTAAGGAAGGCGAATTGTTATTTATACCGGGCGGAAGATCTGTTTCTATTTCTTACGGTTCAGGCAATACAATTAAATTATCAAATGAAGAGTTGCTTACGAATAGAGAGAAGTTTCTTAATTCTGTAACAGACCCAACATTGATTGGTACAGATGCAAACTCTTTCAGTTATGTTTCTTTTGAAGCAAAAGTATTTGACTCTGTTAACTTCTTTACCTCACTTGATATTCCTCCATTCATTATTACAGATACTCCAAAACTAAGTCAATACATTCTTGACACTGTTGAGGAAGATCTTGCAGATGAAGCCGGCAAAGACCGTGTGATCAATATCAATACAGATCGTATCGTTGTTGAGATCATCCGTTTCATTCTTCGTAAAAATTTATTTGTTGAAAGACTTGCTACAAACAGCACATACTTCAAAGATCCACGCTTGTTGGATATTTTTGCTTACATCAAAACATACCTTGGTGGTGATTTGTCAAACAAAGTATTAGCAGGTGTTGCAAACGTTTCTGAAGATTATGTTGGTCAATATTTCAAAATGCTGACAGGTATTAATCCTCAGGATTACATTGAATACCAACGTATGGAAAAAGCGGTTGACTTACTTAGAACATCTAAGAAAAGTATCCGTGAAATTGGTGGTGAAGTAGGTTACAAAGACACTGCGTATTTCTGTCGTCGTTTTAAAATGATGTTTGGAATACCGGCAGGAAAAATGAGACGCAGAGAGTCTCTGATGAATATCTAGAAAGTTTATGTTTAATTAAATACCGTTCAGTTTAGGGAAGCCGCTTAGAAATAAGTGGCTTCTTTTTTTAACGGGCTTTTTCAAGATTGGAATTTGCAACCTGTTTTGAAATGGTTACCATAAGCTCAGGATCACTTTCAATACCTGTTCCTACAACAATAACGTCTGCGCCTGCTGAAAATGCTGCTGCTGCTTTCGCTACGCTATTAATGCCACCACCTACAATAAGCGGACATGCTACAGATTTTTTTACCGCTTTAATCATATTGGTATCTACCGGCTGCATTGCGCCGCTTCCACCGTCCAGATACATCAGCTTCAGACCCAACATTTCCCCAGCCATAGCTGTAGCTGCTGCAATACCTGGCTTGTCGTACGGCAACGGTGTTGTGTTGCTGATATACGAAGCAGTGGTTTGCTTACCACAATCCACCAACAGGTAACCTGTTGGAAGGACTTCCAAATTACTTTGCTTTATAAGCGGTGCGGCAACTACATGTTGACCAATTAAAAAATCTGCGTTTCTGCCTGAAATAAGTGACAACAATAAAATTGCATCTGCTGTAGCTTCCACCTGAAGATGACCTCCTGGAAATAAGACTACCGGAATAGAAGAGTGCTGCTTTATTGTTTTGATGATTTCCGGAATATTGTATTTGGAAAGCAAACTTCCTCCAAGAAAAAAATAATCGACATTGCTTTCATGAGACAGATCAATAACTCTTTTTAAGGAAGCTGCATCTAATTTGTCTGGATCTAATAATACAGCAAATGACTTAATTCCCTTAACCGATTTTTCTACTAACTGATTGTATATTGAAAGCATGTGATCAATTTATTTTTAGTCGTTTCTTTTTTCAAGAACACTCAACATTGTTTCGTACAACTTCTTCTGCAAATACCCTTTGCGAATTGTATAGGACATAACCCATGCGGCAATGCAAAATATTCCGCCCACGATCAAGAACCCTAAATAGCTGCTATCAAGGATCAGATTTAAATAAAAGCTCAAACCGAAGCCCAAAAATAACAACATCATTAAACCCACGAATGAAATGATGATGATCAAAATAATACTTGCCAATACATTCGACAGCTTTTTATAAAAATCTGTTTTTACACTTTCAATCTTAGATTGAAAAAGCGACTGAACCGTATCTACAACGACTCCAGAATTAAAAAGCTGCAATAATAACTTTAGCATATCGGATGATTTTAGATTAAGTTAAAGTTAACAAAATAGCCTAGGTTATAGCCCTGTTTGGGTATAATTTTTACTGTTTGGTATAAAAATAACTAAAGTTGTCTGTCGTTTTTTCGGCCATATTGTTTGAAAACAAAAGCACATTCAATACCAAACCAAACGATGGTGTTATCGCATTTCGATTATACGGATCAGAAGCAGGGACATATGAAAAGTTTGTATCTCTGCACGCATAGAAACCCGTATAACATGTTTTATTAAATAAAAATCCTGCATCCAGTCTCAGATTTGTATAATCTATAAATCTGTTGCTGTAAAATGCTACACCATCCTGCACATAATCAAATTGAAGATAAGGACGATAAGAAAGGAAAATGCCAATATCATGTTCCTTTACACCAATAAATCTCCCGACTCCTAAACCAAGACTTACTCTGCCTTCTGCCGGCCTCCTTGTTAGCGTAGTGCCGTTTACAGAAGTATTACTTAATGTTCCATCAACAAAATTAAACTGCTCGTACAAAGCCTCTGTTAAAATAATTGTGGAGCCGATCTTACCTCGGTGCTGTATATAAAACCGCGTAATGTAATTATAAATTCCGCCATTGTTTGAATTGATCCGCTCTGAAGCGCCGACATGCCATTTGTCTGAAATGCCCCAATCAAAGCCCGGCTTTATGTTCCAGCGGGTTTGTTCAATA
The DNA here is from genome assembly GCF_000379725.1 of Cytophaga aurantiaca DSM 3654. Classification (GTDB taxonomy): domain Bacteria; phylum Bacteroidota; class Bacteroidia; order Cytophagales; family Cytophagaceae; genus Cytophaga; species Cytophaga aurantiaca. The sequence goes on from NZ_KB903620.1 coordinate 121,374, forward strand.
ATAGATGCATATACACCGTTTGTATTGTATAAACTTTCCAGGTATAAGGTAAGATTATGTTTATCAATAACAGCATCCACCCTGCCCGAGAGTTGAAATAAGGTTTGCTGATACTCCTTATGCACGGTATTATTGCCTTGGTTTGTACTCGACTGTGCATTTACAGTTTTATATGTGAAACACACAATCAATAAAAACAACAGGTACTTTTGCATGTATACAAGATACGCATTGACCTACAAAAACAAAAATACCTTTTCAGCAGTGTTCAATTTAAAAAAATATTTACTGATGCTTCTCTGTATGAATCAACTCAACCGTTTTTTGATTTTTAAGATCACAGGATCAAATGTTAAAACCAATGCAACGCTGAGTAGTATTACTACGGGCATAGCTACCCAAACCAAATAATCTCCTTTACTAAGTCCGAAACAATACGTTATTATTAAACCGATCTGCCAATGCAGTAAATAAATATAATAAGACATGTCTCCAAGAATCTTGTCAGTTCTTTTAAATTTTTCTGATGCCGTAAAAAATAAAATGGCAACAAACATTGCGAATACTACCTGGAATATTAATAACCAAATAGAGAATTGAATGGCATCAAAAAACTCGATTAAAATAAAACTGAGTATTAACGCCAGTAAAATAATTGCATTGGCTATAACATAATTATTATTCCTGTATTTAATTTTTCTCAGTCCAAAATACAGGCATCCTCCAAGCATAAATGGCAGGCCGCTGCAAAGGATGTTGGAATAAGGGGATTGAGATTTAAACAAAGCATAGCAACATACAACGAAAAACACACCTGTTGCTATCGCTGTTAATTTAAAAGATCTTGATGTAATGAAACCTATTAAAATATAATAGATCAATTCAATATTTAATGCCCAGGCAGGTGGTGTTAATCTTGTAGAAATTCCCGGGCGCAATCCAAAAATAAAGATATTTTTAAACCATGTTAATATATCTGCCGGAATTTTTAACGCAACATGATATGCATTAATAAAATCTATTGGAATGAAACTTATTAATAGGATGGATAAAATTATAGAAAGCCAATACGCAGGAAATATTCTGAACGCCCGATCCTTTAAATATTTTATTTTTCCGGTTGTATCAAATCCATATTTCTCGTTCATGATTAAGCACATTAAAAATCCGCTTAACATATAAAAGCCCCATACCGAGAGATACGCCGGAGAACCTGGATTGTCACCTAAGTGATGCCATAAAACAATTAACGCTAAAAAAAACCTAAGCAACCCAAACATTCAGCTTGAAATATTTATTCTTTATTTTTTTTATGTTTCAATACTTTCGCTTTTACATAGAAAATAATTTCTTCTGAAATGTTTGTGATGTAATCACCTACACGTTCCGTTTTGCGAATCATGGACAATAAATAAATTGCGTGCATGATCTTTTCTTTATCGTTGTTACCTTGTATGTATTCTGCCAACGCAACGTTCGCATTTGAATTAATCTCATCCAACGCTTCATCCATTGAAAACACCGTACGGGCAAGCTTTGTATTGTCTGTTTCAAACGATTCACACAACACATTCAGCATGTCTAAAATAATTGCGTTCATCTCTTTAAAACGCATTTTTTCTACAAGCTGCGGATCAAATGGTTTTTCAGCCATTAATAAAAACTTGCATAAACCTTCTGCATTATCACCTATACGTTCTAAATCCGAAACCATTTTCAATGATGCTACTACAAATCGTAAGTCAATAGCAACCGGGTTAAACAAGGCAAGTATATGCTCACAACGACTATCGATCTTTAATTCAATACCGTTTACACGTTTTTCATTTTTTAAAACTTCTTTCGCCAAATCGTGGTCGAATGTATAAAATGCAGCGATGCTTTTCTCCATCTGTTCTTTGACAAGATGGGTCATGTCGATCAGCTCACTTTTAAGTTCTCCTAATTCTGTTTCTAATAGATTCATATTTTTATTGAATCAAATTGTGTAAAAATACAATACGTTTATTTTCCGGTTTCGTTATGGATCAACCGAAACGGCCGGTAATATAATTTTGAGTGCGTTCCTTTTTAGGGTTCGTGAACAAGGTACGTGTATCATCGTACTCAACAAGTTCACCCATATAGAAGAAAGCAGTTTTATCACTTGTACGTGAAGCCTGCTGCATGTTGTGCGTTACGATCATGATCGTATACGAAGCCTTCAGGTTGTAGATCAATTCTTCAATCTTAGAAGTTGAAATCGGATCCAATGCAGAAGCAGGTTCATCCATCAACAAAATAGAAGGCTCTACCGCCAATGCTCTGGCGATACACAAACGTTGTTGCTGTCCACCGGACAAAGCTAAAGCAGATTTTTTCAATTTGTCTTTTACTTCATCCCATAACGCCGCTTGCTTTAAAGACCATTCAACTTTATCGTTGATATACTCTTTATTAGAAACACCGTTCACACGCAATCCATATGCAACGTTTTCGAAAATGGATTTAGGGAACGGGTTTGGCTTTTGAAAAACCATTCCGACTGCCTTACGCAATTCGTTGATGTTAACCGATGGCGAATTAATATCCACGCCGTCAATTAAAATATTTCCTTTAACATGACAATTGTCAATCAGGTCATTCATGCGGTTCATGCAACGTAAAAACGTAGACTTTCCACATCCTGAGGGACCAATTAATGCAGTAACCGTATTCTTCTTAACAGTAAGAGAGACGCCCTTTAGCGTATGGTCCTGACCATAATACACGTGTACATCTTGAGCTTCAATTTTCATCTTTCGAGGTTTTAGTTAAAAGAAATGCATCGTTTGTAATAGCAATTCATCCTCTCAACTTTTATATTCAATTTTTCTTCTGATCTGATTATTATATTAAGTGTATTACCACTTAACTTTTTTCTGCCAACGGTAACGTAAATATACTGCTGCACCATTCATCACAAATGTAATACCCAACAATACAATAATTGCCGCTGCTGCATTTACCTGGAAGTCGTGTTGAGGTTTCCCGATCCAATAGAATATTTGTATCGGCAATACGGTGAACGATTCATTTGGCAATTTTGGAACAGAGGTAATATATGTTGCAGCGCCAATTACAATCAACGGAGCTGTTTCACCGATTGCTCTCGATATAGCTAAGATCGCACCGGTTACGATACCGGGAATAGATGCCGGCAGGATCTGATGCCAGATCGTTTGCCACTGCGATGCACCTAATGCAAACGAAGCCTCACGTAAATTGTATGGAACGGTTTTTAATGCTTCTCTGGTAGAAACAATAATAATCGGCAGAATTAATAAAGCCAAGGTTAATGCTCCTGTAATAGCTGTATCACCTAACATCAACGTTCTTGAGAATACTTCCAAGCCTAATAACCCATATATGATAGAAGGAATACCTGCAAGGTTTGAAATGTTTACTTCAAGAATATTAGAAAGTCTGCCCTTCTTATTATATTCTTCTAAATAAATACCTGCACCAATGCCAATAGGGAATGCAATTATTGTTGTTAATGCCATGATCCAAAGCGTACCGCCCATGGCTGCGTATATACCGGCATTTTTAGCCTTGCGGGATGAAGAGTCTAAGAAAAATTTCCAATCCAATCTTCCAAAGCCGTCAAAGAATACATCGTATAATAATACACACAATACAAGTACACCAATACCTGTAGCTGCTAATGCTATATATTTAAATGATTTGTCCTGAAATTCGTACCACTTGTTTTTGCGCACTTGTTTTTGGCGCATTCTCTTTCCTAATTTCTTGGCCATAACAATTACTTATAAACTTGTTGGTAACGCTTCTTCAACCAGAAACTGATGTTGTTCAATAATAATGTGATCACAAACAAACTCATACCTACGGCATAAATTGTTTTGTATTCAATTGAATCGTTTGCAACATCCCCATTTACAGTTTGCACAATGTATGTAGTTGCCGTCTGTACCTGGTTAAGCGGATTGAACGTTAAGGTCGGTTTATTTCCTGCAGCAATTGCTACGATCATCGTCTCACCTACTGCTCTTGACAATGCAAGAATGATTGATACGGCGATACCTGATAAGGCTGCCGGGATAATTACTTTAAAAGCTGTTTGAAATTTTGTTGCACCCATAGCATACGAACCTTCACGAAGCATTCTAGGTACTGCATGCAACGCGTCTTCACTTAATGAAGAAACCAGTGGCAAAATCATAATTCCCATGATAATACCCGGAGCCAATGCATTGAAGTTGTTTAAGCCTAAACCTGGAAAAAGTTCCTGAATCATTGGTGTTACAAATGCTAAGGCAAAATAACCATATACAATTGTAGGGATAGATGCTAAAATCTCTAAAATAGGTTTTACAATATTTCGAACACGTGGACTAGCATATTCACTTAAGTAAACCGCAATGGTAATCCCCAGTGGCACTGCCACGCTCATGGCAATAAATGTAGTTAAGAAGGTGCCCGCCAGAAGCGGCATGATGCCAAAATGCTGTTGGTCTTTTGAAAAAGAAGGAGACCATTCTGTATCCGTTAGGAAATCCCAGATGGGTACTACTTGAAAAAATCGTGCTGTTTCAAATACTAAAACAGAAATAATGCCTACAGTTGTTAATACGGTTAACAAGCTGCAGGCAAATAAGAATGATTCTATAACTTTTTCTGAACGTTTCATTCAAAGGGGGCAACAATATTATTGTTGTGTTGTTTTTAATATTTCTTCCAGCTTCACTCCAACAGTCGTCTTCAAAGTTAAGAAAAGAGAACCAGTTGTGCCAGCATTAAAGCGTGCTTTTACCAATTTATATGCTTCAGGAGATAATGCTACATAGCCTGTTTCAGGAACCAATGTTGGTGCATTATCAATGTAATAGTTCACAAACTGAGCTACTTCAGGTTTTGTAGACGATGTTTTATTGATATAGATCAACAATGGACGGGATAATGGCTGATATGTGCCATTAACAATTGTTTCATTTGTAGCTAAAACAGCACCCTTTCCGTTCGCGTCATTTTTATCATCGATTGCTACCAATTTCAATTTATCTTGATTTTCAAAGAAATAAGCATATCCAAAATAACCAAGTGAATATTTGTCACCTGCAACACCACTTACCAAACCGTTATCGTCTTCACTTGCTGTATAATCTGTTCTGCAAGATCTTGCTTCGCCAACAATCGCTTCAGTGAAATAATCAAATGTACCTGATTCAGTTCCTGCGCCGTACAAATTAATTTTTTCATGTGGCCAGCCTGCACGTACATGATCCCAGTGTGTAACTGTACCTTTCGCTGCTGGTTCCCAGATTTTCTTCAACTCTTCTACAGTCAAATAATCTACCCATGTATTTTCTTTGCTTACAACAATTGCTAAACCATCGTATGCAATAGGAATCTCAAGGTATTGGATTTTGTTAGCTGCGCAATCTTTATCTTCAGAAGCTTTGATCGGTCTTGAAGCACCTGTAACATCAATTTCGTTACGGATAAACTTCTTAAATCCTGCGCCTGTTCCGGATGCATTTGCTGTAACTTTAATGTTTTTGTTTTCAAGTTCAAATTCTTCGGCAACCGCTTCAGAAATTGGGAAAACAGTAGACGAGCCATCTAATTTGATTGCTGTTTCTTTTGTTTCACTTGCAGCAGTTTTTTCGCTTCCACTACCACAACTGCTTAATAAAGCAGATACGAATACGATAAAGACAATTTTTTTCATTGGAATATATAGTAGGTGTAAAACATGAAAGTACTTAACATGCAAAACCGAGTTGCAAGTTAAGTACTTATTTTTATTTAACGCATTAAATAATTGTAACCTTATCAGTTACTACTGTATAATTTGTAACTAATTGAAGTTGAAATGTTCCCTTCAATTGTCAACCCTTATAATTTTTCCGGATGAGGGAATTTAGGTTCATCCTGAGGTTTTCTTCCTTTTTTCTTAAATAGCGTATGGAATTCGTCAAATATGATGTACACCGTATATGCTGTGTTTGCTTCAACATTTCTTTTTCCATAAGAAACGGTTGGTTGTGTCGGCACTTGATCAATGTTATACAAGAAATTTACCTGATATGTAATACCTGCTTCTATACGAATCGGATATTGGGTTGGTAATTTCCAGCCGAACAATGCAACCGTTCTGTTTTGATTCAGCATTTTTTGATAATCAACGTGTTTACCCATTCCAATGAACAATTCATTCCAAGCATTTATATACACTGTATTTTTTTGCATTTTAGGACTGTTCAATAATAATTGAGCACGTATCTGCCAACGAAGTCTGCCTTGGTGGCTGCTGCCGTTTCCGGAACCATTTGGATTTGGATAAAAACTGTAACCAGCCCCTAAATCATCCATGAATGTTGTTGATTGACTTCTGTCGCCGATCAATCTGAATTCATATCTGTAACGGTTAGAGAATAACAAACGGCCTAATTGGCTATTAACAGTTACCTGAGGACAAATTCTGAATTCGGGAAAAACAGCTTGTCCTTGATCCTGGCCATCTACCTTATACACACTTCCTTCTTGCGGAGGAGTCCAGGTGATCCAGTATCCAAGAGGTGATAATGAGAAACGAAGTTTTTGGGGAATTACCCAATAGTGGATCCAGGGTCTTATTACTTGTTGGTATGGATCTTTGAAAATATTACCTTGATTCCCACCTTGAATATAACTGGCATCTGCCATTCTACGGTATTGGTAATCAATCTGGTATTGCCATCTTTGTAATGAATCGATTGATCCGCTGATGTTGGCCTCAAACCAGAATGATTTTCTCTGCGTATAGGCCCTTGGGTGGTCTGCAAAGTTTTGAGAGGGAGTAGTTTGCGCAAAAGCGCATAGCATGCCAGATAGTGACAGTGCTACTGTTACAATAAGTTTTTTCATTTTTAATACGAGCTATTCGGATGCAAAACAACAGTTCTATTATTACCTCAGCATCACTCTAATGTTACCAAATTGTTACGCAGCTTATTTTTTGTATACATACTTTTGTAAACAATTCATATACAATTAATAAGGGCATAATTCTGACGTAATACAGTATATATACATTTGCAGCAATCAAAATATTCAACTTTTATTATGTCTATTATAACTTCAACCGGCCATTTTGTCGACCTACAGCTATTTGCAAATGATATTCAACTCGTGAATATTAAAATTTATAATATTCTGGGTGAAAAAAAATTATCTCTGTGGGAGGAATTGAAAAAGGGGGCAAACAATTTAGTGATTGATGTATCAAGCCTTGCGAAAGGTACGTATCGAGTGAAGATCTCTTATTTAAATGAAAAATTAAAAGAAGAGCGGTTTACGTTGTATTGATTATTGCAAGTGGTTGGTCGAAAAGACACAACCTTTAGATTTACTCCATAGTAAAATTCCAAGAAATAACTTTTCTATCCGTAGAGTTCCGAAGGGCTCTACGGATCTATAATAATAGATGAGAGTCTTTGACTCGTTTCAAAATAAATAACGAGTCAAAGACTCTATATCATTTGTTTATCCTTCAAGCGCTTCGCTACCTCTAAGAATAGAGGCTATACTCACACTAGAGCATTCACTGGCTTGCTTAAAAACAGATAATTAGACGTTGCACTATCCAGCTGTTTAATTTCTGTTATGTTAAAATACGCATATACAGGATCACGCCCCTCTCTTAAGTAAGCATATTCTTCGTGCATTGTCATGCCTTTGATAACATCTGTAGTCTTATCAAAATCATACAAGCGAAATGATTTCAACAATATATTTCCATTGTGCAGATGTATATCCAAAGCAATGTGATGTCTTTTGCTTTTCTGCTTTTTTAGTATCTCTACTAATTTAGATTTTATATCGAACTGCTGCATATTACTCAAAGGATGGCTGTGAATTGTCTAATGGATTTACCTTCGTAAAGGATGCGTATCTAGGCTTATATATGGTTACATCTTTTGAAAAACGTGTTATATTCTCAAATACAAACTGAGGATCATCTGCGTCTTCTGTCGCATCTTTATCTTCGTCGAATGCCTCGTTGTAATAGATCAGCTTCCAATCACCGTGTATGGTTTCTACAAGTGCCGAAAGCGTTTCCACCCAGTCGCCTGAGTTCAAATATTCAACACCGTTGTATTCTTTAATTGCCGGCTGATGTATGTGTCCGCAAATTACACCATCGCATTTACGCGAACGAGCCAGCTCTGCCAATTCCATTTCGTAATCCGAAATATAGGAAACCGCAGATTTTACTTTTTGCTTCACTACTTGTGAAAGCGAATAATATGGCAATCCTCTCTTCACGCGGTAATTGTTGTAATGCTTGTTGATCCACAACAAAAACGTGTAGCCAACATCTCCCAATTTCGCGATCCACTTAAGCTTTGTAGTGATTGCATCGAAGACGTCTCCGTGTATTACCAGATATGACTTACCTGTTGCTCCCTGGTGAATGTATTCTCTTTCAATGTGTATGTTCCCAAAACTGAAAGGAATAATGGTATCTAAGAAATCGTCGTGATTGCCGCGCAGATAATATACTTTTGTTTTATGCTGCTCTGTCATTTTTATGACTCTTCTGAAAAATCGCGTATGCGACTTTTTCCATTTACCATATTTTTGTAATTGCCAGCCGTCAATAATGTCGCCATTTAAAAGCAATGTGTCGCACGAATGATTCTTTAAAAAATTAGATACTTCTTTCGCTTTTGATCCTGAAGTTCCCAAGTGAATATCCGAAAGCACGATTGTTCTGTAATGTGTCTTCATGTTATGAATACTTTATGGCAATATCAATTCATTGCCTCTATTTAAACTATACAAATGAACACATTATACATAAGTTGAATATTACACATCCATTATGCTTGTGTTAACAAATCACGTATCCGTGTAACAATAACATAACAGCGGCATAACCTCTACGAAACATCTACAGGCTACCTTTATTGTATTCAATTCAACTAAACCAAAAAAGCGTATGTTGAACTCGATTTTAAACATCCTTAATCGCCTGCAGCAAGCGATTGAAAACTTCCTTATCGGCATCTGGGTTGAATTCTATTCACCGTTCAGATTCAGAAATTCATAATTGATGAAAATACTTTATGCCATCCAGGGCACTGGTAATGGCCACTTAAGCAGATCTATGGATATTGTTCCGTTGTTACAAAAACGGGGCGATGTAGATGTGCTGGTAAGTGGCGTACAAGGCGATTTAAATTTGCCTTTTCCTGTAAAATATCAATTCAAAGGACTAAGTTTTATCTTCGGAAAAAAAGGTGGTGTAGATATGTACAACACGTTTTTAAAACTAAAATCAAAAAGGATTTATAACGAAATAAAACAATTGCCGATCCATGAATATGATCTGGTGATTAATGATTTTGAACCCATCAGCGCCTGGGCCTGCTATGCAGTGAACAAAGAATGCATCTCTCTGAGTCACCAGTCGGCTGTGCTTTCTCCGAAGGCCCCCAAGCCATCCAGTTACGATCTGATTGGCCATACGATCTTGCGCTATTATGCGCCAAGTACAAAACAGTATGGCTTTCATTTTGAACGTTACGATAAAAATATTTTTACTCCTGTGATCCGTCAGCAGATTCGAAATGCAAAAGTGGAGAACCTTGGTCACTACACCGTGTATCTCCCTGCTTATGACGACGAACGCATATTGAAAAATCTGCTGCGGTTTGAAGATGTACAGTGGCAGGTATTTTCCAAGCATAATAAAACTCCGATTATTGAAAAAAATGTTCGCATTTTGCCAATTCAAAATGAACTATTCATAAAAAGCCTTGCGACTGCAGAAGGTGTAATTTGCGGTGCCGGATTTGAAACACCGGCAGAGGCTTTGTTCATGAAAAAGAAAGTATTGGTTGTGCCGATGAAAGGTCAGTATGAACAGCATTGCAATGCTGCAGCACTTGCAGAAATGGGCGTTCCGGTAATTAAAAGTTTAAAGAAGAAACACTTCCCGACAATCGAAAAATGGTTGAAAAGCGATACACGTGTGGAAGTTGATTATCCGGATATTACCGACCGGATATTAGATCATATTTTTGCTAAACACACCGCAAACAAAGAAGCTATTGATATTGCAAAAAAATGGGAGAAAGAACTTGATTTAGATGCATGATACTTTCAGAACCACAACAATCACTTTTCAAAGGCACGTCTGTTCTTTCTGAATATAAAAAAAACCTGGATCAAACATTTGTCTGGGGTGTCTCTTCTTCGGCCTATCAAACAGAAGGCGCGTATAATGTAGATGGGAAAGGTCCATCTATCTGGGATACGTTTACCAATGAAAATAAAAATAAAATAAAGGATAAAAAGAATGCGAACATTGCATGCGATTTTTATTCGCGTTACGAAGACGACATAAAACTAATGCAGGCATTAGGCATCAATCATTTTCGTTTTTCAATTTCATGGGCCCGCATCATACCAAATGGTGTCGGTGAAATAAATCCGGCAGGCTTAGCATTTTATGATCGTTTAATTGATACGTGCTTAAAGTATGGCATTACTCCATGGGTAACGTTGTATCATTGGGATCTGCCGCAAGCGCTAGAAAATAAAGGTGGCTGGACAAACAGAGAAGTCGTACACTGGTTTACCGATTATGTATCTGTTTGTGTGAAACATTTTGGTGATCGCGTAAGCAACTGGATGGTGATGAATGAACCCATGGTGTTTGTTGGTGCAGGTTATTTTTTAGGTATACATGCTCCCGGGAAAAGAGGAATGAAAAACTTTCTGCCCGCTATCCATCATGCGGTGTTGAGCATGTGTGAAGGAGCGCGAACAATCAAAGCTCTCCAGCCAAACGCAGAAGTGGGTACTACATTTTCATGTTCGCATATAGAGCCTTACAGAAACATAGAAAAAGATCATTTAGCAGCAATCAAAGTAGATGCACTGTTAAACAGAATGTTCATCGAACCCACGCTGGGCATGGGATACCCGGTAGATGTATTAACACCTTTACGTGATATTCATAAATACATCCTTCCGGGCGACGAGCACAAAATGCAATTTGAATTCGATTTTATAGGCGTTCAGAATTATACCCGAGAGTTTGTAAAACACTCGTGGTTTACTCCATACCTAAAAGCACGATTGATAAGCGCCCCTAGCCGCAAAGTACAGCATACATTGATGAATTGGGAAGTATATCCGGAAGCCATCTACCACATGATCAAAAAATTCGATACCTATCCCGGAGTGAAAAAAATTCTGATTACTGAAAACGGCGCGGCGTTTGAAGACAAACATCACGAGACCATTATCTCCGATCATATGCGAACGGTTTATCTGCAGGATCACATTGAGCAGGTTTTAAAAGCACGATCAGAAGGTTCAAAAGTTGAGGGCTATTTTGTATGGACCTGGACGGATAATTTTGAATGGGCTGAAGGCTATCACCCGCGTTTTGGCCTGATTTACACAGACTTTAATACACAAAAACGTGTTGTCAAAGAATCGGGGTTGTGGTATGGCAATTTTATCCGTGGTTAAACATCCATTCTGTATACTGAATATTATATAATTCCTTCGTATTTTTTTCTTTAAGTATAATCTGTATTACTAAAATATAGTTTACCTTAGTATACTATAATTCAAGACAGCTGGATCATAGATTCCTTCCATTAATATTAAAATTGTTATGCTACGATTAGACAATACTGCGATTCAAACCGACGTTCATAAACTCTTTTATGGCTCTTCATCCGGAAAACTCTGGGAAGGTGCGGAATGGATTGAAACAAACGGTCTTGGCGGTTGGGCAGGCAGTTCCTTAAGCGGATGCAATACACGCAGGTATCATGGCTTGCTGGTGGCAGCAACCAAGCCACCTACAGAACGAACAGTATTGGTAAATAAGCTGGATGAAATCATAGTATTGAATGATGAGTGGACACATTTGAGCACAAATAAATTTCGTGAAGCCCTGTCTCCGCAAGGATATCAGCACCTGAGCGAATTTAAAAAAGACCTTTTCCCTGAGTTTACATTTGAGGCAAACGGTGTTGTGATCAGAAAAACAATTGCAATGTTGCATGGAGAAAATACAACTGTGATTATCTACAATGTATTGCAGGCCCCGTCTTCCTTTACATTTAAATTATTGCCTTTAATCAGCAGCAGAGACTATCATTCGCTGCACAAAGCAAATGATGTATTTGATCCAACATGCACATTTGAAGATGGTTTGTTCACAACACAGCCCTACGCTTCTTCACCCGAAATTTTCATATCTATACCAAACGCTTCCCTTCGCAAAGATCCAAACTGGTTCTATCAGTTCGATTATGCAGTTGATCGCTACCGCGGCTTGGAGTGTGAAGAAGATCTGTTCAATCATGGAACATTCTCGTTAACACTTAATGCCGGAGATTCTTTTGGCATTATTCTTTCAACAGCAAACCCAACGGGCAGAGATGCATTTTATTTATACGAACAGGAACGTTTGAGAAGAGTACAATTGCTTGATGGAAAGTCTACAAATACAACCATTCAGCAATTAACGCTTTCTGCAAATCAATTTGTTGTTCAGCGTTCTGAATCTTTAAAAACAGTTATCGCCGGTTACCACTGGTTCACAGACTGGGGAAGAGATACGATGATTGCATTGCCTGGCTTATGTTTAACAACTGGTAAGTTTGATGATGCACGACGCATTTTAAAAGCATTTGCAGAAAGTGTACAGAATGGTATGATTCCAAACCGTTTCAAAGACGGCGACGAAGCACCGGAATACAACAATGTGGATGGTACGCTTTGGTATTTTGTAGCGGTATATAGATACCTGCAAACAACGCAAGATCGCAATTTTGTATTGAATGAAATTTTACCCGTATTAAAAGATATCGTTGATCATCATTTTAAAGGCACCTTATACAACATTAAAGTTGATGAAGATGGCTTATTGTATGCAGGCGAAGTTGGTCAGCAACTAACGTGGATGGATGCAAAGGTTGGTGATTGGGTAGTGACTCCAAGAATGGGTAAGCCGGTTGAGATTCAGGCATTGTGGTACAACAGCTTAAAAATATTCGCGCATTTATTAGATATCAATTATCAATCGCAGGATGCTTCTGCAATGGAAGAAGCCGCTCAAAAAGTGAAAGATACTTTTGCAACACGCTTCTGGAATCAGGATGGAAATTATTTATACGATTTGATTGATGAAAACAATCAACCGGACAATTCTATCCGTCCGAATCAGTTGTTTGCGATCAGCCTTCCGTTCCAATTGCTTGAGGGTGAAAAAGCGCAAGCCGTATTTAATTGTGTTGAAGAACATTTATATACTCCGGTTGGCCTGCGCAGTTTAAGTCCGCACGATCAGAATTATTATGGCATTTATCAGGGCGACTGGAGAAGACGTGATGCGTCGTATCACCAAGGAACAGTCTGGAGCTGGTTATTGGGACCATATGTAGATGTTATGATGCGTGTAGGCGGAGAGCATGCGTACCGTTTAAGTCAGAAAGTAATTTATAATTTTGCATACCATTTAGAAGAAAGCTGCATCGGCAGTGTTTCTGAAATTTTTGATGGTGATGCTCCTCATCATCCGCGCGGCTGTGTAGCACAAGCCTGGGGTGTTTCGGAAGTATTAAGAGTGATTGATGAATACAATCTGTAAGTATTAGGTTTTAGGTAATAGGTTTTAAGATATCGTTACATATTAAAAGCATCTCGCAAAACAGCGGGATGCTTTTTTGTTTTACAAAAAAATATTATCGGATTGAGACCAGTTAATCATGAAGGATGAAAAACTATTAGTTTTTATCCCTACGGGATCAAGTGCATTTATTACCTTAATTCAAATATACTTATAAGACATATCGCCTGATTCCGGAATCTTTATAAATTCAACTCAAATGAAACTACATTCCATAATAAATTAGTATTTTTAGTTAACCGTATCAAACCCCTAGCCCATTGAATGCTCAAAATAACATATCAAAAAAAATACTTTTTATAGGTATTGTATTCAGCATGTTTATGTGGGGCTTAAGCTGGCCTTCCGGAAAAGTTGCGGCAGCCTATGGTGACCCGATATCAATAGTGTTGATCCGCTATGCCGTTGTATTCCTTAGTTCGCTTCCAATTGTATTTTTTATGAAAGCACCCTTAACAATGAACAAAAAGGGATTGCTTCCATTGATTGGCGCGGGATTGCTTTTGTCCATTTATACGTTTTTGTTTTTTTATGGCTTGAAGAACGGACTTGCCGGGGCAGGTGGTGTGTTGGTTACAACGATGAATCCGATCATGGCTTATGGAATCGGTTTAGTAATCAACAGAAACAAGCCTTCAAGAAATGAAACAATCGGATTGATATTGGGTGTACTTGCAGGCGCAACGCTCTTAAAGGTATGGGGAAGCACGGATGAATTATTTTCCTCAGGAAATTTGTATTTCTTATTGGCTGCATTTGTTTGGGCAGTACTGAGCCGGATTACGTCGAAAGCTTCGACTTACGGCTCTTCTATGACCTTTAGTTTGTGGATGTATCTTGCAACTGCTCTTATTATGCTGCCGCTGGTTGATTACAGTTCTTTAAAAGAAACACTTGTTATTGCAGATGGCTATTTCTGGTGGAACATTTTTTTCAGTGCTGTGTTTGCAACTTCACTTGCCACAACCTATTACTTTTATGCAACAACAACCTTAGGTCCTGAGAAAGCAAGCAGCTTTATTTTCTTAGTTCCTGTTTCAGCGGCTGTGTCTTCGTGGTTTTTTTTAGGTGAAGCATTACAGATACATACCATCATTGGCGGTGTATTGGGAATTGCTGCAGTGTATATGATCAATAGAAAAAAGGAAATTGTGTAATGAAAGCAATTGTTTTTGATGCGCTGAAAACTATTTTCATTTATACAATCCTTTGTGTAGCTACCTTTCTTATATCTACTACCATACTGGAATATACCAGCTTCAATGAGCAAGCAGCCTTTCTTAAATACAAACAGGAATACTTACATATCACAAGCTGGAAAATAGCTTTTTACATACATGTCTTTACAAGTATTTTTTGTCTGATCGCAGGCTTCACGCAATTTTCAAAATCGCTGCAAACAGAATATCCCGCCTTACACAGATTCATTGGGAAGGTATATGTGTTTAACATACTTGTAATCAATTTTCCTGCAGCGCTGATCATGGCCTATTATGCCAATGGTCTGCTGCCGACTAAAATTGCATTTACCATATTGGATTGCCTTTGGTTTTGGTTTACACTAAAGGCTTTTCTTGAAGTTAAAAAGAGAAATTTCAAAAGTCATGAAAATTATATGATCCGAAGTTACGCGCTTACATTTTCAGCTATCACGCTTCGTACATGGAAACTTATCTTATCAAGTACAACAGACATCGATCCGGATTCTTTATACATGATCAATGCCTGGCTTGGCTTTGTGCCCAACTTACTTGCTGCTGAATATTATATATGGATGAAAAATAAGGGATGATTATGTTCTGCTAAAACTTTCGCCGATACACACCCGAAATAAAACAAATCCCATAAATAAAAAACTTACAATAAAGCATAGAATTGCTGCACTTACAGCAACTGCATCTCCCTTTCCTCTAAGTTCTTTATATACTTTCGAAGAAATAACAAACGAACTGAAAAGAACTACCAGAAATCCTATTAAAAGAACAATGAGCATATAATACGTAAATTAAGTTAAGCAAAATCGAGAGTTATCTTCTACTGAATCCACCCGTTAATTGTGCCCATACATACAGAACACCCAGGCCTATAACAAAAAGGCTCAAAAGAAAGAATATAATAGAAAAGAATCCTGCAAATTTATTTCCATCATAACTTAATGTTCGGTACACTTTACGGGAAATATATAAAGAACTTAGTATCGTTACTATAAGTCCTATAAATAAAAGTACTAGTTCCATATCTGAAAGATTAAATCGAATCTGTTTTATTTTTAGAATACATTGACTGTCCAAAAGGATCACCGCCTACTGAAATCTTCTTCGAATAAAACGAACCAGACAAAAAACACTCCAATCGTAATTACCGCAATACTTGTAATAAAACATAAAGCTGTAAATATGATATAATATGGATTGTTGTTATTTTTAAGCGTCTTATATACTTTTCTGGAAATAAAAAAGCTACTTAAGATTATAAAAAATATAACTACCCATACTAAGACTGCTTCTATATTATTTGCATCCATGTTTTTTAAAGTTTAACGATTCAAAATAAATTACCTTATACTCTACTGACCAGCCAATCAAATTCAAAGAAAGAGTATGGCAAATATTATAATCACAATGCTGGTAATAAAAGATGCGATTGAAAATATCAAGGCATACTCGTTATTTTTAGATTTTAATGCCTTATACACTTTCCAGGAAATAAAAAAAGAAATTAAGGCAATTACAAATAAGGTTAATAGTACAAGAGAAATTGACATAAATTTTTACTGATTTGTATAATGAAACAAATATTAAGTAAAGTTACCTTCTGTTGAATCCGTCACGGAAAACAACCCAAACAATTGCCGCAGCAATGTAGATTAAAATAAATGTACCAATAAAACTACCTGCAGCAATTATTATTGCGGCAGGATTTCCTTTTTTATCCAATACTTTATAAATCTTTAAGGCAACAAAAAATGCACCCAGCAAAGCTGTAAGTAACATTATAATTCCAGGAGTTTCCATATTTTATATAATGAAATATATAGTACTGCTAAGTTATTTTTATTTATTAAAAACAGTAAATTCAGCATTCTTTTCTTTAAACATTCAATGAATTTTCTACTTTGAAAGTAATACAACAAAATATTTTTTCATTGCAGAAAATGTTTCTGCCGAAACCTTCTCATACGTTTCCGGATCTTCTTCCACATACTGATCGTTCCAGGAACCCATGCCGCCAAACTGATTAGCATTCTTAACTGCAAACAAGCCTAAAATAGTTTCTCTATCATAGTTCAATTTATACCATTCTTCCAGATACAGAAAATTATTTTTAAGAACTTCTAGAGAACGTTCTGAAAATCCTTTTGTTGTTAGATCTTTAGAAATAACTTCCAGATGAGCCGCATCAAAATTTCCTTCAGGAACTGTTTCAATCAAAAAATAATTTGCAAATCGAAACGCCTCTTCAAACGGAGACTGAATCTTTTTCGCAAACTGTTCTATTTCTGAAAGTGCCTGTGAAAACTCTTTCTTAACAACTTCAACATTTCCTTTTGATTCCAGCAAGGTTGTAATTGTTAAAGGCTCAAAGAAAGAAACTTCCCATGGAGTTTCATTTGATTTTAAATACCATCTGTCTTTGGAATTGCCGCGTGCAAGAGCTTTGTCATACTCTGTTTTATCAGGACCAAAAACATCTTTTAACGATTCCGGAATTGTTGGACGTACATGATTTTCTTCTGAAAGTCTTCGTATTGCACCGCACACAACATTTACCAATCCGGTTAAACTCAGCTGCTCTGTTGTTTGTTTTTGAATGAATGCTTCAAGCTCTGTAGCTTTTGAAACAGGCACATCAGGTAATGGCCATTCCTGCATATCCGCTTCACAGGCCGACCATACAGCAGCTACGGATGGCTGCGCATGTACCAGTTGTATTAACTGCTCCGCAGAACATTCTTTTAATGCATACAGAAATGCGATCTCTCTGTTGTTGTCATCTCCAAAAAATGAAAAGTCGGACTGATAAAATAAATTTTTCAAATGTCCCGGCAATAGAAACGGTGTACCTGCAACCGTGCATTCAATCTGCATCTCTTCGGATAACTTAGTTGCCAGAAAATTAAATTCGCCTTTCCCTTCTTTACTGTTCAGATACGCACGCGCTTCGCTTTTCGCTACTGCTTTCCGACCATTCAATTCATTGGATTCGGTTATTAGATTTGCAACCAACTCCCAATGAGCTTCGCTATTAGTTTGTACATCTACTAACTCGCCAAATAGTTCTGTTGTGATGGCATAGGAAGGTGAATAAAATGTTTTGATCACATAACAGTGTGTGGACTTTTCAGTAAGTACTTCAAAGAGATATTCCTGGGTACCTGCAAAAGCTGCTAAAATATGTTCGGGTAATTTATCTGATTCCTGTGCAACGGAACGTACAACACATTTTTTAATTTTTTCTGTCCGGAGTTGTTTAGCCCAGTCAGCAAAACAGACTTCCGTTCCATCATCCAGTCCGGCTGCTAATGAAACAGCACCCGGCTTTTGTATTTCCTTTAATTCAAAAATAGCTCCGAAATAGTTTAGAAGCTCTTCTATATTTTCTTCCGGTGCTTCTAAAATTCCTTTTGAAAGCGTAATGATGTAATCTAATCGATTCATAGTCTATATGTACAAGAACGTATTCTTGTACGCTAACACCATCAGGAAGTTATGTTGTTGAACGATTCTTTATTTAATTTTCATATATTCTTAATCGGCGCTTAGCCGCAGCCAATTCTGTCTGCAGTGCATCAAGTTTATTCAATAAATTAAATACCACATCAATGCCTTCAATGTTTACATCCAGATCGTGGTGCAGGCGTATCATTTTTTCAATCGCCCGTATTTGATCCTGATGAACATAGGCAATTTCTTCAATGATATTAATTTCCACCAGTCCGATATCATTCAATTCATGTAAAAAAGAAACTTCTATCTGATAGCTGGTGCAGATGGTGTGTACGGGAATAAACTGTTCTACATTCATGGGTTCCGAAGTTTAGAGAGTTCCGTAAATAATTCTTTTTCTTTTTCAGTAAGATTGGTCGGAAGTGCTATGTTGTATGTAATGTACAGGTCACC
This sequence comes from Cytophaga aurantiaca DSM 3654, assembly GCF_000379725.1. GTDB lineage: Bacteria > Bacteroidota > Bacteroidia > Cytophagales > Cytophagaceae > Cytophaga > Cytophaga aurantiaca. Next base: position 140,181 of record NZ_KB903620.1, read on the forward strand.
AAACTCACCTTCCTTCTTATAAACAGGCAAACCTTTTCCTTTCAGTTTTACCTTGGTGCCATTTTGTGTTTCGGGTGCAACTTTTAATTTGGCTTTTCCATCAAATGTATCAACGATCAGGTCTCCCCCTAATATTGCTTTATACAAATCAATTTCTACCGTGTTATGCAAGTCGTTGTTGTCTATTTTAAATTTTGTGTTGTTGTGTACATTGATCTGAATTTGCAGATCACCTTTAGGTCCTCCATTCAAGCCATCTCCGCCATAACCGGGAATCTTAATGACCTGTTCGTCTTTTATTCCTGCAGGTATGGTAATACGAATATTTTTCCCGTTAACCGTTAATTCTCTTTTATGTGTAGTGTATACCTCTTTCAGATCCAGATCCAATTCTGCAAATAAATCCGCTCCCTTAAATTTAACACCACCTCTTCCTCCACGCCCGCCGCCTGCCGCACCGCCAAACATATTTTCGAAGAAGTCTGAATAATCATTTTCAAACGAATTTCCTCCTCTTGAGCCACCTTGGTTCGGTGGTCTCTGGTAACGCTGCTGTCCGGCATTGGCATAAGCATTTCCTTGCTTCCAATTATCACCATAAGCATCGTACTTCTTGCGATTTTCAGCATTGCTTAATACTTCATTCGCTTCATTTACTTCCTTAAATTTTTGTTCAGCTGCCTTGTCATCCGGGTTTACATCCGGGTGATATTTGCGCGCCATTTTCCGGTAAGCCTTTTTAATATCCGCTTCTGTAGCACTTTTATCAATGCCAAGAATTTTATAGTAATCCATAATCACTTGAAAATTTAAACATCTATAATTTCAGCATTTTGTTCTATTAAATCAAGCATTAAAATATTTATGGGATTTATAGAACAATTGTTCGAAACGTAAGATTTACCCTTGGCGCACGCACTTTTGTTGTTTTAGGAAGAGAATGCAGCCAATTTGTTTGTGTGGCACCTTTCATAACCAATAAACTACCGTTTTCGAGGGTTTGAGTGACCGTATCTTTAGAAACTTTATGTTTAAAAGAGAACTTGCGCTCTGCACCAAAACTCATAGATGCGATACACGTATTTAAGCCCAATGCTTTTTCATCGTCGCTGTGCCAGGCCATTCCTTCTTCTCCGCTATGATATAAATTCAATAAGCAGGAATTAAATGAATCGCCTGTTAATTTTTCCGCAAGTTGTTTTAATTCTAATAGTTCCTTTGTCCAGCTTAATGCCTGCTTTGTGGTATTTGAATATGTATATGAAAAATTTTGATCTCCATACCAGGCAACTTTGCGTTTGGTAATGATGTGCTTGCCATAAATAATTGCTTCGTCATTTTTCCATTCAATATTTTCAAGCAATGCATTCAAATATGAAGTGGCTTGTTCATGACTCATTATTGCGCCATAGTAATTTACGATGCCGTCGAAAGGTAAAAGATTGGATTGAGGGTCTGGAGCGAAGAGATTCATTTGTTAGTAGTCAGTGTTCAGTTGTCAGAAGAAATTTGTCAGAACCACAGATTAATCTGATGAAATTGATTGAATTGATTTTGTCGTTTGTATTTTTTATTCTTTACTGATCAGATTTAAATTTCATTTTTTATCACATACATCAGGTTAATGAGTGGTTCAGACTTACTGACCACTGTCCACTGACAACTGTTTACTACTCTCCCAACCAATCATTGCAGTTTTTCTTGTTATTCCCCACATATAACCGCCTAAGTTTCCTGAAGCTTGTATCACACGATGACATGGAATTAAAAAAGCAATTGGATTGCTTCCAATAGCAGTGCCTACAGCTCTTGATGCAGAAGGTTTTTGAATGGTTGCTGCAATATCGCCGTAGCTGGTTAATACACCCATCGGAATTTTCAATAATGCTTCCCAAACTTTTAATTGAAACTCTGTTCCTTTCAAATGCAGTTTTACTTGTTTTAACTTTGACCAATCCATTGAAAAAATAAGCAATGCATTACTATGTGCATCATTAATCTTTTTTAAATAAGTTGCATTCGGAAAAACAGATTTTAGTTGTGTTAATCCATCGGCTTCATTTTCAATAAACGTTAAATGACAAATCCCATGAGGCGTAGAGGCGATGATTACTTTTCCAAAGGCTGAATCTGAAAAACTATATTCGATCGAAAGATGTGCACCGCCATTTTTATATTCACCCGGCGTCATACCTTCGATCTGAATAAACAGATCATGCAATCTGCTTGTACTTGAAAGTCCGATCTTATTGCTTACATCAAACAAGGAAGGTTCTGCTTTATTCAACAATGCTTTCGCATGCTGAATACTGATGTATTGCAAAAATTTCTTTGGACTCACTCCTGCCCAATCTGTAAATAAGCGTTGGAAATGAGACGGACTTAAATGTACTTTCTCTGCAATTTCGTCCAGACTTGGCTGTTCTTGATAATTTGCACGGATGTATTCTATTGCTTCAGCAATACGCTTATAATTACTTTGCTCCTTATCGTCCATAGTGCTGATTTTTCATTACAAAAGTATTCAGTTTACAGCGATAATAAAATCCGAAACGTGCTAAGTTATCTCTAAAAAGACTGTTATTCAGGAATCGCTTCTGCAAGCATCTCGTTCCCATTTTTATCATAATAGGTACAGGTCATTTTCCCCATATTGACGGTCCATGTTTCAACGCCAGCTTCCGCTGCCTGTTCACAGAACGTTAAGTAATTTGTTCCGCCTTGCTGATGGATCTTTAGATCTATTTTTAACTTTTCCTTATCTGCTTCATTTGAAATGGTAAAAGCAGGATACTTCGCATCCGATTGGATAGAATAATTATTTGCTCCCCAATATACCGTATGTCCATCGCTCACAAACTGCGTATATTGAGTAAGACCCAATGTGATGAGTTCTTTAATGTAAGAAGGGAAATCTGCACCGCTTTTTACTTTTGCGTGTGCTGTTTTAATTTGTTCAAGTGTAAACATAGTTGTACGTGTTTAATGATTTACTGATACAAAAGTTTAAAAAAAATTAGTAGTTCAATTGTAAAAAATCGTTTTTATGACTTATCGGAAGAAAAATAATTTTCCGGCGTTTCTCCGGTAAACGTTTTAAATTCCTTTATAAAATGCGCCTGATCGTAAAAGCCCAATTCATAACTTAATTCTGTAAGTGAATTTGAATAGGTTCGCTGTCTAATGGCATGTTTTAACCTTACAATAGACGCAAATTTTTTAGGGCTTGTTCCTACGGCCTGCCGGAATCGTTTCTCTAACGGACTCTGACTGATATTTAATTGCTGCATCAATTCTGTGATGCGAATGGTTCCTTTACTTTTATGAATTAAGGCCAACGCAGCTAATACCATCTTATCCTGTTCTACAGGACGAATGCGGGCAAGCAAAAAATTTTCTACAACAACAATCCGTTCTGCATCTGTACGTGCTGCGCACAATTGTTCTTCTAAAATCAACAACTCCGATTGCAACATAAAATTGTCTAAAGAAATACTCTCTTTAAAAAGTTCGTGTAAGGGTTGTTTAAAAAAATGTGCAGCGCCTGTTTCTGTAAAGAACACCAATACGGTACCTATATTTGCAGAATTTTTAAATACTTTATAGTGATCACTTAATCCGCTCACACCGGATTTTGAAAGAAGCGTTTCATCTGCATTCGTTAAATGCGACAACTTGCCTTTGTATTGAAAACCTAAAACAATAGATGTATCCGGAATTACTTTATACGTCTGTTCATATTCATTTTCAGAAACGGCAAAACTCTTAATAAAAGGTTTTAAGGATTCGGTCGGTATGTATATCGAAAATCTAGACATTTATTTACTTTCAGTGATAAATGTAAAATTGCCAGTATTGTAAATGTAAAAATTTCTTATCGCAATTTGAAATGAGGCTTTTTGATTTATTTAAAATGGCTTTCCGTGAGTAAGCCCGATTATTTTTTGTGTTACCGCTGGAAATTTATCCAACGTTTTTAGAACAAGATGTGTTGTTGTCTTTTTCCCGAACAAGCTCTGCAAATAATATCCCGTTTGAATCCGGAAATTAAACTCGTTGTTCCAGGCATCTTGATAAGCTTCTATTAAAGCTGTTTTACTTGTCTTTGTTCTAAAAAAAGAAACAAGCAGCCTCGATAAAACAAATGATGCACGGAAGCCCATACTCATGCCATTGCCACACAAAGGTGTAATGGAACCTGCAGCATCACCTACCAAAAATATTCCGTTTGCATAGGCGCTTTTTTTATGAAACGAAATGTTACTTATTACAATGGGTTCTTTGAAAATAAATTCTGCTTCTAAAAATATGCGTTTCAAAAAAGGATTCTTATGCAAAACTGTTTCCTCTAATTGTTTTATATTATTTTCTGATTGCTTTAGTTTATCAGACGTTGACAAGTAACACATACAATATGTTTCCTTGTCAACTTTTGAAATGCCGCAGTAGCCATCTTCATAATTATGCAATTCAATTCGATTATCCGGAAAATCTGTTTTGATGTGATATTTAACACCAATGTAATTTATATTTTTCTTCTTTGATTCAGTTGAAGACTTAGCAAATACCGGCGTGTACTTTCCATAGCTCCCGCAAACGATCTGGGCCCTGTAAAGTCCGAATGTAGTTGTGATTAAAGAGGAATGTTCGTTTTCATTTTCAACATCCAGCACTTTGCAGTTTTCTAAAATGACTACACCCTTTGCTTTTGCCAACAAACATAATTCCTGATCTAATGTATATCTGCTGATACCGAAGCCACCTAAGTCTAAAGGTGCGTTCAGCATAAATCCTTTTTCAGAAGATACTCCCAATTGCGTGATGGAAGGTAAATTCATATCGTTCAATGGCAAACCCAACGAAAGCAAAAAATTCCAGCTTTCCATAGAAATATATTCGCCACACACTTTATGAAAGGGATAGGTATTTTTTTCAAACACAATCACTTCAATGCCTGCATCTGCAAGCTGAATTGCGAGACTCAATCCTGCAACGCCGCCGCCAACAATTGCACATCGATATGAGTTGTTATTGATTTCCATAAACAATTACCTGATGGCGAAACGCCCATTTATTTTTAAGTGAAAAATGTGTAGCTCCGGCTTTATCTAAAATAGTTTCCCATTCTTTCTTTTTAAATCCCCGCGCGACAGATAACGGCGCATCGTTTTTAACCAGATATGATTTAGAGAATAATTGCGTCAGCCATTTTATAGAATAATATGCAATCGGATTCCGTTCCAGATCATTCACAATTAAAATAGCTTTATGTGTTAATGCAAACGATACCAATTCTACAAGTTGTTCTTCTGTTAAATGATGGCAAAATAAACTTGCATGAATAATATCTACATTACGCTCGTGCTCATATAAACATTTGTAATCATCGCAAATGTAACGTATGGCTAATGCAGAGGTATTTGTCTTTGCATATTCAATACATACCGGTTTAATATCAATACCAACAAGCGAAAGATTTTTATTCGCACGTTTATTCCAATTAAAAATATATTTTAAGGTATCACCGCCGCCACAACCAATATCAACCAAAGTATACGGTTTGTTGTTTTTAATAACGGTGTTTAATGCAGACAAGCTTATTTTATAGCCACCCAGCAATGTGTTAATAGTATCTAATTCTCTTAAGTTTTGAAATAGATCTGCTGCAGGAATGTTATCTCCATCCAGCAGTTCATTTTTATCGCTTCTACAATTAAGCATATACAAGCGATACAGTTTCAATACTTAATCCCGGACCAAATGCAGCTGTAAAAATAGATTTTCCTTTTTGAACATGTTGATTGTTATTCAATACATGCTTCAAAACAAACAAAACCGTTGGGGAAGACATATTGCCATAATTTTTTAATATCTCGTACGACGATGAAAGCTTATTTCTGTCCAGATCTAATACCTTACAAAATTCATCGATAATTTTTTTCCCTCCCGGATGTACTGCCCAAAAATCAATCGTATCGGGGTGTACATTTACTTCACTTAACATATTTTTGATATTGCCGTTAATCAGATCGGAAACATATGTAGTTAAATTCATTTTGAATCCAGTTTCAGACAATTGCCAAGCCATATCGTTGTAGCCTTTATGAAGCAGTAACGAATGAAAATCATTTATTTTTATTAATGCATTCTGCGAAAATTCTATTGGATCAGCGGTTACAAGTACCGCAGCACAACCATCGGCAAACAATTGATTTGAAATAATATAATCATCCGAATAATTTTTCTGAAAATGAATGGTGCATAATTCCGTACAAACGATAAGCACTTTTGCATTTCCATTGCTTTTGCAGATAGCATCAGCTTGTTTTAAGGCAAGTATTGCAGCATTACAGCCCATAAAATTTATGCTACTCCTATTTATGGATGGAGAAAGCTGCAATTCATTTACTAATTCAATATCCAGACCGGGAGCAAATAATCCCGTGCACGTAACAGTGATTAAATGAGTGATAGTTTTTTTGACGATTTCAAATTCAGGAATTTTATTTACTGCTTTTAAAGAAAGTTTTACAGCTTCTTCTTTAAAAATTTCCATCCGTTTTGTAAGGCCAGGCTCAGGCATTAACGAAGAACTTTTAGCATAAAATTCAAAGTCTTTTGGCGCAAGACTATAATCCTTTAATACCGAATATCTGTTTTCTATGCCTGTTTTAGATGAGATGATTTTAATTTTTCTTTTAATTTCATCGTCATCCGTTGAATTGGAATAGAATTCTGCAAATTCATTTTGTGAATGAAAATATTCGGGAACACTCGTTTCTATGGCTGATATATAACTCACTTACTCAATTATTAATAACGTATAAAACTAAGAAACAACTATTCATACACGTTGATGCAATTATATTCATGAACATGGTATGTTTAAAATTTGCTTCATTTTGATTTTTAACAACCTTTATAAACCAATAGAAATAATACATCACGATCGGCACAAAGAAAATCTGTATGATATAAAATTGATTTACTTGGTCATTTGCATTAAAATATAAGAAGTACAAAACATTTGTAATAGCAAACATCAACCCGGTGAATATAAATGTGCCCGCATAACCTAGTTTATAGCTTATTGTTACAACACCATCTTTGAGGTCTTGCTGATGCTGATAAATTTGTGTCAATGGATATGCGCCTGCTATCTGAAATGAGCTCCCTAACAATAAATACAAAACAGGACCATTTAGTTCCAATCCATGATCTGTAATCCCTGCATAACACATATAATAGGTAAATCCTCCCTGAAAAATAAATACGACAAGAAAACCAATGTATGGATATTTTTTTAATCTTATTTCTCTCGAGCTATATGCTCTTGATGCCAGTGTGTAAATGAGGATGCATATTGCAAATACAGAATTTATAAAAATGAACCCAAGTGTAATCGCGAGTATGTCTATAACCAATGTTACATAATATAATTTTTTTGTAGGTAGCGGAGGTTTTTCCAAGCCACCGATACTTTCTTCGTCTTTGTCAATATAACTGTTGTATCCATTACTTGAAGGATATACCAGTAAATGCATGATACAAAAAGAAACGAGGGTATTGAAACTGAAGAGTTCTGCGCCTGACTGACTTAATGCCAATAAAAACAAGGGCATTAAAAAAAGAGAGAAAGGTATTCGTAATAATTTTAACGTGTTTTTGTCAATTAATGCCATCATTTGTATCCGTATCAAAAACGAGTGTTTTTCAAGTATTAAGATACGTCTTTTAATACAATAGCTCTTATAAAATAACAGTGATTTTTTACAGAATTAGACTATTTAATCGTTTTAATTCTTTTAGAATTTTAAGGCTCCAGCACTTCGCATACATAACCCCAATTGGAAATCCGCTCTGAAATGCTTTCAATGTGAATATGAGTAGTGCTTTCGATGCGAAGAATTTTATCACAATCTGTAAGATCGAAATTTATTCTGGATTCCGGCATGATCAGAGAAAGGTCGCTGATTATCTTATCAGCGACCTCATTATCTGTAACATTCGTTTTAAAAACCTCTACGATCATATTATTTTTTTTCAAGGGCCGCTTTCAAATTCTGTGCATTCTGATTCATGTCTTTCTTTAACATTTTTTTGATCAACGGAATCATCAGATTCATTGGGAACTCCGTACGTGTATCAAAAACCGTAAGGACTTTCGTTTGATCCGGTTTTACCGATTCAATTTTGACATATACCTGACTTACTCCTTTGAACGGTTTTTCAAAACGCAATTCTGTATGGATCAATTCGCCTGCATCAATACGTTTAATTTCCTGTTCGCCTACTCCAACATCCTTTAGATCACTTTGCCATGCAGTAACAAACCCAACCGTACCATCCACACCTGTATGAGTCAGCTTTATATTCGGATCGGCCATCATCCATTTGTTGTAGTAGATCTGATTTTTTAACTGAACAACATAATTAAACACTTCATCTTTTGATTTATCGATAACCACTTCTGATTCGATAAAATATACTTTTGCAGAAGTCGCTGCAAAAATCAAAAGTGATATTATGAAAAGAACAATAAAGAAAATTATTAACATGATCTCAGTTTTAAGAATCTATACCAAAATTTATTTTTCAAGAATGGCCTTCAGATTCGCCATGTTTTTAGTTTGCGCATCGGTAATAAACATTTTACCGACAAAACACATAATGTTGAAAGGATAACCGGTATGTCCGTAAAATTCGTTTGTTACCTGAGTTTGATTTTCATTGATCGCTTTCACAATTGTCGCCGCTTTTTGTTCATCTCCATGTCCTTTAAACCTCAAGGCTACATCTACACGCTCGCCATCAACCTTTGTAATTTGCTGTTCTCCTTCACCCATTTGCTCACTTTTCCACTGCGCTAAAAAACCAACGGTTCCATCAATACCCGTATACGTCATAACAATATTGGTATCTTCCATTACCCAGACACTGTAGTTCTCTTGATTCTTAATCAATTTTACATATTCATATACTTCCTTCTGTGGTTTATTGATCGTTGTTGATACAGAGACAGTATAGTCTTTAGGAATAAACAATGCGATAATCAACAACAACGCAATAAACGCTGCAAGTCCGATTAAAATTTTCTTTAGAATTTTCATTTTTTTAAAAATGTTTAAGTTAGAATTAGTTTGTCGATTAAAATTTTTAGATTTATTACTTAACTCTCCAAGGGTTTAAAACCCTTGGAGAGTTTTTGAACAACAGACATTAATAAAATTAATTGTTTTCAGTATACGATTTAAAATTATTTAAAATTGCCTGCCAGCCGGCTTGCTGCATGTCTCTTGGGTTTTGTGATTCAGGCTCAAACGACTCAACAATTTTTACTGCATCACCGGATGTTGTAAAAACAATTTTTACTTTTCTTCCATCACCTATAGTATATTCGATCAATTCATTTGATTGTACCTGATCGTATACACCACCAAAATCAAAGCTGAAACTGCCGTCCTTTGCAGCCATTGTTGTAGTGAATTTTCCACCTGCTTTTAAATCATTATCCGCTGCAGGTACATGCCAATCCGGTGAAGCCGAACACCATTGTTTAATATGGGCTGGTTCATTCCAGTATTTCCATACTTTATCCATGGGTGCATTTACTGTAGCTTCAATTGTAATTTCATTTTTCATGTTTGTACGTTATTTATATGTAAATGAATTATTTCGTTAGTCGAACCATGCATCGCACATCGGTATCATTGAGATACCATTCAACACAATAGCCATGGGGGTCAATATTTTTATTTAAAAGGAGCGTATCAAATGCTTTTCCTATGTCAGAGATTTCTTTCTGATAATTTTCAATTACAATGCTTGTATACGTTCCTTTTTTCAAAACAAGTGTTTCTAATTTAAGTTTTATTGCTTCACCATCTGTTAATTCTTCTGCTGCCGCTCTGTAAATTATAGTTCCGGTATTATCCGGGTTTGAAATTCCAAAATATTTTCGCTTATCCGAATACGGAATCAATTTATGCAACTTTTGATGAGCCGCTAAAACACCATCCGGAAAAGCATTTGCAACTAGATAAAATACAACAATATCTTTTTCTAAAAAATAATTTTCCATGATGTATTTTTGAAATGATTTGATTTAAATGCAATACGAAGTTATTGTTTTTATTTTATCATTTTCAAACAGATAAATGTCACAATAATTCACGAAAGCATCTTTTCCTTCCGCATCAAAATAACGACATTTCCCTTCAATTACAATCTGTTCATTTGTTTCTATTATATTATTATTTGTTAATTCAGACGACTCCATTTCCGTTAACATCTTGTCGCAAAAATGGATGATATCCGCCTTACCTTTCAGAACCTGATTTCCGATGATGTTCCATTCGATGTCATCACAAAAATAGGTATATACAGCAGCAAAAGCGCCGTTGGAAAATTTCTGACTTACTAGTCGGTTTGTTGCTTCCATATCTGTATCTGTCGTTTTTACAATACAAATGTAGCATGCAATTCCATATGCCCGGTTGTGCAAAAACGACAAACTGACGGGTTGATTACGACAAATGTTTTGTTTTACTTTACAGCATGAAACACGTGTCCATTTTAGTTCTTGAAACCGCTGTGCCTGCTGCCATCGTAGATCCAAGGTATATGTTTACTGCAATTAACGATTTTTTGAAGATTGCAGAATTGCAGCCAGCCTTTGATGTAAAACTCGTTGCGGTTAATAAAGACGTAAAACTTCAGAACGGTCAGATTACTATTCATGCGGATGCTTCTTTAAAAGACATTAAGAAAACGGATCTGATCATTATACCTGCCATTGGAGGAAATATTCAGGAAGCATTAAAGCTAAATGCTGCCTATCTGCCCTGGATCACCGAGCACTATAAGAAAGGTACGGAAGTAGCCAGTCTTTGTATTGGCGCATTTGTGCTTGCTTCTACAGGTTTGTTGAAAGGCAAAACATGCTCAACACATTGGCTGTTTGCAAATGAATTCAGAACCATGTTTCCGGATGTGATTCTTACCGATGACAAAATCATCACCGACCAGAACGGCATATACTCCAGTGGTGGCGCCACTTCCTACTGGAATTTGTTGTTGTATCTGGTAGAAAAATACACCAATAGAGAAATGGCGATCATGGCGTCCAAATTTTTTTTACTGGAAATGGATCGCAATACGCAATCTCAGTTTGTGATGTTCAAAGGCCAGAAAGATCACGACGATCTTCCGATTGTGAAAGCGCAGGAGTTTATTGAAAAGCATTATGCAGAAAAAATTACTGTAGATGAATTGGCAGATAAATTCGGCATCGGCCGCAGAACCTTTGAACGTAGATTTAAAAAGGCTACAACGAATACGGTGATCGAATACATTCAGCGAGTAAAAATCGAAGCTGCAAAAAAACAACTGGAATCCGGCAGAAAGACTGTGAATGAAGTGATGTATGATGTTGGCTATACCGATGTAAAAGCTTTTAGAGATGTATTTAAAAAAGTAGCGGGAATGTCGCCGGTGGATTATAGGAACAAATACAATAAGTAGTAAGTTTTAAGTAATATGTTTTAAGAACTCGTACATAAATTCTATCTGTTTAGAAATATGAATGGATAAATATTTTTAAAAATTAAAAGCGAATCTTACTCTTTGCATTCTTAGAACTTAAAACTTACTACTTATTACATTCATCCGATTCTCAATCCATTCTCTACACCTTTATCCATAGACAACAACGTGATTGCTTTGTTGTCTCCAATCGCTCCAAGGATCAGACATTCGCTTTGTATGTTTGCAATTTGTTTGGATGGAAAATTTACTACGGCTACAACCTGTTTACCGATCAACTCTTCTGTAGAATATAACACCGTTATCTGCGCAGACGTTTTTTTAATTCCTAAAGAACCAAAATCAATGTGAAGTTTATAGGCAGGTTTTTTTGCTTCAGCAAATACTTCTGCCTGAATAATTGTACCGACACGAATATCAACTTTTTCAAAGTCGTGCCAGGAGAGGTTGTTCGTTGACTCGCTCATATTATATTATATTGATTCGTCTTAATTAAAGCTCTCCAAGGGTTTGAAACCCTTGGAGAGCTTCGTTATTTCACTTCAAAAGATTGTTTGAATCCGTCTGCTGCATTTGCTGAAACCCATAGATTAAAGGTTCCGGGCTCAATGAGATAAATGCCTTCATTGTTGTAAAAGCCCAATTCTGAAACAGCTATTGCAAACCGAACTGTCTTTGTTTCTCCTGCTTTTAATTCAACCTGAGCAAATGCTTTCAACTCTCTAACCGGCCTTACCAGACTTGCCGTTACATCCTGCACATATAGCTGCACAGTTTCCGTTCCGATCCGATTTCCTGTATTCGTAACGGTTGTTGTTACAATTAAACTATCCACCTTTGTAAGTGTATTTTTTTCAATCGTAGTTTTTGCATACGTAAATCTTGTATACGACAAGCCATAACCGAATGGATATTGCGGTGTGTAACCCGCATCCAGATAGTGTGAAGTATTTCCGAGTGAACTCTGCCACGCTTCAATCGGAATGTCTTTAATTCCCACAAACGATGTAGAATCTGCGGGACGGCCCGTATTGGTATGATTGTAATAGATTGGAATTTGTCCTACTGTCTTTGGCCATGTCACAGGCAGTTTGCCTGAAAAGTTTTCCTTGCCACTCAATACATCAGCAAGCGCCGGACCGGCCATGGTTCCCGGATGCCAGGCCATCACTACCGCAGATATATAAGGCAACAAATGTTCTATAACAATCGGACGGCCAGCCATGATAATTAACACAATTGGTTTACCGGCTTTATATAATCTTTTTATTAATTCTTCCTGTGCGCCCGGCAAACGGATATCTGCTCTGGAATGTGCTTCACCGGAAAGAATGGCTTCTTCCCCTGCAAAAAATAAAACGACTTCAGATTTCTTCGCAGCCTTGTATGCTTGATCAAATATGGCCTGCGATTCATCGCGACTGTATGTTAAACCTGAAACATAGTTTATGTTTTCAGTGCCATACATGTTGCGTAAGGCAGTTAACGGTGTTTGCGAATCATTTTTATTTCCATCAAAAATCCATGTGCCTAACTGTTCTTTCGGTGCATTTGCCAGCGGACCAATAACTGCTATTTTTTTCTGAACTGTAAGAGGCAATATATTTTTTTCATTTTTCAACAAGACGAAACTTTTAATGGCGGCAGATTTAGCAAGAGCAAGCGATGCAGGATCAAGCAGAGCAAATTTTTCTCTTCCTTCGAAATAGGGATTTTCAAAAATACCTGCACGGAATTTTATACGTAGAATGTTTTTAACCATTTCATCTAATTCCGCTATAGTAATTTTATTTTCAGCAATCAATGTTTTTAAATGATGGGCGTATGCCTGACTGGTCATCTCCATATCCAGACCTGCAGAAGCGGCTTTCAAAGCAGCATCTTTTTCATCCGTGCAATATCCATGTGGAATCATTTCGGTTACCGAATTCCAGTCGCTTACAACAAAACCTCTAAATTTCCATTCGGTACGCAATACATCTTTTAATAAAAACGTATTGCCTGAAGCAGGTATACCGTTCAGATCATTAAAGGAAGTCATGAATGTTGCAGCGCCTGCATCTACAGAAGATTTAAATGGTTTGAGATATATGTTGCGCAAGGTGTTCTGTGAAATGCTTACCGTATTGTAATCACGGCCACCTTCAGCTGCTCCGTATGCTGCAAAGTGTTTGGCACAAGCAAGAATACGGCCGGGCTCAGCCAGATTGTTTCCCTGAAAACCGTTGATGTATGCTTTGGCAAAAATAGATGCTAAGTACGGATCTTCACCCGGGGACTCTGCAATCCTCCCCCAGCGCGGGTCCCGGCAGATATCTACCATGGGAGCGAACGTCCAGTTGATGCATCTCGAATACGATTCATTTGCAGCAATCTCAGAAGTCTTTTCGATCAGCGTTGTATCCCAGCTTGCAGCTAAGCCCAACGGGATCGGAAAAATAGTTTTGTACCCATGAATCACATCACGCCCAAACAACAGCGGAATGTGATTCGGACTTTCTTCTACCGCGATTTTTTGTATCTGTAACACAAGTGCTGTATCGGTGAGGTTTAAGATTGCACCAACCAATCCTTTGCGCACCTGATCTTTTAATTCATCCGACAAGCCTTTGCTTCTGCTTGAAGTTCCTTTCAGACACAGCTGTCCGACCTTTTCATCCAGACTCATTTTCTGCACCAACGCATTGACTTTATGTTCGATGCTGTCTGTTTGCGCAAAACCTGCAAGAGAAAGAAAAAATGCGATTGTGAAAAAATACAGTTGCTTCATGAATTTAATTTTAGATCTACGCTGATAAGTATTATTATTTTTCTAGTTCCATTTATTACAATCAGATCCATTGAAAATTATTTCTGATTACGACCCCAGCGGGGTCGCATATTTATAGCAAACATATAACATAATAGTTTTTTACGCACAATACCGAAGGTATTATTTGTCTAATAAAATACCTTCGTATTGTGCGTATGTTGTTTGAATCTAATATACTATAAATATATCACCCCGAGTGAAGTCATGACTTAGTATCAGCTGTAATCTGCAGATTACTTGCCTTCGACCAACGCTTTGATCTGAACCAGAATCGGATTCCAGCCTTCTCCTTTGTTGGATACATCCTGATAACGTTTCTCTCCATCTGCAACACTTTCAAAACCATCCTGACGTACGGTTAAGATGATATCGTCTCCTTGCTGCTCTAACTTATATGTAACGTTCAAATAATTTGTGGGAATGTCGGGGTAAGAGGCGAACGGATCAATCACAGTATAAACAAGCTTGTTCGGTGGCTCAATGGCTAAAATTTTTCCTTTCACAAAAACAACTTCTTTGCCGTCGTGTTGACCGCGCCATAATAAGTCACTTCCAACTTTCCAATCGGAAACGGTTTCACAACCGAACATGTATACTTTCGTTTTTGCCGGATTCACCAATGCATCCCACACATCTGCAGGTGATGCGTGGATAGAAATTTTATTGGTGACGTTTTTTTGTGGTTGCATGGGCGTACTATTTATAAAATAGTTTTTAATTTAGACGGAACTTAATTTACACTCTTTTAAAGAACCGTACAAGAAAATAGAATAATAGATCTTATTATTGAAATGTTATTGAATATTAAATATTTTTATCGAATGAAACACACGCTCTCATTCTTCTGCTGTTTCTTCTTTTTTGCACATATGTGTTCTGCACAGCAAACAAGGGATACATCTGTAGCAAATAATCTTTTGTATTTTTCTTTACTGAAACAAAGTGTGCTTTCTATTAACTACGAACGCCCCTTTCGACTAAATCCAAACATGACGATCAATCCGCATGTGGGTACAGGATACATTCCAGGTGAAACTGAAAAAAATGTTCCTTCAGACTTAACATTATATCATGGCGGATATCTTCTCTTCGGAATAAAAAATTTCTATATAGAATCCGGTGTTGATTTTGTCGTGCACGATTACGGAAAGCAATTCTATTACAACATCAACGGCAACTTTGGACTACGCTATCAACCCAAGCACAAAGATCACATGATGTTCTCTTTGACCTACAATCCGATCTTCTATAGATCTGAAAAAGGGAATGATTTTGATGCGCCGTATGGATTTTCGGTGGGGCTGGCGTTTTAGGCTATCTGAAATCATTTAGTAGAAAGTTTTTATAGGGTCAAAAAAATTTCCACATCCATACTTGCGCAAGTGCAATTATAAAATTTCTTGTTTGCACTTAATCGCTTAAGTGCAAGTATATGTATTAGTAATTGCACTTAAAACCGTTTTTTTACACAATTTATTCCAGCGGGTATCCTTCTAAAAGACAAGAAAAGTTGAGTTAATTACTCTAATTTTCGTACATTTGATAGTATCATATGATACTATCAAATATCGCTTGTGAAACCGCCATACAACATTACGCCTCAGATTTTACAGCTTGTAGCATCTATTTTTGAGAAAATAGGCGAAGTGAATGCAGCGCATTTAACAAAACTCCCACCCGAACTACGCAAAAAAAATCGCATTAAAACGATTCAGTCTTCTCTGGAAATTGAAGGCAATACATTAACGATTGAGCAGATCACTGCTCTGCTTGAAAACAAAAGAGTTGTTGGACCACAGAAAGATATTTTAGAAGTAAAAAATGCAATTACAGTATATGATAAGCTGCATTCATTTAATGCATACTCGTTAAAATCTTTTTGCGATGCGCATAAAATTTTAATGACTGGTCTTATAGCAGACGCAGGTAAATTGCGAACAAAGAATGTAGGCATTGTAACCGGTTCGGTTGTGAAGCATATTGCGCCTTCAGGAAACATGGTAAAATCCTTGATGAATGATTTGTTTACATATCTGAAAAAAGACTCTGATTTGCTACTAATCAAAAGCTGTGTCTTTCATTATGAACTGGAATTCATTCACCCCTTCCTTGATGGCAACGGACGTATGGGACGCTTGTGGCAGACGGTTATTTTAAAAGACAGTTATCCCATGTTTGAATATCTGCCGATTGAAACAATCATTAAAGAAAAGCAAAAGGAGTATTATAATGCTTTATCTAAGTCTGATAAACTGGGTAACTCAACGCCCTTTGTTGCATACATGCTTGGTGTGATTAATGAAGCGCTGGAAGTGTTGTTGCAATCACAGAACATCGCATTGACTGCTCTTGACCGCATGGAGATCATGCGGGACTTTATAGACACTACATCTTTTACCCGCCAGGACTATCTACGCAGATTCAAAGAGATCTCTCCAGCCACCGCCAGTCGTGATTTGAAGGCTGCCGTTGACGAAGGGTTATTAAAGAAGTCGGGTGATAAGAGAATGAGTAGGTATGTGTTTGGGGTGGGAAGAGATAGATCTGAATAATATTTATTTTGAAAGGATTGCCCTTATCTCTTCTTTCATTAAAGAATCATGGTTTTCATGATTGCTTAAAAAAGTATCATTGCATAAATCAAGTAACAAGCCATTCTCAAGAACAAATGTTTTAGTTTCAGTCTTCCCATTGCCGGATGCAAAATACAAAAACAGTATTTTTTGCTCACCTATAGTAAGGTTATACTTTAAGTAATCTATAAACGTATCATCTTTATTAAGCCCATTGTCCTTTAGTAAATTGATTATATGTTCGAATCCTTTGATATAACCATCAATAAATGTTTGATTTTTTGATGCGATTGAATGATAACGCCTTTTAAAAAAGTCTAGCTTGGTTTTATTTGAGGTATAGAAAAAATAATATCGACCAATACTATTTAAAATACTTTCCAATACTTGTTCTTTATTAATAGGAATATAATCCTCAATAGCTTTTACTCTATTTTGATAAGTATTAGCTTCAATAACTTTTTCAATAAGAGGTTGGAAATCTATGTACGCATCAAATACAGCATTAAAATTATATTGAAATATCTTATCTATAATATCATATTCTATAATATTTTCATTTGAAGAAAGTATTTCTTTTCCAGTTTCTTTAAAATTTTCATTATCATTTTTTAAGATGGAATCTAATGCAGCCGTGCCTGTTATGTCCGGACTTGCACCTCTAATTCCGTAATTCATTTTTGATAGATTAAAAATTCGCTGTTGTTGATTATCCATCAACTTGAAAAACATTTGCTGTTTTAATAAATCATTCTGCTCTTTCTTATTTTGGCTGATTTGCTCTAACTGCTGTTGATTTGCTTGATACTGAATATAAAAGGCAAGGAATGTTACCGCAACACCAACTGCAGCTATTAGTGGATTCACTATACCACCAAATGCATCGCCTACTTCATTGTAGCCATTAATTTTTAAAGGGATGATATCGCTAAAAATAAGCATAGGGAACGAAATTGCAATGATAACTAAGAAAATAGCAACTCCCCTAAAAAAGGCAAGTAAAAAATCGGTTTTCTTTTTTTCGGTTTTCATACAATGAATAGAAACTAATCTTATACTTATATTTCCTTAATCATATTTAAGAAATTATCTAACTTATATGCGCCATCTACATTACGTTTTTCATAAACCATAAAATAACGATAATTATTCCCAGCTTTATTTACCCAAAGACTACCTAATCTAATTTTTTGTTCAGCATCTAAATGATCACCTTTCGTTTCTAATAAAATCGTTTTTCCACTTTTTGCTTGAATAATAAAATCAGGATAATGGTTTACAAAACCATTTATGCGAAATCCTTTACGTTCAATATTTCTTGTCCAAAAAGCAATATTAGGCATGTTAGCGATTTCATTAATAACACGCTCTTCAAAGCCATTCATACTACCTTCTTTCTCATAAAGAGACTTTGTAATATCTTTGGATGTTTCTCCAGGTGAAATACTTTGCGGCAATGTGAATGAAGATTTAACGAATACTTTATCTGTATCTAAAAACTCTTTGAATTGCTTTTCGGCATGAATTTCAGACAACGCAGTTATTTTTGCTTTGATTTTATCTTTATAAGTATATTCATTATTTGCTAAATCAGTATACTGCTCATCTTTAAAGTCCTCTAAAATTCGATTGATGTATTTTTCAATTTCTTTATCCGGAATTGGAAACATATTCCCAATTAAATCCATCAATCGTTTTGTCAAATTTCGTATTCTACTCTCCTTTCTTGATGGATCTAGAATATAAGTCATTATACTTTCTTTTACATCACCGTCTAGCTTTATAAACGTAGGTGTATGGCCTTGTTTAGTTTCATCTAGATCTACCTTATAAAGTTCAGATGTAATGCTATCAAATGCAATATTTGTGTCTGCTTTGCCCAATGCAAAACCTTCTAACAAATTTTCTTTTTCGAGCGGAACATCTTCTTCTTTTTTTCCAAATAAATCATTTGCCGGAATCTTTAAGTAAAATTGAGGCAATTGCAAATTTGAAGCTGATTCTTGAAAAATAGTTTTGATACTGTGTGTCTTCACAAGTTGTTTGAGTGCATGAGGTAGAATATCTGAATTACTTGATTCCATTTCCAAAACTACTTTTTCAAATGCAGCATTTTGTTCTATTGCCGTTTGTTCAATTTCTAAGATTGAATTGTTAGCAATTGTTTCTTCAGAAGGAATGCTTATTCTGCTTATATCAATATCTGAAACAATATCTTCCAAATCATTATCTAGAGTTTTAAAAACTGTGAGCTGTTCTAATGGATCGTGCTTTTTTAAACCATCTTCGTTTGTTATATCTGCAACTTTATAATCGTTGTCACTAAAGCCAGCTTTGTTTAAGCCTTTTACAATATTGTCTAATGTGTCAAGAAATTTTGATGAAGCTGTTAATACATAACTCAAATTGAGTAATGGAAAATTGTGCTTCATTACATAAGGCTGACGCAATACTCTACCTAAAATCTGTTCTACATCTACAGCTGAACTTTTATCAGCCAATGACGCGAGTATATATGCGAAGGGGCAATCCCAGCCTTCTTTTAAGGCATTGATAGTGATAATATAACGTACTTCACACTCTTTACTTAATAAGTCGATTCCTTTTAGTTCATTGATATTAGCTGTTTTTATTTTTATCTGTTCAGCAGGAATTTTCAACTCAATTAATTTTTCTTTCAACTTCTGAACATTGGATTTTTCTTCTTCTTCATTTGAAAAATCTTTTCCATTCTTGGGTTGTGCCTGAAACAATACAATCGGACGAATGTATTTACCACCTTGCTTTTCCTCTTCTATAGCTTGTAATTCCAAACGTTTTTGCAATTGCAAAGAAGAATTAATTACCTCTGTTTTATCCTGATGATTGTAAACAATGACCGGTAGTTTCACCATACTCTCTTTTTTCAATTCAAGTGCATCAATGAAACTGATAATGTTACTGTTTTTCCTTGGTGTTGCTGTTAAATCAAGAATGAAGCATGGATTAATTTCTTTAAGCATATCAACGCTTAAATCACTCTCTGCATTGTGGCTTTCATCTACTATTACTAAAGGGTTCAAATAACTTATAACTCCACCTAAAGTAATTTCTTTATCTCTACCCAATAAATTTTCAAATGATTGTAAATTTCCATTTTCCTGAAATACTTTCCGGTCTTCCTTATTTTTAGCTCGCAAACTATCGAAAGTAAATACCATTATCGTCAGCTGCTCTTTAACTGACGTAGCATTAAATCCATTGCCTTGCAACAATGCTGATTTATCTAGAACCTCTACCTTATTACCGAAATGCGCATTAATTTTTTGACGATAGGGATGGGAAGGATCTTTGAGATTTTTTATTGTTTGATCTAAAATAGTAATAGAAGGCACAAGCCAAACAACTGCTTTAGGCTTATCATAATTAAAACCATCGAAAATAGTTTTGATTGCATTACAGGCTATGAATGTTTTACCGCCAGCCGTAGGCACTTTGATACAAATGTGCGGAACACGCGGAACATTATTTTTATAGGGTTCAATTGCATTACCTAAAGATGGGAACAATGGAGTCTTAGGGTGCTGCGACCAAAAATTATAAAAGGCATCACGCACATCTTTTGTTTCCTGAATGTTTTCTAAAAACAATGAAAGGTCATTGATTACCTGTTGTTGGTATGGCTTAAGTTCCATTAAAATCGTGTTATGTCTCTTGGTATTTTTTTAAAGATGATATGATATTTCGTCATCAAGTTTTTTGTGAGCAAACAATTGTCGGCATAAATAACATACTGCTCTGCTTTTGTTTTCATACTTGATAAGAATGTATGATCAAGTGTTGTAATTTCTTCTGGCTTGTAATAGAAGTAATAAGAAGTTTCGTTATACTTGCCTAAAAAGGACTCATTATCATTGTGCGCAGATTCAATAAGTGGCTGCGTTGTTTCAGTATAGAAAATATAGTTGCGTATTTTGTCCACACCAACTTCTTCATTCAATATTCCATTTTCTATGAATAGAGAAGGGCCTAATTCATAGAAATCGAAACTGCCACCGGTTCCTTCATTGCCTGCATATCCATTAATAACTCTTTTTACTCTTTCTGCTGTAATGGTTTCAGCATATTCTTCCATCTCAACAAGAATAAATTTTCGGTTGCCCCCATCTCTTTTATTGAGATTTAAAACAGCATGTGCAGTTGTTCCACTGCCTGAAAAACTATCAAGAATAATATCGCCTGAATTTGTAGAAATTTGTAAAATCCGTTCAATTAATTGATAAGGTTTAGGACTGTCAAAAACATTTCCTTCAATAATTTTATTTAATTCTTTTTTGCCTTCCTGATTATGTGATACCTCATCATATTTCCATATCGTCTGTGGTACTACGCCATCATTAACTTCAAATAAATATCTTTTAAGTTGGGGTTTACCATTTCCATCTTTTCCAAAGTAAAATCTATTTTCAGAAAGCATCTGTATTGACTTCTCTTCACTAAATCTGTAGCAATTTCCCTTAGGAGGAAAATACTCTTTACCATTATTAGGGTTTTTTATACCAAATACACCAGTTTCAGAAAATGATTTAACTAAAACATTGTCAGGCCTCCAAAGGCCTCTTCCATCATTGTCGTTATATTTGTAGAATTTATTTTGTTTATCAGTTCTTGGTGATAGATTACGTTGCCATTGATTTTTAGATTTTGAATAGACAATTATAAAATCATGTGAAGCAGAAAAATACTTAGCATCATTTCTTGGAGAATAATTTTTTTCCCAAATTATATTTGAAATAAAATTTCCACTACCAAAAATTTCATCGCATATCAACTTTAGATTTCCTTGCTCATTATCATCAATAGAAATAAAAATTGCTCCATCATCTGCTAAAAGTTTATGTAGTAACTTTAATCTAGGATACATCATACACAACCATTTGTCATGACGTGTTAAATCTTCTGCTTCTTTACCAACAACCTTACCTAACCACTTTTTTATTTTAGGATCATTAACACTATCGTTGTATACCCAATTTTCATTTCCTGTATTGTATGGAGGATCTATATAGATACATTTTATGCTCCCTTCGTATTCGGGCAATAAAGCTTTCAGCGCATCCAGGTTATCGCCATGAATGATTTTATTTCCGCTCTTTGTTTCTTCTGCTGATTGCTTGGCATCCTTAAATCCATATGAATGTTCCAAAACTTTATATGGCACATCCATGTGATGATTAATTACCTTTTCTTTCCCTATCCAGTGTAATGTTGGCATTTGTTATTTAAAGCACATATATGAAATTGATTCAGACCTTCTGCATCTAAAATCACTTTGTACTACACAAAATATCTTAAAAGATGCTTTTAAGGCTTTATAAATATACTATAAAGATACTAAAGTATCATATAATGACACTTTTATACCATTAAATGAAACATTTGAAAATTGGAGTTGAATAAATTCGTTCTGTGAAAAGTTCAATAGGACAAAAAATCAGAAGAATAAGAGCAAGCCTAGACCTTACTCAAGATAATCTTGCTTATGAGCTAGGCATTACAAAAAGTGCTTATTCTAAGATTGAAAGAGGTGAAACCAATGTGTCAATTAATCGACTAGCAGAAATTGCTAAAATATTAGAAGTTGATATTGTTGATTTTTTCAAAGATCCCGAAAACACAGCTGGAGATCCAAAAGACGAATATGGATTTGCCACTAAAAAAGATATTGAAGAAATGGCAAAAATGATACAATCACTAGCCAAAGAAATTAGTACGCTTAAAGCAGTACTTCCTGCAAAAAAATCCAACACTACAAAAGTGAAGAGTAAAAAGTAATTATTGAATTATTACTTTTATTTCCTAGCTACACACAATCGATTTCATTTTCATGATTAACTGCATAAGCAATTGCCTTTTTTATAAAATCATTTAATGAAATGCTTTTTTGACTTGCAATGATTGAAGCCTTACGATGCAGATCACTTGTGATACGAATATTGAAACTACCTTTAAAAGTCTTCTCCGGTTGCTTCCCGAGTTCTTCACAGGTAGTTAAATAATCATCTACACTTTCTTCAAAAGAAGCTTTTAATTTTTTTACAGTTGTTCCTTCAAAAGTCACCAAATCATTAATGCCATGAATTTTTCCGTAAAAAATTTCATCTTCATTACTGTATGAAACAGTCCCTATATAATCTTTATATGTTAAAACATTTTCCATTGCTATTTACTTTAAATTCCTAAATGATCTATTATTTGCTTGATCACATACGCTTTAAGAATATCTGAAGGATGTGGTTTATGCAAGCTGATTATTTGGTTTTGAGCATTGCAAAACTTTCTTCTTGAACCTCCTGTTTTTCCTTTCTTTAATTCCTCGTATCCATAATATGCCAGTACTTTTACAAGTTCATCCCAGGTGAAATCTGTTGGATCGGATTTCAACCGGGCAATAAGTTTTTCTATTTTGCTCACTTAGCTGGTTGTTAAAAAATAAACGTGTGCAACTGAATTATAGTTGCAATATATTTGGTTTAAATAAAAAAATCAAGGAATTTCTGCGAAATGCCGAAATTCATTTGACTATTAACTACATAGATTTCATTTCTTATTCTCGAATAAAAGCCAAAATTTTACTTATAACTAAAAAACTCACTCTCCCCCCTATAAAACACACCGCTATTCGTTGTTACAAAATATTTGTGATCAAAATAGGTAACAGAATTTATCACAGATGTTTCTAAGCCATCATTAATAAGTTCGACATAATCTATTCCATTATTTTTTATTTGAATATGGAAGAGTTGTCCATTATAGCTGCCTATAATTTTACCATTTGTTTGGTACGGTTTTATAACTGATCGTTCAAATGAACTGTTAAATTTAGGTGTCCAAGTTTCTCCTTTGTCGGGAGAAAAATAAATGTAATTGTCAGACACTGCATACACACTATCTCCTTTAGAAAAAAACTGCCTAGGGAATGATGTGAATGTATACTTCTGCGAATAAGATCCATCAGACAAAATTTTATATATGCCATTCGCATACGAAATTAAAAAACAATCATCATACCCAAACATGATTGGTCTTGAAGTAATGTAAGGAGAAGGGATATCTATTTTTTTTGTAAAAAAAGTGTCAATTTCCATTCCAGAAAAACTCTCCTTAACAGAAACGAATAACATCCGTGTTTTGAGATCTTTCTTTTGATAAAACGTTAATAAATCATCGTTTTCATTTATAGCACCGGATGCCATTGGGCTATTCGTATATTTATAATGATTTAATCCTCCAAAAGCAGTATCGGTATATTTGGGCAATAAAAAGTAATCTAACGAATGATATATTAAGTTGTTTAAACAAATCATACCCTCATCAGTAACGCCCATTGCATAGTTTTCCCCTATAGGATATTGTCTGTCTGGATACAGATCAGACTGCACGCCAGAGAATAAATTATTACTTGTTTCTCCTATCCCTATTTGACTGTAATCTTTACCCATAATAAACAGGTAGTCGCCAGAAACAGCTGAGTTTGTAGTGATCTTTTCATCAAAATCATATCCGCCAACTTTTTTCCAGGCGTGTTGTTTTTCTACTTCAATGATTTTTTCTTTTTTACATGAAAAAAATCCGATGGATAAAAATGCTGTCAATAAAAATAATCTACTATTCATAAGCTAATCGATAAGTTTCAAAAATGAATCTAATAAATTATTTTATTAGTTGTTTCAATTGAACGAATAAAATCCGTTTTTATCATCCTCACAAATCTGCCGCCATTAAAGGCGTACAGAAAACATTCTATTGTCTGTATATTTTTATTTTTTAAATTGAATAAATCCTACTCCAGACTGACAAAAAAAATGCCCCGAATTTCTTCGGGGCATTTTCAGTATATACAATTTTAACTTTTTGCTTACGCATAAACCGTATCCAGCATGCCGTGGTCTTTCGCTTCAAGGCTTGTAGCACCCATTAAGAAAAGATCTACGTTGCGTGCAGCTTCACGACCTTCAGAGATTGCCCAAACTACCAATGACTGGCCTCTGCGCATATCACCTGCTGTGAATACTTTATCTACGTTTGTTTGATACTTGCCATTTGCTTTGATGTTGCCGCGCTCGTCGTATTCTACACCCAATTCATTCAGCATGCCTGCATGTTGTGGATGTAAGAAGCCCATCGCTAACAATGTCAACTCACATGGAATCACACGTTCCGTACCCGGTAATTCCTGGTACTTCGGAAGCTTGCTGTCCGGTGCAGTTACCCAGCCCATCTCAGCAATTTTTAAACCTGTTAAGTTTCCTTCTGCATCACCGATGAATTCTTTTGTAGTAATAGACCACAAACGATCGCAGCCTTCTTCATGCGAAGTAGACGTACGCAAGATCATCGGCCAGTTTGGCCAAGGTGTTGTTTCGTTTTTATCACTTGGTGGTTTTGGCATCAATTCAAATTGCAATACACTTTTCGCACCGTGACGGTTTGAAGTACCTACGCAATCCGAACCTGTATCACCACCACCGATTACTACTACATTTTTAGCAGTAGCTAATAAGTCGCCGTTTTTATACGCTTCACCTGTATGATCAATTTCAGTTTTGATGTTGGCGTTGCGTTTGTTTTGCTGACTCAAAAATTCCATCGCGAAATGTACACCCTTGAATTGTCTTCCCGGGATCGGCAAGTCACGACCAACTGTTGAACCACCGCTTAATACAACTGCATCAAAATCTTTAACGATATCTTTTGCTTTGATATTAACGCCAACGTTCGCATTTGTTTTGAAGATAATTCCTTCTTCTTCCATCAATTTAATACGACGGTCGATTACCCATTTCTCCAATTTGAAATCCGGAATACCGTAACGCAATAAACCACCTACCTGATCAGCACGTTCGAATACCGTTACTGTGTGACCGGCGCTGTTCAATTGAGCAGCAGCAGCCAAACCAGCAGGACCAGAACCTACAACCGCAACTGTTTTACCAGTACGTTTCTTCGGAGGGTTTGCTTTTAAGATACCTTTTTCAAATGCAGTTTCAACAATGCTCTTCTCGATGTTCTCGATCGTTACAGGCGGTTTGTTGATTCCAAGTACACAAGATGCTTCACATGGTGCAGGACAAATTCTTCCTGTAAACTCAGGGAAATTGTTTGTAGAGAATAAGATCTCTGCAGCTTCTTCCCAATCGTTTCTGTATACCGCATCGTTGAATTCAGGTATGATGTTACCCAGCGGACAACCGCTGTGACAGAACGGTACACCGCAGTTCATGCAGCGTGCAGCCTGATTTTTTATTTGCGTTGCAGAGAAATCTAAATAGAGTTCTTTGTAGTCTGTAAGACGTGCTTTTGGATCTCTTTTTCCTGGCAATTCTCTAGCGAATTCCATGAACCCGGTTGGTTTACCCATTGATTACGGCCTCCTTATTTCCTTGACTTTTTCTTTTTAACAAAACTGCTTTGTAATCTGAAGGCATTACTTTAACGAAATCCTTCACTGCATTATCCCAATTGCTAAGGATAGACTGCGCTACATCGCTACCTGTATATTTCAAATGGTTTTCGATCATTGTTTTCAACGCCTGGTTGTCTTCTGCATCCAGCACATCAAACTCGATCATCTCCATGTTGCAACGTGCCGGGAATGTTCTTGCTTTGTCATACACATAAGCAACACCACCACTCATACCTGCTGCGAAGTTACGGCCTGTTTCTCCTAAGATCACAGCCATACCACCTGTCATGTATTCACAACCGTGATCACCGACACCTTCAACAACTGCTTTCGCTCCTGAGTTACGTACACAGAAACGTTCACCAGCTTGTCCGCGGATGTATGACTCACCATTTGTAGCGCCATAGAATGCTACGTTACCAACGATGATGTTTTCACTTGGTTTGAACTTTGCTTGTTTCGAAGGATACAAGATCAAACGACCACCGGATAAACCTTTACCCCAATAATCATTCGCTTCACCTTCTAATTCAAACTGTATACCTGGTGCTAAGAAACCACCAAAACTTTGTCCTGCAGAACCATTGAATTTATATTGAATCGTTGCATCCGGTAAGCCTTGTCCTTTGTGTCTTGTAGACACTTCATAAGACAACATCGTACCCGCAGAACGATCAATGTTTTCAATTTTATATTCGCCTTTAACAGGAGTTTTATTTTCTAAAGCAGCTTTTGCATCGCGTACAAGCGTGATATCAAGGATGGCATCCATGCCGTGATCCTGTTCTTCCGTTTTGTATAATCCAACTTCCGGACCAGCTTCTTCTTTGTATAAGATTTTGCTTAAGTCAAGATCTTTGAATTTCCAGTGATTGATGTCCGTACGTTTTTCTAAGTTCTGAACCTGACCAACCATTTCGTCAACTGTTTTGTAACCAAGCTCAGCCATGATCTCTCTCATTTCTTCTGCAAGGAACGTAAACATGTTCACTACGTGTTCAGGCTCACCGCTGAATAATGCACGAAGCTCTTTATTCTGTGTAGCAACACCTACCGGGCATGTATTCAAGTGACACTTACGCATCATGATACAACCTACAGAAACAAGCGCTGCAGTTGCAACACCAAATTCTTCAGCACCTAATAAAGCTGCTACTACTAAATCTTTACCGGTACGGATCTGTCCATCGGACTGAACCGTGATACGACTTCTTAATTTATTTTTAACCAATGTCTGATGCGCTTCAGCTAAACCAAGTTCCCAAGGTAAACCTGCGTGACGAATAGAACTGATCGGAGAAGCTCCTGTTCCACCATCGTAACCAGCGATCAATACTAAATCCGCGTGTGCTTTACTAACACCTGCTGCAATTGTACCAACACCTGCTTCAGACACTAACTTAACACTTACACGTGCTTTCGGATTTGAGTTTTTCAAATCGAAAATCAATTGTGCTAAATCTTCAATCGAATAAATATCGTGATGCGGAGGAGGAGAAATCAAACCTACACCCGGCGTAGAGTGACGTACACGACCGATCCAGTCATCCACTTTGTGGCCTGGTAACTGTCCACCTTCACCTGGCTTTGCGCCTTGTGCCATTTTGATCTGCAACTCATCGGCATTTGCCAAGTAGTAACTTGTAACACCAAAACGACCTGAAGCTACCTGCTTAATTGCAGAACGCTCCCAATCGCCGTTTGGCTTGCGATCAAAACGAATTTCATCTTCACCACCTTCACCTGAATTTGATTTACCACCGATGCGGTTCATCGCAATTGCAAGTGTAGAGTGCGCTTCGTGAGAAATAGAACCGAATGACATTGCACCTGTAGCAAAACGTTTGTAGATGTTTGCTGCCGGCTCTACTTCATCGATCGATATAGATTCTCTTGTTTGTTTAAATTTCAATAAACCACGTAATGTGATTGCTTTCACACTCTGATCATCGATCAGGTTTGAATATTTCTTGAATACCTGATAATCCCCTTTGCGACACGCTTGTTGTAACAAGTGGATCGTTTGCGGATTGAACAAGTGGAATTCACCACGACGTTTCCATTGGTAGATACCACCCACTTCCAATTTCGGACGCGGTACAGGTACTTTCGGATATGCTTGTGCGTGTTTGATCAACGCTTCTTTTGCGATGCCATCTAAGGATAAACCACCGATTCTTGAAACGGTATTTGTAAAGTATTTCTCAATAACTTCTGTGCTGATACCCAATGCTTCGAAGATCTGAGCGCCTTGGTAAGACTGAAGTGTAGAGATTCCCATTTTAGAGAATACTTTCAACAACCCATTGTCAACAGCTTTGATGTAATTGTAGATCAACTTCTCTTCAGCCAACTCCGTTTGAAGTTCGCCGCTGCGTTTCATTCCAATTACAGTTTCAAATGCTAAGTACGGGTTAATTGCAGAAGCACCGTAACCGATCAATGTTGCAAAGTGATGTACTTCCCATGCATCTCCGCACTCTACCACGATACCAACTTTACCACGCTGACCTTCACGAATTAAGTGATGGTGTACAGCAGCAGTTGCTAATAACGAAGGAATTGGTGTGTGACCGCTATCAACTTTACGATCCGTTAATAATATAATAGAGTAGCCATCATTCACAGCATCTGAAGCATACTTACAGATGCGAGTCAATGCTTTTTCTAAGCTGCCCGGCATTTCGTCTGCTTTGAAAGTTATTTCCAACGCTTTTGTCTGGAAATGTTTATCATCGATCTGACGAAGTTTTTCTAAATCGTTGTTTGTTAAAACCGGCTGGTGTAACTCAACCATACGACAGTGGTATGGAGATTCATCCAATAAGTTTAACGAACCACCTACATACGATACAAGCGACATAACCATACGCTCACGGATCGGATCAATTGGCGGGTTTGTTACCTGCGCAAACAATTGTTTGAAGTAGGCAGACAAGTGCATCGCCTGATCAGACAAGATTGCAAGCGGAGCATCTATACCCATTGAACCAAGCGGCTCGTAGGCTGTTGTTGCAATTTCACCGATGATCACACGTAAATCTTCAGACGAATAACCAAACACTTGTTGTTTTTTCAACAAGGCTGCAGCATCCGGCTGATTGTATATGATTTGTGGTTCAGGCTGCTCACTTAATTTGATTTTGTTTTTTAACCACTCACCGTAAGGTTTGCGTGTACAAATATCATTTTTAAGTTCTTCATCACTGATGATACGTCCTTGCTCTAAATCAGCAACGAACATTTTACCAGGCTGTAAACGACCTTTTGTAACTACTTTAGAAGGATCTACATCGATAACACCAACTTCAGATGCCATGATCACCGTATCATCATCTAATAAGCACCAACGTGAAGGGCGAAGACCGTTACGATCCAATGTAGCACCTACAATTTTACCATTCGTGAATGAGATCGAAGCCGGACCATCCCAAGGCTCCATCATTGCAGCGTGGTATTCGTAGAACGCATGTTTTACTTCAGACATAGACTCGTTGCCGTCCCATGCTTCAGGTACAAGCATCATCATTACGTGTGGTAAATAACGACCGCTTAATACAAGTAATTCAATTACGTTATCTAAGTGTGCTGAATCTGAGTTGCCCGGATCACAGATCGGCAACAGCATTTCAATTTCTTCTTTTGTAAATACAGTAGAAGTTAATAATGCTTCCTGTGCACGAATCCAGTTTACGTTACCTTTTACCGTGTTGATCTCACCATTGTGTGCGATGTAACGGAAAGGCTGCGCCAACTTAAATGACGGGAATGTATTGGTAGAGAAACGTGAGTGAACAACTGCTAATGCTGAAACCATTTCAGGTCTTTGCAGATCCAGGTAAAACTGTTTTACCTGAGCAGTCATCAACTGACCTTTATATATGATTGTTCTGGAAGAGAATGAAGCGAAATAAAAACGCTGATTCACTACCTCGTTATTTAATGTTTCTTTAACAATACGTGTAGCATAGTTACGAAGCACATATAACTTTCTTTCGAATGTTTCTACATCTTTAACACTATCCGGACGCTTAACAAAGAATTGCTCAACGGAAGGTTCAACAGCAATTGCGCTGTCGCCCATCATTGAACCGTCTGTAGGAACAAGTCTATAGCCTAAAACCGCTAAGCCAAGCTTTTCTGCCTGACGGCTCAAGATCTTCTTGCACTCTTCCTTCAGCTTCTCATCCTTGGGTAAGAATAACATACCGACACCATACTCGCCAAAGGCTGGCAACTTAATGCCACTCTTGACACATTCATCCACGAAAAATTCGTGGGGAACCTGAAGAAGGATACCAGCACCATCGCCGGTATTAGTCTCGCAACCGCAAGCACCACGGTGTTCCATACGCTCAAGCATATGTAGGGCATTTGCAACTGTTTCATGAGATTTTCTGCCTTTCAGGTTGGCTACGAAACCAATTCCGCATGAATCATGCTCGAAACTAGAATCGTACAGGCCGGTTTGATTGTTCTCTCTCATCTACGCTATTGTTATATTATTATTAGAACAGATACTATGTTGTTATTGCTTTAAAGACCCTAAACAAATTTTTTTGAAATTCTGTTCTTCCAACATTTGTATTGACTTATCGCCTTTTTACAAAATCTTCAGTTTTTATTCAGAATCGGGGTTTTTCTAAAACTTCAACCTAATTATTCTTGGAATAGTACCAGAATACATTGTTTTAGTAGGTTTAAAGCGGAAATCGACTTGTAATTTACATATTATTTGCGAAAAAATAAACTTATGAAACCTAAAATAGTTTGAAAATCGGCTCCATGTAATGTTCTTTTTAATTTCAGTAATTTTTTTGACTGAAAAACGGCTTTTTAATGCGTTTTCCACTCATTACCTGTTAAATTTAGATTCAATCTAAATTTTATCAGAGATGAACAGGCATTTTCTACTTTTCTGCTTCCTACTTCCAATTTTAGGATTTTCTCAAATTCCGAAAATTCCGGGATCTATTGGCGGTGTTTCTACATCCAAGATTCTTAATAAAACAAAAGACTTACTGATTACGCAATTAGATAAAAGTAAAGCCGAATACGACACAACCAGTTTTAATTATGCTATTTCATTAAGCGACAATGCTGGATTATATGAAAACGAAGAAAAGTGGCTGCGCAATCAAAAATTATTTTCAGATGTATTGAAGAAAACAGACGGTACAAGTTCAACACCGCTTCAGCAGGCCGAACAGGAAAATGAAGTTGGGGAAATGATGTATGCCTCAAATAAATATACCTCTGCCGAAAACGCTTTCCGTGCTTCGAAATTAAAATTCGAAGCGAATGCACTAACCAGTGAAACAAGTTACAGCAAAGTAATCTCAAACCTTGGCTTGCTCTATCACACAACCGGTCGCTATATAAAAGCAGAAGAATTAGAAAAGCAGGCAATCGCACTGCGCAAAGAACAAGCAGGCGAAGGAAGCATAGCTTATGCTGCATCCATCAACAACCTTGGTGTGCTTTATAAAGATATGGGCCGATATACAGAAGCTGAATCTTTTTTAAATCAAGCCATAAAATTAAATAGTGTAAGCCCGGGCAAACAATCTGCAGCCTATGCCATTACCTTAAACAATCAGGCTATGCTCTACGAAGAGATGGGACGTTTTCAGCAAGCCGATCAACTTCTTTCTGAAGCGATCAAAATTGCTTCGGAAGTAATGACGGAGAAATCTACGAACTATCAACGCTTACTGATTAATCAGGCCCTGCTTTATGAAGGCATGGGACAATACACCAAAGCCGACGAGATTTATAAAAAAGCCATTAGCATCAAAGAAAAGAAGTTAGGAACGAGCCATCCGGACTATGCCCATTTATTGAATCTTCAGGCAGAGCTGTACATGTTAATGAAGAAGACTACGGAAGTAGAAGCGCTGCTAAAAAAATCATCGGACATTTATTTAAAAAAATTCGGAGCGAATCACCCTTCCTATGCAGGAGTGCTGCACAATCTTGGAAATTATTACCGCATTCAAAATCAACAAACACCTGCATATACAAATTTAAATAAAGCCTTAACCATTCGTGTTCTTGCTCTGGGCGACAAACATCCGGATGCGCTTCAAACAAAAGAGTCTATTGCTTTGTTGGATTGGCAAGCAAAAAACTACACAGCTGCTGCGTCGGGCTTTCAGACAGTATTGGATCAGGATATGATCCTGATCAACGAATATTTTTCTGCATTAAGCGAAGCAGAGAAAGCACGTTTTTGGGATAAGATCCATCCGCACTTTGATCATTACGCATCCTTTGTTGCAGATGCTTATCAATCTATTCCTGAATTAACGGGACAATTATATACATACCAGTTGTCAACGAAGGCGCTGTTGTTAAATGCAAGTACGAAAATTCGTCAGCAGATTCTTTCCAGCAGTGATGCCTCTTTAATACAGGAATATCAGGAGTGGCTGGATTCGAAAGAATATCTTTCACGTCTGTATGGAATGTCAAAATCTGATCTGGCAGAACAAAAGATTAATCTGGATTCGATTGAAAATTCAACAAATACAAAAGAGAAAAACCTATCAGCAAAGTCAAGTATCTTCCGATCAGGTTATACAACGAAGACCATCACATGGAAAGATGTACAAGCTGTTTTAAGTACAGAAGATGCAGTCGTGGAATTGATTCACATTACAAAATTTAATAAAGAAGTTACGGATACCATTTATTATGGTGCACTTGTATTGACCAAAGAATCTATCACACCGCAATTTGTCGTTTTAAAAAACGGTAATCAGTTAGAGAAACGCTACCTCGCTTATTATCGAAATTCAATAAAAAGTAAAACTGCAGATGAATATTCCTATGCTCAATACTGGCAGGAAATTGATAAATCTTTAGGTGCTAAAAAATCCATCTATGTTTCTATGGATGGGATCTACAGCCAGATCAATATCAGTACACTGCGCATGAGTGATGGAAGTTATTTATTTGATAAGAAGAATTTTTTATTGGTGTCAAATTCAAAAGACATTATAAAATTAAAGTCTGAAACACCAAGTCAGGCTGCTCTGACAGCAACGTTAATAGGGAATCCTTTATTTGGAACATCCGGAAGTGTGGCACCTCTGCCGGGAACAAAACTTGAACTCGAAACAATAAAAACAGCCTTAACGGTAAAAGGATATAAAGTAACGAGTTTTGTACAGGCTGAAGCCAGCGAACAAAACATACGGAAAGTTTCCAATCCTAAAATTCTTCATATCGCTACGCATGGTTTTTTCATAGCAGAAGCAGGGGGCGAAGAAAAAACAATGGGCATTGAAACCGAACGTTCTGCACTCAATCCGATGCTGCGTTCAGGTTTGTTAATGTCGAATGCAGAAGCTGCAATGGATGGAACATCTGAATTTGGAATTCTTACCGCCTATGAAGTAATGAACCTGAATTTAGACAAGACTGAAATTGCAATTATAAGTGCCTGCGAAACAGGTTTGGGAGACGTTAAGAACGGTGAAGGTGTTTACGGTCTGCAGCGCGCATTCCTTGTTGCAGGCGCAGATGCACTGATAATGAGTTTATGGAAAGTGAATGATGAAGCAACTCAAAAATTAATGACAAGCTTCTACAAGAATTATTTATTGTTAAACAATAAACAAAAAGCATTCAAGGCAGCGCAGGCCGAACTTAAAGCGTTATACAAGGATCCGTATTATTGGGGTGCTTTTGTATTGATACAATAAAAAAGCGCCCTTCTCCTGAAGGAGAAGGGCTGGGGATGAGGTCTTAGGATGAACTGAATCTATCAGTGCATTTAATTTATTTCTTAATATATATATCATGTTCAAAAGAAAACATCCTGTCCTTCTTCCAGCTCTTTATTGATGGTCTTAAGAACAACATCAATTTCTTTTGCTTCGTAATCAATCTTATCAAACAAAAAAAGATAATCTGTTTCTCCATCCAGTTTAGCCAATTGCAAGAGACCCAAAATTCTTGCTAACGGTCCTCTCACGTGATGTGCGTTGGTGTATGCATACTTAATCAGATATTCGTTTTTCTGTTTTACGTTATTGGTTCGTTGCTCAACAATACTTTCAAGATTTTGATTGATTTCATTTAATTCATTTCTGCTTTCAACCAATTCATTATTCTGGTGCACCATCAGAACAGTCTGTTCCAATAATTTGATATTTTTTTCTTTTAGTTCTAATGTAATCGAATCATACTTATTTTTTAATGTACCTGCCGAACAGGTTATGATCAAGTATACCATAAAGTATGCTGTGAAATTTATGATAACCTGGTTTACATTATCATATTTATAAAATGAAATATTCGAAATATGATATATGGATACAATAAACATGCCTGTATAAATAAAAGCATGTATCCAATTTTTAATTGCGCTCTTTAATAAAATTGAAATTGAAAAGCCAACTACCACTAATGCAATCATAGCTGTAGTAATACTTTGAGAATACGCAATGCTAATACCCAGCAATGCTAATGCTGAAAATGAAAGGGGGATAATAAGTGCTAAAAAATAATAGCCCCATTTGTGTAAAACCATTCCAATGGCAATACTTGTTAAAATACCTATGTCTACTAAACCTCCAAAACCTAAAAAATCATCTGAACTCATAAACAATAAGTCTACAGCTACAATAAGTAAAACTCCCACAAAAGAAATTCTGAGAATTGTTTTTAAGAAAAAATCTTCGATGCGCTTTTCAGTCATAACTATTATCTAATGCAATACAATTTACGAAGAATCAAATAAATACCGTTCATAATCAAATCATAAAAATTTGGTTAAAAATTAGTAATATTATAGAAGGGAACATCCATGCAAATATATCTACCTTTGAATCTATGCAAGCGTTAAAATCTCAAGAAGATAATATATTTGTTCTCACACTTTCAGTACTTTTTATTGTATTTAATCAAAATTTGGGACTAATGCCGCTTTTAGCAGATGAGCCAACAAGAGCGTTGGTTTCTCTGGAAATGCTGCTGCGAAACAATTATATTTTTCCGACTCTTGGCAATGAAGCCTACCTGAATAAACCTCCGCTCTTCAATTGGATCCTGGCAGGTGCTATGTATCTGATCAAAGACTATAAAGAATGGCATCTGCGACTCATCTCTATAATCCCTCTCTTTATAATTGCCATTACCCATTACGTAATCATCTCAAAAGAAATAAATAAAAAAGTTGCTTTATGGAGTAGCCTTGCATTTTTAACCTGCGGCAGAATCTTATTTTACGATTCGATGATGGCTTACATTGATCCGTTGTTCTCGTTATTTATTGTGCTGAATACCTATTGGATGTTCATTCAATCAAGGAAACCTTTATCGTTATACTTTTTTATTGTATCATATTTGCTTTGTCTCTTGGCATTCTTTTTAAAAGGATTGCCCGCATTAAGCTTTCAGGGGTGTACCCTGCTTGCAGTATGCCTTTATCGAAATAAAATTAAATCGCTACTATCTCTTAATCATTTGACAGGCATTGCAGTCTTCTTTTTATTTACAGCAATTTATTATTACGAATATGGCACTTATGCTAACACATCAACCCTCTTCACCAATATTGTAAGTCAGTCTTCTCAGCGCACACCGCTTGCTACAGAGATATCTGATTCATTGATTCATTTAGTGCAGTTTCCGGTTCAATTCATTTTAGATTTTGCACCTCTGAGCTTTTTAATAGTATTTGTCTTCAGAAAAAATACTTGGAGCATTTTAAAAGAAAATGAATTTGTTTTGCTGAGTCTTGTGTTCATTGTCTCAAATATCTGGCTCTACTGGATCTCATCCGAAACACGTGCACGCTATTTATTCATGTTTCTTCCTATGTTTTTTACGATAGCATTTTATATGTATGAAAAATACCGTTCAACTCTTTCTGAAAAAATAATAAAAGCAATTGCATTGCTTATTGGTATCCTACTTGTTGTAATGTTAATCGCGTTAAATTTTATAGAACGTTTTTCTTTTATCGAACACAAAGAATTTATAACCGTAGGACTGATTACTCTCATTGGTATTTATCTTTTCTTTAACTACCGCTATTCATTCCCCGGAATTTTATCAATTGTGATTGCATTGATACTTGTCCGAATCACATTTAATTTTTACATACTTCCATTGCGGGAAAAAGAAGCTCCGGAGTCAAAGAATAGATTGATTGGTAAAAAAATTGGTGAGCTTACAAAAAACGACCGTTTGATTATATTAAATCGCGCTCCCGTTAATCACGATCAGCTTTATTATATGACCAAAGAACGTCATGCATTAGTCGAACAAAACTACAAGGCCATAGCACCGCAAAAATATCTAAAATTTAAAAAGAAGATCCTGCCTATCTCCATAGATTCTGTTCCCAGAGAAGGCATCATAAGACGTTTAAACGACACCTTGGTTGTAAATGATTCAACGTTTGAATATTATCAGAAAAAAAATCGCCTGGAAAAAATACGAGAAAGAAAAAACGTGCCGAAGGGGTATTATATTTGCACTCAGTTGGATGCAGTACGATATGAATTGAAAACGATTTTCCTGTTTGAAGTTACGCATCAAGGTTTAACATTGGCGCTCGCTAAAAAATGAAGTACTTAAAAAATCCGTATGTAAAATTTTCTATAAAACTTTTGTTTACAATTGTGCTACTCGCAATTGTATTTAAAACTGTTCCTTTTAATGAAGTAATTCATACCATTTTTCATACAAACCTTATTTGGCTTCTCATTGCAATCGTTTTTTTTATTCTTTCGAAATATTTTTCATCTGTTCGACTTAACGATTTTTTAAAAAATGCACATACAGAAGTAGATACAGCATACAATATGAAACTGTATCTATTAGGTATGTTTTATAATTTTTTCCTTCCTACCGGTATAGGCGGAGATGCATATAAGGCAGTTAAAATTCACAACGATTATTCCTATCCACTTAAAAACATTGCGTCTACCATTTTGCTTGATCGCATAAGCGGCTTGGCTGCATTGGTTAACATTGCTGTTGTTTTTTCATTTTATTATTTGAGTTTGGTTCAAAGCGTTATGCTGTTAGCCCTTGTTCTGGTCGGAAATGTACTGTATCATTTTTTAGTTCGAAAATTTATTTCAAATCGGCTTATTTCGTTAAAAACAGAATTGCTCTCCTTATTTGTTCAATTGTCTCAATGCATATGTGCCTATTGCATCCTTAAAGCGCTTGATATTGCGAACAACGAACTGATATACATCATTGTCTTTCTGATCTCTTCTATTGCTTCGTTATTTCCATTAAGCATTGGTGGAGTCGGTGCCAGAGAATATACCTTTATGATTGCATCAACATACTTTCACTTGCATACAGAAAAAGCTATTGCGATTGGATTGCTATTTTATATCCTTTCACTAGTTGTATCACTTTTCGGTTCGTACTTTATTTTCAAGCCGATATATCCAATAAAAACGTATGTTTAACTCCATGCCCGTGATACAAAAAATATCTGTAGTTGCGCCTGTGTATAATGAGGAAAAAAATATTCCTGAATTATGTAAACAGCTGCATCAGGTTTTATCCAATCTACCTTATGAATTTGAAATTATATTGATAAATGATGGAAGCGCGGATCTTTCACATCAAAAAATTTATGAAATGGCGCTGCTCTATCCCGAAGTTAAAGGAATAGATCTGGCGGGTAACTACGGACAAACGCTTGCATTACGTGCAGGATTTGAATCAGCGAAAGGCGATGTGATTATCGCGATGGACAGTGACTTACAGCACGATCCGAAGGACATCGCACGATTCATGCAAAAAATTGAGGAGGGATATGATCTGGTTGGTGGTGCAAAAGAAACCAGACCCGATGGATGGTTCAAATCAAAACTCTCTTCTTTAGCGCATAAAGTTATCAGCAAATTAGCGCAGGTTGACATGAGTTATTTCGGCGCAACCTATAAAGCATATCGTTCTTATTTATTAACGCAAACAAATTTATTGGGCGACAGTCATCGGTTTATGGGTGCTATTGTTGCACGTAAAGGTATACGTTATACGGAGATTCCAATCACCATACATGAGCGCGCCCATGGTACAAGCAACTACAAAATGAATAAGGTCTGGAAAGTTTTATTAGATCTGATCTTTTTAAAATTTTTCATTTCATACTTAAACAAACCATTCCGATTGTTCGGAAGCATCGGTTTTTTATTTTCATTTGTTGGCTTAGCTGGCGTTGTTTCCATTTCAATAGGAAATTTCTTTTTCAGTTTAAATGTCAAAGAAGAATATCTTGTAGAATTTTTCAGCAGTGCTTTCTTAATTGTTATGGGCCTGTTGTTCCTCAGCATTGGAGTACTTGCTGAGATTGGCGTATATAATTATTATGGACAAAAAAGAAAATCGCCGTATACGATCCGAACAATTATTAAAAAACCCAATCATGCCAAAGAAACTCATTCTTAATGCAGACGACTTCGGTTGGGACAACGATGCAACAAATGCAATCATTGAATTGGTTGGGTTGGGCAAAATTCATAATACAACGGTATTGGCAAATCATGTACAATCAGTTGATCTGATACGTTTGAAAAATACTGGAGCATCTATTTCTATTGGATTACACACATGCCTTAACGAAGGAAAGTCCTTGCGTAGTACACCTTCTTCTTTAACTGATGAACATTGCAATTTTTATTCTTCAAAAGATCTCTTTATAAAATGTCTTCGTAAAGAAATTTTATACGAAGATGTTTTACATGAAATAAAATTGCAACATAATTTTTTGCTCGAACATGGCATTGCTGTTACGCATGCAGATAGTCATCAGCATATTCATCAATATCCATTCCTGGGCAACCTTATTACAAAAGCACTAGCTGAAGTAGGGATTGCCAGAATCCGAAATTGCAATCCGTATTCTGTTTACGATCTGCGCAGAGTAATCATTAAAACATTTTGTTTGCTGACAGCTAAAAACATTGATGCATTCAAACATCCGGACGTACTCATTACAGATTTTACGAATACAACTATTTCCTTTCAAGATCGGGTTCCGGAAATTTTAAAAAGCATTGCATCCTCCAGTCATCATACAATAGAATGGATGTGCCACCCGGGTTTTGAAAACAGATCTACTTCGTACTTACAGCGCAAAGCTGAATATAATTTTTTGAAAAATGCAGATTGGGAAGATCTGTTAAAACAATTGCCGATACAGTTATCGCAATACAAGGAACTATAAATTAAACCAGCCAATTAGGTTCAGCTTCAATACGCATAGCTTCATTTGTTTTTGGATGTGTAAACTCCAATGCATACGCATGTAATGCAATTGAATTTGGTGCATACTCCATATCTGAACCATACAATATATCGCCCAGAATTGGTGCGCCTGCATATGCCAGCTGCGCTCGTATCTGATGGTATTTGCCGGTATGCAGCGCAATGTCCCAAAGCGTGTAATTTTTATAAGGAGTGGTTGTATAACTTAGCAATACTTTGTCGGTATTAGCCTGTTCGTTTGGATAAATAATTGCTTTTTTATTTTTCGTGTCTTTAAACAACCAGTTTTCCAGCGTTGTTTTTTCTGACAAAGGTTTGTTATTTGTTAATGCCTTATAATACTTTTTAACTGAACGCTGAGCAAACTGTTCACTAAGATCTTTCAGCATCGATTTCTTTTTAGCAAAAAGTACAACTCCGCTCACCGGCCGATCCAAACGATGTATGTGTTGTGCATACACTTCTTTGTTCGGATGCAAACTCTTCTTTACATATTTCTGCACCTGTTGTAATAAATTCGGATGCCCGTTCCGATCCGGCTCCACCATCAAGCTGCATGGTTTATTAATAAGAAGAATGTCATTGTCTTCAAACAAAATATAATCGGGAACATTAATAATAATTGACATGCTTCGTAAGGCTGATTTATTTATTCAGTAAATGTATAAATGCAATTGCACATGCTTCTGAAGCTTCCGGTCCGTTTGCTGTTAAGATTAGTCCATCTTCAACCACCTCTTCTTCGGGCAAGCCAATAGCTCCGTATTCTTTTGCCATAGAACTGAATACACCATCTTTATTAAAACCGGTACATTTTTTCCCTTTCAATAATCCCCATTTTAAAAAATTGCGTGGCGCAGCACAAATGGCAGCAATGGGTTTCTTTAATTCCAAAAACTTTTCAAATACAGCTTTCGCTTTTATATTATCTATGTATTCTATTGAGCCGGCCCCGCCTACAAAAAAGATCCCATCGTAATCAGCAGGATTCAGATATTCAATTAACACATCCGAAGAAACAGAAAATCCAAAACGCCCTGTTGCTGTTAATTTCGTTGAGGCAACACGTACTTTTATTCCGGATTGTTCAAAAAATGCTTTAGGAACGATGAATTCGCAATCTCTAAATTTTTCTGAAGCCAAAAGCATAACAATTCGTTTGTCCATTTTAAATGAGTTTTGCCAATTTTTAATGTTCCATTTTAATGCAAATATACCCAGTATACCTGCATTTTACGTCTGCTATTGAATTAAAAATTGCATTTTTTGAGCGGATGATACAAATCATTAATGTAAAATAAAAGATTCTGAATCTGGAACATACAAGGCATTTTGATTGTTTTACCGACATTAATACTTACATAATCTGAATTCATTCATCCTTTTATCGTAAATTGCAACCCAGAATTCTTGATTTTAACCAAGACCTTAAATTATGTCAGCGACTACTCGTTTAAAATTCATCGACACACAAAATTCACAGTTCTTTGCAACAGTGAAACGTAATGTCGACCAATACTTTAAAGAAAATAATATTTCAAAAAACGCAAATGCGTTAATGATATTTAAGAGTATCTTTTTCTTTGGCGGAGTATGGGTATTTTATGGATTAATTTTATCTCAACATTATTCATTACTGGCAATGCTATTTTTAGCAATGGCAATGGGCGTATTCAAAGCAGCATCTGCTTTCAACATTTCTCATGATGCCATGCATGGCTCCTACTCTTCAAAAGAATGGGTAAATAATCTGTTAGCTTATACGTTCAATATTCTTGGTGCGAACATTTCTGTTTGGGTTGTAAGCCACAACATCGTTCACCATACATTCACAAACATCGAAGATCATGACGAAGATTTGATTGTTGCTCCGGGTTTGATTCGTTTAACAGCTGGAGATAAAAAATCTAAAATTCAACGCTTCCAGCATTTATATGCGTTCTTCTTGTATGGCTTTGCAAGTCTTTCATGGGTACTTCGTAAAGATTACATGAAGATGTTTCAGGATAAGATCGGTCAGCATGTAACAAATCATTATACAACCAGAGATTATGTTGAATTGTTTGTTTACAAAGCAATCAACTACACAATCTTCATTGTTATTCCATTGGTAGTGTTAGATATTACCTGGTGGCAATTCTTAATCGGTTTTGTTGCAATGCATTTTGCAATGGGCTTTACATTGGGACTTGTATTCCAATTGGCACACGTTGTTGAAGAAACTTCTTTCCCGGCAACAAACGAAGCTGGCAATATTGAAGAAGCATGGGCTGTACATCAAATGTGTACGACTGCGAACTTCGGTATGGATTCTTTTGTAACAAGTTTCATCTGCGGTGGTTTGAACTTCCAGGTTGAACATCATTTGTTCCCTAAAGTTTGTCACATACACTATCCAGCAATTTCTAAGATTGTTAAAGAAACTGCAGAATCAATGAACGTGCCTTATTTATATAATGACACATTCTTTACTGCACTGCACTCACACTATCAGGTATTAAAAAAATACAGCTTAGAAGCTGCTTAAAACATTTATAAAATTGAAATAAAAAAGTCCCGCCAATGAGCGGGACTTTTTTATTTATAAAATATTTTTGTTAGAATTATTTTTTAACCATCCTGTACGTCATCTGTTCTCCTGCATCGTTAAATACATGTACAATGTATATCCCTGCATCTAAGGATTGTGTATCGATCAATGTTGAATAGTTGTTAAGCTGTACTTGTTTTACAACTTCGCCTGTTAACGAAAGTATTCTGACATCTGTAGTTGATGCTGCTCCATTCAAATCAATTGTAAATGTTTCTTCAAACGGATTCGGATACAGCTCTACATTTTTTAACGTTGCATTTATTGTAGCCGTAGTAGTGGTAATCGTAAACGTTTGTGTGCTTAATTCAGAAGTTCCGCCCGCAGTAGTAACTGTTATTTTTCCTGTGGTAGCTCCTACTGGTACTGTTACCGTAACAGACGATTCGGTATTATTTGTGAAGCCAGTTGTGACAGCGGCTGCACCTTGAAATTTAATTTTTGTAATGCCAGACATGCTTGTACCCAAAATGGTTAATGAAGATCCCACTGAACCACTTGTAGGAGTTAAACTTTCAATTGTTGGAACTGGAATTATCACCGTGAATGTTTGTGTACTTAATGCGGATGTCCCTCCTGCATTTGTAACTGTTATCTTCCCGCTTGTAGCACCTGCTGGTACTTCTACAGTAACAGAAGTTGCAGTATTATTTGTGAAGCCTGTAGTAACAGCTGCGGCAGTTTGAAATTTGATCTGAGTAATACCTGATAAGTTCGTTCCCGTAATAGTCAATAAAGTGCCTATCGGACCGCTTGTAACACTTAATCCTGTGCTTGCTATAGCAGGTAAGGGGTTCGTTATGGTAAAGGTTTGTGTGCTTTGTGCAGATAAACCTCCAGCGGCTGTAGTTACTGATATTGTACCTGTTGTTGCGCCTATTGGTACGGTTACCGTAACGGAAGTTGCAGAGTTATTTATAAATCCTGTTGTAACAGCTGCTGCACCTTGAAATTTAATTTCTGTAATGCCTGCCAGGTTCGTACCTGTGATAGTTAGTAATGAACCAACCGGACCACTCGTAGCACTTAAACCCGTAGTTGCAATTGCA
The DNA here is from genome assembly GCF_000379725.1 of Cytophaga aurantiaca DSM 3654. Classification (GTDB taxonomy): domain Bacteria; phylum Bacteroidota; class Bacteroidia; order Cytophagales; family Cytophagaceae; genus Cytophaga; species Cytophaga aurantiaca. The sequence continues at coordinate 183,445 of NZ_KB903620.1, forward strand.
GGTGTAGCTGATCCAACCGTAAATGCTTGTGCACTCAATGCCGAAGTTCCCAATGCTGTAGTTACGGTAATTTTTCCGCTTGTTGCTCCCGCAGGCACTGCAACAGTAACAGAATGATCGGTATTGTTTGTAAACCCTGTTGTAACAGCTGCTGCTCCCTGAAATTTAATTTCTGTTATTGAGGTCATGTTAATTCCGGATAGCGTTAAAAGAGTCCCAGCCGGACCCACAGTAACACTTAAACCAGAAGTAGCAATTGCCGGAGCGGACTTCGTTCCTCCGTATTCAAATGCACCAATATCCATCACACCTTGACGTGTATACGTACGCTGGTCTTGAGCAACATTATAAACAACATTTCCTTTATTAATAGCAGGGCTATTTGATTGTAACGACATAGTTGGTGTAAAGCCTCCATTATCTGCTATAGCATTTACCTTTGCATCAGCCGGGCTTGCAGTGGTTCCAATATTATCCCCAGACGGACTGGGATTGCCGGAAGAAAGAAGTGTAGAATTTTCTGACCCTATAATATTTCCTCCCTGTGAAATTGTAGTTCCATTCACTTCAGCACTACCAGAGGTTATTGAATTATTAGCAATAATTGAATTTCTTATGTACGTATAATTATTACCTACATTATCAACTGTTCCAAAACCTGTTGCACCTGTTGTAAAGTTTCCTACAATTGTTGAATTATATACATACACAGCGGTCGCATCCCAATTGCAGATTGCTGAACACATTGGAGCAGTATTGCCTGTAAATGTGCAATTCGAAACTGTTGCAGTTGAAGACGTCCATACAAAAAGTGCGCCGCCTTGAAATCCGCTCTTGTTATTTAAAAATGTACAATTTGAAATATAATATGTTCCGCCATTCACAATTAATCCTCCTCCGGAATCTGAGCTTGATTGTATATATCCATTTGAAAAAATTACATCATTAATATAAACTGTCCCTTGTATACAATTCATTAGTCTAAACTTGGGGGCCGTAATATCTCTGGTAATTGTTGCTCCATTTCCGAATATATGTAATTCATTCAGAGGTGTTCCATCCTCCCAGATTATTGGCAAGCCAGAAGATCCAAATACACCTGTATATGCTTCTGTTGTTAATGTATAGGTGCCAAATGCTGCCAGATTAATTGTATCCGGCTGACTATTTGTGTTGGAGATTGTAATTGCATTAGCCAATGCAATTACATCTCCATTTGCAATCATAAAGTTTGCAGCATGTAATTTAGAAGTAGTTATAAAAATAAATAAGCTACTTAAAATTAAAATTTTTTTAACGTATGAATGTTTCATAAGAAAATTAGTTTAATAGTTAGTCAAATGAATAGCACCGAATAGTAAAAAACAGAAAAAATTATTTGTCAATAAAGAAATTTTCTGTCGCATAGTCAAATATATTGAATGCACAAAAGGACTAGCCTTACAGCTAGTCCTTTTAAATGCATACAATGCATGTTTTGTTTATTTAACAACCAATTTTGTAGTTGTTAAATTTCCTGAAACATCCTGAATTTTTACTAAATAAATACCTGCGCTTAGATCTGCAACATTAAATACAGCATCTGAATCCGTCAAAACAATTCTGCCAAAATTATCAAACACATTCACAGAAACAATTTCAACCGAACTTGAGATTGTTACTTCAGTACCATTTGATACCGGGTTTGGATAAATTGCTAGTGCATCCACTGTTTGAACTGAAGATAGATCGTCCGCATCTGCATCTCTTAAAGTTGATGCTGCAGGAGCGCCTGTATAATTGCATGTTGTGCAATTTGTATTTGCTCCGGATAACAAGGTCAAGTTATTTTTGATCTCAAATCCGTTTGCGTCACATAATGAAATTTTTCCATTTAAAGATGCCTGATTGATCTGTGTATAATTAGCAGAACTGATCAACGCACATGAAGTTGTTGCGCCGCTCAACGTTGTTCCATTTAGATATATATCTTTCGTTTTTACTATTGAACCCGCTGCAATTGTACCTGTTGCACTATTGAAACGAGTGTCGTTAGATACATCTAACGTACCGTTGTTCGTAAATACAACATTACTGTTTACAAAATACGATTTCGCTTTTGTAGTACAGTTGTTCAGCATGGTACTATTTGAATTATTGTAAATGGTGTTTGAAACATTCAACAATCCATTGTTGGCAAAGTAACTGTTGTTGTTCAAGTCACCTGTTACATTTAAGGTGCCGTTATTAACCACATAACTTCCGGAATTAAAATTAACGCCCTGCTTAGCCGTTATGGTTTTGTTGTTTGTCAATTTACCGGCAACATTTAATCCGTAATTAATTATCACTGTTCCGTAATTTTCAAGAACTGCATTTGCACCGTTAAAGTTTATACCATTCAACGTAACTGTCCCTAAAATTGTCACTTTGCTGTTGTTCGGTATATTCAGCCATTGCAAATTCGCATTACCAATAATTACAAGATTCCCGCCATTCATATTAATGTTGCCTGTAAATGCATTCACAATTTTAGCATTTTCACCCGCATTTATATCTGCATTCGACAAGCCATCCAATACCTTTGTATATGCTGCATAGGAAGCAGTTGATGTAATAGGTGATATAATGCAATTGCAATTTTCAGGTCTTGTTAATAAAATTGATGAAGTAACAGCACAACCATTTTTATCCGTAAGTGTTGCGCTATATGTACCTGCTAATAAACCTGCAATGGAAGTAGATGTTGCACCTGTGCTCCATGATGTTGTATATGGCAATACTCCGCCTGTTCCCGCAATCAATGCGATACCATCGCCATCCAATGAACAGCTTGTATTGTATGAACCGATCACTGTTGGACTTGTTATTGAAGCAACAATTTTTGTTGGCTGTGTTAACAAAACAGAAGCATTTGCTGTACAACCATTTTTATCTGTTGCAATTACAGAATAGGATACTGCACTCAAACCCGAAACTGTTTTTGTTGTTCCTCCGTTCGACCAAAGATAGTTGTACGGACCAACACCACCTGCAACCGTAGATGTTGCAGAACCATTTGTACCGCCAAAACATGAAACATTAAATCCGGAATAATTACTCAGATTCGAAATAGCATTTGTTAAAATAGTTGGCTCTGTAAGTACTACTGATGCAGCAGCTGTACATCCGTTGGCATCTGTTGCTACTGCAGAATAAGTACCTGCAGTCAATCCTGTAAGCGAAGAATTTGTTGAACCAGTTGACCATAACACATTGTATACTGGAACACCGCCTGTTACAACAACGCTTGCTGAACCAGTTGATGCACCTTTACATGTTACACCAAATCCGTTATAATCTGAATGACTCGATACAACTGTTACTAATGTTGGTTCGGTAAGCACTACTGATGCTGTTGCAGTACAACCATTTGCATCTGTTGCTACTGCAGAATAAGTACCTGCAATTAATCCTGTAAGCGAAGGACTTGTTGAACCAGTTGACCATAACACATTGTACGCTGGAACACCGCCCGCCGCAACAACACTTGCTGAACCAGTTGATGCACCTTTACATGTTACACCAAATCCATTATAATCCGAATGACTTGAAACAACTGTTACTAATGTCGGTTCTGTAATGATTACTGTATCCAGAACAGCACAGTTATTTGCATCGGTTACACCTACATAATAGATACCTGCTGCCAATCCTGTAACTGCATTTGCTGTAGATCCATTTGACCAGTTTACGGTATACGCAGGAACACCNCCTGCTGCAACAACAGCTGCTGAACCATCTGAAGCACCTTTACACGTTACACCAAATCCATTATAATCCGAATGACTTGAAACAACTGTTACTAATGTCGGTTCTGTAATGATTACTGTATCCAGAACAGCACAGTTATTTGCATCGGTTACACCTACATAATAGATACCTGCTGCCAATCCTGTAACTGCATTTGCTGTAGATCCATTTGACCAGTTTATGGTATACGCTGGAACACCGCCTGCTGCAACAACACTTGCTGAACCATTTGAGGCACCTTTACACGTTACACCATAACCATTATAATCCGAATGACTTGAAACAACTGCTACTTTAGCTGGCTCTGTAATGATTATTGAATCATTGACAATACAGTCGTGAGCATCTCTTGCAGTTACATAATAGGTGCCTGCTGCCAATCCTGTAAGCGAATCATCTGTTGAACCAGTTGACCACACGATGTCGTACGATGGAACACCGCCGGCTGCAACAATACTTGCTGAACCATCTGAAGCACCATTACATGTTACACCGAATCCGTTGTAATCGGAATGAGTTGAAACTGCTGTAAACAAAGTTGGTTCAGTAATAACCAATGTATCATAGATCGAACAATTATATGCATCCGTAATAGAAACCGTATATGTACCAGGTGCTGCATCTGTTAACTGTGCATCCGTTGAACCATTCGACCAGGCAAATGTAAACGGACCAAAACCACCTGTGAAGAGTACTTCTGCTGCCCCATTTGCACTACCATTACATGTCACATTATTTACAACGGTTGAAACCAATGCGATTGTACACGGGATAACAGTTATGGTTACAATTTGAGAAGGTACTCCATGATTACCGGAGTGGTGATATATATCTTCCAGATATAACGTAATTGTATGTGTTCCTGCATCTGCTATAGATGGCGTACCTGTTAAAGAGCCCGTTCCGTCACCGTTATCAACGAATGTTAACCAGGAAGGAACTCCGCTGCCAATAACTTCCAGTTCATCACCGTAAGGAATGTCCGGATCTAAGCCTGTAATTAAATATGAATACGGTTGATTTACAATTACACTTGCAACAGGTGGTGTTGAAGTAAATATTGGTGGTGTATTTACAATCAAACTAATTTTGTGATACGCTTTATCACCATAACTATCTGTTGCTTCAAATTGAATTTCTCTTTCACCCCAATCCGCTACAGTTGGATTCCAAAAGAAATTAGCTGTTGTAGGATTAGCAGCAACCGAGGGTAGAGGTGTTAATGTAGCTGTTGCTGGTTTATTAATAACATTTGTAAGCCTTACACTGTCTAACGGATCAGGGTCGGATGCCTGAACCGGGAATTGAAATGGTGTGCCAGGTTCAGCACCTAACTCAATACCATAAGCCGGTGTTGGCGGAACATTAAATACTGGTTTTAAACTAACAACAATTGTTACAAAAGATGGTGTCTGAACATTTACATTATCTGTTGCAGTAAAATTAATTACAAAAGTTCCAAATTGAGTTGCTGCAGGAGTCCATGAAAAAGTTGTGGCAACAGGATTGGCAGGATTTACAAAAGGAAAACTAGAACCGATTGGCAAACCAACTGCAGTTAAAAAAACAGTACTTCCAGGATCCGTGTCAAATGCCTTAACACCAAAAGACAAATTTTGGCCTGGTGCTATTTGGAAAACGTTTCCATCCACTGGTGTTACACCATAATCAAATTTAGGAGGAGTAGATTGAGCAACCATACTAACTATAAGATCGGCCAGTACAGACGTTTTGCCATCGCTTACTATTATACCTAAAGCATATTGTTCGTTCAAAAGTTTGCCGTTTCCGTTAAACGTAACTATACCTGAAGTAGCATTTATTGTGGTTCCTGCAGGTAGCACATAATTGGCAGCACCCATTTCAGCTGCTGTTGCTAATCGATACGTTACTGGATCTCCATCTGGTTCAGAATATCCAACTGGAATAGTTGTAATTGTATTGATTTGTGCAGTTTTAATTGGATTTACTGTTATAACGGGAGAGTTGTTTGTTGTACCAACATTGATCACAGATGTACTTAAATAGTCTCCATCTGCTGCATTTTTTAACGTGCTTATCCGACAACAACCTGCAAATCTTAGAGTGTAATCCCTAACGGTTGGTATAGGTGGATAGGTTTTTATATAGACGAATTGTCCATAAAACCAATCATCTGTGGGGTTTATCGAAGTTACATTTAATTGTACTGCAGTTGTTGTACCATCACCTAACTCCAATGTACCTGTATTTACTGTCCCACCCAGAACGACTCCCGGAAAAAACGATTTTCTCCAGGCTTGAGAAACAGTAATTCTGTAGGTATTACTAGATACGCCAGATACTTTTTCCCATGACATAGTGCCATATCTAAAGTGCGTGGCTTCGGAAATGTTACTTAACGCTAAAAAGAACACACTGAAAATTACGACTCGCAACACATATTGCATCGTATTACTGATTTTGTTGAGGTTTTTCATTAGGGGTAGTTTTAAAAGTTTTCAATTAAATGAATATTATAACAAGTAATGAATCAAAAGTAAGTATTAAAAAATACGATACAAATTACATCAACTTTATTTACATTAAAATAATATAAATAGCTATTTAATAGCATTTTGAATATAATATTTAACATTATTTCAATATAAATATATGTTAAAACATTTAATACAATTAAAATATTACATATAAAATTAAAATTTTATATGTATCTTCGATATGTGATCTTCAGTTAGAAAAAACAAATACAGAATTTAATATTTATTTTTTCTGATTTTTTATCGCTTCTATTCAACCCCTTCTAGCTAAATACACACATGAGAAAACAAGCGCCCGGCTATCTTTCTGACTTAAACATTAATTGGAAAAATTATGCTCAATTCCTGACTAGAATTGACGTTGAGCCTAAAACAAAATTGCTGCTTCAAGGTGAGGTTGCTGACAAACTTTTTATTGTTGAAAAGGGTGGTGTGCGCATGGGCTTTGAAAAAAACCAAAAGGACTTCACTCTACAATTTTTCTTTGAGAATGAAATGGTCACTGCAGTTGAAAGTTTGTTTTGTGAAAGTCCAAGCAACTACTTCATTGAAACGATCGAACATTGCACCATTTATTATCTGACAAAAGAAAATTTAGATGCAATGGATGAAAAAGTTCCTGAAATGGCTCACCTTACACAAAGTATCTTAATGTCCCGATTGGTTTATTATGCGAATCATTTAAATAATTTTATTTCAGAAAGTCCTGAAGAACGTTTCAATAATTTAATAGAAAAGCGACCATATATTTTTATGCGTGCAGCTCAACGTCACATAGCAACCTACTTAGGTATAACAAATGTATCCTTAAGCAGAATAAAAGCACGAAAATCAATTACGGATGTATTAGCACCTAAAGCAAATAATCTAAGCGTTGGCTAGATAATAAAAATTCTTTTCGATGAATCGTATAAAAAGGGAATGAACAGTTTAAAAGTCTGTTCATTCCCTTTTTTTTATTGCTTTAACGATTCCCCATTTGTTTTAAATGTACTATATGCGAAGCTATAGCAAAACGTACATGGGAGTACTCGTTATATGTAATGTTATATTCTTCACAAACCTGCTTAACAATCTTACTGATTGCAGGATAATGTATATGCGAAATGTGCGGAAATAAATGATGTTCTATTTGAAAATTTAAACCTCCGGATAACCAGGAAACAATTCTGTTCTTTGTGGCAAAATTTGTTGTTGTCTTCAATTGATGTAATGCCCATTCATCTTCCAGAACTCCTGTAGAAACATCTACCATTGGGAAGTGGGCATCCTCTACTGTATGTGCCAATTGAAACACAATGCTCATGATAAATCCTGTACACAATGCATATGTTAGAAAACCGATCAGCCAAGGTAAAAAGCCTACAAAATAAATCGGCAATGCAATAAAGAAAAACACGTGCGCCAATTTGAATCCCCAAAAAGTTATGTGATCCAGGATGATCATTTTTTTTATTTTTAATTCACCGACTTTTCCTGTAAAGTATTTTTTATAATCCGTGAAGAAGATCCAATACATATATAAGAAAGCATATACAAGCCAAAAATATAAATGTTGAAAGCGATGGATCTGATATTTTTTTTGATTGTCACATAAACGCAAAAAAGGCTTTGCATCTATATCATCATCCAACCCTTCAATATTTGTAAATGTATGATGTATAACATTATGTTTCGACTTCCACATAAATACGTTTGCGCCAAACACATTTAAAGAAAGTCCGGCCAATTCATTTATCCATGCCTTTTTACTGAAACTTCCATGCGCTCCATCGTGCATAATATTAAAGCCTATTGCAGCTGTTGCGATGCCAAGTAAAATGCATTCTACTAAACTGATAAGGATATATGGGGCAGTAAAAAATACTACATGAATATACATTGCAATAAAGCATGTTGATATTAATACCGCTTTTATATATAACTGAGTTCCGCCGGTTGGCTTAGATTCTACATCAATAAAGTGCGTATTGATACGTTTTCTCATTTCAGAGAAAAACGGTGTAGTTGGAATAAGAAATTTAGGAGGTTTCATAGTGCGGGATTCTTGAACGACGGATGATCTCGCAACTCAAAAACAATGTTTTGTTTCTACTGTAAAGGTACGAATTCCTTTTGGTTAAGTTATCAAGTACAAGAACCGTGCTATGAAAGCATGAATCTTTGAATTCTCTTATCTCCAATCTACAACATTGCCTCTATCTTTGGTTAACAGTGCTTTAGGGATAGATTTTTTTATTTCTTCTTCTAAAAGTACCAATAAACGTTTTTTAGAATAATTGCGGGTGTAGGCAAAGCTGACTTCACGCAAGGGAACCGTTTCAAATTGTTTGACTTTTGTTGTGACATCTTTGCTTAAAGTATCTACGGCCAATTCGGGTAATAAGGTAAACCCACCCTCCTTTTCAACAAACTTTTTGAGTGTTTCCAACGAACCACTTTCATACTCAAATGGCAATTCACTTCGTTTGGAGAGTTGATACGAACACAAGTTCATCACCTGTGAACGAAAGCAATGGCCTTTGCTAAGAAGCCACAGATCCGGACTTGCGATATCGGTTGTCTTCAATGTTTTTTTCTTAGCCAATGCATGATCTTTATGAATATACAGAACCACCTTTTCATAAAACAACGGCCGCTCTATCACGCCGCTTTCATTTAAAGGAGTTACCAGAATCCCAACATCCAAGATGTCCTTCTTCAATTGCTGAATAATTTCTTCCGTCATCAGTTCGACAATTTTAACTTTCACCAATGGGTACTTCTGGGTAAACGCACCTATGAAAAGCGGCAACAGATAAGGCGCCAACGATGGGATAATACCAATGCTTAGTTCTCCGGAAACATCATTACTGTTTTCTTTTATCAGTTCCAGTATCTTTTTACTTTCTGCAAGGGTTATGCGCGCCTGAGCAATAATTTTTTCACCGACTTCTGTGGGCACAATAGGTTGCTTCGTCCGATCGAAGATGATAACACCTAAGTCGTCTTCCAGCTTTTTTATCTGCATACTAAGCGTAGGCTGTGTGACAAAACATTTTTCCGATGCCGTAACAAAATGCCTGTAGGTATCTACCGCAATTATATATTCCAGTTGTGTAAGTGTAATGTTCATCATAATTCAATATAGTTAAAATCTATACTATCATAAAAACAATCGATTTGAATTATAGTTCAACATAACCCAAATTTGTATCAATCAATTACACAAAAACATTCATCATTATGCAAAATAGAATCTTAAGCGTGGGAAGTACATTCCCTGCATTCAAAAAAACAGCCGTAGTATCTATAGAAAAAGGAAAAGAATTTGCCGAGATCACTTCCGACAATCTGGTAAATGAAAACAATCAATGGGCCGTTATGTTCTGGTGGCCAAAAGACTTTACGTTCGTTTGTCCTACCGAAATTGCAGAATTCAACAACGCATTCGGAGACTTCAGAGACAGAGATACTACACTTATAGGCGCTTCAACAGACTCTGAATTTGTGCACGCGGCATGGAGAAGAGATCACGAAGATCTGCGCGGATTAAAATTCCCAATGTTGGCAGATACTTCTAAATCATTGGCAGAAGAGTTAGGAATTCTTGAACCGAATGAAAAAGTTGCCTTACGTGCTACATTCATTATAGATCCACAAGGCATTATCCGTTGGGTTAGCGTAAATGATTTAAATGTAGGTAGAAATGTAAAAGAAGTGATCCGTGTATTGGATGCCCTACAAACAGATGAGCTATGCCCATGTAACTGGGAAAAGGGTCAGGAAACAATTCACGCATAGATAATTTCAGCGCATAGATTTATTGGACTCTATGCGCTGAATCTAAACAAGAAAATTATGGTACAGGTAAATGAAACAACAGCTGAATTATTGCAGCTACTGAATATACAGGATGGTGTTACTCCAAATGTCTTGCAAATACTCAATGAGTCTGACGCACGTTACATTCGTGATCTCAAAGTAAATGTTGGAAATGTATTGGTAACAACTCATCTTACTGAAAAAGAAAGTGCCTTGCTTGCATTATCTATTTCGGCCAATCAGAAAAATAATATTTTGATTGCAGGCTTTCAAAAATTAGCAACAGAAAAAGAAGCTTCTGTAGAAGAACAAAACGAAGCGATCTCGTGTGCAAGTCTTCTTGCAGGCAACAATGTGTTCTACCGGTTCAGGCATTTTCAGCAAAAGGAATCATACAATACGATGCAGGCCAAAATCAAAATGAACATTATGATGAAGCCTGTACTTGGAAAAGAATTCTTTGAGTTAATGAGTCTTGCGATCAGCGCGGTTAATGGATGTGAAATGTGTGTGAATGCCCATGAACAATCTGTTAGAGAGCTGGGAGCAACAGAAGAACGTGTGTGGGACGCAATTCGTCTAGCTGCAGTAATTACAAGTTTAGATAAAATAATTTCATAAATAAAAAGCGGAAGGTATAACAGCCTTCCGCTTTTTATTTTAAGAACGAATCTTCTTCAATACTTTTTCATAATAACCGATGCGATTGCCGTCATTCATCGGCAGACCGACAACTTCAACTCCGCAGGCCTTTAATAATTCTAATTTGTGCTTACTTGACAGTTCATATTTTTTTGGATAGTAATAACGAATCCGGTTTGTAATTGTTAATTTATTCGTCGCCTTCATGCGTGCCCGATAGGTAAGCAGCCACCAGAGGTGCACTTCAACAACATCCAGATTCAATCCAAAAATTTCAATATCGTGTGTGAAGAAAAAATCTACCCAACTAACATGCGTAATTTTATTCTTCTTAATCCGAAGTTCTAAAGGTGAAAATCGAACATCTTTATACGTATCTTTCGTTCCGGCAACAACATAATTGCGCATGTGTTGCAGATAACCGCCATAATGTTCGAAGCCCAACGTAATCGATTGGGGTTGAGCAGCACATCCATGGATGTGCCAGAAGTTTGTTTTACCGATTTGATTTTTCCGAAACAAACTGAACAACACTTCTTTTACACTACCGATATTGTGTATTTTTTTTACCGAACCGTTAACTGCTTCTTCCAGTGTAGAATCATAATTTGTCGTGAAAATATGCTGAACACCCATAGAAGCAATTGCATGATGAATGCTATTCGGCTTTAATAAGGCAATCTTTGAAGCAATAAATTTTTTCAAGTCGTTTTCCTGAACCTTTCCCTCTGCCAATGTTTTTAAGATAATTTCCTCGTACACCAGCGGAAATGGTTTGTTCAGCATATTGGGCAATGCTTTTAATCCGGTAAACTTCGTCAGATCTTTCAGCAGATTTTCCCAGCTATAACTTGCCGTTGCATTATTAATATCGTTGCCGATTAAAAAAACGGTATTTTTCATAACAATCAAATACGGATGTTTCCTCTACAAGTTGACACACTTTTACTATTCGTGTCTTTGATCCTAAATTATTTGTACAAAAGACCACAATACGAAGATTTGATTTTTATTTGAAAAATAATTTAAGTATCATTAAGTATTAAAATAATCACATATGAAAAACAGTATACTTACTTTACTTATTGCATTTGGACTGAGTTTAAATGTATTCGCTCAAAATCTTCCTGTAGATGCAGGTACAGGTAAAATTACTTACTTACAAGTAGTCGATGCTGCCGGAGTTAAACCTGCAGATCTTTTAAAAGTTGTAAAAGACTGGGCAACCAAGCAAGGTTTTACACTTAAAGAAGAGACAGCCGACAAGCTCGTATACAATGCTTCTACAACAGTTGATTATCCAAATATCAATGGCTCTGCTACAGAAAAGAGTGCTGTTACATTCACGCTTTCTGTTTTCATTAAAGATGGTAAGTACCGTTACATAGCAACAGACTTTGTTCACGCAGGTGATATTAAAACTAAAGCTGCTGGTGGTAAACTTGAAAATGTAACGCCTGACTGTGGTGCTACAAAAATGACAAGTAAGTCGTGGGTATTGATTAAGAACAAAACAAATTCAAACCTGGTAGCTTTAACAGATGATTTGAAACGTGTTGTAAAAGAATTCCAAAACGATCCGGCAAACAAATCGGATTGGTAGAAGTTAGTGATCAGAAGACAGTGGTCAATTGTCAGTCAAGACATAAAAAAAGGAGTTCCGCCAAATGGTGGAACTCCTTTTTTTATGCTAGCTAAACTCTTTATGCGTTACAACGGTATCACTACAAATACAAACGACAATACAGAAATAATAAATCCGAACATAAAAAAACTGTAAGCGATACGGAGCATCTTATATTTTTTGCCAAGCACCACACCTAAATGATATATATCACGGGTCATACTTCCGTATAAAAAATCATTATCATTCATTACCTGCTTAATACCCCATTCATAATCTTCCAATTTCATTTTATAAAAATTTCCGAAGAATAATAAGTTCGCACGTTTCTTCTCAATATCTTCTTTGCTGAATACACCGCTTGTTACATTCGGACGGGTAACAAAAATTGAAAATACAATTGTTGTAAGCGATGTAAACAACAGCAACATGGTAGGAATCAAAAACCGCGGGTCGGTATCCAGCTTTCTAAACAACACTGTTAACAATACAGATATGATGATGGAATTTACTGTGATCATGATGTTGGCTTTGTTGTCCGCCATCTCACTTAAGCGCAGGTGATTGGTTGAAGTCGTGCGGAACATCGTCTCCACACCTCTATTCACTTTCTCCTTATCTTTGTTTTTATCTTTATCTTCTTTGCCCGTTTCTTTCTTTGAATCTTCCATATCTTTTTCTGCTTGTTTTTCTACTATTGCCTGAATGTTTTTTTCTAATCCCGGCTGAAGGATTTTTTTACAATAATCTGTCTTGTATGTTTGCTTCTTTAGAAAGATCAACGAAAAGGTTCGCCACTCCGAACCGCTAAGCTCTTTATTCAATAAGATCTCAACTTCTTTGCGAACTTTTTTATTGTTGTTTTTAAAATGATCCGTTCCCAGATCATACAGATCGGCGTCGCAAATAATTTCTTCCAATAAATTAGTAGGGTTCTGCGGCATTTTTGTTGCCTGTATACAGCCTTCAATTTTTGAAATAAATTCTGCGCTTGCCTGTTCTTTTGATAAAAATTCTTTTGCAATTTTTATTGAAGCTTCTTCATGATTTTCTCTTCCGGAAATAAGATAACCCACATCATGCAGCCATGCCGCAACAAGCACTACGGCAAGATCCTCTCCATGTAGTTTATAGTGTGCAGCAATTTCTGCTGCTGCTTTCACCGCATGTTCTGTATGTTCCAGATTATGATAATAAAGCTCTTTATCCGTATCCGCATAAAGTTTGCGAACATACTTTTCTGCTTTGTGTATCAATGATTCTTCATGCATAAAAATTACAATTTAACGCCTAATGAAATATACGGCAATACGCCTTCTTTTGAACATCCAAGTGTCAGATTTACAACCAGCATTTTTGCTGGAGCGATATAAAAACCTCCTCCATAGCCATCATGCCATTGACCAGATTCTTCTCCGTGTGCCCATACTCTTCCAAGATCATTAAAAGCAATTAAGCCAATAGAGCCGGGGAAAAGATACGATGTAAAATCAAATAATTTTAAACGCATTTCGATGTTGTAAAAGAATTTGCTGTTTCCGGCAAAACGATAATTTCTATATCCTCTCAAATTTGTACTTCCTCCTAAATAACACATTTGAAAATAGTACGGATCTCCCACATTAATGCCGCCGCCAAAATGATTGATAAGCACAAAACGTGGATCTTTATGAAAGCTTGTATACACAGTCATATCGGTTTCAAAACGACCGAAACGTTGATTGTGTTCGTCCAGTTGCTGCATGCCTGTAAGAAACGTATTCCAGTATACTCCGCGAATGGGCATGAATTCTGAATTCCGCGTGTCCAATTGAAATCCGCCGATCAATCCGGCAAATATTTTTTTTGTAAATACATTTTCATCCGGATTGGCGGCATCATACACATTGATATACCTTCCAACATTCTCCATCGAATCGGTTGCATAGTATTGTCCGATCAAGCCGCCATACACTTTAAACGTACGCGCAAAAGTATGTTCAAGTTTTATTTGAGCCGTAATCAAATTGTAACGTGTACGGTAATAGGTAATCGGTTGCTCACCCATTTTTATATACTGCGTTTCGTTCCCTACACCAAAAAAGTTGGAAACGTTATCCGGTGCCCGTGCATCAAAATTAATTTTCAAATCATTTTTACCTATCACATTTACAAAGTGTCCATAGTATTTAACATTGGTAGCTTTAGTAGCCAATGCATGACCAAGTAACAAGCGGTGTCTCTGTGCATACGGCTCTTTCCTAAAACCATATTTGGTGTACTGCAAACCCGCGCCTAACCATATTCCGTCATCTACATTGTATCCACCGCTTGCCTGTGGAAGCAATTGATTATATTTAAATGTGCGGCCGTTATACTCATTAATAGAAGGATCTGTACTTTTATGAACAACTGCCTTTGACCATTTTGGAAATGCATTGTTTTTATCGGAACGATCATACACAACAATGTTTGTTCTGCTATGTATGGATTTTGAAATATTGAATGAATCTTTTTCCGCTCCTCCGATCATACGCACTTTAATGGATGATCGACCTTTGCCTGTTACATCAAACACATCATCGCCATCTCTTCCATACAAACGAATTTCTTTGGTTACTTTTTTATTGAATGTGCGTTCATAAAAAATATTCCCTTTACTTCCGTCTTTTTTGATTTTATAAACCTTTAGAACGATATCTCCATGATTCTGATAATTCACTTCAAAATAATCGTCTTTATCTGAACCTGGAATTTCGACGGTATGTGCTAAAAAAGCATAATACTTCAATCCTTCTTTTAATAAAGCATTTCTTCGTGCAATTAAATTCGCGCGTATCTGTTCGCCATATTGTGCATATACGGTATCCGGCAATTGATTTACTGCAGCTGCTAAGATCGAATCTGTTAAGGTTTGCTGTACATGCTTCAATACAACGATCCATTCGGCTTCACTTAATTCATTCAAAAAGAAACGGTCGAAATATTTTGCATTAAACATAAAGCCGTTCACATCTCTGATCTTGGCATCAAATCCCTGAATCTTTGGCATGATCCATTTACGTGCAGCAATGTATGGAAGTAGTCCGGAATTTATAAAATACGTTTGATCCCGATCTCTTGGAATTGGCGAGTAAATATTTTTTTTGCCATCGACTCTTTTCTCCCATCGCCATTGGTCTTCATGCCGATCCCAATCGCCAATAAGCAGATCCAGCATACGCGCTGTGAGCACTGCCTTTTCATCAATGAGATTGTCGTTGTCTTCCTGAAGCTTTTCTAATACTTTAGCCGTGTTATATGTTTTTGCTCCATCATCTGATGCCGGTTCACGTTCTTCAAATACACATACGGTATTGGCAAACTCGGTTCGATAAATTCCTAAAGCAGGATCATTCGGAACAAATACAATTTGAGGATTCGCATGTGGTACATTTAACTCTTCAGCAAGAATAGGAACTGTCAACGGTGCATAAGGCTGTGCTGCAGAGATCTGATCCTGTACAATTGTTTTAGCTACTGTTCCGCGCAAATTGTCCGGCAATGCTTTTGCAGGATCTTTTTGAACCGTCCTCAACACCCATTCTTTACCTGTAGAATCAACCAGGCGCAACGATTTCGTTTGCTGTCCTCCTCCCTGTTGCAAAATTTCCAATCCTTCTTTTTGAATATAAAAGACTTTAAGTGTTACAGGTGTAGCCCATGACGTACGATAATTATCGCCAAACCAAAATCGATGTGCGTTGTTAACCTCATTGTATTCCGGAGCAATAGCAACTGTGATGCTATCTTGCTGAATACAGGCTATATTTTCAAGAGAAGCCGTTTTAGGTAATTGTACGATTGGTAAAATCGTGTCGTAAACAATCTTATAATTCGATTGTTCATCTACTGCATACATTATGATCTGCTCGCTGCCATCTGTTCTGTATACAACTTCAACAAAACCTCTTTGATCCGTTACGTAGGCAGCGTTCTTTCCTTTCTTAACCCGTTCTCTGTTAATGCCCGATCCACTGACAATATAATTTTGTTTGCCTTCCTGAATATGCTGTAAGGAATGATCGTGACCACCTGCATAGATTACATCCGGAGCAATAGACATGGCGTCTTCAATACGCTTCACCATGTTTCTGTATTCCGGGTGTTTCAGATCCTGAATGTTACCAAACGTGCCGCGTACCAATGGATACAGTGAACCTAAAACAGGTAAAGGAATGTAGGCATTCTTTGACATTTCTGTAAAAGGAAAAATATGCTGCTTCCAGGTGTAGTAGCCACCATGAATACCATAACTACGCATGGGCTGATGCGATGTGAAAACAATCCGTTTGTTTCTATTGCGATAGGCAATGTCTTTTAACGCATTAATTACATCGTCTTCGGTTTTGCAATTGCAACCATTATCAATGCCCGGTTTTTCAAACGGATGCAGCCACCACTGTGTATCCAGTATCACGAACACCAGACTATCATTGATGTGGATCTCTTCCGGACCGGGACAACCTTCTTTGGGAAGAAAAAATATATTGTCTTGATGTAAACTATCTATCCACGCTGCTTCACGCTTAATCCGTTCCCAGCCTTCCGGACCGCTTTTCTGCCAGTCGTGGTTGCCGGGGATCATATATACTTTTGCAGCATAAGACTCAAAAGGTAATAATTGCTTTGATAATACTTCTACATATTCTGCATAATTATTATCTTCTTTATCAGGCAATCCCTTTTCATAAATATTGTCGCCGAGAAATAAGATCGTTGTTGTGCTATCTGATCTGTTTACATGATTTGCTACAGCATCTGAAACAATGCTCTTTCCATTCAACAGTCTGCCTGCATCACCGATCAATATGAATCGATGAACAATGCCTGACGTATCTGTCTGAGCACATACAGATGCAGAAAGGAATAATATCCCCGATAAAAAAATAAATTTCAGTATACGCACATGTTGCTTCAGTAAAAGCATATCAATTAGATAAAATAGGTATTTGAATAAGTGTAGGCGATCCACCTCCGCCTTCATTTGTGATGTACAGATTTCCTGTTGGGTCGAATGTTATCCCTTCGGGTTGTAGAAAATACGTTCGATCCAATTCATATTCTGCAAGCAGTTTCCAGTCTGAATTTAATACGATCAATCGTTTTTCAATGGAAGCCAATAAATAAATATCTTTTGAAACAGGATGAATAGCAACTGCGGATGGGTGAAGCAGTGCGGTACTTTTTAAATCGCTCCAGGATAACACGTGTTCTTTTTTATTGGCATATGTTCCATCCGACGCATTTATAGTATAGGTAACCGTCTGCTTTTCTTTCGCACCCGTTTTCGAATGTTTCGGAATCAATACTACTGTGTTTGATACAACATCGACATAAAATGATTCATACTCGGCTTTAGGACCTGTATAGGAAAGTATTTCCAGTGTGCCGTCAAAGTTCAGTTTATAGATTTTACCATCACTGCGCAAAATATAGATCGTCTTTTCATACACTTGGATTTCTTCGTAGTCTCCTGCATCTTCAAAATCAAATTTATTTGTAATGCGGAAGTTTTGAGGATCTAACAAATACATAATGCCTTTTTCATCGTTAACTGCTACAAATGAATTTGAATCTGCCCAATATGCTATGCCGGAAATCTCTTTTAAGGGATGCTCCAACTCCACTTGCTTCATTTGAGCATAATCATATCCTTTAATATTGATGGGAGCATTTTTATCTGCAGCGCAGGCAGCTAACAAAACAATCGAACAAAAAAACTGAATGTATTTTTTTCTAAAAATCATATGTTTTTTCCTTTCATTGTTACCCGAATGGCTTTTAATCCAACGACCCCTTGCAGATCTTCCAGATCTAAATATTCAACTTCTTGCATAAGAAGCCCTTGTTGAATATACTTTTGAATTGCTTGTGCATACACATCAATTTCGCTTGCATATAAATATACAATCGCAATTTTGTTCGGCTGCGTCAGGCGTTCTTTGGTATTCAATACGCTGACTTTATCAATTCGTTTTTTTATAACTTCATATCGAATGCTGTATGAACCTTCTACGTCAAACCGATGTTCGTCTGCCCTGAAACGAATATCAAGCGGACTTGTATGTGCAAGGATCAATTGCGTTGTCTCTAGTTTATAGGGAAGTTTATCATGTAACGACGCAGCAATCAATCCCATGTTCAGCATGGTATCAAGTTCCCATTCTTTTATTTTCAGAATCATTTCGTCTGTAACAACAATATCCGGACTCAATGATTGGCCTGCATAGATTGTATATTCCCAGCCGTCTGTTCTGAATTTATCAAAGTAAACCGGAATGCTTTTTTTCAGCTTTTGCTCTTGAGTATCCAATACATCTTTCAAAGCATTATTGATACTGAAAAGGCTTTGTTCATAATTGATTTCCTCTTCATGCAAAAAATCCATTTCTATTTCGGCATCCGGATAATTATCCAACAAATCCTGCGATGCCTTTTCAATAAATAACCGGAGGTTTAATTCCTGTTCATCTGCAAGCGGATTTTCAATGGTGTCTTTCCATTGTCTCAGATCTTTCTTAGAAGTAGTTTTCGTATCTCCATACTTCGAAAGAATTTTTTCAACTTTCTTTAAATGATCTTTTGAATCCTTTCTTAAAGCCTTTTGTCGGGCAACAGAAGAATTTTTTATATCAATGGCCCCATAAAAAGGTGTAAGTTCTTTAAATGAAATATCCGGCAACTTTGCATTGGGAGCCTTTTGCATGGTGTTCCACGCAACTTCATTGAACTTCCATTCTACTGCCGGCTGAATCGCTGTGTAATTATGCATGATGAATGATTCCATCTGCTCATGCAGTTTATTGGTTTGGTAAACAATAAACTCAGCAAACATCGGCATAGCAGATTCTATCTTGCGTACATCTTCCGCTGTAACCTGTTCATTTTCATAACTTGCCAACTCGATGATACCAACCAGGTCTTGTTGGTGAAATACCGGAATAATAGAAAAATTTTTAACGCCTTCTTCTTTTAAATAATTTTTAAGTTCGTCACATACTTCATTGGATGGTTCTTTGAATATCTGAATAGGGAATTCATATGCTTCGATACACATGTCAATAAAACGTCCTAAAAATTCATTCAATTCGGCAGTCGACAAATGCTTCTGTAATATTTTAAATAGTATACTTGAATAATTAAACGACTTATGATAAAATATTTTTTTATTGATATCAATGAGCGGAAGAATTCCTACTTCAAGATCTTTTTTCTGTAATAATGAAAGTGTATTGTTCTTGATCTGTATGAAGGTGTCTTTGCGAGACAGGGTATGCATGGTAGCTACATTGTCACTTAATTGATTGAGGGATTCAAAGAGGGTTTCATCTTTAATTGTAAATAAGATGAAACCCTCTAAACCAAAACCCGCAAGCGGTAATTGATCTTTCATTTCTTTAATGGATTGAATATTTCCTTTGGCATATTCGATCCATTCGTCATTTAATTCCGGAAGTGTCCCCGCATAATTAATTTGTACAAACTGATTGTTTGTTATAAAATGATAATGACGCTTAAACCCTTCACTATCGTCTGTTAAACGCAGCAGCGTTTGTGATGAATCCAATGCAATATCATTGATCCCATAACATTTATATAGAATATCTCTATACAATCGTCTTGCATATTCTTCATTTACGAAACTATCGTGCAAATGCAGTTTTAAATTTCCATCGGTATCTGAAATGAGTTGCTTAAACTCTTTTGAATAAGAAAAAAACTTCATCGGTGACGAAGGAGTGCCGATTGCATACAGATGATTTGTACCCTGAGAAGGAATGTGATTGATGTGAATCAGATTGATCAGGTCAGTGAACGGATCAAGTACCGACCAGTTTTTTATTGGTTCAAGCAATACAGGGTTTGCATATAATATTTCAGCAATAGATTTAAGATATGACTTGTAAATAAAATTGTCTGATTCCTTTATCTGCGTTTCAATAAAATTCAAATACGGCTTAAAAGATAACTCCCAATGCAGTGAAAAGGCAAAGCGAAAAGGAACATTAACTGATAGCGTTTTCAATAGAATTCTATTTAAAATAAATTACCCTTGTATCAACAGTTATTATGTTGCTGATACAAGGGTAATTTAAGTATTTTTTTGATTTGGCAGTTAAATGGAAGATCTAAATCTTATAGCTTCCGAATCATTTTGCAAAATGTGTCATTTTTAGACTTCCCCAAACAATATTATTCCTTCTCATTCGTCTTTCTTCTCTTTCACTTTAAAAAACAAAAACTTCTTCTCGTTCTCTTCACCGTTTTTATTGAAAGAAACCGAATCATCAATTGTTTTTTTATACGCTTCTATAAAGGCATTTTTCACAACACGCACAACTGTAGTGAATATATCCGTATCTATTTTCTGATCCAGCTTCCCTTTAATAGGGATTTTGGTAGCAAAACGATCTTTAGGCTGATTTTTAAATACAGCAAACGTTGTACCGATTGCTGCCTGCCATAATTTTTGCATCACAGTAGGACCATCTTCATTCCAATCTAGTACATCAACATCTTCAAGAACAGGCTTTACATAACCTTCTACATTTGCATCTTTCACTGACATTTCACTGTAGATCGACAATCTTCCCTTTTCAAAATCGAACTTGCCATAGGCCTTCGCAAAATTATTTAATGCTTTAAGATTAATATTTGTAAACTCCATATTAATATCTGCATCCGGCGTTTGTTTCATTACATTCATATGTCCCTTCAAAGAAAGTGCTCCGCCGCCAATTGAACTTCCTGTTATTGTCAATTCTGAAGGTAAAGGTTTTTCTTTATCTTCAACATTTGAAAGGTTTGTTGCATGAAGGTCAAGTTGGTTTATAAAAATATCAACCTTTGGTGTTGCATGAAAATCGTTGTATTTAATTATGCCATTATGTATGTGAAAGCGGTTAATTTCAATAGGCAATAATTTATCCAATGGCTCCGTCCAGTCAGTTCCAGCACCCGTTTGAGATGTTTCCTTTGTTGGGCCTGCAACAAAATTTAACGTCGGATCAACAAATTTAACTTCTGCTTTAACAGCGCCTTTAAATAAAGCCGCCCATTCTATAGACAAATCAATTGTGGGTGCAATTAAAAAAGGTACAGGAACTTTGCCAGTAGTTTTATTAATCTCCAGTCCGTTGATCACATAAGCACCGCGTATCAGCCAGATATCGACGTCCTCTACATGGCCACTGTATTCGCCCATATCAGCTAGTGTTTTGTTTAGATAATTTTTAACAATGGTTGGAAGTAATAAGCGAAAAATGATCAACGCGATAATAATAACTGAAAGAGTAATCGTAACGATTTTTTTCTTTTTTGATAAATTTTGGAAAAAGGCCATAACTGCGTCATTTTAATTGTAATAAATTATATACCCCTGAAAGTGCCTTGTATAAGCGCATTCAGAAGACCTTATATTAATTTACAATTAAATTATTTTATTGATGAAATATTTTGAAAAATAAATTTACAACATGGAGATGTTGTAAAAGTTGATTGTAATGATATAACTACAGTAAAAAAATGGTTCGTATTTTATATTATGGTTTCTCAAACCTATGAGGTTTTATATCCATCACCTTTACTCATCGAATCATCATTTCTTTAAATTAGAGAAACTTCATAGGTTTTGTCTGTTATAATTTTTATTTTTTATTTGCAAACAATACAAATGAACTCGACACAACCGCCACAACCCAAATAGTACCGCTTACAGATAAGCCTGCAATTACGTAGCCTGTACAGCCATGCTGAATAAAATAATTTTTTGTTAGCACAGCAATCGGAAAACAGAATGGCCAAAAGAAAGATACATACAACGCAGCTGGCCACATGTTGTCTCCTTCAATTTTTTTCAACGGAAGAATGTTCTGAACAACTTCTACAATAAGCCCACCGGGCATGCCTAAGATTAAAATACTTATACCTATAATAACTGCAGCAATAATTAAAGATGTTATAAATTCTTCCTGAAAAGGCTGAATAAATTCATGGGTATTCATTGCACTATGTTTTACACTTGATGCAACTTTATAAATAAGTCCGCTTTGCTGTTGTTCTTTTTTTAGTATATAAATAGAGACTACATTATAACTTACATATAGTGCTGCACATAACAATAAAATATTACGGATACGTGCGCCTGTTCCTTCCGGTACAAACTTGTGATCTACAAAGAACATGATGCTGTATAGGATGAAGAGCGCGTTTGCGATGAGGATAAGAATGTATTTCATGAGAATGTTAAGCAATATCCAAGCATCGCCGAGAGCAATAAGCTTATCATCTTAAATTATAATTTAACTTTGTTCAAAGTTGTACTTAAAATTCGTCTTTTAGTATGTCATTGAATATATCATCTATTCCCAAAACCTTATCGGAAAGAATTTGATATAATTCTCTGAAGGATTCTATTCCTTCTTTAGTTTTTATATCTTCAGATGAATATGTAACATAAGTAAATCCTTCCCATTCCATATTTGTTGAAAGTTGTTTAATATCTAACTCATCGGTAGGATACAAGTGAAGAAAATATTCTTCTTCATCGTCTAATTTTGCAATAGACCATTTATGCTTTTTGTCATAAATAAAAAAATATTCCCTATTTTTTCTAATGATATCACTAATTTTAGACTGATTAGTAATCATTGTGTTAATTACTTGAATTATTTTCATGATTTGTGTTCTTTTTTTGTATCAAAAATTTCATTGTAACTTGAAACATCAATATTTCTTACACTTTCTTTTAATTCACTTACTAAACTTCTTTTTTTAGGCTCAGTCAAAATTTTAGGATTAGAAGTGTAATTTGCTAGTTTTCCAAGTTGCTCATGTAACTCTTTTTTTAATTTTTTATTTCCTAATATTTGCCCTTCAATATCATGTAGAATATTTATCACTTCTGCTTTTTGCGAAACATCACCAGTGTTATAATCATTTAATCGTTCAATTTTAAACTTAAGTTCTGTCAAAGAAAGTTGATTGGAATAACTCAGAATGAAATTTATAGCTGATGATATTTTTTCTTTATTAAAGAAAAAAACATACAGTGCTGTTATTGATACAGCAATCGTAAATATATTTGCTAGGAAATTAGTCCAAAAATCAATTTCTTTCATTGTTCAAATTTATGAATAAAAATATTTTAATAAATAGAAAATATAGTTTCATTAATTTAATAAAGAAAGACAGCCTTATCAAGCTGTCTTTCCTTTTTATATCTCACGAATAATTACTTCGTTACTTTTTCTGCTTGTGCCTTTGCAGGATAGTAGATCGTTTCTGAAAGCGATGTGCCTGGCGCAACCATTGGCAATACATTTTCTTCTTTCATTACGTATGCGTGTATCAAATACGGACCTTTGTGATCGTGTGCAGTTTGAATTGCCTTCTTCAAGTCTTCTGTATTGTCTACATAACATGAATCCATGCCGCACGCTTTTGCAAGCATTACAAAGTCCGGATTCAATAAGTTTACACCACTGTAGTTTTTAGAATAGAATTGTTCCTGCCACTGACGTACCATTCCTAAATAATTATTATCTAAGATTAAGATCTTCACCGGCCATTTCTCCTGAACACAGGTAACCATTTCCTGCATGTTCATTTGGAACGAACCATCACCTGTAATACACCATACATCGTTGAATGGCAATGCTGCCTGTGCACCCATCGCAGCAGGTAAACCAAAGCCCATAGAACCTAGTCCACCTGATGTTAAGAAGTGATTTGGTTTCAAACGCTGACAATATTGTGCAGCCCACATCTGGTGCTGACCAACGTCTGTAGAAACAACTGCAGAACGATCCAGCATTTCATCCAGCAATTGTATTGCGGACACCTGCGTGAACTTGCTGTAATCTGCTTCCTGTAATGGATACTCTTCACGCCATTCATTCAACTTTGCTACCCATGCAGCTCTGTCGCGAATGTTATTTTCTGTACGTGTATCCGGCATGCGGTCAATAACGGTTTTCAAATCACCGTTAATGAATACGTTTGTAGGAACGTTTTTACTTGACTCACTTCTATCAATATCAACGTGTATTACTTTTGCTTTTGGAGCGAAGTCTGCAAGCTTACCAGTAATACGATCATCAAAACGAATACCCCATGCAACGATCAAATCTGCATTCTGTACGGCATCGTTGCAATACTTCATACCATGCATACCCAACCATTGGAAGTACAACGGATCATCATGTTCCATAGCACCAATACCTAAGATGGTGGAGATCGTAGGAACATTTTCGCGATGTACAAATGTTCTCAATTCATCCCACGCTTTTGATAATAAAATACCATGGCCACATAAGATCAAAGGACGCTCTGCATTTTTGAATAATTCAACTGCAGCTGCAATATCCTGATCAGAGAAGTTATTTTTTACTTCACGTTCAGGTTTTACAAATTTGCTTTCCCAATCTTCATCCAATTCAACGTACTCACCTTGAATGCTTCTTGGAACGTCGATCAATACCGGACCTGGACGGCCACTAACAGAAACTCTGTATGCTTCGCTGAAAATGTCTGCTGCATTGCTAAGGTCTGTTATCAAATATGTTTTTTTCGTGATCGGGATACAGATACCTGTAATGTCCGTTTCCTGAAACGCATCAGAACCAATTAAGTGCAATGCAACTTGTCCTGTGATCGCAATCATCGGAACACTATCCGCATACGCATCCGCAATACCAGTCACAAGGTTCGTAGCACCCGGACCAGATGTTGCCAGGCAAAAACCCGGACGGCCGCTAACACGTGCATAGCCATTAGCCATGAACGCTGCGCCTTGTTCGTGACGAACAAGCACACAATTTAAACTACTATATGCGAGCGCATCGTAGATAGGCAAAATTGCACCGCCTGGATAGGCAAAAAGATCACGCGCATCCAACAATTCGATGATGCGAACAATGTACTCTGCTCCTCTTAATTTAATCTTAGGCTTCATAAAGCTAGCTTTTTAATTAATTATCGGTAACGCATCCTTCAGATGCAGAAGATACTAATTTCATATATTTATACAACACGCCAGACGTCGCTCTTGGTGCAGGTTTTACCCATACAGCACGACGTTTAGCGATTTCTTCTTCAGAAATTTTCACTTCCAAAATTCTTTTGACAGCGTCAATTAAAATGATGTCTCCATTTTGTACCAAGCCAATCGTACCACCATCTATTGCTTCCGGTGTGATGTGGCCAACTACGAAACCATGCGTACCACCAGAGAAACGGCCGTCTGTGATCAATGCACATTCATTGCCTAAACCTAAGCCCATTAATAAAGCTGTTGGCTTCAACATTTCAGGCATACCCGGACCGCCTTTAGGACCTACGTTACGAATAACGATTACCTCACCGGCTTTTACTTCATTGGCCTCTAAGCCTGCGTTTACTTCCTCTTCCGAGTTGTATACACGAGCAGGACCTTCGAAGAATGTTCCTTCTTTACCGGTAATTTTTGCAACAGAACCTTCGGGTGCAAGATTGCCATAAAGAATTTGTAAGTGACCAGTTGCTTTGATTGGGTTTTCCCAAGCATACATCAAGTCCTGATCATTCGGAAGATCTTGTGCTTCTTTTAAATTCTCTCCAACAGTTTTACCTGTTACAGTCATGCAATCTAAATGAAGCAAGTTATGTTTCGCTAACAAACGCATTACAGAAGGCACTCCACCAATAGCATCCATGTCTTCCATCATATACTTGCCGCTTGGTTTTAAGTCTGCCAATAACGGTGTTGTATTCCCGATGCGTTGAAAATCATCGATCGTTAATTTAACACCTGCAGCTTTAGCCATTGCGATCAAGTGCATTACTGCATTTGTAGAACCACCCAATACCAAAATCACGCGTATTGCATTTTCAAATGCTTTAAACGTCATGATATCGCGTGGCTTGATATCTCTTTCTAACAAAAGCATCATTGCTTTACCAAGCGCCAATGTTTCTGCTTTTTTCTTTTCACTTGTTGCAGGAGCAGTAGAAGAATATGGAAGTGTTAATCCCATTGCTTCAATTGCTGATGCCATTGTGTTTGCAGTATACATACCACCGCAAGCACCTGCGCCCGGACAAGCATTTTTAATTACACCCTGGTAATCTTCTTCCGAAATTGTGCCGGCTACTTTTTTACCCAATGCTTCAAACGCAGAAACGATATTTAGTTTCTCGCCTTTGTAGTGACCGGAGTGTATTGTACCGCCATATACCATGATTGACGGGCGATTCAAACGAGCCATTGCTATTGCAGCACCCGGCATATTTTTATCACAACCTACAACCGTTATCAATGCATCGTAGTAATGAGCCTCGCAAATTGTTTCGATTGAATCCGCGATAACGTCACGAGAAACAAGAGAGAAACGCATTCCTTCTGTGCCCATTGAAATACCATCACTCACACCGATTGTGTTGAAACCAAGTCCAACCATACCGCCACGTGTGATGCTACCTTTCACTTGTCCGGCAAGGATATTTAAGTGCATGTTACATGTGTTACCATCGAAACCTGTACTGCCAATCCCAACGATTGGCTTTTTCATATCCTCATCCGTAAAACCTGCTCCATACATCATGGCCTGAGATGCAGGCTGAGATGGATCTTGGGTTAAACGTTTACTTATTTTATTTAATTCTGTACTCACAATAATCAATGTTAAAATTATGCAACAACGCTTGCGCCTTTAGCAACTAAGTTTGCAACGTAGTCACCAACTTCAGTAGTAGAGTTTGGGTTTTCACGACGAATATCAATCGTTAAAATTCCATCTTCCATTGCTTTTTCAACTGCTGCACGAATTGCTTTCGCTTCAGCTACCATACCGAAAGAAGTCTCTAACAACAATGCCGCTGAAAGAATTGCACCGTTCGGGTTCGCGATATTTAAACCTGCACCTTCAGGGTAAGAACCATGGATTGGCTCATACAAACCAACTACACTACCTACAGAAGCTGAAGGCAACATACCCATAGAACCAGTAATTACTGAAGCTTCATCTGTGATGATATCACCAAACATGTTTTCTGTTAACACAACGTCAAAGAAAGCTGGTTGCTGAATGATCTTCATTGCTGCGTTATCAACGAACATGAAATCAAGTGTAACATCAGCGAAGTTTGCTGCATGATATTCTTTTACAACTTCTCTCCATAAACGAGACGAAGCCAATACGTTTGCTTTATCTACTAACGTAACGTGATTTTTACGTTGACGTGCAGATTCAAAAGCCAGTTTAGAGATACGAAGAATTTCATCGCGTGTGTATGTACATGTATCGAATGCCATGTTACCATCTTCGCTACGACCACGTGTACCGAAGTAAATACCGCCAGTCAATTCACGGAATACAACGAAGTCAACATTCTGTACAAGATCTGCACGTAATGGAGAAGCGTTCTCTAATATTTTGTAAGTATTAACCGGACGAATGTTTGCGAACAAACCTAAAGCCTTACGCATTGCAAGTAAACCTTGCTCAGGACGTACTTTAGCTTTTGGATCGTTGTCATATTTCGGGTGACCGATAGCGCCAAATAAGATTGCATCAGAACTTTGACAAACTTTCAATGTTTCTTCAGGAAAAGGGTTTCCTGTTGCATCAATTGCAACCGCACCAACTAGTGCTTCTGTATAATGAAATTTATGACCGAAAGTTTTTTCTACTGCTTTCAAAACTTTTAATGCCTGATCCGTAACTTCCGGACCGATACCATCACCTTTTAATACTGCAATTTTCTTTTCCATGTTAAGCGAAATGCCCAAGGCCAAAAGCCTAAGGCTTGTTTGGTGCAAAATATTTTAATTATGTTTTCTTTTTAAGCAATGATTGAGAAACATTCAATCTTACTATTAACTGTATTGGTTGTTAGAACAAAAGCTTTAGGCCTTAGGCTTTCAGCATTAAGCAATAACTAAGCCTTAAGTAAATCAAGATACTTTGAAGTCTTCTCGTACTGTTCGATCTTATCTTTAATACTCAATACATAATCGATATCATCGTAGCCGTTGATCAAACATGTTTTTTTGTATTCGTTGATCACGAAGCTTTCTTTCAAGTCTGTTCCGGTAATGGAAATTACCTGATTTACTAAATCAACATTTAATTCCTGTTTTGCATTTGCAGCTACTGCATCGAAAATGCTTTTTAAGAAAGCGTCTGATACCTGTACAGGAAGAATACCGTTGTTTAATGCATTGCCACGGAAAATATCTGCAAAGAAAGAAGATACTACCACTTTGAAACCTGCATCATCAATAGCCCACGCAGCGTGCTCTCTGGAAGAACCGCAACCGAAGTTTCTGCCAGCTACAAGAATTTTTCCGCTGTATAACGGATTGTTCATTACGAAATCTGCTTTTGGAGTACCATCTTCATTGTATCTCCAATCACAGAAAAGGCTTTTACCAAAACCTGATTTTGTAGTCGCTTTTAAGAAACGCGCAGGTATAATTTGATCTGTATCCACATCTTCAATAGGAAGGGGAACCACAGTTGATTGTATTGTTGTAAATTTTTCCATTGTTTCGGAATATTTTAAAGTCTTAAATTCTTTTAATGAATGAAATGAACGTTGAAGATTAGTTCAACATCTCACGTACATCAACAATCTTACCGCTTACCGCGATTGCTGCTGCAGTCAACGGACTTACAAGCAACGTACGTGCTCCAGGTCCTTGACGGCCTTCGAAATTACGGTTTGATGTAGATACACAATATTCACCTTTAGGAACTTTGTCTTCATTCATTGCAAGACAAGCAGAACAACCTGGTTCTCTTAATTCAAAACCCGCTTCTGCCAATACTTTATCAATACCTTCTGCGATTGCTTGTTTTTCAACTTGCTTAGAACCCGGTACGATCAATGCATTGATGTTTGCAGCCTTTTGTTTGCCTTTTACAAATTCAGCAAACTGTCTTAAATCTTCGATACGGCCGTTTGTACAGCTGCCTAAGAATACCCAGTTTACTTGTTTGCCGATCAACGAATCACCTGCATGGAAGCCCATGTAGTCAAGTGCTTTATTGAATGTTACTTTATTACTTTCTTCGATTGAATCGATAGTAGGGATATTTTTATTTACACTGATACCCATACCCGGATTCGTTCCGTATGTGATCATCGGTCCGATATCCGCAGCATCGTATTTCAATGTTTTATCGAATACAGCATCTGCATCTGTATACAATGTTTTCCAGTATGCAACTGCTTCATCCCATTTAGCACCTTTAGGAGCGAACTCACGTCCTTTGATGTAGTTGAATGTTGTTTCATCCGGAGCGATCATACCACCACGAGCACCCATTTCGATACTCATGTTGCAGATCGTCATACGTGCTTCCATAGAAAGCGCTGTAATTGCAGAACCACAGTATTCAACGAAATAACCTGTACCACCTGCTGCAGAGATCTGAGCAATTACATAAAGAATAACATCTTTCGCTGTTACGCCTTTAGCAAGTTTCCCATTGATTTCAATTTTTAATGTTTTTGCTTTTGTCTGCATCAAACATTGTGTAGCTAATACTTGCTCAACTTCAGAAGTACCGATACCAAATGCGATTGAACCAAATGCACCGTGTGTAGATGTATGTGAATCACCACAAACAATTGTCATACCCGGAAGCGTCGTTCCTGTTTCAGGACCAACTACGTGTACAACACCTTGAGATGCGTGACCTAAACCATAAAGCGTAACGCCAAATTTGTTGCAGTTATCTGTTAATTTATCAACCTGAAAACGAGATAAGTCTTCAACGATCGGTAAATTTTGTCCTTTTGTAGGAACGTTGTGATCAGGAGTTGCTAATGTTCTTTCCGGACGGAAAACACCA
This sequence comes from Cytophaga aurantiaca DSM 3654, assembly GCF_000379725.1. Classification (GTDB taxonomy): domain Bacteria; phylum Bacteroidota; class Bacteroidia; order Cytophagales; family Cytophagaceae; genus Cytophaga; species Cytophaga aurantiaca. Next base: position 213,666 of record NZ_KB903620.1, read on the forward strand.
ATACCTCTTTTTTCAATACCTGCAAATGCTTGCGGGCTTGTTACTTCGTGAATCAATTGTTTGTCGATGTACAAGATACTTGGACCATCTTTAACCTCTGTTACTACGTGTGCATTCCAAACTTTTTCGAATAAGGTCGTTCCCATTTCTATATTCAGATACTAGTGTATATTATTATTACTTAATTTCTTTCAATAATTACTTTGCGTAAACTTTGCCACGCATTAATTCGTGTAAGTTCTCGTCTTCTACTTTTCTCAAGTGATCTGCCATATCTAAGAATTGAGAATATGCCTGATCCAATTGCTCTTTAGACAACATGTAACCGATTGTTGCCAAACGGTGGTTCAATGCTGCACGGCCGCTACGTGCCGTAAGAATAATCGAAGAAGAATCTGCGCCAACAGCAGCCGGATCAATGATCTCGTATGTTTCGCGGTGCTTTAAGAAACCATCCTGGTGAATCCCTGAAGAGTGCGCAAATGCATTTCTACCAACAATTGCTTTGTTTGGCTGAACTTGCATACGCATCAACGTAGATACCAGGTGACTGATCGGGACCAATTTTTTATGATTAATCCCTGTTTCAAAACCTAGTGTGCCTTTGTGGCATTCCATTGCCATTACTACTTCTTCTAAAGCTGTATTGCCTGCACGCTCCCCGATACCGTTGATCGTACATTCAACCTGACGAGCACCATTTGTTAATGCAGCCAGTGAATTTGCGGTTGCTAATCCTAAATCGTTGTGACAATGCGCTGCTAAGATTGCTTTATCAATATTTGATACATTGTTCATCAAATATTTGATACGCTCACCATACTGCCAAGGCAACATATATCCTGTTGTATCCGGAATGTTTACTACATCTGCTCCAGCAGCAATCACAGCTTCAACCATGCGCGCAAGGAATGCTTCGTCTGCACGACCAGCATCTTCACAGAAAAATTCTACTTCATGAACAACTTTCTTAGCCTGCTTTACAGCAGCTACAGCCATTTCAAGAATATTTTCGCGGGTAGAACGAAGTTTATGTTCAATATGAATATCAGAACTGCCAATACCTGTATGAATACGGCTGCGCTTTGCAAAACGCAGTGCTTCACCAGCAATATTGATATCCGCTTCTTTGGCACGTGTAAGTGCGCAAATAGTCGGACGCGTAACTGCTTTAGTAATTTCTACAACTGAATTAAAGTCTCCTGGGCTTGATACCGGGAAACCTGCTTCGATCACGTCGACACCTAATTCGTCCAACGCTTTCGCAACGATGATTTTTTCCTCAGTGTTCAATTGACAACCCGGGACCTGTTCACCATCTCTAAGTGTTGTGTCGAAAACGAAAATTCTCTTTCCCATAATAATAATTCGAACTATTTATTTGTATTTAATGCTAGCAACCGGATTCCTGAAAACGAAAAAGCTATAAAAACATCTGATAATTAAGTCCTTTCAAACTAATCAGATAAAATCAACCGTCGTTGATTTATAATCTTTTTGTCATACTAAGAATACGGTATGAACAAAAATAGCGAAATAAGAAGGAATTTTATTCTTAAATTCCATAATTATTACGGTTTCTGACAGATCATATGGTATTGACCAAAAATATATAACATACATATATTATTTAAAATCAATATATTATAATTAAAAAATATCTCAATAAGAATTTTAAAGTATAGTTTCTAACAAGAAATCGAGGTTTTTACGCTGTTTTATAATATTTCGAAGATTGTTTCTCTGTCCCTTTGGTATAAAGGATTTGAAAAAGGTGAGGTATTTATTGGGCAAATTCAGTCTTTCATTTTTAAATTTTACTACCTTCAACTTAATTCCTCCTTTTGTTGTTATAGTGCCATGATTGGAAATCGTTTCTCAACTTATGTGCCGCCACCTTCTCAGGAAAAGGGGTTCAGCGGGCTCAATAAAATATTCCTGCATCTGCTGCAGCTCACCAATGGCAATGTGTCTGAAACATTGACCTGGATGAATGAGCTGGATCAGCAGTATAAATTTATAGACCCGGCTTATGGCATGGGTGATTTTATAAGCGATCTGAAAGAGAACGGTTTCATCACAGATGTACCTGGAAGCGGAAATATTCCGCAGCCAACCTCTAAGACCGAACAAAGTATCCGCAAATCTGCATTGGAGGAAATTTTCGGTAAGCTGAAGAAAAACTCGGTAGGCAACCACAAAATCACGCAAAGTGGTGTAGGTGATGAATTTAATTCAGACTCCAGGCCTTTTCAGTTTGGCGATACACTGGATTCCATCGACATGACATCTTCTATTCACAATGCTCAAGTAAATCACGGCATTGATGAATTCAAATTATACGATGAAGATCTGAATATCCGTGAGCGCGAACATAAGTCGTCGAGCTCTACGGTGTTGATGATCGATATCTCCCATTCAATGATTTTATACGGAGAAGATCGCATCACCCCTGCAAAAAAGGTAGCAATGGCTTTAGCAGAATTGATCAAAACAAAATATCCCAAAGACACTTTAGATATTATTGTTTTTGGCGATGATGCCTGGCCGGTTGAATTAAAGGACCTTCCTTTCTTACAAGTAGGGCCTTACCACACCAATACCTATGCGGGTTTAGAGCTGGCAATGGATATTTTACGCAGAAGAAAAACAGCGAACAAGCAAATCTTCATGATCACAGATGGTAAGCCTACCTGCATCAAAGAACATGGACGTTATTATAAAAACAGTTTCGGTCTCGATCGGAAAGTAATCACAAAAACCATGAACATGGCTGCACAATGCCGCCGCTTAAAAATCCCGATCACAACATTTATGATAGCCCGTGATCCATACTTACAGCAGTTTGTGCGCGAGTTCACCCAAACAAATAACGGCAAAGCATTCTATAGCGGTCTTGATGGCTTGGGTGATTTTGTATTTGAAGATTATATAAAGAACAGAAAGAAGAATGTTAGATAGTTTCCAGCTATTAGGTACTAGTTACTAGAAAGTGGTTCCGGTACCATCTTTCGTCAGACCACTTTTTTGTGGTCTGACGAATTACAATTAGAAATACAAAATTACTAAAAGAATTGCATTCAATATTATTAAACTAAAAAGTCTAGTACCTCGAAACTAGCGACTAGCAACTATCTATGAAGTACGACATGAAAAAGATCCGCACACTAGGCCAGTTAAAGGCTGCGGGTTATAAATCAAAAAGTGTAAAAGAAGAGATGCGTGATAATTTAATCGATGCATTAAAAAAGAAACATAATCCGTTTGTGGGCATTAAAGGTTTTGAGGATTCCGTTATCCCTCAATTACAGACTGCAATTCTTGCAAAACATAATATTATTTTATTGGGTTTGCGCGGACAGGCAAAAACGCGTATTGCACGTATGATGACGCATTTGTTGGATGAATACATGCCCGTGATCGCTTTCTCCGAATTGAATGATGATCCGTTAAAACCTTTGTCGCGTTTTGCTATCGATGCAATTGATGAGAATGGCGACAGCACCCCTATTCAATGGATTCACCGGGACGAACGTTATACAGAGAAGCTTGCAACACCAGATGTTTCTGTGTCAGATCTGATAGGTGATGTAGATCCGATCAAAGCTGCTTCCTTAAAATTAACCTACGCCGATGAGCGTGTGATTCACTTCGGATTAATTCCACGTTCGCACAGAGGTATTTTTGTGATCAATGAATTGCCCGATCTGCAGGCACGTATACAGGTAGCGTTATTCAATATGCTTCAGGAAGGCGATATACAGATCAGAGGTTTTAAATTACGTCTGCCGCTGGATATACAATTTGTGTTTACAGCAAACCCGGAAGATTATACAAACCGTGGTTCTATTGTTACTCCATTAAAAGATCGTATAGACTCACAAATATTAACACACTATCCGAAGACAATTGATATCTCGAAAGAGATCACTGCGCAGGAAGCAAACATCAGTGCACATCAACGCAAGCATGTACACATCGATGATTTGTTAAGTGTCTTAATTGAAGAGATTGCTTTCCAAGCACGCCAGAGCGAATTTGTAGATCAGAAGAGTGGTGTATCTGCACGTATGACGATCTCTGCAATGGAGAGCATCTTTAGTTATGCCGAACGCAGAATGTTTATCAATGGAGAGAAGGATACCTTTGCGCGTTTATCTGATTTGTATGCAGTGATTCCATCTATTACTGGCAAAGTAGAATTGGTGTACGAAGGAGAATTGGAAGGTATTGCAAACGTTGCGTATTTCTTAATTGGAAAAGCAATCCGTTCAGAGTTCACACATTTATTCCCGAATCCTGAAAAGCTAAAGAAGGATAAGAAAAAAGAAAATATCTATGCACCAATTATTGCATGGTTTGGCGAAGGAAATAAAGTAGATATTTTAAATGAAATGACACATGAGGCGTATGAGAAAACATTGTTGTCAATATCAGGCTTAAAAGGGTTGGTAGAGAAACATGTTCCTTCAGCTTCCGCCGAACAGCAATTGTTATTAATGGAATTTGTGTTGAACGGACTTGCAGAATTTTCTCAATTGAGTAAAAACAAACTCGACAACGAAATGCAGTTTAAAGATCTGGTGGGCTCTATGTTTGATATCAACGATACAAACGAAGATGATGAGGATGAAGAAGAGAATGGATTTGGATTCAGTAATAATTAATTTAACCGTTGGCTAAAACCAAACGGCAATGAAAGATGTGTGTAGGATTGTATTACGATATGCTCGGCTTTCATTGCCGTCCCATTTATGGGGTGATCTATTAAAACAACTCCATCGAATACGAATATTGAACTTCGCTTTCAGGTTTTAATTTTTGGATGCTTTCTTTTTTAGTGAAATCTCCCGTTGAATGAATATCGTCTGCAACGCCCATCCATGGCTCCAGACAAACAAACGGTCCAGGCTTGGACCAGATGCCAAACCACGGATAATTTTTATAATTAAAATGTAAGCCGTGAGCGGACTTCGTTGATTTTAAAGAGATGCGTTCGGAATTTAATCCGGAAACTACAATCGCATCTTTCGGACCAAATAGGTCAACTGTTAATGGTAATTTATTGTTTGTTAGTGCAACTGCTTCGGTTTCATCTCCGCGTAAGCCACCATCCAATAATATTCGGTTCAGCTTTTCAGCTTTTTCAAATTCTAAATAATAATCTTCAAATTTTTCGCCTTCTACCAATGGGCAACGGAAGCCCGGATGAGCGCCGATAGAAAAATACAATTCTTTTTGGTCGGAAGGATTATGTATGCGGTATGCAACATTTAATCTGGCATCGTCAATTGAATAGATGATGTCTAATTCAAATGCAAAAGGATATATATAGATTGTTTCGTCTGACGAAGTCAGTCTGTATGTACACGATGTGCTGGTGGATGCAATCAGCTTAAATGCACGATCGCGAGCAAAACCATGCTGCGGTAAGGAATATGCCTGCTGATTAAATATGTAGGTATTATCTTTTACTTTGCCGACAATCGGAAACAATACCGGGGCTTTGCGTGGCCAGACAGATGCTTCGCCTTGCCAAAGATATTCGATCTGATTCTGTTTATTAAAAATGCTTTGTAGTTCTGCTCCTTGATCTGAAACTTCAACTTTCATCAAGGCATTCTCCAATGTCTGGATCATAATTCTTCTTCCTGCTCTTGTTCTTTCTCTTCCTGCTCAACTGCCTTTTCTATATTTTCTCGAGTCTTATTTCTTTTGTTTGAATACATGTTAATACCTTCAACCAATAAGGAAAAGAACATAGCAAAATAAATATATCCATGAGGAATTTCATTGCCAAACCCTTCTAATATCAACATCATACCAATCATTAAAAGGAATGATAATGCCAGGACTTTAACAGATGGATGCTTATTGATGAAATCACTTATGGTCTTAGAAAAAACAAGCATAATTATTAAAGAAATAACTACAGCAACAACCATGATTTTAAAATGAACAGTCAAACCTACTGCTGCTAAAATAGAATCGAAAGAAAATACAACATCCAGCAATACAATTTGAGAAATTGCATTGCCCAGGCTTAATTTCTTTTTGTTGTCAACATCATGCTCGCCATAACCTTCTACCTTTTCATATATTTCACTTGTGCTTTTATATACCAGGAATAAACCGCCGGCTATGTGTATCAAGTCACTCCAGCTAAAGCCGATACTGAATAAATGGAATAACGCTACCTTATCCGCTTTGACTAAATAGGAAACAAAGGATAACAATACAATTCTGATTATTAATGCTCCTGACAAGCCAATGAACCGGGCTTTAGCTTGAATATTAGCATCCAATTTGTCAGAAATGATTGAAATAAAAATTACATTATCAATACCCAAGACAATTTCCATGATCGTAAGCGTGAGCAAACTCATCAAACCATAAAATGTCAAAAACTCATCAAACATACGGTTAGCTAATTAAGAAATTGAAGATACGAATTTTTCTTTCACAAACGAAATGCTCAAATGATTGATCCCTAGATTGATTAAAAATATGAAATCAATGATCAGAAATAATCACAATTTCTACTCTTCTGTTCTTTTTCCTGTTTTCTTCTGTATCGTTTGGTGCGATCGGCTTACTGCCTCCAAAAGCTTTTGTTGTAATGCGTTTTGCATCAATGCCTTTTTGTACAAAATATGCTTTTACCGCTTCAACCCTCGACTGCGATAATGCAATATTGAGAGCAGGGTCGCCTTGATTATCGGTATGCCCATCCAGTTCAATGGTAACTGCAGGATTGTTTTTTAATTCTTCCACTATTCGGTCCAATTCCGGATAAGACGTTTCGATCAGTTTTGCTGCACTTTGATAAAAAAATACATTATTCAATTCAATTTTCTGACCCGTTTCAATAGGAACCAATAATAGATCTACATGTATTTCATTGTATAAAGAATTTGTTTCGATCTTAATATTTTTATTAACAGAAAAATAACCCGGCACCTGCGCTCTGTATGCATAGGTATTACCACCAGGCAATACGATCTGATAACTGCCTGTTACTGCATTTGAATGTGCGATACCGATATTCATACCCGATGCTAAAATATCATATTCGATCTTCGCACCTATCGGTTTTTCTGTTTTCGCATCCAGTACACGTCCAATTACCATGGTTACAGGCTCCGGCTTAATCGAAGGCGCCAGTGCTATGGAATAGATATCCATCAGATTTGTTTTGTCTCTTAATGCATACGTGTACGCAACATCTCCCGAAGCCGGAATTGAAAAACTTAAATCGGCATACATGGTATTTACTTTCGGACCAAGATTTACGGGCGTTGTCCAGTTCAGCCAGGTATCATCCAACCGTTTGGTCATAAAAATATCATAACTTCCATAACCTAAATGTCCCTGTGAAGCAAAATAAAGTGTCTTGCCATCTGAGGCCAGATAAGGCGTGGCATCTGCCTGAAACGTATTGATCGTTTTCCCGATATTTAATGGTCTTGTCCACGTTTTATCGGCTTTGATGAAGCTTACATAAATATCCAGATCTCCATACGAATCCGGCATCTCCGTGCACATCAGCATGGTCTTCCCATCAGCAGCCAAAAAATAAGACACAAATGAAAATTCATTCAGGTTCACGAAGCCCTCTATAATCAAGCGTTTGGGAACTTCCCATCCATTCATTGTATATTCTGAAATGGATACACCATTGCCTGCAGTACTTCCATCCGCCTTGTATGTATTTGCGATCAGCAAGGTGTTTACATCCGGAGTAATGGAACTTACGAAGTTGTGTGCACTGTTATTTAAAGGCTTTCCGATGTTTTGAGCTTTTGCCCAATTCCCATTTGGAAGTTTTGTTGAATACCAGATATCTGTCGTTGTAGGGTCATCAATATTGTCTTTATCACCGACGCGGGCAAAATATAATATATTTCCATCGGATGAAATGATCGGATAAGTCTCTAATGACGAGCTGTTGATGGCATCACTTAAAGGCTCGGAATTTCCGATTAGTGTTGCATCCGGATTTAAATTTATTTTCAGATCTATGGGTGCTTTTGTCGAAGCAACTCCAATCGCATCTATGTAATTCCACCCCGTAGAATGTGTATTAGAGGCAGTAATGAGAAGTGCTACAACAGGCGACGATGTAGCTTTGATAGGAATGGATAATACTCTGCCTTTTTCCGATATTCCTTGCGGTTTTACTGAATAGACTTTTGTTGCTTTTCCTGATTTTTCAAAAATAGTTACGGATGAAATAGAGCCCGGATTATAAGATTCTATAATTACGATTTGCTCTGCAATGATCGGATCACAGAAGCCGACTTTAAGCGTTATGTGATCTGACTTATATCCTTTATTGTTTCCTCCGACGATCCAGGAGTTCGGGTTTGTCTGGGCTCCATAAGCCGGATACACTTCTGGAACGCCCAGTACCTTTTCCGGTGCATTTACTTTTCCGCTATGCGTTTCATTTGTTTCAAGAATTTTGCATGCCCAACGAACATTTTGTTGTGCCATGCAAAATTGAGAGAGAAGTAAAAATGATAGTAAAAAAAATCTCATGAAACATCGTTTTATTTTAACAAAGATCTGAAGCCGTTCTTATCAATCGTGGCAACCGACTCTTCTACTTTTGTTTTCAGTTCAATTTTATATGCCTGCAGTTTTTTCTGAACATCTGCATCAAACGCTCCTATGATCTGAGCCGCTATTATGCCCGCATTGGCAGCGCCATCCAGGGCAACCGTTGCAACCGGAACGCCGGAAGGCATTTGTAAAATTGACAATACCGAATCCCAACCATCGATTGAGTTGGATGATTTAACCGGAACACCTATTACCGGCAATGTTGTCAAGGCCGCAACCATGCCCGGTAAGTGAGCTGCACCGCCGGCACCGGCAATAATGCATTTCAATCCTTTTGCAAGTGCAGACTGTCCATATTCAACCATACGCTCCGGTGTTCTGTGGGCAGATACAATGGTCAGTTCGAATGGTATTCCAAATTTATCTAAGATATCAGCAGCTGCAGACATGATCTTCAGATCCGATTGGCTGCCCATAATAATACCTACTAATGGCTTGCTCATGCTTTAATTTTTATAAGTTGTTTTACCTGTTCAGATTTCTTTTTTAACCCCTCGATCGATTGATCCAGTATGGTAACGTGTCCCATTTTCCGGAAAGGTTTGGTAATTTTTTTTCCATATAAATGCGGATACACGCCTTCAATATTTAATGCATCTTCCAGACCTTCGAAAATGGCATTTCCCACATAGCCCGGTTCACCCAATAAGTTCACCATGGCTGCAGGGCAGTGCTGATTTGTTGCGCCAAGCGGCATGTTTAAAATTGCGCGCAAATGCTGCTCGTATTGTGATGTGTAATTTGCCTGTATGGTTTGATGTCCGCTATTATGAGGTCTTGGTGCAATTTCATTCACCAGAATTTCTCCGTCTTTGGTTAAGAACATTTCAACAGCAAGTATGCCTACCAGACCAATCTCATTGATTACTCCTTTGGCAATCTTCTCGGCTTTTTTATGAAGGTCTTCAGAAATTTCTGCCGGCGCAAACAAAAATTCAACTAAATTATGCACGGGATGGAAAACCATCTCAACCGTTGGAAATGCGGTGATTTCGCCGTCTGAATTGCGGGCAACAATAACACTCAATTCTTTTTCAAAATCGATTTTCTTTTCCAGTAAGCCGGGTTTATCAAAGCCTTTGGGAATATCCGCTTTTGTTTCGATTACCTGTACTCCTTTTCCATCATATCCCTCTTTGCCCAGCTTATGTACTGCAGGCAAAAGATCAAGATGATTTAGTATATCTTCTTTTTTATCTGTCAGAACAAATGGAGCTGTAGGAATATTGTGATTCAGATAAAACGCTTTTTGCAATCTTTTATCCTGAATCATTTCAATAATTTCAGGCTGCGGAAATACTTTCGTACCTTCTTTTTGAAGCCTCTTTAATGCTTCAACATTGACATTTTCGATTTCTATTGTGATCAGATCCATATCCTTGCCAAACTGATACACCGTATCAAAATCTGTCAGTGAACCGGTTGTAAAGCTGTTACCCCAGTTTTTGCAGGGAGCATCTGCATCCGGATCTAATACATGGATTTCAAGATTGTAATCAACTGCCGCCTGCAATAACATTCTTCCGAGCTGACCGCCACCCAGCATTCCAATCTTGTAGTCTGAATAAAAGTGTTCCATTTTTATCTTTAAGAATAACTCCAAAGATACGGAAAACTGTTTGTTTTGAGTTGTATTAGGTTGAAAATTCCAAATAACAAAAAACAAATTCCAAATGAGATATGATATGCTTGGAGTCTGGTACCTAGTAACTAGAGCCTGGCAACTCTTAAAAAAAACAAAAAGCCCAGCGCCGAGGGTGTTGGCGACTGGGCTTTTTAACTAACCAGATTAAAAAATTAACCGTATTTTTAGATATTTTTTGTCCGAAGACTATGATTAGAATGCGTAGATCGCAGCCATACCGATTGTTGGTTGGATGTTTGTTGCTTTAGCATCTGAAGAACCCGGATTTTTAACATATCCTTTGAATGCACCACCAAATTCATCGTTTACTTTTGCAACATCAATTCTGAATTCAGGCTTTAAGTTGAAGTGACCGTCCATAAATTTCAAGTCACCAGTTAATGTGAATTCACTTACTGTACAACCTTGACCGAATGTGCTAGAGATGTATCTTAAACCATCTTTATCGATGAAGTGTTCAGCACGTAATCCCAAACCGAAGAAGTCAGAGAATCTGTAGTCAGCATATAACGCTGCACCACCCCAAGTTCCTTTAGAATAACCATCTGCTTGAGTAGCATCAATTTTCAAGTTAGTACCAAAACCATATGCTGCGTTCAAACCTAATTTGAAGGCGTCAGTCAATTGGTAAGTAGTTGTTAAGTCAAATAAGTGAGATACACATTTTGTTCCGCCTGGAGGTGTTGTTCCGAATTTGTTAGAGATTGTTGGGAAAGACCATCCGTTTCTTTCATCACCACCGATGTAGTTTACATAGATGTTGAATCCGTCTGTTGGAGCAACATAAATTTGTGCAATCGCTGATTTTGTTCCGTTGAAATCATACATCTCATCCCAACCGTTTACAATACCGGCCATAATACCGAAGCTTTCAGAGATTTCATACGAAGCTTTAGCACCAGTATGGTAGAATGGACCGTTACCAAATAGGTAAGATAGAGAGTAGTTGTAGTTTAAAGGAGCATCGATCAATTCATAACCAACGTGCGTACCAAACTGACCAACTGTAACATTCAATTTATCTGTAAACATATAAGAGAAATATGCTTGCTTGATTGATATATCATTTGCACCTAAAACGTTACCGAAGTTACCTAAAACTGAGTTTGGACCGTAGGTAAGGTCCACAACTACTTCAGATTTATCTGTAGTGTAAGCAAACTTTGTTTGTGCTAAACCTAAAGAGAACTGGTTGTTCTTAATATCAAAGATACGACCTGGGTTTTCAGTAAATGTAAGACCTGGATCAGGTGTTGGATTGTTTAAGTTATATTGATAGTAAACATCTACGTAACCGGAGATCGTCAATTTTCCACTTTTTGTAGAATCTTCATTTACCCCTGCCTGAGATGTGAACGCTGAGAACAGTAAAGATGCCAGCGTAACGAGTGCAAATTTCTTCATAGTAATAATTCGTTTAGTTGGTAATAATTTGATAAAAGGGTTGGTTAATTTTTTTATGTCCTGTCTGAATACCGGGTTAGAATATTCATATCGTTCATGATGTAAACATAAGGCAAAATACAATTCCACGCAAATCTGAATTCTATCTAAAATCTAATATTTGTGTACTATTTCGCTTTAAAATGCCTTTATTATTGAAATAATACAATAGAATAATTATTAAACAAAATATTCAGAATTGCTACAAAATTAAAATAGTACAATTTTAGAGCATGAAAAAGCCTTTAAATAAGCGGCAAAAAATGTAATTCCAGTCGATTCTACGTGTTTTCCGGTATTGACACCTAAATATTGACCTTACATTATTCATATTTGTATGTTTTATTTAAAAATAAGTTAAAATTTTAACCACTTTTTTTAAAAAAAACATTTTTTTTTAATTTTTAGGCTAAAATTCAAACCAAAAAATTGAATTTTATATATTTTCGATGAAAAACAGTCTGGATTAGACAAAAAAAGTCCCGCCTGAAGAGCGGGACTTTAAATTTTAATCTGAATTTCGGTTTATTCTTATAAAACAGACTCTCCTGTCATTTCTTTAGGTTTAGTAACACCCATCAATTCTAATATAGTAGGAGCAAGATCTCCTAATTTACCATCCTTTAAAGGCTTATTATAGGCATTATCTATTAGAATACACGGAACAAGGTTTGTTGTATGGGCAGTATTCGGACTTCCATCTTCGTTGATCATGTAATCTGCATTGCCATGGTCAGCAATAACAATAGCTGTATAGCCATTTGCAAGAGCAGTAGTTACAACCGCTTCTGTACACCCATCAACAACTTCGCATGCTTTTACTGCTGCTTCAAACACACCTGTATGACCTACCATATCCGGGTTTGCAAAGTTCAATACAATAAAATCCGGATCCTTCGATTTTAATTCAGCAATGATCTTATCCTTGATTTCATTTGCACTCATCTCCGGAGCCAGATCATACGTTGCTACTTTTGGAGACGCAGCCATCAATCTTTTCTCTCCTTTAAATGGTTCTTCTCTTCCACCTGAAAAGAAGAATGTAACGTGCGGATACTTTTCTGTTTCAGCAATACGAATCTGCTTTTTACCTGCAGCTTCTAATACTTCACCAAGTGTGTTGCTTAAATTATCTTTATCAAAAATGACTTTAACATTATTAAATGTGTCGTCATAATTGGTCATGGTTACATAATACAGATCCTGCTTGAACATGTTTTGTTCGTGAAAATCTTTTTGTGTCAACGCCACTGTGATTTCACGTCCACGATCGGTACGGAAGTTAAAGCAGATCACCACATCCCCTTTTTCAATCTTAGCAAGAGGTTTGTCGCTGCCATCTACAATTACTACCGGCTTGATGAATTCATCTGTAACGCCTGCTGCATAAGAAGCTTCGATTGCTTTCACTGCGTCTGTGGCATGTTCGCCTTCACCATGTACCATTACATCATACGCCAACTTTACGCGTTCCCAACGATTGTCGCGATCCATTGCAAAATAACGACCTATGATCGAAGCGATCTTGCCAGTTGATTTTGCCATAGATTCCTGCAGTTCTTTTACAAAACCCAAACCACTCTTAGGATCGCAATCTCTTCCGTCTGTGAATGCGTGTACAAACACATCTTTCAAACCATATTGGTGTGCAATAGAGCAAAGTCCTTTAACGTGATTCACGTGCGAGTGCACGCCGCCATCAGAAACTAAACCTATAAAGTGTACTTTCTTGTTATTCGTTTTTGCATAATTGAAAGCATCTTTTATCGCAGGTTCATCAGCCAAGGTATTATTTTCTACTGCTAAATTAATTTTAACCAGATCCTGATATACAATACGGCCGGCACCGATATTCATGTGACCAACTTCTGAATTACCCATCTGGCCGACAGGTAAACCAACAGCCAATCCCGATGCTTCCAGCTTGCTATGCGGATATTTCAAAAACAGTGAGTCTACAAATGGTGTTTTAGCTGCAGCTATCGCTGAAACTTTTGGATTGGTTCCTAAACCCCATCCATCCAGAATCATTAAAATTACTTTCTTATTCATTATACCAGGTTCTTATGTTCTTATATATGTCTCTCAAAATTATGAATAAATTCTGTGAGAATTTGATATTCGTAGAAACTTTAAACAATAACACATCCCAATTGAATCCCGTATTCATATTTAAACACATTAATACTACGAATGCATTCATACACATTAATAAAATGTTTAATCTCTTACCAAATCTATTCCTCTATAAACATGGCTGTTATACCTTTAAGGAGAATAATCTCTCATAAAACCTCTTTTTGGCACTATTTTGGCTCTAACAAGCAGTATATGAATAAAATCCGGACAATAAGTTTTCTATTATCAGCAATACTGTTCGTTTTGTTGGTTCAAGTAAATGAGGTTCAGGCACAGACGTCACAATCTATGCCCGATGTTATAGAAAATATTCGTATATCCATTAAGATGGCTAACTCGAAAGAGTTAACTGCTTTTATGAGCGATATGGTAGAAATTCAACTTCCGGATCAAGACAGAAATAATTACAGCAAAACCCAGGCTGAATTTGTGATGCGTGATTTTATGAAAAAATATCCGCCTACAAATTTCACTTATATACATAAAGTACTTGATAAAGATGACTTTAAATTCACCATTGGTGAGTATGTATGTGCGGCAGGTACAATGCGGGTTACCATGGTGTTAAAACCGGTGAATGGTAAGTTTCTGATCGATTCCATAATAATAGAGCATAAGTAATTTCATGTAGTTTAGTTTATATAGTATATTTTCGCAAAAGTCCCCCGATCCCGATCCCGATAACTATCGGGATGGGACGGGGGACTTTTTGTTGCTACACAAAGAATAACTACCGACAGTATTCTTTTTAGTTATTATCCATTAATTTTGCCGGATGCAGTACACTTATTTAATGCCGGAACTTATTGATGCTTTCATTGACAATGCCTTAGCTGAAGATATCGGTGATGGAGATCATACCTCGCTTGCTTCGATCCCTGCGGGGCAAACGGGCAGAGCTCAGTTGATATTGAAAGACGAGGGTATTTTAGCAGGTATTGAAATAGCGAAACGCATTTTTGATCGTGTAGATCCTAATCTTGCTGTAACTGTAAATATGAAAGATGGCGATCGATTTACTCCGGGCCAAATTGCCTTAACTGTTAACGGTTCTGTGCATTCCATATTGGCTGCTGAGCGTTTGGTGCTAAATACCATGCAACGTATGAGCGGAATTGCCAGCTATACAAACTACTTGCAATCGTTGATCGCACATACTAAAGCAAAGTTATTGGATACACGAAAAACAACGCCCAATTTCAGAATGATGGAAAAATGGGCCGTTAAAATAGGCGGCGGCGTGAATCACCGTTATGGCTTATTTGATATGATCCTGTTGAAAGACAATCACGTGGATTATTCCGGTGGTATAAAACAAGCTTTAAAAAACAGTAAAGAATATATCCGCAAAACGAATAAGCCTTTAAAAATTGAAATTGAAACAAGAAATCTGAGAGAGGTTAAGGAAGCCCTTGAAGAAGGCGGTGCATTTCGCATTATGCTTGACAATATGAGCCCTGCCTTAATGAAGGAGGCGGTTACACTAATTAATAACACGGCAGAAACAGAGGCTTCCGGAGGGATCAATGAAGACACAATTGTTGCCGTAGCTGAATCCGGTGTAGATTTTATCTCTGTGGGTTCATTAAGCCATAGTTATAAAAGTAAAGACATGAGTCTGAAAGCTTACTAAAAAGCACATTCCTTCTATAAGACTTAGTTAAGCAAGATGATTTTTTTGCTTAACTTGCATCGAAATTCAAAATCGTAAATCCAGTACATTTAATATATAGTATTCATGATCGTTAAAACAAAAAGATACCAGCTGACGCCAAAAGAATTTATTAAAGCAGGCTTATGGTCTATTGCCAAAGAGCAATGGTGGTATGTTGTATTCCCATTTGTATTTGGTTGTATTGCCTTTTTATTGCCGGACGAAAAATGGTGGTTTATTATTCCTGCTATTTTAGCTGTGGCATTGTATACCTTATTCTGGTACATCCAATTCTTAGGTGCTACTCAAATGGAGCAGGCCAAAATGATGTTTGAGAAAATGAGCTACGAAATTGATAGTCGTCAATTACTTATTAAACTAAATGAAAAACAAGGAAGCCCTGTGAAGTGGGATATGTTTAAAAAAGTTTATAAGAGAAAGAATGATTTCTTATTTATCATGGGCAGAGGTCAGTTTTTACTTCTTCCATATAAAATATTCACAACAGATAATGATTTAAAATTTGTTGAATCTATTTTAAACAGAAAAGAATTGATTCAAAAATAATCCTTCTTCTACATAGCATATAAACAAAGAGCCTTCCGTTAATTAGCGGAAGGCTCTTTGTTTATATGGCTTATATCTTACCGAACTAACAGATTTTATATCTGTCATTAAATTTAATATTTAACAATTCTGTTCATTGCGGATTTGTCATCCCACTGAAGCATCAATTGGTAAACACCTGCTGCAACATCTGTTTCAATCTGCACTGCAGCGCCTGAGTATTCAATGATGCCTCTGCGTACAACATTTCCTGTAGCATCAATAAGCATATATGATACATTTGTAGTGACTGACGTATTCATGTCAATTGTTATTGTACCGTTACATGGTATCGGATAAACGGAAACTACTGTTTCTGTTGAAGGAAGTGTTACAGGCGTTGCCGGACCAACTACCACCGTTGTGGTTATCGTTGATGTCTGTGACGCAGGATTAGTTTCTTTCACAGTAACGGATCCGCTTGATGATCCGAAATTCACCACAATAGAATTTGTATTTTGTCCGCTAACAATTGTTGCACCCGCAGGAACAGTCCAAACATAGGTCATTCCCGGTTGGTCTGTAACAGAATATGTTACGTTGGTTTGATTAGCTGTTACGTTTGTTGGACCTGTAATACTTGTATCAAACGTTGGATATGGACTTACTGTAATGGTAATGCTTGATGAGTTTACTGTAGGCGCTGTTACACAGCCTGCATTTGAAGTCATGATAACACTTATTGAAGTGCCGTTTGTTAATGTGCTTGATGAGAAGGTTGCATTTGTTGCTCCGGATATTTCATTAATACCATTTCTCCACTGATAGGTGGGCGCAGTGCCTCCATTCGTTGGTGTTGCTGTAAATGTAAGCGTTTGTCCGGCATATGCATTGCTGGTTGGAGAAACAACAATATTTACAGATGCTGTTAAAGACGAACTAACATTCATTGTTACAGATGCTGAAGTTGCAGTATTGCTTGTTCTACAAGTTGCAGTAGAAGTCATTACTACACTGAATTGATCATTATTTGCAATCGATGAAGTTATATATGTAGCACCCGTTGCGCCGGAAATATCACTGCCGTTTTTTCTCCATTGATACGTTGGTGTTCCGCCATTCGTGGGAGTTGCTGAGAATGTAACAGAAGTGCCCGCACAAATGGTTGTTGCATTGGCAATGGCTGAAACACCAGGTGTAACACTTGCATTAACCACCATCGTAATCTGAGAAGATGTTGCAGTATTTGTCGTTCTGCAAGTGGCAGTAGAAGTCATTACTACACTAATCTTATCATTATTAACGCTTGATGAAGTTGTGTATGTGGATGTAGTCGCACCGGATATATTGCTTCCGTTGTTCAACCATTGGTAGGTTGGAGTGCCACCATTTGTTTGTGTTGCTGTGAATGTAACAGCAGTGCCTGCACAAACAGTTGTTGCGCTGGCTCCTATTAAAACACCTGGTGTAACACTTGCATTTACAGCCATTGTTATTTGATTCGATGTTGCAGCATTTACTGATCTGCAATTCGCAGTAGAAGTCATTACAACATCAAATACATCTCCATTCGAAATCACCGAAGTTGAATAGGTTGCTGATGTTGCGCCTGAAATAGCTGCCGTGTTTTTTCTCCATTGATAGCTTGGAGTGCCACCGTTTGTTGGTGCAGCTGTGAATGTAACAGCAGTTCCTGTACAAATCGTTGTTGTGCTTGTACTTGCAATTACGCTTGGCGTAACACTCGTTGTAATTGTAATTGTTACCTGATTTGAGTTTGCAGTATTCGCTGATCTACAATTGGCAGTAGAAGTCATTACAACATCAAATACATCTCCGTTGGAAATCACCGAAGTTGCATACGTTGCTGAGGTCGCTCCTGAAATTGCTACTGTATTTTTTCTCCATTGATAGCTTGGCGTACCACCGTTTGTTGGTGTTGCTGTGAATGTAACAGCAGTGCCAGTACAAATTGTTGTTGCATCTGCAGCGGCAGCTACATTTGGTGTTACACTTGCTGTTACCGTCATCGTCACCGGATTTGAGGTAGCAGTATTTGCTGATCTGCAATTCGCAGTAGAAGTCATTACAACATCAAATACATCTCCATTCGAAATTACCGTAGTTGAATAAGTCGCTGATGTCGCTCCTCCAATGGCCGTGGAATTTTTTCTCCATTGATAGCTTGGCGTGCCACCATTTGTTGGTGCAGCTGTGAATGTAACAGACATTCCTGTGCAAATCGTTGTTGTGCTTGTACTTGCAATTACGCTTGGAGTAACGCTTGCTGTTACCGTCATGGTTATCTGATTGGAATTTGCAGTATTTGCCGATCTGCAATTGGCAGTAGAAGTCATTACAACATCAAACACATCTCCATTCGAAATTGCTGTAGTTGAATAAGTCGCAGATGTAGCTCCTGAAATAGCTACAGTATTCTTTCTCCATTGATAGCTTGGTGTGCCGCCGTTTGTTGGTGTTGCTGTGAATGTAACCGTAGTTCCTGCACAAATGGTTGTTGCATCTGCAGCAACCGCTACACTAGGGGTTACACTTGCTGTTACCGTCATCGTCACCGGATTTGAGGTAGCAGTATTTGCTGATCTGCAATTCGCAGTAGAAGTCATTACAACATCAAACACATCTCCATTCGAAATTGCTGTAGTTGAATAAGTCGCAGATGTAGCTCCTCCAATGGCCGTGGAATTTTTTCTCCATTGATAGCTTGGCGTGCCACCATTTGTTGGTGCAGCTGTGAATGTAACAGAAGTTCCTGTACAAACAGTAGTTGCGCCTGTGCTTGCAATTACTATTGGAGTAACGCTTGCTGTTACCGTCATGGTTACTTGATTGGAATTGGCAGTATTTGCCGATCTGCAGTTGGCAGTAGAAGTCATCACAACATCAAATACATCTCCGTTGGAAATTGCTGAGGTTGCATACGTTGCTGTTGTAGCTCCTGAAATAGCTACAGTATTCTTTCTCCATTGATAGCTTGGTGTGCCGCCGTTTGTTGGTGTTGCTGTGAATGTAACCGTAGTTCCTGCACAAATGGTTGTTGCATCCGCAGCAGCAGCTACACTTGGTGTTACACTTGCTCCCACAGTAATTGTACTTGAACTGCTTGTGCCATTTCCACACGTATTCGTTGGCGTAACGGTAACACTACCGCCCGCTGTTCCAAATGTTACTGTAATAGAATTTGTATTTGTTCCTGCTGTGATGCTTGCGCCTGTTGGTACTGCCCAGGTATATCCGGTTGCTCCTGAAACGGTGGTAATAGAATACGTAACTCCGGCTGTACCTGCGCATGTTGTTGTGGTTCCAGTTATAGCCCCGGCAGCAGAAGGCAATGTACAAGCAATTCCTTTTAATATTACTGTTCCCATATAAGATGGGTTTGTCCAGGCCTGATCGGCAGACTGTGCCCATGAAATTTTACCATCACGGGCTCCTCCATCATCGTCGTCATTAACGGCAACATCAAAACCTACAAGCTGATTAACTGCCGGAGAACCTGTTAATGTTGACCACGGGAAACGCATCTCCATAACATAGCCTGTTGCATTATCAACTTTTGCGAATGATACTCCTGTTATCTTACTGTTTTTTTCATAGATCGTATTGTCATTCCATCTGAATGTATATTGAAAATCATTCGTACCATACGTACTAGCCTTATTGTTTCCAATATCAAAGAATACTTCAACAGCATCGTCGTTATAATAATCTGTTCCGGCATTGTTTGTTTTAACATCATCCGTAACATTTACAAGTAAATAAAAATACGTTGCATCCCACATGGCTTTGTAGTTTGCAGACAAATCAGATGAGCCGCTTATTGTTCCACCAATTAAACTGTTTAGTGAAGCGGATGTATTTGAACCTCCCCAGATTGCTTCAGCCGTACCATCCATTACTGGTGCAGTAGAAGTTTGATATACAGATTTTATTACTAAAACAGGAATGGATGATGTCGCAGCTGTTTCACTAGCAGTGTTATATGCTTTGGCAACAATCTGATTTGTACCAGCTGGTGCAGTTGTCCATGAAATTGTATAGGGCGATGAAGTTGCAGTACCAATCAATACTGAACCATTATAAAACTCAACTTTAGAAATTGTACCATTTGTTGTTGAAGCTGTTGCAGTTAATGTTATTGCATCTCCTTCATTAAATGTTTGTCCGGTTGTAGGAGCCGTTAACGAAACGCTTACTGTTGCAGGTGCTGCATTACATGGCTTCCAAAAATTTCCTGTTTGTATAAACAGTGAAATTACTCGAAGTGTATTCCCGAAATATCTAGGCAATGCATCCGTTGTAGCAACTGTTTTGGTATACATGCTGTTCATTATCGTTTGGTATGTAGCATTAGAGCCACAAATACCTGCAGCATACATAGAGGAGAATGTTGCTTCATTTGTTGTAGTAGTTCCACCTGCCTGAGGTACCGGACCACTTGCATTCGCTCCTTTGCCATTTACATACGCAGCAATAGGAATACAGAAGTTTGTTTGTGCTGTAGCGTTGCCGTTCCACAATACATCTGTAGCCATTCTCCATGGATTACGACACGCATCGTATCCATATTCATTACTCCCATTACAGCTATTAGGAGCACCACTAACGTCAGACCAGTTACTTATTAACCCAGTAGTAGTATTTCTATTTGCATTTAACAATGCATATGCTGCAGGCACTACATTCGTGTTCCAAAATGTAGCTTGACTCGCAATGTGAACGGCAAACTCTCTATAGTATGCTGGTGATTGATAACCAGGGTTACGGCACGAGCTTCCGAATCCCCATCCGTCTCCGTTGATTGCCTGATAATTTGTATTGTGAATTTCAGTATTTTTAATTGCCGTGATTAACGTAGTAGCTTCGTTTGCATAATTGTACGGACTGGTTGCAGAAGGCCATTGGCATTTAGCGATCAATAATGCCATAGCAGCATCTAAGTCTGCATCCGTTGCACCACCGCTTTGATCAGCCGTGCATGCTCCCGTTCTCCAATTCATTAGACCATTCCCGTTTGAATTTGCTTTGTAATAACCCCACAAACCATCAAACAACGTTTTATCTCCAGCGTATGCAGCGATCAACATCCCATATCCAATACCTTCAGAAACAGTTTGAGTTGGGGTGTCAAACTTTACTCTAAAATTTGAGCCGCAGGCAACAACATAATTCGTTTTCCATGTATTGTATGCATCCGCAGCATCCTGTGACTTACCAAATTGGTTTGTACTTAAATCATATGTTCCTGTTGGAAGATTGGTAGGCAAAATACCATTCCCGTATGGATTCGCAACTGTACTGATTTTAGAACCAAATGGAATTGCCGGACTGCCGGAATTGATCTGACCAAAAACTGTTAGTGTTGCAAATAGAAAGGAGATGAATGTTACTATTCTCATATAAAGTGTGAATTATCCACACTAAGATACGAAAATTCGAACAGCCATTATTTGTTATGTAATAAAAATTAGTAAATAAATCCAATTATTAACATTGCATGAATAAGGATTTTATTAAAGATGAGCGTATTAGCTAAAAGCGAATTATTTAAAGAACTGATAGAAAAGCAGACTGCTGCTGTAGGCCAAAAAAGACATATAGAAAAACTGAATAATAGGCCATTTCCAACCCTTTGTTTCTCTATAAACAATAGCAATTGTACTCATGCATTGCATGGCAAATAAATAAAAAAGTAAGAGTGATCCGGCACGGGCTGCTGTATAAAAAGGATCTCCGTTTTGATCCACCTGATTTTTCATCGATTCCCGTACAGATAATTCATCATCTGAATTTCCAACGCTGTATATCGTTGCCATTGTTCCCACAAAAACTTCGCGTGCCGCAAAAGAAGTGATCAGCGCTATTCCTATTTTCCAGTCATAGCCTAACGGCTTTATAACCGGCTCAATAAACTTTCCAAAATGCCCTGCATATGAAGCCTCTAATTTTGCAGAAGCAACTTTGTTCTGATATGCTTCTATATGTATTGTATCCATAGGGACAGACTGTTCAGCATGAAGCATTGCTTCTTTTGGACCAAACGTTGCAAGCACCCACAAAACAATTGAAATTGCCAGAATTACTTTCCCTGCTTCGAATGTAAATGTTTTAACCTTTTCAATGATGGATGTTGAAACGTTTTTAAATCGAGGTAATTTGTAAGTCGGAAATTCCATAATAAAATAGGTCTTAAATTTCCCACCCATCCATTTATGCAGAAACCATGCGCTAAGCAAAGCCATCGCAAAGCCCAATAAATAAAAGCCCATCAAGGCTATACCTTGCAAATTAAATATTCCTAATACTGTTGTGTCCGGTATCATCAATCCGATAAGCACTGTAAACACAGGTATACGTGCAGAGCAGCTCATCAATGGCGTAACCATGATTGTTATCAAACGTTCTTTCCAGGTTTCAATACTACGTGTCGCCATAATAGCTGGCACAGCACAGGCAACACCTGAGATCAAGGGCACAACACTTCTTCCGCTTAATCCAAACGGGCGCATGATCTTATCCATCATAAACATGACGCGCGTCATGTATCCGCTCTCTTCAAGTATAGCGATGAATGCAAATAAAAATGTTATTTGAGGAATGAATATCAATACACCCTGAAGACCGGACAGAATTCCTTCGTTTACAAAATCACGCAAGTATCCTTCCGGCAATAACGAAGAAATAAAACCTTTTAATGCGCCAAAGCCTGAATCAATCCACTGCATAGGCATTTCAGACCAGGCGAAAATAGATTGAAAGATCAAAAATAAAATTCCTAAGAAAATTAAATATCCCCAGATCTTATGTGTAACAATCCGATCCACATTATTTGACCAGCGAACTTTTCCCTGACGTGCATCTTCACTCATCACTTTATGAATAATGGTGTGAATGCTTTCATATCGTGCAAGTGTTTCCCGATACTGCAATGAGTTGCTTTGAAGATGATGCTTTTCAACTAAATCTGAAATATCTTTCTTTTCTTCTTCAGTTAAAATTTTTGTTTTCTTATGCTGATGTGCTAACAGCAAAGCCATGTAATCGCTTTTAATCTTAAAACGATTGCGTATATATGCAACAACGGGTTGGGCTACTTCTGCAGATTTATAAAAAATATCAGGAGCCACATGTACCGGACAAACCAGTGCAGCTTTGAGAGAGTCTATTCCTTTTCCTGTTCGTGCATTGATCTCAACTATGGGAACATTTAGTTCTTTTTGTAAAGCAACAAGATCGAAATCCAATCCATCTTTCTGTGCCAGATCCAGCATGTTCAATGCAAGAATAACTGGAAAGCCTAGATCTTTTACCTGAGTAAATAATAAAAGATTGCGCTTAAAATTTGACGCGTCAATTACTACAACTAAAATATCCGGTGCTTCATTCCGAAGTGCTTCTATCAGATAATCGAACACAACTTGTTCATCCAACGATCGCGGATAAATACTATAGGTGCCCGGTAAGTCAATAATGTCAGCCTGTACGGCTGCACTAAGAGTAGATACCCCTGTTTTTTTATCAACCGTTACACCGGGAAAATTTCCTATTTTTTGATTCAGCCCAGTTAAATAATTGAAAAGAGAAGATTTGCCTGCATTGGGGTTGCCAATTAATGCTACTTTAAGTCTTTTCATCTTGAGCTATAGAATAATTAAGAAAGTAAAATTGTTGAAGCCTCTTCTAATCGCATAGAAAGGTTGTATCCGCATACTTTTATGCAAATCGGATCACCTAAAGGCGCTTTGCGATCCAATTCAATTTCACAGCCTGGCAAACAACCCATTTCTAAAAGCTTCAAAGAAGTTTCTTCATCGGTAAAACCACAAATCGTTCCTTTTTCTCCTATGCGTAAATCTGCAACCGTTTTAACTGGTTCGGCCATTCTTATTTAGAATTAATTTAAACAAAGGTACAATCCAAAGACGTGCCCTGCAACTCAAAACAGCTATAATTTGCATGTTCTCTTTACATTGTTCATATCAAGAGCATTAGAATCGTTTGGCTGGATTTATATAAAAAATTTCTACTCTTAACTTTTACTGTGAGACATGATATCGGATCAAGTTCCATACCTGACCATTATACAGTTCTTTGCGCACTAAGCCAATATGGTTTGCATAATACCATCTTTTTGCATGATTGGGGTATTGTTGGTAAAAGCTTAAGAAAACTTTAACGTGATGGAATGTTTCTTGGAAAGAAATACTATTTCTTTTTTCTTCGTAGTAAATATTATAGGTATAGTCTGGTGCGGTACCAATTTCCCCATCAAAATAAGTGATGCCGGGATTTAAAATGGGTGGTACAGTTTCCGCATACATTGCTTTTGTTTCACCAGAAGGTATATATCCTTTGAAAAAAAGAGTACTCTGGTTTAAAGATGAGTGTTTCCATTCTTCTAAGTATTGATATTTCATTGTACCATCTATTTCTTCAATAAAAGAAAACTGATGCCTAACCAAATAAATACTGTCAATCGTTTTGCTCGCAGAATCTTCATACACCCAATAGCTTCCTGTGTTAAAGACTGTATAATTTTTAAAGTCCTGACTGAAACCGTAAGTAGTCACAGGTCTACTCCGATCGCAGGAAATACATGTTACACAAATCAAAAGTATTATAAAACGAATTGAAAAATAGTTATTCTTAATCATGAAAATATAATTTAAAATACTAATCAATTTTATACGGCATGTATTTATACTTCTTTTTTTAAAAGAACCACTCTTGTTTTAGATATCAAATCATGCCATCCCTTATTGTTAAAACATGTAAAAGCTTCAAATGGAATAAACCTGCATAACGTCCTCGTTAGAATCGCTGTAAACCTATTCCCGTCATATTCAACAAAAGAGTTGTTATGCAATTTCCCTATGGTTTGAAGGAACAGAGATTCCAAAACGAAATAATACAGGAAAGTATTCAAAAAGAAAAGTATCTGAATACTTTCACGTTGCGTGAAGAAATCCAGCAAAATAAGGTCTCGTTGAAAATTGCTAAAATGTGAAAGTGTAAAAAATGAAATAAGAGCGAAATCAATAATCCAATTGATAAACCGCGCCTTTGGAATTGCTGGTGCTGCAGTATTCGTTTCTTTTTTTTCTGTTCTATTAAAAAAATAAATGCATACCAAAATGACAAACCCGGCATTGAGAATAAATAATGCATACCCATGCCAAGTTTCACCATGAAGTAGATGTAAATGGGATAAATTAGAGTTTTCCTTACTTAACAAAAGCAGTAAATACCAAAAGATATTTACAATCACTGAATAAAAAATTGAAAGCTTAAACTCATCTACCAATTCAATACTCTTGCGTTTAATAAGTTTATAGATACCAATAAACGTTACTATATAAATTGTAGCTCTTAACAATAATTGGATATACCAATAGATATCTCCCACAGAGGTATTCGGTTGTTTTGCGCATTCATACATTTCATAACATAGCACTGCTTGAAAAAATATATCTACTGCTGTAAGTAAAACCAAAAGAAACACGATTGTCTTTTCTAAGTTCATTTACTTTAAAATTTAAATTTTTTTTTATGCTGAATAAAAAACACGTTTCACGCGCGCACCAACAC
This sequence comes from Cytophaga aurantiaca DSM 3654, assembly GCF_000379725.1. Classification (GTDB taxonomy): domain Bacteria; phylum Bacteroidota; class Bacteroidia; order Cytophagales; family Cytophagaceae; genus Cytophaga; species Cytophaga aurantiaca. The sequence continues at coordinate 239,327 of NZ_KB903620.1, forward strand.
TTGTGAGAATTTCGTATGGAATGGTATTAATGTTTTTCGCCAATTCTATCACAGATGGGTTTTCTCCAAAGAGAATTACTTCGTCTCCTTGCTCAGCATGTGCATGCGTTATGTCAACCATACACATATCCATACATACATTTCCAATGATCGGACAACGTATGCCATTTATTAGCACAACACCTACCCCATTGCTGTTTCTGCGATCGTAGCCATCTGCATACCCTACTGCAATCGTTGCAATTTTTGAAGCCTGCGAAACTTTACCTTTACGGCTGTAACCAACCGTTTCGTCTGAAGTAATCTCTTTTATCTGAGAGATGTGTGTTTTAAATGTACTGATCGGCTGCAATTCATGTTGATATAAACCAGCGCTTTCAACTCCATACAAACCAATACCCAAGCGCACCATATCATAATGTGCTTGAGGGAAGCGCATAATACCTGACGAGTTCGTTGCGTGCTTTAAAAAAGAATATCCAAGTGTTGTATATAGTTTGTCTGTCATAGAATCAAAAATTGCCAACTGACGATCTGTAAAGACATCGTGTTCTGCTCCATCAGAAGCTGCTAAATGCGTAAACACAGACAGTACTTTTATATATTGGTCCTGTTCTTTCAAACGTACTGTAATATCGTTAATATCTTTCTGTTCAAAGCCTAAACGCTTCATACCCGTATCCAACTTAATATGGATATCAATGCGCTGCTTTTTTGCACGCGCATAATCTATGATTTGATCTAATAGATTTGGCTCGTAGATCTCTGGCTCCAGTTGATATTGAATCAATGTATCAAAACTGCTCAAGGAAGGGTTCATTACCATAATGGGTAATGTAATTCCATTTTCTCTCAAACGCGCTCCTTCATCTGCATAGGCAACAGCCAAATAATCTACACCATGGTATTGCAATAACTGAGCAATCTCAAAGCCACCGCTCCCATAGGATAGAGCCTTTACCATGCACATGATTTTTGTGTTCGCTTTTAGTCTTCCTCTGTAAACATTCAGATTATGAACCAATGCATCTAAATTTATTTCTAAAACAGTTTCGTGGATTTTATACTGCAGCAATGAAACAATTTTTTCAAACTGATACATTCGTGCACCTTTCACCAGTATCACTTCTCTTTCAAAAGAAAAACTGTTCAGGTTTTTAGTGAAATCATCTGTCGTTTTAAAGAAAAATATTTCTTTGTTATACCATTTTTTCAGTGCTGCAATCTCTTCGCCGATAGCAATAACTTTGTCAAGTTTCGCAGCATTTAAATACGCTGCTACCTCTTTATACAATAGATCCGATTGCAGGCCCGACTCTAATACATCTGAAAGTATCAGTGTTTTTTTATCGGTTTGTTTTACGTGATCTAAAAAATCCAATGCAATGGACAAACCTGCAAGGTCGTTGTTGTACGAATCATCGATCACATAACAGCCATTGGTTGCTTCCTTCAACTCCAATCGCATTTCAACCGGACGTAATTGAGAAAGCTTTCTTGAAATTTCCTGAATGGAATATCCAATATATAATAATGTTGTTGCTATATGCAGCGCATTTTCAAGAGATGCATCGTCTACGAATGGAACAGTTAAAACACCGGATATGGTTTTGGTTTTAACATCCAATTCTGTTTGAAAAGTGTTCGTAGTTCTGATCTTATATTCTACCGCTGCAGAACCTTTCAGAGACCAGTCAAATACAGGTAGCTTTGCTTTATGTATTTCCTTTTCGATTGCTTTATTATCGTTGCAATAAATAACAACCTCTGATGTTTTGAAAAGCCTCAATTTTTCCTGAATTTTTTCTGCGCGATCTGCAAAGCCTTCATCGTGTGCTGAACCGATCGTTGTAAAAATTCCTATAGAAGGTTTAATGATCTTTTCAAGAGCCTGCATTTCCTTTATTGTTGAAATGCCCGCTTCAAATATGCCAAATTGATGGCGTTCATTTATTGCCCATACAGACAAGGGAACGCCTACTTGTGAGTTATAGCTTCGCGGACTCTTAACTACTGCGTAATCGCCGCTAAGAATCTGGCTAAGCCATTCTTTAATGATTGTTTTTGCATTGCTTCCTGTTATTCCAATGACAGGAATAGCAAATTGCGCTCTTCTGTATGCTACACATGCTTGCAATGCTTTTATAGCAGAAGATACCTGTATGATTGTTGCTTCAGGGAATCGTTCCAGGTTGTTTTTTTTCTCAACTATAAAAATCCGAACACCTCGTTGGTACAATTCATATATATGATCGTGGCCATCGTGATGCTTGCCATCAATAGCAAAAAAAACAGCTCCTTGTGGAGCCATCAATTTTCTACTGTCAATCAACAATTGTTTTACGATTGTTTTTGGCGCGTTGAGTTGAATACAGCTACCATCTACGATCGCTGCTAACTGCTCAACCGATATGTCAATGGTCGTTATCATGAGAACTCATGCCTTCGGTTAATTGCGAGAACTGCTTGTAATAGATCAACAATACCACACCTGCTATAAAACAGAATACGGCTAAGATGCCATATGCGTATACAACATTTGAGCCTTCCATAAAAAATGGCAGTGTAAACATTGAAAGGAAAATCAATCTGAATACCGTATTCATTACATTAAAGAAGCTGTTCACTCTCCCTGCCAATTCATTTGGAATCAAAGAGAATAAATATGTTACTCGAAAGATACGTGAACTCGCATTCGTAAAGCCTTTCAGGAACGCAACATTGATAAATACGATGATTGCACAGGTCATTGAACTCAATAAGAAAATCGCGCCTGTAGCAAACGTCAATAAAACAACTGCTTTTAAAACAGGCATTTTACTAAACAATGTTTGAATAATTACGCCTGAAAATAATGCCCCTAAGCCGTACATTAACTCTGTAAGACCAAGTACCGGAGCATCTTCATGCAAGTGATTTAATACGTATGGTGTCATCAATGCAAATTGCTCGATGTATACTACTATAAAAATTGTGAATGAACAGATTCCAAACAAAGCAACAAGCTGATTGTTTTTCAAATACATATAACCCGTCTTCAAACGCTCATACAATGAACCTTCGTCTGAAATTACCAGCTTCATATTTGGTGAATATTTAATCAATAAAATGATCAGGAACGAAACAAAGTAAGCGATCGCATCAAAAAGGAAAATTTCGTGAATCTCCCATCTTTCAATTGTTATCACAGAATTCGAGAATGGTACATGAAAGTCAGTGATGCCTTTCAGCAACATGGTACCCATGATGGCAGAGCCCATTACTGTTGATTGCCCAACGATTTCAATTAAAGATGTTATCTTTGTATAGTCTTTCGGCTCGGATAATTCCTGTGAAAAGGCGTACAGATTGGGATAATGTATCACATAACCAAACATGGTTAATGCATAAACCAATATTATTAATATATTCGTGAGTTCTCCTTCTTTAAAGCCGAGTGAGGCGATGGATAAAATAACGATGCCTCCAACAAAGTTTGTTCCAAGGAAAACATCTTTACGATTGAAACCATCAATGATGGAGCCTGCGTAAAGCGCCCAGAATAAAGATACTAATGTGATTACTGTTAAGCTTAAGCTAAAAAAAGAATAATCTCCTATTTTATTAAAATAATAAGGTATAGACATCATAGTGAAACCCTGAGCAAAGCTCGAAACTCCATTTGCTGTTAACAGGATCGCTAATGTTTTTTTATTTGTCAATTATACCTAATATCTAAAGTTATCGAACACAAAATGGCAACTACAAAGACTACAAAAGTTTATACTTCATCTCAAGCATTTGTAAAAATTGCATCCTTTTGCGCATACCAAGAACGTACCCAACAAGAGGTTCGTCAAAAGTTATACGAATATGGCATAAATTCAGATGAAGTTGAAGTAATTATTGTAAAATTAATTGAGGATAATTTTTTGAATGAAGAACGTTTTGCAAAGGCGTATGCCGGAGGGAAATTCAGGGTTAAAAAGTGGGGGCGTTTGAAAATTTCAAGAGCGCTGGAAATGAAGGAATTAAGCCCTTATTGCATCAAGTCGGGTTTAAAAGAGATCGACGAAAACGACTATTTAGAAACAATTGCGCTCATTATAGCCAAAAAATCAACTGAAATATCTTTGAAAAATCCGTATCAAAAATCGTATAAAATTGCCACGTATTTAATTTCAAGAGGTTTTGAGCCAGATTTGGTTTGGGACATTTTGAAAAGTAGTGATTAGCTGCTAGGTACTAGTGCCTAGACGAGGTAATAATTTCCATCCTTACTTGATATTGATTTATCGTCTAGTCGTTTAAAAAACAGAAGAGTCTTTCACATTCCTATTGATGTAAAAGACTCTTCTGTTTTTTGTCTAGTAACTAGTACCTAGCAACTGGAAACTACTTTACTGCTTCTGCATGAAAAAACAGCTTCTCATTCAATGCATTTAATGCTTCATTTTTTAAGCTGCTATTGATAAGGATAGAGATGTTTGAAGAGCTTCCTCCATAAGAAATCATACGTACCGGAATTGTCTCCATTGCATCAAACAAACGTTTGCTGATGCCTATCTTTTCACTACCAAAACTTCCTACTACACAAATGATTGTTTGATCTTTGTCTACTTCTACAATAGAGAATTCTTTTAATTCTTTAACAATCTGATCCAGATTTTTAGCATCGTCGATCGTTAATGAAACTGCAACTTCAGAAGTTGTGATCATATCAACCGATGTTTTATAGTTTTCAAATATTTCAAACACTTTGCGCAGGAAGCCATGTGCCTGAAGCATTCTGCTTGATTTGATTTTAATTGCAGTAATATCATCCTTTGCCGCAATCGCAGTGATTTCGCGGTCTGAAGGTGTGCTGTTAATTACAGTGCCCTTTTGTTCCGGCTGCATAGTATTTAATAAACGTACAGGCACTTTACGTACTTGTGCAGGACGGATACATGTTGGGTGCAAAATTTTTGCTCCGAAATACGCTAACTCTGCTGCTTCATCAAATGAAATTTCAGGGATCGGGAATGTGCGTTTAACAATGCGTGGATCGTTGTTGTGCATACCATCAATGTCTGTCCAGATCTGAATTTCTTCCATACGCAATGCCGCACCAATTAAGGTTGCTGTATAGTCTGAGCCCCCGCGTTTTAAATTATCAACTTCGCCATCTGAATTCAAACAAACATATCCTTGAGTAATGTATAAATGCTTGTTAGGAAATTTAACTAATTGCTCATTTAGTTTTGCTTCGATGTAATCAAGCATCGGCTCGCTATCCGCATCGGTCTTCATGAATTCCAATGCAGGCAGTAACGCAGATGAATAGCCCTGTTCAGCTAAATACTCCTGAAACAGATTTGTAGAAATAATCTCTCCTTGTGCTAGAAACAAACGCGTTTCTTTATCTCCAAAGCCAGCTTTGCCAACATAACTTTTTATTAAATCATGGTATGTTTTCACAATCGCATGACCTTTTGATTTTCCGGCTTCAGTTGAATAAAGTTCTTCAACGAATGCTTTATATGGACCAAACAATTTTTCTATTGCTTCTTCTGCAGCTTTTGTGTCTTGCTTTGAAAGCTTATTTGATATGTCAACCAATGCATTTGTTGTACCTGAAACAGCCGACAATACAACTATTTTAGGATCCGGGCTAGAGATTAATTGCGCAACAGAATGCATGCGCTCAGGCTTACCTACTGAAGTACCTCCGAATTTTAGAACTTTCATTATATATTATTCTTAATTGTTTTACTTAATTTATTATTTTGTCAGTGCTAGCATTTTCAATGCCGTGATAGCAGCTTCATCACCTTTGTTTCCATGCTTGCCGCCTGCTCTATCAAATGCCTGATCTTTATTGTCTGTAGTTAATACTCCAAAGATTACAGGCTTATTGTATTTCAAGTTCACTTCTGTAATACCCATGGCTACTGCCTGACAAATAAAATCGAAGTGTCTTGTTTCACCCTGAATTACGCAGCCCAAACAAATAACTGCATCAACATATTCCTTTGCTGCCAGCCATTGTGCACCTAAGCTCAATTCAAATGTCCCGGGTACATTGTTACGAATTATATGCGTTGTCGGTATGCCATGTTTTAATAATACCTCTACTGCGCCTTCATACAATGCTTCAGTAATTTCTTCATTCCATTCAGCAACTACGATTCCGAATTTTTTAGTAGACAGGTTGGGAATTTCTCCTGAGTAACTGCTTAAATTTTTATCTGCACTAGACATACCTTTTATTCTATATACAACAAAAGGGATAAAACGTTTGCTTTATCCCTTTTTGACTTTCGTTTATTAAAATGAATTATTCGGAAGCAGAAAGGGAAGCAGTTGCTTTTGCCTTATACTTCTTGGCATCTGATACGTCCTGAGATTTAGGATACTCAGTAATAACTTTATCATATGTTGCTGCCGCTTCTTTCCAGTCGCTTTTCAACTCGTATGCCAATGCCAACTTCATTAAATATGATGGCGTTAATTGTTCGTTCTCTTTGTATTCAGAAGCTTTTTTATAATACGAAATCGCATTGTCGTTGTCGTTCAACTCTGTGTACGCATCGCCAATAAGGCTCCATGCACGTGCCTGCATAATTCCTTCATTCGTATCAAACTTGTCTAAGTAATCAATTGCCTCCTGGAATTTTCCTTGCTTCAAGTAGATAACACCTGTGTAAAATGCAGCTAGCTTTCCTGCTTTTGTGTCGGAATATTCATCTGCTACTTCCTGTAATCCTTTGATTTCTTTTGCAGGAATTCCTTTTAATGCAAGTTCCAGAGAATCTTGTTCGAAGAAGAATACAGCCTGGTACATTTCTGATTGTGCTGCAGTATTGTTTTCAGATTGATTGTATTTATAGAAGGTAAATGCACCAACTAATGCTACAACAACAGCTAAACCTACTAGTGCAGGTTTTTTGTATTTTTCAATTAATTCTTCAGCAGACATATTCACTTTAGTTGTAACTACGGTTTGTGCCTTTTGAGTTGCACTTTTTTCGGTTAATTCAGCCATTATTGGTTTGTAAAAAGTATTCGGTAATTATTCAATGATAAATGGATAATCTGTTTGCGTATACACATCTGTATAGGCTTCAGAAGCATCCGGGTATGGTGACTCTTCTGCAAATTTAACAGCTTCGTCGATGATTGCTTTTAGTTTTGCATCGATCGCTTCTAAATCTGCTTCAGTAGCGAATTTTTTAGAAAGGATCGTTTCGCGTACTTGCTGAATCGGATCTTGATTTTTGTAAGAATCCAATTCTTCTTTTGTACGGTATTTAGCAGGGTCAGACATAGAGTGACCTTTGTATCTGTATGTTCTGAACTCTAATAATGTAGGACCGCCACCGCTTCTTGCACGTGCAGCAGCTCTTGCAACAGACAAGTGAACTTCTTCTACACTCATTGCATCTACTGCTTCTGAAGGCATATCGTATGATTCACCAATTTGGTATAATTCTGTAACGTTAGAAGTACGCTGAACAGAAGTACCCATTGCATAACCGTTGTTTTCAATTACAAAGATTACCGGGATGTTCCACAACATTGCTAAGTTAAATGTTTCGTGCAATGCACCCTGACGAACTGCACCGTCACCCATGTAGCAAATACATAGATTGTCAGTTCCTTTGTACATTTCTGCAAAAGCCAAACCAGCTCCCAATGGAATTTGCCCACCTACGATACCGTGACCACCTGCAAAATTTACTTCTTTATCAAAGATGTGCATTGAACCGCCTTTACCTCTGGAAGTACCTGTTACTTTACCATACATCTCAGCCATGATTGCTTTTGGATCTGTTCCCAAAACCAATGGTTGGCCGTGATCGCGGTAAGTTGTTATATAATGATCGCCCTTTTTTAATGCTGATACTGCTCCTGCAGCACATGCTTCCTGACCTATGTATAAGTGAAGGAAACCTTTGATCTTTTGCTGACCGTAAAGTTGTCCTGTCTTTTCTTCAAATTTTCTTACCAATTGCATTTTTTCATACCAGAATAGGTATGTTTCTTTGGTAAATGCTCCTGCGGATTCTACCTTTGTTTTAGTGTTATCCTTCGCTTTTTCTTTAACACTTGCCATCTCTTCTTAATTATGCTGTTTACAGTATACTTTGAAGGGCTAAAATAAACAAAATTCATGTATATTGAAAAAATAAGCCTGCTAAATTTTAAGAACTACGTGGAGTTAGAGCTCTCGTTCTCTGCGCAAATTAACTTATTGGCAGGTTTAAACGGCAGCGGGAAAACGAATTTGCTGGATGCAATTTACTGCTTGTGTTTGACTAAGAGCTTTTTAAGTACAACGGATCAACAAATGATCCATGCCAATCAAGGATATTTTTCAGCTCTGGGCTGGTTTAAAGAAAATTCTAAGGAATTTAAGCTTCAATATGATTTTGATGGAAAAAAGAAAAGCTTCACGGTCGACAAAAAATCATATACCAAAGTTTCAGAGCATATAGGCAAATTTCCGGCAATTGTTCTGACACCTCATGATACCGATCTGATCCGAAACGGTGCAGAAGATCGAAGACGTTTTTTTGATACGTTATTTTCTCAGGCAGACCCTGTTTACCTGGAAGCATTGATTCGCTATACGCATTTTATTAAACAGCGCAATGCATTGTTAAAACTTGCTGCTGAAGGTGCATTAATCGACCGGATTTTGATGGATGCCTACGATCATAACTTATTGCAGTCGGGTAAAATTATTGCAGAAAAACGTTCGGGGTATCTTCAAAGACTCTTGCCAATCTTTCAGGAATATTATGCCATGCTTTCCCCGGAACACGAGAACACAAACATTGAATATGAAACAAATGTGCTGGATCCGGATTTTGAAAGTGTCTACAAAAATTCGTATTCCAAAGATGTAATCCTGCAACGCACCAATAAAGGAATCCATAAAGACGATTTTAAATTTGTGATCAATTCTGAGCCCATTAAACAGTATGGTTCTCAAGGCCAGCAGAAAACTTTTGTGATTGCATTAAAGCTAGCGCAATATGAATTGCTGAAAGAATGTACCGGACATATTCCTATATTATTGATGGACGATATATTCGATAAATTAGATGATGTACGTATTGAAAAACTGATTTTATTAGTTCAAAAATGTGTTCATGGTCAATTATTTATCTCAGATGCCCGCCCGGATCGTTCCAGTATCTTTTTTGAAGCAAATACGAAAGATTTTCGTATGTTTATAATTGATCAGGGTAAGATCACCCAGTCAAACCAGCCGAATTCATAAATCTATGTATAACAAGCCCGAAAGAGATTTTCGAAGGAAAAAAGACTCCCTTAGTATTGGTGACGCCATCGAACACTGGATGGACCAATTGCGGGTGCGTGGCAAATACAAAGAAACTTTTATTATTCAGAATTGGGAGAAAATCATGGGAACTCCTATTGCCAAGAGAACCACGAACTTATATATCCGTAATAAGAAGTTATATATCCATTTGTCTTCAGCACCTTTAAAAAATGAATTAAATCAGTCAAAACACAAGGTAGTTGAGTTACTTAACAAGGCGGCAGAGGATAAAGTACTAGAAGATGTTGTATTTCTATAATTCAAAAATGATGGGTCTTAACCGTAAATTTCTCATTTTATTTTTAGCTCTTTTTATTCAAACATTCTCTTTATTCGCACAATTTGCTCCTGAAAAAATGAAAGGTGGCTTATTCGTTGAAAATAAGGGTCAATGGGAAAATAACGTATTGTATAAAGCTGATATACCTTCAGGGCAATTGTATATTGAAAAAAATCGTTTTCTGTTTAATTTTTATGATGCAGAAGCGATGTCCGGTCATCATGCGAATGGAAAGAGAGAAGCACATCAAAATACTGAACGATCTGCCGGAGGTGGTCAACCCATACAAGCAAATCTTATCAAGGCACATGCTTATGAAGTTGCTTTTTTAGGATGTAGTCCGATTTCTTCTACATCAGGGGTTAACCCTCAAAATTATGCATATAATTATTTTAAAGGAGATGACCCTGGCAAATGGGCAAGCAATGTTCAAGCATTTTCAAAAACTATTTTAAAAGATATTTACCCTAATACTTCGTTGGTATGTTTAGGACAGGAAACAGGGTTTAAGTATGAATTTCATTTAGCTGCAGGAGCAAATCCTTATGTAATTCAAATGAAATATGATGGTGTTGATACTGTCTATTTAAAAAACGGAGAATTGTTCATTGAGACTTCTGTAACTGATTTTTATGAACAAAAGCCTTATGCCTATCAGGAAATCAATGGTGTTCGTTCAACAGTTCCTTGTCAATTTAAATTAATTAATAATGTATTGAGTTTTGTTTTTCCTAAGGGATACAATAAACACTATTCGTTGGTTATTGATCCACAATTAATATTTTCTACTTACTCAAAATCAACTGCTGATAACTGGGGAAATTCTGCAACATATGATGATGATGGTAATACGTATATGGTGGGTATTGCATTTGATCTAGGATATCCTGTAACAACAGGTGCATACCAAATTGTATATAATGGCTCCCAAGAATACTTTAAAGATCCTGCATCAGTTTCTGATTATTACGGCAAAACGGATCCAGATATTGCTATTATGAAATTTGACCCATCAGGGAAAATTTTATATGCAACTTATTTGGGAGGAACAGAAGCAGAAGTGCCGAGTAGTTGTATCGTAAATAGTAAAAAGGAATTGGTGTTGTTTGGTTTTACAGGTTCAGATGGATTAAGAGATAATAAAATCAAGTTTCCTACTACTGCCGATGCATATGACATAACATTTAACGGAGGAATTGCAGTAGCACCATTTGGAATTTGGGATGGAATATTTTTTGACAGAGGTTCTGATCTTTTTATTGCAACATTAAGTGAAAACGGAAATGCTTTGACACACTCAACCCTTGTGGGTGGAAGTAATAATGATGGTATGACCTATCTAGGAGATCCGCTTACCAGAAATTATGGCGATCAATTCAGAGGTGAAATTTACTGCGATGAATTTGATGATGTATACATTGTAACAAAAACGTTCTCTGCTGATATTATCAATACTTCCGTTCCCGGATACGATCAGACATTCAATGGAAGTGCAGGAACAGTCGATGCGTATGTTTGTAAGTTCTCCAGCACTTTGTCTACTATGTATTGGAATACATTCCTTGGAGGTACTAATGATGATGTAGGTTATTCCATTCGTGTGCCAGCTGATAAAAGCGTATACATTACCGGAGGAACAACAAGTTCAGACTTCCCTGGCACTTCAACTGGTCTAAACCCAACATACAGAGGCAATATAGATGGCTTTATTGCGCATCTCAGTGCGGACGGTGCTTCTTTAATTGCTTCAACCTATATTGGTACTTCTTCTTACGATCAGTCTTTTTTTATTCAATTAGATGCTGCTGAAAACATTTATATTCTTGGACAGACATTTGGCGATTTTCCTATATCACCAGGTGCATACGGCAAAGCTTCAACTACACAATTTATTCAAAAAATTGACCCGGCTTTAACTTCTGTATTATTATCTACCACATTTGGAAGTCACACCAATGCTATAAATATTGTACCTACTGCATTTTTAGTAAATAATTGTGATAATATTCTAATTGCTGGTTGGGGTGGTAATGTGAATTATACTCCCATTGAACATTACCCGACGAACTTATATATAGGAGGTAATACCAATGGAATGGATGTCTCACCTAATGCACTCTTTCCAAATACCGATGGATCTGATTTTTATTTACTCGTGTTAGAAAAACAATTTAACAGTTTACTGTATTCAACTTATTATGGTGGTATCGGCGAAGATGATCACGTAGACGGCGGTACCAGTCGATTTGACAAAAATGGTATTGTGTATCAATCTGTTTGTGCAAGTTGCTGGACGCAATGGCCTGACCCTTCAACTTCAGTCTTTCCTGTTACCGATGGCTCAAAAAAGGGAAATTATAATTGCAATAACGCTTGCTTTAAATACGATCTATCCAGTCTTAATGCAGACTTTACAATGACTAAAACTACCAGTTGCGATACCGCTACTGTTGTCTTTAAAAATACAAGTACGGGTGGCATTGCTTTTGAATGGGACTTAGGGGATGGCACCAAAATCCCGGGGTCCGGACCAATAACACACTATTATAAACACCCGGGAGTATATCACGTAAAATTAATTGCAACCGATCTAACAACCTGTATCGGTAAAGATACAGCAGAAAAGATTTTAACCATATATCCATTGCCTGCTTTAGGTGTTAATCTATCGGATACTACAATTTGTCAGGGGGATACAATTACAATACTTAACACCTGCATCCCTACATATACATACTCATGGACACCGACAACACAAGTATTAAATCCAACTGTTTGTAATGCGCAATTTTTTCCAAGTGTTGATCGTGCTTATTATTTAAATGTTACTGATGAAAATGGCTGTAAGATCAAAGACACCATCACCATTCATGTCGCAACTTTAGCTAAAGGCATCAACTGGGAAAACTTGACCCATTGTGATGGCAAACCAACTGTCCGCCTTAGCAACCCAAGTACCGGACCACTCAACTATTTCTGGACATTTGGAGATGGTAATTCTTCTAATGAAGCTTCTCCTGTTCATCAATATAGTAAAGGCGGCACCTACCCTATTGTATTAAATATTTACAACGATTATTGTTCAGCTACTGAAGTGGGTGTTGTTAAAATTGAAGATGTAAATATTCCAAACCTGTTTACTCCAAACGGCGATGGTAAAAACGATTGTTTTGAAATTAAAGGATTGTATCCCGGCTGGAAAGTTGAAGTGTACAATCCATGGAACAGCTGCGTGTTTAAAGCAGATTCGTATGCAAATCAATTCTGTGCAGATGGATTAACAAGCAGTGTATATTACTATTTAGTATGTGCTCCTTATGGCGATTGCTGTAAGAGCTGGGTGCAAATTATTTCAGATAAAAAATAACGATCACGCATGCGTTTTCTAATCCTTTCCACTATTTGTTTTTGTACATGTATTACAGGCTTTGCTCAAAAGAAGAAAGCTCCCACTTTTACCACTGTTGACGTTGCTGGCATTGTTCAGTATCAAATCTCCATGGAATGGACCGAAATTTCAGATTTCAAAGATAAAAGGACCGGTACTGAATTTATAAATTTTCAGCGCATTCCTATACAGACAGATACTGCTAAATTATTTGTTGTTACACAGTCCTGTAAAGTTGAAAATGCCCGTGGTGCAGGCATCAAAGCATATTCAGTGCCGCGCTTAGAAATGTTTAAGAAAAAAAAGGATTTTAAAATTGTAAAAACCTTTACCAATAGTGATGGTTTATTAAAAGTAGCTTATTCCATTGGTTACTGGGCTTATTATACAGATGAGAATAATATCGTTCATAAAATAGTTATTATTCATGGTATTCATAAAAACGGTTTTGGATTTCAGTTTTTTATAGATTGTCCCAAAGATGTATTTCCGGCTCTTGAACAGGAAATAACTGCTCAGATAAGCTCTATTAAATTTTTATAGATAATAAAAAAAGCGGCACATTGGGAGTGTACCGCTTTTACTTTAACAGGATATAAATTGGAATTTTGTGTTATCTATTGTCTATTTATACCTGTACAATTCCATAGGTAACCGCACTTTTATATTTTATTTATAAAAAGAGTATTGTTTGAAGGTTTTTTTATTCGGAATCATGTAGCCGATCAAAATTTTATCTCTAAAGTTAATTACCCGAATCTGCTCAGGCTTCTGATTTTTAAACGTCTCCGTTTCAAAATTACTTACCCGCTCTCTTAAGGTAATAGGTACTATTCCGGCCTGATGGGCATAGGTGCTCGTATTTAGCATGCTGTGCACATAAATAGTGCGAATGGTCGTAGTGGTACTATTGTATGGATAATAACCGGAATAACCATTGTAATAACCAGGGGAATCCCAACCATAATGATTATACGGAGACATGCCTCCATAGCCACCATATCCCATACTGCCCATGCCACCCATTCCCATGCCCATACCCATACCTCCCATACCCATACCCATACCGATGGATATTGTTGGTCTGCTTATGGATGGATTGTTGTAATTATTATTTGAAACAATTTCTTCATAGCTGCCAATCTCAACAATATATGTAGTATCCTTTTGATTCACCGCAATGCTTAATGCACCGGCAAGTACCTTTTTAAAGTAAGTGGCATTGTCATCAATAATCCGAAGCTTATCACTGCTGTTTTCCTGAGCGATTGGTCCGTTTTTAAAATTCATTGGATTGTGCGGTGTAGCATAAAAGGTTGAATAGCTTTCATGCGTTTCAATGTTCACTGTCGTAAAAGTCATCTGCTCCAGACTCATTGTTACACGGAATAAGGTTTGATTGTATAGAAATGAATTGCCCTGTTTTTTTGAAGAAGTATTTCCATGGTCAAGACTGAACTCAAATTGTTTGTAGGTGGCAACATTCTTTTTCAAATCAATCTGAATGATTTGTGTGTAATCCGGATCGTCAAATACAAGGTATATGTACGTTTGAAAAGCATAGATCTTTTTTGTGGCACGTGCCGACTTAACATTGTTCTCTATGTTGTAATTGATTGCATCAATACCAACCGAGCTTTGTGTTTCTTCATTCAGCAGATGATTTCCGGAACTTAGTTTTTTATAAAAATCGGGCATTTCAATAGGATATGTATTTTTTATTATTGAATCATTCGCTATAGAATGGATCTCTAATTGATTCTTTCCTTGCGTTGCCGTTAAAATATAAAAGTTGTCATTCAAGGATATACACTTTAAATACTTCTCTGTAAATGCCAATCGGCCAATTGTTTTTTTAGACATAAAATTTCCTCCCCGGCCGATATTGGATTGAATAATTTCATTTGTCCGGGTATTTAAAGAATAAATTGAACAGGTATCTTCTTTAAATTCAATGCCTAGGTACGTATCCTTCCTCTGAGCAGATGGAATTGCAATTGTGGCATCGCCGGCTTTTTTATGTGCTGCATCAAAGAAAACAAATTCGTATTGTGAGTTTGTTTGAAATACAAATACATAATTATCATTTCGGTCCACTGCTGAATAAATATTATCAGGCGACTTTAGAAGCAGTTCGCTTTCATTCTCCAATTGCTGTGCATTCCCTGCAATCGAAAAAAGCAATGTGCTACACAAGAAATATAGTATATACTTTATCATTTTATAATATTCCATAATTCAAACTTGATTTTTACAGAAGATAAAAATGTGTTAAAGTGATTTCACTTTTCTATCTTTATCCTCACAACAAACTTTTATGCTACTTAGTGCTTTGAAAAAATATTTTCTGGTTGCTTTTATTTGCCTATTGGTAAATATACTGATTTTTATTTTTTGGTGGGTGGTAACAGACCCGGGTAATTATATATGGAAAATCATTGCCGAGGATAAAGCCGCTATAATCATTGCTGCCTGTAATAAACTCTTTCTAATACGTTATTATGTATCCTTTGTAATTATTAATTGTGTCCTTGTAGCTTTGTACTTTGTAGAAACAAAACGGATTTTATCCGTTTGTATTATAGTTTTTGCACTGCTGTTTTATTTAGGAAGCAGATTTCTATTTGACCCGTTTATTGGTCGGAATTATTATACAATTTTTGAAAATCAGAATGTCTCTAAAGGGTTTTATCTTGAGCCAGTGTTAGATGCCGGCACAACTATCTGTCCTTTTTTATTCGAAAAATTAAATGAATCTCCCTCTTTTGCCAGAGAGCAGGCAGCAAGAGGGCTTGGTATATTAAGCTATAAGCCCGCTTGCGATAAATTAAACGCTGTTTTAAATGATCCTGCAGAATCCATTTACATGCGTGCCGAATGTTATTATGCATTAAAGAAAATCAATACGAAAGAAACCCGCATATTGCTTGAGGATTTTTCTGTGCAGCAAAACAACAACAGTCTCGATAGTGCTTTGGTTGATCGCATTGATTTCCTGGAAATACAGGATGTATATTAAATCTATTCCACGTATAATACCAAGCCTTTCAGATATTCACCTTCCGGATGATAGATATTTATCGGGTGATCTGCAGGTTGGTGCATCTGATGAATGATACGAACATTGCGGTATGCGTCTGCTGCTGCACCAAAAACAATTTTTTGGAACAGATCCTTGTCAATGTTCTGAGAACACGAATACGTGAACAGCAGTCCTCCTTTTTTTATTTTTCTAAAAGCCTTTAAATTAATTTGTTTGTAACCTCTGCATGCATTTGCTACAGCTTTGGCTGATTTTGCAAACGCTGGTGGGTCCAATACAATAATGTCATAATAATCTTTTTCAATTTCTCCTAAAAAATCAAAGCAATCGGCTGCAATGGTTCCGTGTTTAAATGAAGGGAAATTTAATTGCATATTTTTGCCTGCCAATGCTACAGCGTCTTTTGATATGTCAACCGAATCAACTACAGCCGCACCGCCTGAAGCCGCATACACACTGAATCCTCCGGTATAACAAAAGGTGTTCAATACTTTTTTGCCTTTTGAATAGGTGCGCAACAATTCTCTATTATCACGCTGATCTACAAAGAAACCTGTTTTCTGGCCGTCAATAAAATCGACTTCAAACAACACATCATTTTCTTTAACAACAACAGGAACTTCAACGCCACCTTCAAGCCAGCCGCTGCCTGTACGAATGTCTTCCAATACCGTTGATGAAGTCTTAGCCTTTATATAAATGTGTTTAAACCCAATTTCAATCAACGCTTTTTTAATTGCAGGAACCAGCTTTTCAACACCGCGAATCAATACCTGAAGTACAACAACATCTGCATATACATCGGCTATAATGCCAGGAAAAAAATCTCCTTCAGCATGCAGCAATCGATATACATTTGTATTTTTTGAATTAATTACTGTCGATCGTAATGCATATGCATTTTTTATTTTGGTCTCCCAATATGCATCTGTTAATATGTTCTCTGAAAGGTCATCCCATTCAAATAGTCTGCATACAATCTGACTTTTATGTGAAAGAAAACCATAGCACAATTTTTTGTGTTCGAAATCCGTAACCATAACGATGGTGCCCTCTTCATTGTCCGGCAGTTTGGCTACAGCGCCTGAAAAAATCCATGGATGTCTATTATTGATGGAGCGTTCTTTGCCTTTTTTTAATTGAAGTACTGGGATTGGCATAGTATATAATGTCTTTGATCTGCGAAGTTATTGAAAATAACTTGATAATATGTTTTCAAAGTGGTTAATTTACATTGGTTACTAACTCACTAATAACACTATGAAAAAAAATATACTCTTACTTATAGCATTTTTATGTATACAGGTTGCCGCCTTTTCACAAAACAAAATATACGGTGTATTTGAAACTAAAGCATTATTTCAAGTAGGTATGATTGAAGATAGTGCTGGAGGGCATGTAAAAAGTATTTTGCGTTTTACACCTGTTGCAAATTATACATTAATGGCGCATAAAGATTTCAATAACAAAGTTGGTATCTACACAGGGATTGGTATAAAAAACGTAGGTTTTATAACAAGACAGAACTCAAGTGATATGACTGTTAAAAGCCGTGCCTATTGCTTAAGTGTACCTGTTGGTTTAAAGTTTGGGAATTTTAAAGAAGACAATTATCTATTCATTGCGGGTGAATTTTTAACGCAATTGGATTACAAAGAAAAAGTTTTTATCGATGGCGATAAAAGCAAAAGAAAAAGTTTTTATGACAACGACATCAATCTGTTCAACTATTCTGCTTCTATTGGCTTTCATTTGAAAGGATTGATCATTGGTGCAGAATATACATTAAGTAATTTCTTCGATGATAAATACAGATTCCAACCGGTAAAAAGCAACAGTACAACCTATGCCGGACCATCTAAATCAAATATTCTTACATTCTTTATAGGTCTCAGAGCAAATTTAAGTGCAGAAGAAGTAAGCGCTCCGGAAAAGCAAGTGCAGCAAGCAAAACTTTACCAATATTAATTTCTTTTCCTTAAATAAAAAATCCCGTCACACTAATTAGCCTGACGGGATTTTTTATTTGTTGGTAGCTAATAAATAACTATTGAATCAGTATAGGAAAATATACCTCAACATCTGTTTCGCCTAACGATTCGTCACCCACGCCACTTGTAGGTTTCAAGCCGGGCTGGTGCTTTAATACAATTCTCAGTTTGTTTGTTTTTTCCGTAAATCCCGTTGTTGTATTTAATTGTACAGTTAAGCCAACAGGCACATTGTGATCATCAAAATCCAGGTAAGTTGTTGTTAAATTATATGTGCCAATTTTGGAATAAAAAACCTGATGTGCGTTTTTTTCATTTGCCAGTATTTCCTCAGATATCGTATCAACAGGATTTTTAGTTTCGTCAAGCAACAACACACTAACCCAATACGAGGTGTTTGAAAATAATCGTATTGTATCAATAATTGGTGCGTTTCCTCCATCACCATCTATATCTCTATAGGCATATTCTTCAGTCCGCGTAGCTAGTCCAGTTGTGACGAGTAACTTCACTGTTGTTATAAGTTCCGTTTCGTTTGGATTTGCAGGTTTTGCAACATCACCATCATCATGTTTGCAAGAAGTAAGTAGTGATATAATAAGTATCAGCACTGCTGATTTTGTTAGTAAAATTTTCATGTTTTAATGTTTTTAATGTTTTGTAAAATCCAATGGTATTTGTAAGCGGATAATAATATTTCTTCCCGCAGCATCCGCATAATACCTGAAGCGATCTAGATAATCGCGATAACGTGCATTTAATAAATTTTGTCCGGTCAATGTAAGTAGCATATCCTGCTTCGCAACTTTTATGTATGCGCCGACTTCTGCCTGTAATAAGAAATATGCGGCCGGTGCAGCCATATAATCTCCGCTTGCAGGAGTATTGCTTTTGTGCGCAACCCAAATCCCGTCTACAGCAACAAATGGTTTTATGAGCTTTCCTTTTGATGCAAAAATATATTTCATTCCGTTCTGCCACCTGGTTGGAGGAATGTAGATGAGCCAATCATTTTGCGAACGATCGTATGCGCTAACCAGCGACAAACGAGTGGAATAAATAAGATGCTTCGTAAGACTGTCGTTAAATGCAATATCAAATCCGCCGTACGTTGCCTTTACCTGCGTATACTCAAACGTTGGAAATGCTCCGCGTATTGTAAGTGTTGGCGGAAATATGGGTTTTAAATAAATGTAATTGGAGAAATAATAGCCATATGCATGAATATACCCAAAGCATTTTTTAAAGACATAATTTAATGTCAGGGCGAGATTTGTTGAATGCTCCGATTTCAAATCCGGATTGCCGATCTCATACGCAGCAGCTCCATGATGCACGCCATTGCTGTACAATTCATTTACGTTTGGTGGTCTAAAGGCTGTCCCTAATGTTGTCTGAAGGTTCAAGTGCTTACTTAATTCGTTCGACATACCTACATTCATTGTCGGACTTTGAAAGATTCTATAAGGAGATTGTAAAACATTGTTCTCGTAATAATAGGATTGCAATGTTTTATAGTCGTATCTCAATCCAGCTTCAATTTTCGTCTTCAGAGATATCTTATACGATTCTGTTATATAAACTCCAATTGCATTGCTTTTAAAATTCGGAATGAAATAACGCCCTTCATACGTATTGGACTGATTTATATAGCTTACTCCGGCAACGCCTCTTACTCTTCCGATCTTATGTTCTACATAGGATTGAATATTATGCGTAGTCAATTCGAACTGCAACTGCGGCTGATCCGGCAAGTTTGGATTGTATGCTTTGTGACTATCGTATTCCTCGCGCTTGTTGTATTGACGTGCATACTCAATTGTCCAACGGTTTTTCCCAAATGTATAATACACTTTGTTCTTCCATAATTCATGGTTCACGATTTGTTTGGGCCGTTCAATCGTATATGAAAATCCGGATGTAACCGCCGGTTGACCGCTATTGATCGCATTCATCAGATCCGTAACATTGCCAATGTGCGAGCCTGCAAATATTCCCAACTCTGTGTTGAACTGGCTGTAAAACGTCTCTACCCCCCAACGGTTGCGCTGATAGGCAGCAGCAAAAGAAAAGTTTGCTTCCTGAAAGCCTGTATTCTTAAGCCAGTAATCAGGCGTTTTAGTATTCCCACCCTTACGCAACGTACCCTGCAGACGTAAGGCCAATCCAGGGATCTTTGTAAAACCATGCTCCACAATTGCAGATGCTACACCTGCACGATTGTTACTAAAAGCGCCTACATTAATCTGCGCTTTGTTGCCACGAAACGTATTCAATGCTTCCGGCTCTAATAGCACCACGCCACCAATCGCATCTGATCCGTAGCGTATCGATTGAGCACCTTTTACCACTGTGATTTTGCTTGCTATAAACGGATCCACTTCTGGTGCATGCTCATTACCCCACTGCTGTCCCTCTTGTCTGATGCCATTATTCAGAATCAGTACACGTGTGCCATACATGCCTTGTATAACAGGCTTGAATATTGTTGGGCCTGTTTGCAGCGCAGAAACTCCGGGAATAGATTTTAAACTTTCTCCTAAACTTGTGCCTCGCAAGCGCGCCAGTTCTTCTTTCTCTAGTGTTTCTTTCGAACCAATCTCGGGCTGATTGTTGACCCTATAGCCTTCAATTACAATTGCGTCATCCTCCATTCGCTGCATAATTTCTATGGCAAGAGTTGAAGTTCCTGAAACATGTATGGCCGTATCTTTGTGCACGCATAAAAGCATGTCTATATGCAATTTGTAATAGCCTTCACATAAAGAGTCCAGTAGAAATTCTCCTTGTGAATTTGTAAGAACATAATTGTTCAACTCTTCAACAAAGACCATAGCTCCGTCAACAGGTTCCTTGTTATTCGCATATACTACAATACCCTTTAATTGGTATGTACAATTAGTGGATTGCTTCGTTGTTTGGGCTTGCGTTTCAATAAAAAAAAAACAAACGCCAATCAACGCAAAAAGAATTTTCTTCACGCGATGAATGAATTTATAATAATAGAATCGGAATGCCCCCTAAGTTTCAGGGGGGAAATGTTTAAGCGAATGCCACAACCGGCGGTGCTCTACCTTGTCTGTATATTGAAAAAATAAGTGTTTCCGAATTCCATACACGTTCTATAGAAGTATGGAACACCACAATCACTGAAAATGAAAAAAGTGTTGGTAAAATAAAGTCTGCCGGAACAATGTTCAGTGAACAGATCAAACATTCATCATCTACTAACGCACTTATGCCTTGGGCATGTTGCTTTTCAGGATGGTGATGTAAATTGGGTATAACTAATTGCGTAAAAAGCAAAAGAGCTATTCCAATAATCAGATGATATGTGGCTTTTTTATTCAACACGGTTCATTACAAAATTGAAATTAATTAAGTTCAATAACAAGAAAAATAAAATGTTCTGACTAACAGGGCTTTTAGAATCAGTCATTTGAATTTTAATACTATGCATGCATCCTTATTATTTCAATATAAATACTTGATTCTGCAGCCCCGGATCAATAAATATTATTATTTAAATAAAATATGTAACTTGTTCACGTTTTGGTTAAACCCCTACCGTGTTGAACTAAGGACTCTTGCTAAGCTACTTCTATAAGTTAAAAAAATATTAACTCTTATGCGATTGCATGCGTATATGGAGTTAAGTTTTTTCATAAATTATACTATGTCTCGGTTAATAATTGGCAATCGTTTTAAAAAAGGAACATTATTTCTACTCTCAATTATTTTATTGTTAGTGGTGATAGGTGTGCTTTTGCCTTCTTCTTTTCATGTTGAAAGATCCATTGAAATCAAACGTTCAAGCAAAGCAATTTTCCCCTATTTGAATAATTTACAGAAATGGGGTTCATGGACTTCATTGAACGTAAACAAAGATTACTCCCTGGAACAGCAGTTCTCAGGCTCTAATCAAGGGATTGGCAGCGAATTAAGTTACCATGGAGACAAATTAGGTAAAGGAAAAATTAAAATCGTTGATAATGAATTAGATGATCACGTTGCGTTTTCATTGCTCATTAATAACAGATTCAATACAGACGGAAATATTAAAATTGAAAGTAAATCCGAGACGGATTCGAAAGTTACAATCACGCTGGATGGAGACGTAGGTTTTCATTTGCCGGATAGATACATTATTTTAATGATGAATAATATTGCAGGTTCTTTGTTCGAAGAAAGCCTGAATCGTCTGAAAACAGTGGTTGAGTCCAAAAAATCCCTGCCGGCCGAAGGCTTATAGCCAATATTCTCCTTTTTCTGCCTTCCTTTTTCTATCTTTGCATATTAATTACAAAAGATACTTATGGTTGATAAATTAGAAGCGATCAGACAACGATTTAATGAGGTTTCCGAAGCGATTTTGGATCCAAACATTATGTCGGATATGAAACGCTATACATCTCTTAATAAAGAATACAAAGAACTTAATAAGATCAATGATGTATATATTCAGTACAAAAATATTCTGGACAATATTGACAGTTCAAAAAAAGTATTGAATGTAGAAAAAGATCCGGATTTCAGAGAGATGGCTAAAGAAGAACTTGAAAGTTTAGCCATAAAAAAAGAAGAATTTGAAGCCATTATAAAAGAGCTTTTAATTCCGAAAGATCCCAACGACAGCAAAAACATTATTCTTGAAATACGCGGCGGAAGCGGCGGCGACGAAGCTTCTATTTTTGCCGGAGATATTTTCCGTATGTACCAACGCTACTGCGAACGTATGAACTGGAAAATGGAACTGATCGATGCTACTGAAGGTACTTCCGGTGGTTACAAAGAAATTATCTGCAGTGTAGCCGGTGATGATGTGTATGGTAAGATGAAATTTGAATCGGGTGTTCACCGTGTACAACGTGTCCCTGCAACAGAAACACAAGGACGTATTCATACTTCTGCTGCTTCTGTTGCTGTACTTCCTGAAGTTGAGGAAGTAGACGTTCAATTAAACATGAACGACATCCGTAAAGATACGTTCTGTTCTTCCGGACCGGGCGGACAGTCTGTAAACACTACGTATTCAGCGATTCGTTTAACACACATTCCATCGGGAACTGTTGTTCAGTGTCAGGACGAAAAATCTCAGGTTAAGAATTTTGAGAAAGCATTGAAAGTACTTCGTTCTCGTATTTATGAAATTGAATACAAAAAACAACAGGACGAGCTTGGTAAAGAACGTAACTCAATGATCGGAAGCGGCGACCGTGCAGATAAGATCAGAACATATAATTATCCTCAAAGCCGCGTAACCGATCACCGCATTGGTCTTACTACACACAATCTTCCCGGAGTAATGGATGGCAACATCGACAGCTTTATTGAAGAGCTTCGTTTAGCAGAAAATGCTGAACGTTTAAAAGAAGGTGCTGGTGCATAATTCATATTAAAAGGGGTTGACGTTGTCAGCCCCTTTTCTTTTATACTATTTTAATGAAAACAACTTCAGCTTTCTGGTTCTTCTTGCTATTGCTCCTGCATTTTTTCAGTTGCAAACCCAAAGACGAGATCTTAAGTACAAGTGCGAACGATCGCTTGAGCTTTTCTGAAGACACTATTTTTTTTGATACGCTTTTTACAACTGTAGGAAGCATCACCAAACGGCTGATTGTTCACAATTCCAGTAAAAACAGGATTCGTGTCTCGAGTATTTCATTGGCCGGCGGAAGTAATTCTCCCTACAGCATTATTGTCAATGGCCGCAGCGGTCCATCGCTTTCGGATATAGATATTCTTGGAAACGATAGTATTTATGTATTGATTAAAGTTTTGATGGATCCATCCAATCAGAATCTTCCTTTCCTGGTAAGCGATTCTATTTTATTCAATACCAATTCGAACAAACAAAAAGTACAGCTTGAAACGTACGGACAAGATGCACATTTCTATGTGAAAGAAACCGTTCCGTGCAATACCCTCTGGACCAACGACAAACCTTATGTAATTTATGATACCATTAATATAAATGCAGGTTGTGAATTGAAAATTGAAGCAGGTTGTAAAATATATCTGCACAACGCAGCTGCTATCAATGTCAAAGGCAAACTAACTATTGAAGGTACGTCACTTGATTCTGTATTGATTGCATCAGACAAATTAGATGCATCTGCAAAGGATGATCTGGGGCAATGGGGCGGAATTATTTTTCAGTCTACAAGCAGCGGAAATTCTATCTCCTGGACAACCATCCGAAATGCGTCAACTGCAATTACATTAATGCCTGTTGTTGATACAGATACAATTCCTGAACTGACTTTAGATCACGTATATTTATTGCATACAAGCAAAGGAATGATCAATGCAGCAGAAACGGATTTGAATGCAAGCAATGTTGTGATGAGCCACTGTCCAATGGCATTGCTCAAACACACAGCGGGCTATGGTGTATGGAAGCACTGCACCTTTGCAAATTATTCTTCAGGCTTTTTCAGAGAAGAACCGAATATGCTATTAGGCAGCACCGTACAAATACTAAAAATGTATGTATTCAATTCCATTGTTTGGGGTGATAAAATAGATGAAGTTTCGTCTTACAATTCTACACAGTTGTTTTTACAATCTTCTATCTGGCGATCAACGTTCACAGGTACTTCATCAAATATTTTGAATTCAAATCCTCTTTTTAAAAGTCCTTCTCAGTTTAATTTCAGTCTCACAGCAACTTCCCCTGCAATCAACTTGTGTGTTCCCGAAGGCGTTCCCGATGATATTGTCGGAGCTCCCCGCGATGCAACTCCGGATGCGGGTGCTTATGAGTTTCAATAAAACCTGATGTGAAAATATTTGCAATTCGTCTGACCACAAAAAATGGTCGGACGAATGATGTTTAACAAGCATTCCTGAAATCCTTCGCAGTCGATGGTGTTTCTGTTCGAACTGAATAAGGAACTGCTTTTGGTATTACATAATCCCTTTAGGGATTACATATCTGTAGAAAACTACATCACACAACATATTAAACGTACGGAGCTCCGTATAGGAGCGACCACTATCTATTTTATATATGCCGTCCCCATGGGACTCGCGCACAATTTATTTGTGGTTATTTTTGCTACAGACATTTCGTCCCTAACGGGACTAGACTTCATGAATATCTGTATCCTTTCTTCTTCGCAATATTACCCTACTGTTTTACTTTTTAAATACCTCTCTTAATGTTATGTTTTTACATTCATAACCTGTAATTTTAAAATAGGCACAATATAAATCAAGTTGGCCCGTCTATCTATTATATACTCAAAACAAAATCATACCATAATGAAACGTCTGTTCTTACTTCCTTTGTTTGTTGTTTTAACTTCTATGCTATTCAGTTCTTGCGGTTACAATACCATGGTTGCACAACAAGAAGCTGTTGACGGTGCCTGGTCTCAGGTAGATGTTCAATATCAACGCAGAAATGACTTGATCGGAAATCTTGTTGAAACGGTTAAAGGTTACGCCAAATACGAGCAGGAAACATTGACAAAAGTTGTTGAAGCGCGTGCTGCTGCGACACAGGTTAAAGTGGATGCGTCTCAATTAACAGAAGCAAATATTGAAAAATATCAGGCTGCACAAGGCCAGTTAACTTCTGCGTTAAGCAAGTTGATGTCGATCACAGAAAACTATCCGGATCTGAAAGCCAATCAAGGATTTGCTGACTTACGTGCTGAATTGGCAGGTACAGAAAACAGAATCGCCGTTGCAAGAAAAAACTTCAACGATGCTGTACAAACATACAACACTTCTATTCGCACATTCCCGAATAATATGTTCTCAAGCTCTTGGGGTTTTGAGAAAAAAGGATATTTCAAATCTGAAGCAGGTTCAGAAAAAGCTCCTGAGGTAAAATTCTAATGACGCCTCAATCTTTTTTTACAACCGAAGAACTTTCTGCACTTCACGTTTCAATACATGAAGCTGAAAAAGCCACGTCCGGCGAGATTCGTTTGCATGTTGAAAATGTATGTAAGTACGATGTGCTTGATCGTGCAGCAGATGTGTTCAAAGAACTTTCAATGCATAAAACAGAGCTTCGCAATGGTGTGCTTTTCTATCTCTCTGTGAAAGACAGAAAATTCGCGATACTAGGTGATGCAGGCATCAATACCAAAGTGCCTGCAGGCTTTTGGGATTCGATCAAAGAAACTGTATTAACTCATTTTAAGAATGGTTTATACGCAAAAGGATTGTGTGAAGGAATTGAAAAAGCGGGCTTAAAATTAAGCGAGCACTTCCCCTATTCTAAAAATGATGTCAATGAATTATCGAATGATATTTCTTTTAATAAAAATTAAATGAAAGGTAGATTAATTGCTTTATTGTTCTCACTTTTCTGCCTTGCTAGCGTTGCTTCACCAAGCGATTTCCCTGCAAAGCCCAATCCGCCAAGGCTGATCAATGATTTTGCCGGCATGCTATCTCCTGCTGAAGTAGCAGAGCTCGAACAAAAGGTTGATCGGTTCAATGATTCTACTTCCATAGAAATTTCAGTTGTTATCATTAGTAATCTGGGGAATTACGATATTTCGGATTATGCTTTTCAACTGGGAGAATTGTGGGGAATTGGAAAGAAAGCAAAAAACAACGGCGTACTGATCTTAATTTCAAAAGAAAACAGACAAGCATTCATTGCAACGGGCTACGGCATGGAAGGTGTATTGCCGGATATGCGTTGCAAACGTATCATAGATGCGGATCTTGTTCCACAATTCAAACGCAGCAATTATTTTAACGGCATTAGTTTTACAATTGACGCAATCATACGTTACTCTGCAAATGAATACACAGCAGATCCTAAAGTTCAGAAGGGGATTAATCCGTTGTATGTTTTTTTATTCATCCTGATTGTAATCATTGTTATGGGTTTTATTAACCGCAAGAATCAAGGCAACAACGGTGGCAGTTCAAGAGGCGGCGGTTTGTTCGGACCAATGATCGGTGGAGGATTTGGCGGCTACAGAAGCAGCGGCGGCGGATTTGGCGGCGGTAGTTCCGGTGGTGGCTTCGGTGGATTCGGCGGCGGCAGTTTTGGCGGCGGGGGTTCAGGCGGTAGCTGGTAAAAACATTTATACATTCTAATTAACCGATGCCTTTGCTTCAAGCGAAGGCATCGGTATTCTATAGCAACTCTGGCGCTAGAAAAACTACCACTCTATTCATAGAGTGCTACGCTAACTCTATGAATAGGATGAGACGATAGAAATACTTACAATAAAAATAAACTATAATACTTCGAAAGATGAATACAGTAACGGATAATTTCAAAAAGATTCATGGATGGTTAGAAAAGAACGCGGATAAGATTCTCAATGAGTCTTTGAACGCTGGCGCGGAGAAAGAAACAATTGAAGAATTGGAATCTGTTATAAATAAAGAATTGCCGACCGACTTTAAAGAGCTGTACGCATTGCACGATGGACTTAATGAAGAAGCAAATTGCGGTTCTCTATTTTATGGTATGCTGTTTTATTCTATTGAGGGCATCATCAGCGATCATAAATCAAGAACATTTATTTATCCTTTAAAGAAATGCTCTCTTGAAATAAATCCTCAAAACATTAATAATCCGGATTGGTTATGCATTGCATTTGATGGTTCACATGTCAGCATTCGTTTGGATTTAGCACCGAATACTACAGGAATCTATGGTCAGGTTATATTAGTAGATGATGAGTATGGCGTTGCTTTTGTAATAGCTAAGTCTGTATCGGAGTTTGTAGAAAAATTTGCGAATGATCTGTTAAATGACAAATACACATTGGATGAAGATGCTTTAGAAGACGGTAATCAGTTTTTGAGTGCAGATACATCTATTGATTTGGTTAATTGGTATACGCAGAAAGAATGGAAGGAATTTATAAAGCCTAATGAAGTAGTGAAAGAAAATATACCTTCTGTTAATGTTGTAGAAGTAAATGAACCATCCATTAATATAGATGATTATCAATGGACCAGAAAACCATTGCTAGACATTGGCAATTGTATTCTAAGTGTATTAGATAATAGTGATTTGTTAATGATTTATGATCGATCTTTGAAAAAATATGGACTGATTAATAATGAAGGTGAACAGATTATGCCTGCAATCAGCATTATTCCGATTAGAGAAGATGAACCTTACATTACTAGAGATGGAGATGTATACAATCTTGTCAATGCTAACGGAGGAATTATATTTTCTACAAAAGCACATACTGTTAATGAACTTTATCCTTTATATCTTTTCCAGACCTATAATGACGGAAGTGTTCTAATTAACAAACAAGGAAAACAAGTTAAAAAAATATTTACGAATCAAAGAGAATTTACTGAAGGCTCCTTAGGAATCGGCGTTATTACTGATGGAAATAATTCAGCACATGGATTTATCGATGAAGAAGGAAAAACGGTAGTTGATTTCAAATATCGTAGTGTTAATTCTTTTTCTGAAGGCTTAGCTGTAGTAGAAAGAGAAGATTATGTAAGGGAGTATATAGATACAAATGGGGCAACGGTTTTTGTTTTACGCGAACATTGGCTTAGCGCAGGTCCATTTAAAAACGGATATGCCATGGTTAATTACAGAGACAATGAAAAAGGTGGATTCATGTTTATTAATAGAAATTTCGAGGTAGTAAGTAAAGATTATTACAGTTCATACAGCGGAATGCAGAATGGATTATTTATAGTGTCTAAAGATGGATTTGAAGGAGGTGTTGATGTCAACGGGGATACAATCATTCCATTTGACTATTCAGAGATTAGAGGTAGTTCGGATTCGGATAACGTTTTTATTGTAAGTAAGGAAAACTTTAAAAATCACTTTGAGGATAAAGACAAACTTTGGGCTCGTGAAAATGTGTTCAAAACCTACGGTGCTTTAGACCAATTTGGCAATACAATTTTAGAATGTAAATTCCCCGGTTTAACGTATGCCGGAAACGATCTATTTATTCTGCGAAAAGAAAAGCATGTTGGATATATAAATAGTAAGGAAGAGGTTGTTCTACCTTTTGCATTCGATGCGTTAAGACCAATTACAAATGGTGAAGCATGGGTGCAATACAAAGGCAAGTGGGGGATCATAAAAATTGGATAGCAAATCTTTTAATGTCTACACCGATGCCTTCGCTTAAAGCGAAGGCATCGGTATTTAACAGCAAATCAATAAATCATTATCATTCTATTAAGTCATATAGTTAAACAAAGCTATTAATTATTTTTTGCGTTATTTTAACGCATGTTTCAAATTACAAGCCACTTTTTCCTCGGATTCATTATCAGTTTTGTTGGTACCATACCGCCTTCAACCTTTAATCTCTTAGCAATCAAACGTGCTACCTCAACAGGCTTGCGCAAAGCGATGGCTTTTTCCTGTGGTGCCGTGCTTGTTGAATTCTTCTATTGTTTCTTTGCCGTTATTTTTTCCCGTTATTTCTTAGCGAATAAAGACATCAGTGATCTCATAGAACTTATTGCTGTACCTATTTTTATATTACTGGCCTATCTTTTTTTAACGAAGAAACATGTTGAACCTACAGCCAATGAGCAAGCACCGAAAGGCTCGAATGATTTTGTACAGGGTTTATTTATTGGTGTAATTAATTTTACTCAAATTACTTTCTGGTTGGGTTACAGCACCTATTTCATAAGCATCGGCTGGATGAAAGAAGAATGGCTGTATATGACAGGCTTTGTTGTTGGTGTCTGCGCAGGCAGTTTAGTAATGCTTTTTATTTATGCCTACTACTGCAAAAAATGGTTCTATGGAAACACGCCAAAACTGTTTACTGAAAAGGTGCTGAATAAAATTGTAGGCTTTATTTTTATTGGTCTTGCGGTAATGCAGGTGGGGAAGCTGGTTTGGCAACATTGGATAAAGTAAGCCTGAACTAAAATTTCTTTAAATCCAATATTTTACATATCTTACTTATACTAACCGATATAGCTATGAGATTTTTCGTAATTGCTTCGCTTTTATTTTTTTGTACACTTGCACCTTCTGTAAGGGCTCAGAATTTTCAACCATTTAAAAATAAATATAAATATCAGTTTTCGTATACCGGCTATTTTCAAAATTTTATTCAATCCGGATTGATCCACTGTATTGAAGTTGACAGTGCAGTTTTAGTTGGATCAGATTCGGTTTTTCATTTCAATAAGCTTGATGCGGGCTATATGAGTAATTTTTGGGGGGACTCAATGGTTAAAAAACCGAATGGCGATTATCTTTTTATAATTAAAACCGATACGGTTCTTGTTAAGACTCAACTTGCACTTGGTTCACAATGGACATTCAAACTTAATAATGTATTATATACTGTAACATACGATCATTACAACCCTGAAACAGTTTTAACAAACCATACAGACTTGGTGCAAACCTATATTGTTGAAAATGCCTCCGGCTTTAAAGATTCTATTAAACTTTCTGAAAATTTCGGTCTTATTTATTCATTCCCTTTTTCAGACAATTCTTATAACCCTCACAGCCATTTCAATCTAACGTATATTTTTAATTCTAAACTTGGCGAAAACAAAATTAATTATTTTGAATATTTTAATTACGAATTAGGAGATATATTGGAATACACTCCCGATTATCGTGTAGCTATTGGCTATCCGGGCAGAATAGGAGTTGATATATATAAAGTTATTTCAAAAACTGTTTCTTTGAATAACGATACTGTAACTTATTTATTCAGTCAATGTCATGTTGATGCTGTGAACTCAGGAATTTATTCTGCTACCAAAACATATTGTAAAATGGTTGTTACAGATTGGTCTGTGCTCGGAAACTTTCCACATATTGATATACTATCTTTTCCTACGAATAAGACGTATTTTGTATTTGCTGCTAACATTGAAGGAATGTCGATCGGAACTCATCATCCATTTGAGTATGATCAGTACTTCACTTTTGAAATAGGCCTGGGACTTAAAAAATATACTCGTGGTGGTGGTTTCGATTATGATTATATATACTATGAAAATATAAAATACATCAAACAATTCAATACAGATGATAATTGTGATGGTATAGAAACAATTCTTGATACAAAATCCCTGCATGCATCAAGTGCAAATTTAATCGTTGCGCCCAATCCGTTTGATAATACGATTTCTCTTAATGCAATAGATCTAATTCAAGGCAACTGGACTGTACGAATCACGTCTGCATTGGGTGTTGAAGTATATACTTCTAAAATGGTTATTTCTTCTTCTGATCAAAAAATAGATCTTTCAAATTTGCCAGCACTTACTGCTGGTATTTATTTTTTATCTATTGAAAATGAAAGCCAGGTGTATAGTAAAAAAATCGTGAAGCAGTAGACCTTACACCTACGAGGTTTTTAAAACCTCGTAGGTGCTTTTTGCTTTATTAGTACTACTTCAACTTCTCTTTCAAATACTTCGCTGTATGCCCTTTTGTACATGTCAGCATTTGCTCCGGAGTTCCTTCGAAGATTACTTCACCGCCGCCGTTGCCGCCTTCCGGACCGATATCAATAATCCAATCCGCACACTTGATCATTTCCATGTTGTGTTCAATTACAATCACAGAATTGCCTTTGTTCACCAATGCTTGTATTGAATCTAACAGTTTACGGATGTCGTGAAAATGCAAACCGGTTGTCGGTTCATCAAATAAAAATAAAATATGTTCATTATTATCTTCCGGAGATTTTCCTAAGAACGATGCAAGTTTCACACGCTGTGCTTCACCACCCGATAATGAGCTGGAAGATTGTCCAAGTTTAATATATCCCAAACCTACATCAGATAAAGGCTGCAGCTTTTCAATCAATTTTGGTTTGTCTTTGAAGAAGGTCAAACTTTCTTCAATCGTCATGTCCAATATATCTGAAATACTTTTATCGTTGTATTTCACTTCTAAAATTTCCTGTTTGAAGCGCTTGCCATTACATGCCTCGCAGATCAAATGTACGTCTGCCATGAATTGCATTTCAACCGTTACAATACCTTCGCCCTGACACATCTCACATCTTCCGCCTTCCACGTTAAACGAGAAATGACCCGGCTTATATGCACGTGATTTTGCCAATCCCTGTTCGGCATATAAATTCCGGATCAGGTCGTATGCTTTCACATACGTCACCGGATTCGAACGCGATGATTTACCAATCGGATTCTGATCTACAAATTCAATTTGTGTCACCTCGCGTATGTCGCCATCCATGCGGTCGAACTTGCCCGTAAATTCACCTGAGAAGCCGAATAATTTCTGAAGTGATGGAAATAAAATTTTCTTCACCAACGTTGACTTTCCTGAACCACTCACGCCTGTTACAACAGTGAATGTGTGCAGTGGGAATTTCACATCAATATTTTTAAGATTGTTTTCCCTCGCTCCTTTTATTTCAATAAAGGAATTCCACTTTCTGCGCTGCTTCGGTACTTCAATCGATGTACGGCCAGTTAAATAATCGGTCGTATACGAACCGCTGTGCGCTAACATATCGTCGATCACACCCTGGAACATTAAATGCCCGCCATGTATGCCAGCATCCGGACCAATATCAATGATCTGATCCGCAGCACGCATTACTTCTTCTTCATGCTCCACAACAATTACGGTGTTGCCCATATCGCGCAGCATCTTGAGTACCTCAACCAGTTTCCCTGTATCACGCGGATGCAAACCAATACTTGGTTCATCCAATACATACATGGATCCTACCAGCGCACTACCTAATGATGTAGCTAATTTTATACGTTGAAACTCACCGCCCGAAAGCGACGCGGTTAATCGATTCAATGTTAAATATCCCAAACCAACTTTTTCTAAATACGAAAGTCGGTTTGTAATTTCTTTTAATAAACGTTCTGCAATTTTTGCTTCGTTCTTATGCAATGTTAATGCGGAGAAAAAAATCAACGCTTCATCAACCGGCATCAATACAATATCTGTAATGGATTTTTTTGCAACTTTTACAAACGATGCGTCTTTACGCAAACGTGTGCCTCTGCAATCCGGACAAACTGTTCTTCCTCTAAAGCGGGAAAGCATTACTCTGTATTGTATCTTATACGTTTGTGTTTCGAGATAAGCAAAGAATGCGGTTAAGCCTTCAAAATATTTATTGCCATCCCAAAGCAATTGTCGTTCTTCAGGTGATAGATCCTGTATGGCTCTGTGTATCGGAAAATCGAATTTGATTCCGTTTTTAATTAATGGTTTTTGCCAATCGCTCATTTTCTCTCCACGCCAGCAGGCAATTGCACCTTCATACACAGACAAAGACTTGTCCGGTATTACAAGATCTTCATCAATACCCAATACATGTCCGAAGCCATCGCAGGTGCGACATGCTCCAAACGGATTATTAAAGCTGAAGAAGTTTGCGGAAGGTTCTTCAAATACAATTCCGTCTGCTTCAAAGCGGTCGCAGAAATCCTGTGTGATTTTTTCAGGTATAACAATTCTGCAATCCCCTTCTCCCTCAGCAAAGGCTGTCTGTACAGAATCTGATACCCGATACGGAGCATCTTCCTCAGTTTTATTTACACTGTTTCGGTCAATTAAGATCCAGGCATCTGCTTTCGCTGGAATGGCTTTCGCGCCTTTTTCGATAAGCTCTTCCATCATTACCACTTCGCCATCCAGATACAAACGGGTAAACCCTTTTTGTAACAGAATCTGAAGTTCTTCGTGCGGTTTGCGATCGTGCTTTATTTTAAATGGTGCGAGCACCATGAAACGTGTGCCTTCATCGTGTGTGAACACCCAATCAACAACATCTGTAACGGTATTCTTTTTTACTTCGTTGCCGCTCACCGGAGAGATGGTGTGGCCTACACGGGAAAATAATAATTTTAAGTAATCGTATATTTCTGTTGTCGTTCCAACTGTTGAGCGCGGATTGCGTGAATTTACTTTTTGTTCAATTGCAATTGCCGGAGAAATACCTTTTATGTAATCTACTTCCGGCTTCTCCATTCTGCCTAAGAACTGGCGGGCGTAGGAGCTCAAGCTTTCTACATACATGCGTTGGCCTTCTGCAAAAAGTGTATCAAAAGCCAACGAAGATTTTCCAGATCCGGAAAGACCTGTAATAACAACTAATTTATTTCGGGGAATTGCGACGTCAATGTTTTTCAGATTGTGAACGCGCGCACCTTTTATGATGATAAATTTTTTGGGATCCAACGATTCTAAATCGAGCGCATATTCTTTTTTCGCCACAGCCGTTCCTTTCATATACTATACTTTACTGGTATTGATGCTTGCGCACCGCATTCTTTAAAGTTCCGTTTTTTTATTCAATTTAAAAAGTAGTTGTTAGATTGAGTTACTAGGTACTAGTTGCTAGTAACTAGACGAGAAATTTACTAAGCACGACCGCTTCTTTTTGTCTAGGAACTAGTACCTAGTAACTGGAAACTATTTCTTATAAAACAGCCACAACGCTGAAAACATCATTCCCAATGCCAGAATTTTTTTCCAGTTAATAGGTATAGGAGTTCCGGTAAATATTCCAAAGTGATCGATCACCGCACTGGTTGATAGCTGCGCAATGATCAACAGCATCAGCACACCGCCGATTCCGATTCTGGGAACCATTAATACACTCGTCATAACATATACTGCACCTAAAATTCCTCCGGTTAATTGCCACCAGGGAACATTTTTAATTAAAAAGATATTTCCTTTCCCAAACACCATCATGGCTATAAAAATAAAAATGGTACCTACCGCAAAAGAGGTGAAAGATGCTTCTATTGTACCTATTTGCCTCCCTAATGCACCATTTACGCCTGTCTGAAATGCCACTGCAATACCGGCCAAAGCCAGCAAAAGAAAGATCTCTGTATTCATTTTCATCTGATAAATATTAAATTATTATAACCTTGCAGTTACTTTCTCGTTGTAATGGGTATATATTCTTGCAAATATGAACATTTGCTTCTATATTTAAATTCATTTAACACGTGCCTAACGTTTAACCACTAAACACTACCCTATGAGATAGACCTCTACGTTAACTAAACTTGTACGGATATGAAAATGTCAGCTGTTTGCGATTCCACATTGGTTTCACAATACATACATGGTAACGAAGAGGCTTTTGCAGAACTCATAAAAAGGCACAAATCTAAGGTTTACTCAACTATCTATTTAATTGTAAAAGATCGCTACATAGCAGAAGATCTTTTACAGGACGTATTTATCAAAGTCATCCACAAGATGAAAAACGGTCAATACAACGAAGAGGGCAAATTTTTACCCTGGGTAGCCCGCATCGCACATAATTTAGCAATTGACTATTTCAGACGTACTAAAAGGTATCCTACCATCGTTATGGATGAAGGAATGAATATTTTCAATACGCTCAGTTTTTCTGAAGATTCTTCTGAATCCATTCAGATTAAAAACGAGAATGAAAGTTTGATTCGTTCATTGATTCAGAAATTACCTGAAAGTCAACGTGAAGTAGTGTTGATGAGACATTTTTCAGACATGAGTTTTCAGGAAATTGCTGATGCCACCGGAGTTAGTATTAATACCGCGCTTGGCAGAATGCGTTATGCATTGATCAATCTTCGCAAGGAGCTGACAAAGCAACCAAAGACGATTGTGTATGATAAAAACGTTTACCCAAAATGATGTTGTTCGATTTGTTTATGATG
Source organism: Cytophaga aurantiaca DSM 3654 (assembly GCF_000379725.1). Classification (GTDB taxonomy): domain Bacteria; phylum Bacteroidota; class Bacteroidia; order Cytophagales; family Cytophagaceae; genus Cytophaga; species Cytophaga aurantiaca. Next base: position 274,967 of record NZ_KB903620.1, read on the forward strand.
AAGTAAGTACTGAAGAGCGTTCTCAGTTTAATGAGTTGATGCTTATTGATGCAGACTTTCAGGAAATGTATTTCAATTATACAAAAACGAAAGTGTTGATTTCAAAGTCTAAGCTGGAGCCTTCAGAAAATGTCATCAACCGTATTTTAACTTATTCAAAATCGCTTTCTTTGCAACAGTAAATTACTGATATGCTACGTAAAGAACGATTTGAAAAATTTCTGAATTATTTCTCAACCCATTCACCCGAACCAGAAACGGAGCTCGTATACTCAAACCCATACGAGCTCCTGGTTGCGGTGAGCTTAAGTGCGCAATGCACAGACAAGCGTGTAAACCTCACCACGCCTGCTCTTTTCAAACGTTTTCCCGATCCATATTCTTTAGCGCAATCAACTTCAGATGAAGTGTTTGGTTATATCCGAAGCATTTCATATCCCAACAACAAAGCAAAACATCTTGTTGGGATGGCTCAGTTGCTGATCAAAAATTTTAATGGCGAAGTTCCGAGTACAATTGAAGAACTGGTTACACTACCCGGTGTTGGAAGAAAAACGGCAAATGTGATAGCAAGCGTTATCTGGCAACAACCAACGATGGCTGTTGATACACATGTATTCAGAGTTTCCAGAAGAATTGGATTGGTGCCGCAAACTGCTACAACACCATTGGCTGTAGAAAAACAGTTGATGAAATACATTCCAACAGAGCAAGTACACAAAGCGCATCACTGGCTAATATTGCACGGCCGCTATACCTGTCTGGCGCGAACACCTAAATGCGATGTATGTCCGGTAACAGAAATTTGTATGTGGTATTCTAAAAAAATCAAAGCATAAAAAAGGTCCTCGTTAATAGCGAGGACCTTTTTTATGCTTTCAACTAAAATAAATTAGTTTACTTTATTCGCCTTAATTCTTGCTTCGTAATCAGCCTTGAATGCATCAGCCTCTTCAAGTTTGTGTGTCAACTTGCCGCCTTTATCCATTGCTTTTAACTTAACAAGATTGTGATTGCACTGAGCCCAATCTTCCAAGAAGCAATATGCAACAGCTAAGTTCGCATACAAAGCACCTGCTACATCGTCTGAAATACGTTGTTTTTTTGCAGCCGGATTATATTCTTTTGCCGCCTTTTCCCAAACTGCAACACATTTCAATAAATAATCATCTGCTTTCTTTTTATCTGAAGATAAATAATTATATCCCATAGATGCATCTGCAAATGCTGTAATAATATCAGCATATACAGCTCCGTCTTTCATTGTAGCTACATTCAATGTTTTTGTAATAACAGTATATCCAAGGTCACTGTTCAATTGATTGTTAGCAGCTGCGATAGCTCTTTTAAAACCGTCGTTATCATAAGCAACTTTAGCTGGTTTTGAAGCCTCTGAATTCCACCAGTATTCCAATTCATAAGCAGTACTGAATGTCTTCGTTTTTGTTCCTACAAATGCTTTATCTGTTCCACCCAAAATTTCATCTCTTAATAGTTCTCCTGAAGCGTTTAAAACTTCAAAAGAAATTTTATAAGTATAAGAAACTTCATAAGAATAGTTTTTTGTTGAAACACCATTAACAAGAGAAGATCCTTCTTTCAATGTTGTACCTGCAAATTCAAATCCTGAAAATTTTAATTTAACAGAAAATTCCGGTGCAGCGCTTACTTCCTGACAACCATCTATTTTTACAGCTGATTTTACAGATGCAGCTGTACGGTCAACAGGATAATAGCTGTTGTCTTCAGGATATGGTTGTGGTTGTTTTCCTTGTTTAACCAAAAGAGCATTTGTTGTAGTTATGCTATTTATTAATGCTTCTCTATCAGCTAATTTAGCTTTGTTTGTGCCATCCGCATCCATCACTATTTCAATGCTGTATTTTTTAGCCATTGGACTAACTGGCTTTAAAGGCAATCTTGTGTATGACGCATCAACTTTTTCCCAGTCTGGTTTTTGTGAAAATGCAGAAAATGCTGTACATGCTGCGAGAGCTACGAGTGTAAATTTTTTTAACATGATTTAATTCTAAGTTTTAGATAAAAGAATAGGGATTGATATTTTTAAAGTCAACTACACAATTCAAGTGCCAAAATTAACGATTCTTACATGCTTCGTTTAATAACTGAAGCTATTAATTTTGTTTTTTGCCCCATAAATAAAAATAAACTACTACATATTTACATATACATTTGATATACAATTAATTAAAAATGAACGAAAAACTACAGAATTCTTACAAGAAGAGATGTTAAAATTAATCGTAACTTCATCATATTAAATTTCAAGTGAGTTTTGTGCGGAATTAACATAATAATCGATAAGAAGGGCAAATTAACCAGCGGCCCTATTAAAGCTATGAATCTTGCCACTTTATATAGAGGGCCAGATAATAGTGATTTTGTTGCATTTCAATTTAAGGGGCAGCAAATTTTTATCGGCAATAACCGTTTGGAAATTGTCGATCGCAATGTGCATTCCAATCAACCTTTTCATTCTGCAGATAAACGTTTCTCACTAACGTTTAACGGAGCTATTTATAATTACAAAGAATTAAAGAAGCGCATTACGGTTGACGAATGGCAAACCGAATCGGATACGGAAGTTCTGTTGCACTGGATGATCGAACAGGGATTGCCAGGTCTCAATGAGTTGAACGGTATGTTTGCGTTTGCCTTCTATGATCGTCAACAGCATAGTCTCATCATAGCCCGCGACCCAAGCGGTATAAAGCCTGTATACTACTATAATGATGAAGATTATTTTATTGCTTCTTCAGAGATCAAAGGCATACTGGCAAGTGGTTTAGTTAAAAAAGAATTTAATGGAACGCAGGTAAAACACTATTTGCAATTCAAATATGTACCCAAACCTTTTACGTTTTATAAAAATATATTTGAATTGAATGAGGCTTCTTATATAAAAATTGAAGCCCATGATTTCAAGATCAAACGTTATGAAAGGCCTGTTGCATTTGATACGAAAACATTAAACGATGAAACGCTTGTACATACCTGCGATCAGTTATTGGGTAAATCTGTTGCGCGCCAACTTGTGGCAGATGTTCCTGTAGGATTGTATTTAAGTGGAGGTATTGATTCAACATTGCTGTTATCAAAAATTCATTCTTTAGGTCACAAGCATTTTCCAACGTTTACCATTGCAAACTCAATGGAAGAAAAAGCATTTGGTACAAATGACATCACCTATGCCCGGATGGCTGCGAAGAAATTTCAGTCTGAACATCATGAAGTAATGGTGCATGCCGATATGTTGCAACAGCTGCCTGAATTTGTGAAAACAATTGATCAGCCCATTGGCGACTCAGCATTGTTTTTAACGCACATTATTTCTGAAGATGCAAAAAAACACATCAAGGTAGCATTGAATGGTGCAGGTGCAGACGAACTGTTTGCAGGGTATAACAGACATCATGCCTACAACAATTATCTAAATCATTTACTTCATAAAGACGTTGCGATTAAATTAATTAAAGGCACCTATAATATTCTTCCGGATGGCGGTAATCATTCATTGAAAAAAGTATTTCGTCTTTGGAATAAATTTACAGGCTTATTAGACGTTGACCCAATTCAAACATGTCTCAATTTTTCTTCTTCTGAATATTTTATCGAACGCAATGCCCCTTCTGAAGAAGTCGATGAAGAAAAATCGTACGAAGACATTTCCTATTATTTAAATTATTGCCTCCGAAACGACCGTTCAAAATATTTAATATCTGATATACTAGCGCTCACCGATAAGATGACGATGCGATCTTCTATTGAGGCACGTGTACCCTATCTGGACAAGGAGTTGCGCATGTTTGTTGAAGGTATCAATCCATCGGTTCTTCTTAAAAATGGAAGAAAATGGATGTTAAAAGAAGTGCTGAAGAAAAACAATGGCGAAGAATTTTTAAGCAGACCAAAAGAAGGATTTGGTATGCCCTTTGGATATTGGATCAAAAAGCCAAGCAACGCAAATTTCATAACGCAACTGCGAAATAAAAATCACCCCATCTACGAATGGGTTCCCTTTACAACGATCAACAAACTTATTGATTTGCATTTAAGCAATACACGCGACTGTTCATCCGAACTATGGTCGGTACTATTGCTCATGAATTGGTACGAAAAAGAGTTTTAATGAAAATACTCTATATTCATCAATATTTTAAAACGCCCTCCGAAGGCGGTGCAATACGTTCGTGGTACATTGCAAAAGGCATGGTTGATGCGGGCCATGAAGTTGTTGTCGTTACTTCACACAATCATCCGGATACTGTTGTAAAAATAATTGATGGCATTACGGTACATTATTTGCCTGTAGCATACGACAGCAGTTTTGGTTTTTTCCGCAGAAGTTTTTCATTTTTATCTTTTGTACGACAGGCATTAGACGCCTCTCTTAAAATATCAACTATAGATTTGTGTTATGCAACCTCAACTCCTATTACAGTTGGCATTGTTGCATATTTATTAAAACGAAAAAAATCTATTTCATACATTTTTGAAGTACGTGATCTTTGGCCGGAAGCACCCATACAAATGGGCGCAATTAAAAATACGATGATCAAAAATTTACTTTATGCACTTGAGAAAAAAATATATACTCACGCAGATAAGATCATAGCACTTTCACCTGGTATGAAAGAGGGCATTCAGCGTATATGTCCGAATAAAAATGTTGTTGTTGTTCCCAATATGTCCGATTGTTCCTTTTTTCAATTTGAAGAAAAGAAACCCGTATTAGAAGATGCCTTCCATGTAAAAAATAAATTTGTTGTAAGTTATATAGGAAGCGCAGGACTATCCAACAACTTAATCTATCTCGCAGATATTATTCAGTATTGTACAATTCATACTAAAAAAAATATTGTCTTTCTAATTCAAGCTAAAGGTCCTGATTTGGAAAAAATTAAATCAAATCTTAAAAACATAGATTCTGCAACGGTTCAATTTTTGCCTTACAGCAATAAAGAGGGCGTTAAACAATTGCTAAATGTAAGTGATGCCGTTTACATTTCTTTTGATTCAAAACCTATTTTAGAAACCAACAGTCCGAATAAATTTTTTGATACCCTAGCGGCCGGAAAGCTTGTTATTGTTAATACTTCAGGATGGCTAAGAGAGGTGGTCGAACAGGAAGAGATTGGATTCTATGCTGATCCATTAGATCCATCTATGTTTGTAGAAAAAATTGAATCGTATATAACTGACAAAACTCGTCTGCTTGCTTCACAGAGCAAAGCAAGACGAGTTGCTGAAAATGTTTATTCGAAAGAAATTCTGGTTAAAAAAATACTCTCTGAATTGTAATATTATTTTTTCTTTAGCGGCGGTTTATAACCTGACTCTTTAAATATTTTTCCTGCATCTTTTTCATCCATCAATTGCTGCAATGTTACTTCCGGATGTTCATTCATGTATTTACGTACAATCTGCCAGCCCAGCCATCTGCCGATACGCCCCGGACAATCGTTGCTGATCTCATTTACAAACGGACCTTCGCCTGTATATTGTTCAACAATTTTACGACTTGTTTCAAACAGAATTTTACGGTCAATAAAATGCCCCCATATCACCGGGAGATTTGCATCAATCGCTTTTAATTCTTTAGTGCTATAACCAATGTTTAGTGAATCTTCTAAGTCAGGCATTACACGTTCAACAAAATAATGTGCCTTTCCATAATAGATCATTTCGGCTAAAAGTGTTTCATCAGCCGTATTATTTTTATTGAATTTGGTTGAAATACCCAATGCGATCATTGGCAACAAGTATGGCTTGTCATATCTGCCAAGCATGTACTCATACAAATTTGGTTTGAATGAAGCTTTAGGTCCCAAGTACCAATCCAGACAAACAACGATTGCTGAATCAGAAAAAGACATATCCGGCTCCATTAGACCTGAGTAAATAGTGTATATTTTGGGCTCTTTAAAATCCTTTATATAATACTCCATCAAACGGAACGTAGATGCAAGATCACTTTTGAATTGCTTCATATCGCCCCAGCTTGCTTCAACTTCTTTCCCAAAGTTTTTTAAACCCGGATTGTTGTAATAGGCAAACATTCGTTTTATATCGTCCGGCTTTGGCGTCTTCGCAATACCTCTCAGATACTGCTTAAAGAATACTGGATTTAATGTTAATATGCGCGCCATGTCTTCTTCAGAAGTTATAGCAAGTAAATCTTTATCCAAGCGTACAATATCTGCGGAAACTACCACTTCGTCGGCTTCTTCAGGCTTTATAACCTGCTTTTGAATAATATTAGAAACGGGTTTATCTTCTTTGCATGAAAATAATATTGCAGTCAATAGTATCGCTATCCAAAATTTCATATTTTTAATTCACATTTAATCCAAATACATAACGACAAATCTATGAAAAAAATATCGCTTCTTTTTTTATTCAGCATTTTAGCTTTTACAGGGTATAGTCAGGTAACATTAGGTTTGCGGGTTTCTCCTGCATTCAGTATTAATCGTGTAAAAGATCTGAACAGTGCCGACGGTTATGAGTTTTCAAATAATGGCTCCGGGGTGCGTTTTGCATTCGGACCTACTATAGATTTTAAGTTTGGCGACAACTATGCATTTTCAACAGGTGCGTGGTATTTAAGCAGCAGAGCAGGCTTGTCTGCAACAGCACCAGGTGTTTCATACAAAGAGGTTGTGAGCCTTCAGTCTATGCAAATACCTATTACATTCAAAGCCTATACAAATGAAATTGCAACAAACATGAAATTGTATTTTCAACTAGGTGGTCTGGCGACGTTTAACTTCTATGAAAAATTTAAAGAATCATCACCTTCAACGCCATCAAGCTATGATAATAAATACAGCGTATTTGATATTTCTTTATACATGGGTGCGGGTGTATCATACAAAATCGGTGAAAGCAACGCATTGTTTGGAGGTTTTTACTACAACCGTGGTTTAGTGAATCTGCTTGACGGGTCTTCAATACCAGGTACTTCAAACAAATGGAAAGATGCAGCGAAATACAACAATGACCTGGTTGGTCTTGAAGTAGGCGTTACATTCTAAGTGTAACAGATACTATTTATAAAAAAGTCCTCCGATAGTGATCGGGGGACTTTTTTATTTCTATCTTAATTCATACCATTCATATTCCAATTCTTCAATCCATCTGATCTGATTATCAATATGTATTTTGATCAGCTTTATTTTTTTCATTGCTGAAAAATAATGTTCGCTGCAAAAATATGCGGCAGCGGCATCTCTATTTTCAATATATCTATCAATAAATACACCTCCTGCCAATATGGACGTTGCAGCCTGAAAGCCCACCGATGAAGAGTCCTCTAATCTCATTTCAATTTCTGAATACGGTGCTCTTGATACAACTTTTTGAATATTTCCAACTAAACTATACTCCAATTTTATTCTGATCATCAGCGGATAATTTGATTCAGGAACAACTATAGAATCGTTGATGTCAATCTTACCCGAAGCAACCTTTCTGAATTCTTTTTGCTGTCTGATATTGCTTTTTTTGAATAAGATCATCTGTTCTTTTTCACATGTAAATGTGTCAATGTTGTAGTAACGTTTATACAATGCTTTCTTCAAATAGGTGTCATCAAAGAAATGATAATGATGGTCTATACTATTGATGCTGTATAAAACAAAATCAGGTGCTGCATCCGACAAATAATATTGTTCGTTGATCTTGTCCAACGTTTCATTGTACGCCTGATAACTCTGAATAACAGGCCGTGGATTGTAATTCAATTTATTCAAAATAATTGCTGAACTTTCCCAGGGTATAATATCTACTGTGCCTTTTCCTATTGCTTCTGTTACATGCAAAGGTAGTTTTCGTAGATGCTGTTGTTTATAATAGTTCGGCTGATAGATTGATGAATACAGGTATGCAGGAAAAGCTAAGATCTTTTTAACCGGAAATAAGTAATCCTTAAAGAAGAATATAAGACTTAGACTTACTATCCATAATATTGTTAAAGGTAAGTACATATACTCTGTTTTAAAATTGCTTACATACACAAAGATCAAGATGCATGCAGGCGCGCAGTAGAAAAAATCTTTCAGATGCTCTACATCTGCACGCACATAAGATTGTTTAAATAATATGAAAAGAAGTAGCAGGAAGATTGAATAGATAATTTTTTGCTGCAAAAAAGTATTTCGCAATTCTTTCAGAATGTAAAAAGCAATGAAAATACATATGGCAACAATACTTCCGGAAAGCGTTTTTTCAAAAAATGTATCCGGGTATATGTATACGGCATCGTTATAGGAAACAATCAGTTCAATGCCGCTTACCACATACGCGTACAGATTCACCGGAAGTGCTAAGGAGCTAAATTGGATGACTACAAGCAGTGTAATAATACTGGTCACAACATACTTCCATGAGATACAATCCAGTGCTTTCAGATAAAAAATATAGATGATGAAAATTAGAATGGCTGCAAAGGCCAAGTTCAGTTTGATGTAAAAGATGAGTGTGGTAATAAGGATTGCCTGAAGAATGTAAATTAAATTTCTTCCCTTTCGATATTGATTCAGATATAAGATGGCGATCAATTGCAGCGTAAACACCAACGATAACAACATCGCCTGTTTATATAAAAAACATGTGAGAACAATAACTGCCGCTCTTCTCCAGGTAAATGAATTTTTTGTTACTTTATAAATGATAAACAAAAAAGAAGCAGCAAAATATACATCGAACAGAATCAGCGGCCATATCGAACCATCCATTAAAACCCGCGTAGATAAAAATGAGAGCGGTCCATATGTAAATACAATTTCATTTCCCCAGACTTTTTGTTGTTCCCATGCCTTGCTTAACGTCAGCATCCATGAGGCATCTACGGATGTAAATGCTTCCGTAAAGTGTACGTGTGAAATAAACTGTAATGGCCATATGCATGAAAGTGCTGCAAAGGCGATAAGGAGCGACCTCCAATCAAATGAAAAAATAAACGTATTTTTAAAATCGGTATTCATCATCGACCGTCGAGATCTTTTATAAAAAAGTTCTTACTAAATAAAAATCCCGTCCCGATAGTAATCGAGACGGGATTTTTATATTCATTAAAACATAAAGATTATTTTTCTGAAGTGATATACTCTTCGTTTCTGTAATCCTCTAATGTTGCTTCGCTTTCCATATCAATATTTTGAGAAACTTCATCTAAGAATTTAAACTCTGTTAAACCCAATGATGAATCTGTGCGCAACTTCACCCAACGGAAATATTTAAAGAACCATTTTGTTCTTTTAGAAATAGCGCCTGTTGTGAAATACGCATAAATGTATGGATGCAATACCAGCGTAATGTTTTTCTCATTCTGCTTTGTAATGATATAATCCAGCTTATGCTCTATCTGATCTGTAATTGCAATGCTTGCGCTGATCTTACCTGTACCACTACAAGTCGGACAAACCTCCATAGTAATAAGGTTCGTTTGAGGACGTACACGTTCTCTGGTAATCTGCATCAAGCCGAATTTTGTTAATGGAAGAATCACGTTCTTAGAACGATCGTCTTTCATTTCCAACTTCATGCGTTCGTATATTACTTTGCGGTTATCGAGATTTTTCATATCGATAAAATCCACAACAATAATACCTCCCATATCTCTAAGCCTTAATTGACGTGCTATTTCACGGCATGACTCAAGATTGGTGTGCAATGCTGTTTCTTCCTGACTGGTTTCGTTATTCGATTTGTTTCCACTGTTTACGTCAATAACATGTAACGCTTCCGTGTGTTCAATAATCAAATAACCGCCGCCGGATAAACTTACAGACTTGCCAAATAAGGTCTTCAGTTGTTTTTCAACTCCTGTAGCTTCAAACATTTTGGTTTTGCCCTGGTGTAGTTTTACCAGACGTTCCTTGTCAGGAGCAATGTTTTTTATGTATGAACGAAGATCATCATACAACTCTTTCGAATCTACATTGATACTGTCAAAACTTTCGTTCAACATATCTCTTAAGATTGAAGAGGTGCGATCCAGTTCACCAATAATTAAATCTCTCGGTCTTGCTTTCTTAAGAATAGCAATACCATCTTCCCAAGTCTTTACTAAGTTTCGAAGATCTTTGTCAAGTTCGGCTACTTCTTTATTCGATGCAACTGTGCGAATGATTACGCCAAAGTTTTCAGGTCGAATAGAAGAGATCAAACGTACCAGACGCTGGCGTTCTTCTTTATCAGTAATTTTTTTGGAAACAGAAACTACATTAGAGAAAGGTACTAAAACTAAATAGCGGCCAGCAAGAGAAATTTCGCATGAAAGCCTTGGCCCCTTCGTTGAGATCGGTTCTTTAACAACCTGAACTAAAATCTGGGTTCCTTTATCCAGTACCTGACTTACTTTACCATCTTTTTTTATTTCCGGCTCTAACTCAAACTTTTTGAGTAAGGCGGGTGTGGACGCTGAGGTAATTGCATTTTTTGTAAACTTGCTCAGGGATTTAATCTTCGGACCAAGATCAAAATAATGCAAAAAAGCATCCTTCTCATACCCAACATCTATGAAAGCTGCATTCAGTCCAGGTACGACTTTGCGTACCGTACCTAAATAGATATCACCAACATTAAATTTACGGGCATGATCCTCAAACTGGTATTCAACAAGCCTTTTATCATTGATCAAGGCTATGCGATCTCCATTTTGAGACGAACTTATAAATAATTCGTTGCTCAACTCGTTGTTTTTTAATTGTAAAAGGTACTAAAATACAAATAAGCTGGAATCTGAGAGAAACCAGCCTTATTTTAAAAGATTCTATAAGAAGCTATTACTTCTTCTTATGTCTATTTTTTCTTAGACGTTTTTTTCTTTTGTGAGTAGCAATCTTGTGTCTTTTTCTTTTTTTACCGCAAGGCATAATTGTAATCGTTTAAATGTATAATATTATTAATTAGACTCTTTTAAATAGCTGTCAATAATCGCCTGAAACTCCGGATCACTATCCAATCCTTTTGCTTTCGTGAAATATTGATTCGCTTTGCTTTTATTTCCTAACTCCAGATAACTTAAGCCCAGATAAAATGTTCCGGAAGCATGTGCCGGATTCACTTTAATCAGTTCTTCGAATCTATCTACCGCCTTGGCGTATTGGCCTGACTGCATAGATAAGTATCCCAAATTAAATATTGCTGTCTGGTTTGCCGGATCCTCTTTAACCACTTCTCTTAAAAGAGCAATGCCTTTCATTGGAGTAGACGTAGTAACGTACGTCATGGCTAATTTTGATTTTGTATCTAAGTTCTTAGCATTAAGATCTAAGGCCTTTTGATAATAAAATCTGGATTTGTCCATGTAAGTAGATTTGTCATTTTCAGAAACCAAATCTGATGCTTGCATGTATGCATCTCCCGCAGAAACCAAATTTTTCTCTGTTGGTTGCAGTAACACAATTTCCCCTGAATATTTAGCTACGCTGTCGTATTGGTGAAATTGAGTATAATACTTTACAATAGAGTCTGCAAAGATACGCTTTTTTTCTTTATCCGAAATGGAATAATACTTCTTTGTGAAATCCTGTATCTTTTTTTGTTCGTCGTTGGAAGGTTTGTGTGTATGCTTTTCAGCCATCAACTTTCCTGCTTCCGATTTTGAATCACTTGCTGATACTGTTTCTTCTGCACCTTTTACAGCTTCTTTTTCATTGTCAACCAATACCTTAGGTAGGCTGAAAACAATTCCAATCCCAACTGCTGCTGCTAAAATGGCGATTATTTGCTTTTTTTGCATATTCTGGAAGAAAAGAAAGAGCCTGCATGAACATACAGGCTCAACTTATTTTATTTCGTCAAATAATGCTGGAACTAGTCAACTTCTTCGTCAGCACCAATGAATTTTTCAGCCATTACCTTCACTTTTTTGCTTGATTTGATTTTCTCAACGAAAACCTTAGCTGGCTTAAAGCTTGGAATGTAGTGCTCATCAATGATGATAGCTGTGTTTTTAGAAATGTTACGTGCTACTTTGCGTGCGCGTTTTTTGTTGATAAAACTACCGAAACCTCTTACGTAGATGTTGTGTCCTTCAGACATAGAGTCTTTGACAACCTTAAAGAACGCTTCTACTGTTGTTGTTACATCAGCTTTGTCGATTCCTGTCTTTTCTGCGATTTCGTTAATTACGTCTGCCTTCGTCATTACTCTATATTTATTAATTATATGATACTTAATACGTTCAAAAATAGCTTACAAATTTAGGCTACTAATTCGTTAATAAAAAATATATTTACTTAATTAATCCTACATAATTTTGTGTAACATAAGCGGTTAAGCAAAACACTTTCATCTTGGTAACATCTGGCATTGAAAAAAAGTTCTCTAAAGAGCTGATAAATTGGTATTTAAGAAATAAAAGAGAGCTTCCCTGGCGCGAAACGGTAGATCCATATCCGATCTGGCTCTCTGAAATTATTTTACAACAGACCCGGGTTCAACAAGGATTGCCTTATTATTTTTCCTTTTTAAAGCATTTTCCAACGGTAAATGACTTGGCCAATGCCAGTGAAAAACAAATTTTATCTCTTTGGCAAGGTCTGGGTTATTATTCCAGAGCCCGAAATCTCCATAAAACAGCTCAGCTTGTTGTATCAGATTATGCCGGTTCTTTTCCGGATACCTATATCAATTTATTGAAGTTAAAAGGCGTGGGTCCATATACTGCCGCAGCAATTGCTTCCTTTGCCTTCAAAGAACAGGTAGCGGTTGTGGATGGCAATGTATACCGTGTATTAACACGAATCTTTGGCATTTATGAAGACATCACCTTAAACACTACCAAAAAGGTAATTGCTGAATTGGCTCAAAAACTAGTTCCTCAAAAACTACCTGATATCTATAACCAGGCTATTATGGAGTTTGGCGCAATGCATTGTACTCCGGCCAATCCCAACTGCAGCACCTGTCCATTTGCCCGATCCTGTGTTGCAAATGCTGCCGGCGATCAAAAAATACTTCCCATTAAAACCAAAGCTAAAGCGAAGCAAGAACGTTTCTTTAATTATTTTATGGTGCGTTGCGGTGATGAAGTTTTAATGAAAGAACGCGGTAGCAATGACATCTGGCAAGGATTGTTTGAGTTTCTATTATTTGAAACAAAAAAGAAGACTTCCTTTTCAGGAATTCTGAAAATTGTACCACTCATTCCTGAGAAAAATATTCAGGCAGAATATGGGCCCTACAAACACATTTTAAGTCATCAAATCTTACATGCAACATTCTATTCTGTTGAAGTAACTAAAAAGCAATTTGCTGCGATTAAAAAAGAGTACGCGCTTGAAGAGGTTAACATAAGAGAAATAACGGCTACACCGAAGCCCGTTTTGATTACTAAGTATTTGAAGGCTCACAAATTTTAGCTACCTTTAAGTAATAAATATTTTTCAATACAGCTATTTTAAAAGTTTTAATGTATCACACCCATGGCAGGAATTAACAAAGTCATTTTAGTAGGGAATCTTGGTAAAGATCCTGAAGTGCGTGCAGTAGGCACCGACAGAAAAGTTGCAAGTTTTTCCCTAGCAACGACAGAATCTTACAAAAACAAAAGCGGCGAACGTGTTGACCAGACTGAATGGCACAACATTGTATTTTGGGGCCCGATTGCAGACGTAATTGAACGTTACCTTAGAAAAGGAAGTCAAATTTATGTTGAAGGAAAAATCCGTACGCGTTCGTACGATGACAAAGATGGTGTGAAAAAATACATCACTGAAATTATTGGTGATACAATGACCATGTTGGGAACAAAAGGTTCTTCGGATTCTTCAGCTTCTTCTTCCGGTTCGTCGTCTTCATCTTCTGCTGCTCCAGCAATGGAAAGCGCAGGCTCATTTGAACCACAGACAAGTGGTGCAGATGATTTACCGTTCTAATGTTTCACTAAAAGAATTGTTCGTGGAACGATCCGCTGATCCTTACCCCATTTATTCATTCACTATAGACCTTATAATTTCTATAGTTCATGCATAGGCAATTCATAAAGCCTGTTGCGAGTTTATATACTTGCAACAGGCTTTCTTATTTTAAATTAAAATTAAGCCATTAACGTTTTATGTCCGAAGGGGGTAAACAGAATAAAAAGTCGTCAGATTCATTTTCAAAATACTTACGCAAAGTATTTGGCCTAACTGAAATTACAGATAGCCAACGTGAGTACATTGAAAAATTGGAACGTGAACTGGAATCTGCTAAAGGTAAACTGAGTACGCGCGAAGAAAAAGAAATGCTTCGCGGACTGGTGAAGTTTGGCAACATTATGGTGAAACAGATCATGTGTCCGCGTATGGACATGGCTGCGGTTGACATTGCGCTGAATTACCAGGAACTACAGCAGTACATCAGTACATGCGGCTTTTCCCGAATTCCTGTTTACAAAGAATCGGCTGATAAAATTGAAGGCGTATTAAATATCAAAGATCTTTTTCCGTTCTATAACAAAGACAAAGATTTTAACTGGCAAAAATTAATTCGTTCTGTTGAGTTTATTCCTGAAACAAAACTGATCGAAGAACTGTTGCGTGAATTCCAGCTGAAACATTTGCACATGGCAATTGTCGTGGATGAATACGGTGGTACAGCAGGTTTGATCACAATGGAAGATGTTATCGAAGAAATTGTAGGTGATATACACGATGAATACGATGACGATGTAAAACAATTTGCAAAGCTAAGCGATACAAGTTATCTGGTTGAAGGGAAAATGTCACTGGTAGATTTCTATAAAGCAATTGAATTGGATCACGATGTTTTTTCAGAGATAAAAGGTGAAAGTGAAACACTTGGAGGCTTGCTGTTAAACATCAATTCAGATATGCCAAAGTTAGGCGACGAAATTACTTATGCCGATTATATTTTTAAAATTGATGCTGTAAATAACAAACGTATTTTACGTGTAAAAGTAACTGTACCTGAAAATGAAGAATAATTTATTTGCCGTTTCACTATTCTGTTCGTTATTGTTATTTGTTGCAGTTAGCTGCAGCAATGAAGAAACAACTTTTCAGCCTAAACCAAAAGGATATAATAAAATTGATCTGCCTAAGCATAGCTACGATACACTGAAAGGTGTATACCCATACACCTTTGAATATTCCAGTATAGCTCAGATCAAACCCGACACAAGCAAAACTGCAGAGCCCTACTGGATCGATATTTATTATCCCGAATACAAAGCAAATATTCAGATCACGTATAAGAATCCGAAAAATGATCCAAAGCTATTGGATGAATACATCCGCGATTCACATACATTGGCAAACAAACACAATGTGAAAGCATATGCGATTGACGAATTGGTCATCTCCAATCCAAATGGTTATGCTGTGAAAGTGTTTGAGTTAAGTGGCGATGTGCCAAGTCAAATCCAGTTTCATGTAACAGATTCTACATCGCATTTTCTTCGTGGTGCTGTATATTTCCGGACTTCTACAAAAAATGATTCGCTGGCGCCTGTTATCAATTATATGAAAGAGGATGTGCTGCATTTGATAGAGACATTGAAGTTTAAATAACTCTATGAATTGGTCTGCATTCACTTACTTACTATTCCCTGTAATGGTTATTACAACGGCAATTGGATTTATTGCAACAGCATGGACCTATTTTTCTACTAAAAAATTAAGTAGAATTGGGTTATACATAACTTTTCTTCCAGCTTTGCTGTTTGCAATTATATTCTTTTTGTTAAAATAATTCCAACGCAGCTAGCTGTTTCAGTTTTAAGCGCATGTCAAATATTTTAGAAACTAAAATAGAATTTCTGAAAGGTATCGGTCCGCAGAAAGCTGCGTTGCTGAATACCGAATTGCGCATTTTTACATTTGAAGATTTACTTTACTACTTCCCTTTCCGTCACGAAGACCGCAGTAAGATCTATGCCATTAAAGACATACATGAAGACTTGCCGTACGTTCAAGTGCGTGGACGCATAACCGGAATTTCGAGTCAGGGTGTCGGACCAAAGAAACGTCTTATTGCTTATGTGCAGGACGATACAGGTATTTTGGAATTGGTATGGTTTCAGGGCGGTGCATGGATCGAAAAAAATATTCTTCCCAATACCATTTACGTTGTTTTCGGGAAGCCCAATCTCTACGGACGTAAACTGAATGTAGTACATCCGGAAATGGAAGTCTATTCTGAGGAACATGCTCAGAAAGGTTTGCAGGCCGTATACAATGTAACAGAGAAATTAAAAGGCCGAAGCATAGACAGCAAAGCACTTTCAAAAATCATTGAACGTGTTGTCAAAGAAGCTGCTACACGCCTTCCGGAAATATTGCCTGCGGCAATCATTGATCAATTCAAACTGATCTCACGGGCACAGGCAATGGAATGGATCCACATTCCACCAAATGCAGCCGCATTAGAAAAAGCTACTGCACGATTAAAGTTTGAAGAGCTTTTTTTAATTCAGATCAAATTGCTGCATCAGCGTACCTATAGAAAAATTCATTATAAAGGATTTGTGTTTAATCACATTCCAACCTTAAATGTTTTTTATAAAGAACATCTTCCGTTTGATCTTACAGATGCACAAAAGCGTGTTATAAAAGAAATATATAAGGATGTCTGTTCGGGAAAGCAGATGAACAGGCTGCTACAAGGTGATGTAGGAAGTGGGAAAACCATTGTGGGTTTCTTATGTATGATCATGGCAATCGACAATGGTCATCAGGCTTGTTTGATCGCCCCTACAGAAATTCTGGCCGCACAGCATTACGAAGGTTTAAAAGAACTGGCAGCAAAAGTTGGATTGACCGTAGCCAAACTTACAGGTTCTTCCAAGAAAAAAGAACGTGATGTTATTCATCGAGATTTGTTGGATGGCTCACTGAATATCTTAATTGGCACACATGCCATACTTGAAGATGTTGTTCAGTTCAAATCATTAGGCATGTGTATCATTGATGAACAGCACCGCTTTGGTGTAGCACAGCGTGCTAAGCTGTGGAAGAAAAATGTCGACATACCTCCTCACATTTTAGTTATGACAGCGACACCTATTCCGCGGACGCTTGCAATGACACTGTATGGCGACTTAGATATTTCTGTGATCGATCAAATGCCGGCGGGTAGAAAACCTATTTCCACTTCACATAAATACGACAAAGATCGTTTGCTTGTCTTTGGATTTAT
The DNA here is from genome assembly GCF_000379725.1 of Cytophaga aurantiaca DSM 3654. Classification (GTDB taxonomy): domain Bacteria; phylum Bacteroidota; class Bacteroidia; order Cytophagales; family Cytophagaceae; genus Cytophaga; species Cytophaga aurantiaca. The sequence continues at coordinate 292,142 of NZ_KB903620.1, forward strand.
TCGCAAACAAATTTTAGAAGGCCGACAAGTTTATATTGTATATCCATTAATAGAAGAAAATGAAAAGCTTGATCTGAAAGATCTGATGGACGGCTTTGAAAGTATCAACCGTGCATTTCCTGAATTTCCTGTTGGTATTTTACACGGGCGCATGAAACCTGCAGATAAAGATTTTGAAATGCAGCGTTTTGTAAAAGGCGAAACAAAAATCATGGTTGCGACAACGGTTATTGAAGTTGGCGTAAACGTACCGAATGCAAGTGTAATGGTTATTGAGAATGCAGAACGTTTTGGCTTGTCGCAGCTGCATCAGTTGCGTGGACGTGTTGGACGCGGTGCAGATCAATCCTATTGTGTTTTAATGACCAGTCATAAATTATCTACGAACAGCAAAACGCGTATCGAAACCATGGTGCGTACAACCAATGGTTTTGAAATTGCAGATGTTGATTTAAAGCTGCGCGGACCGGGAGATCTGGCAGGCACACAGCAGAGTGGTGTACTTGATTTACGTCTTGCTGATCTGGTACAGGATTCTCATACACTACAGGTAAGCCGTCAGGCTGCTATGGATCTGCTCGATAGCGATTCCGATCTGTTAAAGCCGGAGAATCGTATGCTGCGTAATTATATGGAATCAAAAAGTAAGAATAGTAAAGAGTGGAGCAGAATAAGTTAAAGGTTGAACGCCTATTTCGGAAAGCTTAATGCTTGTTCTCTCATTCGTTAAACAGTATATATGAAACATAAAGTTAATCTGCATTTAGTATTGTGCATCTTGCTATTGATTACTGCAAGTATTAAAACTACTGCACAAACCAATTACAAAAATATTGTACTGGAAGGTGGCGGAATTAGAGGCTTTGCATATATAGGAACCTATGAAGTATTAGACAGCTTACATATATTAGATTCTATTGAACGGGTTGGAGGAAGCTCTGCAGGTGCTATTCAAGCTGCATTACTGGCAGTAGGTTATACACCTTCTGAAATGAAAGTAATTGCTGAAACCATTCCGCTCAAAAAATTTACTGATGGCGGCTGGTCTGTTATCGGCGGATCCAGAAGAATGCATAAACAATTTGGCTGGTATAAAGGAGATGCTTTTGCTACATGGATTGGAGAACTGATTGCTAAAAAAACAGGCTCTCCTTCTACTACATTTGCAGAGCTTCATGCAAATAAAACTCAAAAGGGATATAAAGATTTGTATATAACCGGTACAGATTTAACGTATCAATGCTTGCGCATTTTTTCTTATGAGCATTATCCTAACATGAGTATTCGCGATGCGGTACGTATTTCAATGTCAATTCCATTCTATTACAAACCTATTTTGATAGATGATTCCGGTAAGGTTTGTTCTAAAACAGAGCAAAATAAAACCATTCATGTAATGGTAGACGGTGGCGTTTTATCCAATTATCCGATTCACATGTTTGACTCAACAAAATACAGTGCCGGATTCGATTCTATAAATGTGTTTTATACAAACCCTGCAACATTAGGTATACTTTTGGAACATTCCGATCAAATAAAATACAGTGTGCAAAATTCGGGTGTTGCCCCCGTACAAATTAAAAAAATAACACAATTTTATTCAGCACTCTATTTTACTCTTGTTGACAAGCCAAATCCTGAGCTAGCATATGCCAATGTAACTAAAAGAACAATCAGCATAGACAATTTAAATCTTTCACCTCGGGTTCGAAAACTCGATCCAGAAATAGTACAGTCGCTCATCAACAGCGGACGAGTTGGTGCACTTCATTTTTTTAAACTGAATTAATTTATAGTTATTAAGATGAAAAAGATCATTAAAAAAATATTCCATCTGATTGGATTTGAAATTACGTCAACAAAATACATAGTTTCTCCGCCCGATGCTTTTGAAGATCAGAAGAAGATTTTAGCGGGACAAAAATCTGTAACAATATTTGATGTAGGTGCCCACCACGGGCAAACGGCATTGGCTTATACGAAATTATTTGATACACCTCAGATATTTTCTTTCGAACCTTTTGGCGAATCCTATACTGCCTTAACAAATACGGTAAAGCCATTCGGTAATATAAAGACATTCAATACAGCATTAAGCAATATTACCGGTGAGGTAGAATTTCATAGCAATCAATCTTCTGCTACCAATTCCATTTTGCCTACACACAAAGAAGGTGCTGCTGTTTGGGATGTTGATCTATTAGATACGATTCATAAAATAAAAGTACCTGTAACTACCGTTGATGCTTTTATAGCTTCAAATAACATTTCACATGTTGATGTTTTAAAGATCGATACACAAGGGACAGAGTATTTAGTAATTGAAGGTGCGTTGCAAAGTATTAAAGCAGGAAAGATTAAAATGATCTATATGGAAATCTTAACATTGCCTACTTATGAAAATCAAAAAAAGTTTGATGAGATTTTGCTGCTCTTGCGAACAAACGGATTTGAACTGCATAATATTTATAATACCTCTCTTACAAAAAATGGTGTATTAAGGCAGGTTGATGCATTGTTCGTTTATACTAAGATCTGATTTCTTTAGAAAAAGGACTAATAAAAAATCCCTTCCGGATATCCGGAAGGGATTTTTTATTTATTGATGTAAAACGAATTACTTCGTTGCTAATACAAACAATGCAACGTGACCGATAGCATCCGGATTTTTGTATTTGTTTACTACTATGTCTACTGCATATTCACCGCTAGCTGGAGGAGTGTAAGACACAACAGCTGATTTTTTNTATTCGCTGTCTTGAGATACTTTCACCCATGTGCCATTTTCATTTTTGTAAACCACTAAAGAAATATCTTCAATGTTTGAATCACCCAAACCTGCAAATACATACGTTAATGTACCAGACAAATCAAGGATTGTGTAATTGTCATTTAATGCAAAGTCAAATTCTGCTTTTGTAATGATTGCTTTGCCTTCATATTTTTTTTCAATTTCTTTAACGAACTCTAATCCTTCTTCCATGATTGGTTTAATAGAAGTTGAGTTTTGTGCATTTGAAAAAAGTACTGTTGCAAAAATGAACGCGATTGGTAAAATGATTTTTTTCATGATCTGTTTTTTAGTGTTAAAATATGAGTAGTTTCAGTCCCAAAAAATACCAGTTTAAAGCATAAAAGCCAAATTTTTTTATTAATAGGCTATAGATACTTGAAATAATGACATTTAGATGCAGGACTTCTTTGCAATGTATAATCAAATAAGATGCCATAAAGGCATCTGTTCAATATTCTGATTTATTTTAATTATACATTATCCTGACTTACTACAGGTTGTTCTGTCTTATGTTCTTTTTCCGGAAAATATTTTTTCTGAAAGATCAATATCATTGCTACACCAATAAAAATTGTTGCATCTGCAAAGTTAAAGATCGGCCACAGCGGATAATAGCTGCCGCCAAGTTTGCCTGGTAGCCATTCAGGAAGCTGGCAATTACAAATGTCTACATAAAACATATCGATCACACGACCGTGGAACCACAACATAGGTGCATCGTACGTTGGCATATCTAAAAATACTCCATAAAATGTGCTATCCACAACATTGCCCATTGCACCGCCTAAAATCAATGCAATGCTCCAAAGAAATCCTTCGTGCATACCTTTTTTCGCCATATAATATAAGTATGCAGCAATAGCTCCCATTGCAACCAAACGGAATAAGCTTAATACGAGCTTGCCATAGTTGCCTGCTATCTTAATACCGAAGGCCATACCTTCATTGGTAATGTAATGCAATTTGAACCAGTCGCCGATGCGGATTGTAGGGTGTTCGTAGCCTTCAAACGGAAACGTTTTAAATACCCACAATTTAATTGCCTGATCAATTAAAATAACCAAGATGGTTAAAAGAAAATATTTGGTATAGCGCATTGTGTAAGTTATAAGTTTTAAGTTATAAGTTTTAAGAAAAAGGTGCTAAGAGATAGAAATTCTTAGAACATAGAACTTAAAACCTAAAACGTTATTTTTCAATTTTCATGATCAGCGTTTGCTCATCCATTTCAACTTCAGTTCCGCCTGTCAATTTTTCAACAAGGTTTAATGACAGCGCCTGCGTCTCGGTGCAAATATATTCCTGATTGGAACGAAGTGCACTGTTGATCAACTCATCGCTAATCTGAACAGTGATGCGGATCTTATCCTGCACTTCCAAGCCCATATCTTTACGGATGTTCTGAACACGATTCACAACATCCCGTGCAATACCTTCCTGACGCAATTCATCGCTTAATGTAATGTCTAATGCAACAGTAATTCCTCCTTCTGAAGCTACGGACCAGCCCGGTATATCCTGAGAACGAATCTCAACATCTTCCGCTGTGATCGGAATACGTATTCCATCATCAAGTTTCAGATCAAACGCATTCGTACGTTCAATAGCTGTAATATCATCTGCCGTTAATGCTGCAATTGCATTGCCGATCTCTTTCAGCTTTGCACCGTATTCTTTTCCTAATTTTTTGAAGTTCGGTTTGATTGTTTTTACAACAACACCTGATGTATCTTCAATGTATTCAATTGATTTTACATTCACTTCATTTTTGATCAGATCTTCTACTGCCTGAATCTGTGCTTTCAAACGTGGCTGAAGAATCGGAATTAAAATACGTGAAAGCGGCTGACGAACTTTTATCGTTTGTGCTTTACGGATTGAGTGTACAAGGGAAGATACACGCTGAGCAAGGCTCATGCGTTCTTCCAGTTCAAGATCTAAATACGCTTCGGTAATCTTAGGGAAGTCGGCAAGGTGTACAGATTCAACTGTATTTTTCTTACTTACTTCATTTAAGTCACGGAATAATTTATCCATGTAGAACGGAGCAATTGGCGCACCCAATTTTGCAACTGTTTCTAAACATGTATATAATGTTTGATATGCAGCTGTTTTGTCCGGGTTGTATTCGCCTTTCCAGAAACGTTTTCTGTTCAAACGAACGTACCAGTTACTCACATCGTCCACAACAAAATCCTGTATCAATCGTCCGGCTTTTGTTGGTTCGTAATCGCTGTAGGCATCACCAACTTCTTTGATCAACGATTGAAGTTTGGATAAAATCCAGCGGTCACTCTCTGTACGTTCTGCTAACGGAATTTCAGCTTCAGTAAATGTGAAACTATCTAAGTTCGCATACAATGCAAAGAATGAATAGGTATTCTGAAGTGTGCCAAAGAAACGGCGCTGCACTTCCGTGATACCATCTAAATTGAATTTAAGATTGTCCCACGGTTGCGCATTGGTGATCATATACCAACGCGTAGCATCAGGACCATATTTATCAATGGTTTCAAACGGGTTCACAACATTGCCTACACGTTTAGACATTTTGTTTCCGTTCTTATCTAATACCAATCCGTTTGCAATTACATTTTTGAATGCAACTTTATCGTACAGCATTCCCGAGATTGCATGCAATGTAAAGAACCAGCCACGTGTCTGATCCACACCTTCAGCAATGAAGTCTGCCGGATAATTATTATTAAATATTTCTTTGTTCTCGAACGGATAGTGCCACTGCGCATACGGCATAGCACCAGAGTCAAACCAAACATCGATCAGGTCAAGTTCGCGTTTCATCGGTTTGCCCGAATCACTTACCAAAACAATGTTGTCAACGTATGGCCTGTGCAAGTCTTTAATATCTGTAGCTGTTTCAATTCCTGCTTTCTGTGCTTTAGCAATTTCAGCTTGTAACTCTTCAATAGAACCGATGCATTTTTCTTCTGAACCATCTTCTGTACGCCAGATAGGAAGAGGTGTTCCCCAATAACGAGACCGCGAAAGATTCCAGTCAACTAAGTTTTCAAGCCAATTGCCAAATCTACCGGTACCGGTAGATTCCGGTTTCCAGTTGATGGTTTTATTTAATTCAACTAATCTGTCTTTCTTCGCTGTTGTTTTGATGAACCACGAATCCAGTGGATAGTATAATACAGGCTTATCAGTTCTCCAGCAATGCGGATAACTGTGTTCGTATTTTTCAACTTTGAATGCGAGATTCGCTTCTTTCAATTTAATTGAAATACGTTCGTCTACACTTAAGTATTTATCTCTACCTTGTTTCTTGCGTTCAACTTCTTTTTCTTCATCTGTTAAGTATGCTTCTTTCACATACTCGCCAGCAAAGTCCGTAACTTCTTTTGTGAAACGGCCGCGTTTATCAACCAATGGATATTCGTTGCCGCGATCGTCTTTTGTTACGATCGAAGGGATACCTGCTTGTTTTGCAACGCGCGCATCGTCTGCACCAAAAGTTGGTGCAATGTGTACGATACCTGTACCATCTTCTGTGCTCACAAAGTCACCTGCAATCACACGGAACGCCGGAGTATCCGGTTGCAAATAGGGCATCAATTGTTCGTATTCAATACCAACTAAATCTTTCCCATTATAACTGCTAAGGATTTTGAATGGAATAAGTTTGTCGCCTTCTTTGTATTCTTCCAACGAAAGCTCTTTCGCTTTTTCAGAAAAATATTTTCCAACCAATGCTTTTGCAAGAATAACCTGAACAGGTTTAAACGTGTATGGATTGTATGTTGAAACCAATACATATTCAATGTTCTCTCCTACCGCTAGTGCGCTATTAGATGGAAGTGTCCATGGAGTTGTCGTCCATGCAAGGAAATAGGTATTGTCTGCAAACTTAGCATTTGCTTTCAGTTTGAACTGAGCAACCGCACTTGTATCACGAACATCTTTATATGTACCCGGCTGATTTAATTCATGTGAGCTTAAACCTGTACCTGCAGCCGGTGAATATGGCTGTATGGTATATCCCTTGTACAATAAGTTTTTAGTATGGAATTCTTTTAATAAATGCCAAACCGATTCAATGTAATTATTCTCGAATGTGATGTATGGTTTTTCAAGATCAACCCAATAGCCCATCTTCACCGTAAGATCATCCCACTCTGATTTGTATTTCATTACAGACTCACGGCACTTTAGATTGTATTCTTCAACAGAAATCTTTTTGCCGATATCATCTTTGGTAATGCCAAGTTCTTTTTCAACCTGCAATTCAACCGGCAAGCCGTGCGTGTCCCAGCCGCCTTTGCGCTTTACCTGAAAGCCCTGCATAGTTTTAAAACGGCAGAAAATATCTTTTACCGTACGGCCCATTACGTGGTGTATGCCGGGCGTACCGTTAGCAGACGGCGGACCTTCGTAAAACGTAAACGTTGGTTTACCTTCTCGTGTATCTACCGATTTTTCAAAAATTTTCTTATCGTTCCAGAACTGTTGTACTTCTTTCCCAACTTCAGACAGTTCTGTTTTCTTTTCGTTATACTTCACGGCTCTCGTCGTTTCTAGGTGTTTTAATTTCTAAACGTTGAAGATCGATTTCAACATCGTCATCTTCTGTATGCACTTTTTCGTGTCTGTCTTTAATGATCGGGTACAAATTGATTTTTTCGCCGCTGCTGAATGTTAACAACAATGCAGGCAATACAATCAGGTTTGTGAACATAGCAAAGAACAAAGTTAAGGACGTTAAAATTCCCAATGCAATTGTTCCGCCAAAATCAGAGAAAGCAAATATCAGGAAGCCGCAGAACAATACGATGGATGTATAGATCATACTCACACCTTCTTCTTCTAACGACTTTACAACTGCTTGCATCACACTTCCTTTGTAATGTTTTAATTCCTGCTTGAACTTACTCAGATAGTGAATAGTACTGTCAATGGAAATCCCAAACGAAATACCAAAGATCAATGCAGTACTAGGTTTCAGCGGGATGTTGAATAAACCCATGATACCTGCAGTCATTATGATTGGGATCATATTTGGTATTAATGAAATAAGAATGATCTTCGGATTGGTAAAGATGAATGCCATCATCAATGAAATCAAGGCAAAAGCCCAGACTAAGGATTCAGACAAATCGTCGATCAGATATTGATTGCCTTTTAAGAACAATAACGTAGTGCCTGTAATGTGAACTTTTTGTGTTGCTGTATCAGGGAAGATCTCAAGCGTTTTAGGTCTGATGTTGTTTTCAACCAGCTGCCCCATTTTTTCTGTTCCGATATCCGCTACTTTGCATGTGAAACGGACATATTGACCTGTAGAGTCAACGAAAGAGCGCATCAGCTTATCTTCACCTTTGTCGTTTGTTTTCATGAACGACGACAAATATCCCATTTCCTGTTTGGTTGGTATCTCATAAAAGTCCGGCAAACCACTGTAGTAGGCTTGCTTTGCGCCCTTAATAATATTCAATACCGAAAGTGGGGGTGAAACGTTGTTCAATGATTTTAAGTACGATTCCAGTTCATCCAGTTTTTTAAGGTTTGCCGGAATACGAATACCCTTTTTCTTTCCTAAGTCTACTACAATTTCCAGAGGCATTACACCTTTGAAATGCTGCTCAAAGAAGGCCAAATCTGCTTTAACACCACTACTCTTCGGAAGATCATCAACCATGTAGGATATAACCTGTATGCGATAAATACCTACAATAGAAATTGCGATCAATAAGCTCGTAACGATATATACTACTGAACGGTAACGCAACACCACATACTGTATCATGTTGTTTACACGTCTTAAGAAACGCAAATCCAAATGTTTCAACTGCTTGTCGCTTGGAGCAGGCAGATAACACAACATCGTTGGTATTACTACCAATGTAATTACAAAGGTTGCAGCACTGATCAAGCCGGCAACCATACCGAATTCTTTGATGATGATAATGTCTGTGAAGTACAATACTAAGAAACCAACGGCAGTATTCATGTTTGTCATGAATGTTAGGAAGCCGATCTTCTGAACAATTCTGCTGATCGCTTTTATTTTGTTTCCATGCTTACGGTATTCCTGATGATATTTATTGTACATGTAGATACAATTCGGAATCCCGATCACAATGATCAATGCCGGAAGCATTCCTGTAAGCAAGGTGATCTTGTAGTCAAGTAATACGATCGTTCCCATTGTCCATACAACAGTTACAATGATCACCAGGAAGGTGAAGAATACTGCATACAGATTTTTAAAGAAAAAATATAAAATTAACGAAGTAACTAAGATCGAGAGTACAAGGAAAAACTTAAACTCTGCCTGCACATCACGCACCATAATTGTACGCACATATGGTAAGCCTGCAAAGTGCGTTTCAACATTTGTTTGCTTTTTAAATTCTGCAGTAAGATCTAAGATATTTGAAACAATTTTTTGTCTGTTGTTGGAATTCAACTGTTTTGCATCGATTGATACTGCGATCAAGGCAGCATTGGTATTGGGATTTACAACTAACCCTTTATAAAACAACTGGTCACCGGCAAGCTGCATCATCGAATCAAGTTCATGTTGCGAAGTCGGTTTTCTTGTAAAAACAGGTTTTACATCCAATTTTTGATTCAGTGTATCTTTGATGAGCATCTTCATCGTTGGCAATGAGATCGCATCGTTTACGCCTTCCGACTTTTGTACTTCGTAACACAGGTCATAAAATTTGTTGAACGTTTCCAGTTTGAAAAGTTTGGGATCCTGTACACCAATAACCATGATGTTGCCATCTTCACCAAACATATCACGAAACTCATTGAAATAAACCATATCCACATCGTTCTGTGGAACGACTTTCAAAAAATCGTAGGTTATCTCAATTTTAGAGGCTTTGTAGCCCATAAAGATTGTAATTGCCCCTGTTACAATTAAAAGAATTAATCGGAATTTAATAATAAGACTACCTAACTTTGACCACATATTCTGAATTTCAAATAAGGTGGCTAATTTAAGCAAATTTGCTGATATCTGTACTGTAAATGGTGCAGAGATCGTCAATTTAATGATTTGAAAATCTGAACCTTGCGTGTAAATGTAAGGATTTTCAAAAAGTCGTATAAAATGCCGAAACGAATAAACGTGGTATACTTCAAGTTGTCAGGGGTATGCAATAAAAAAACAAATGAATTTTGGTTTGTTTTTATACCTTAAACATCTGAGATGCGTTATAGATTTTTAAATAATTTATTATGATTCAAATCAAAAACCCCTGTGATGCCAACTGGCAAGAAATGACGCCTGCTCAAAGTGGAAAATATTGCGGTGCCTGCGAAAAGGTGGTGGTTGATTTCAGTAAGATGAATGATGCGGAAATAAAAAATTACTTTGCAACATACAAAGAGCAGAAGACCTGCGGGAGATTTTTAGATTCTCAATTAGATCGTCCGTTAGTTGTAACGTCGCCAACACGATTCAATGCATTTTTAAATCTCTTGAATCAAATACCTGTTGCCCGAACAGTTGTATTTTTTCTTACAAGTGCCCCCATGTGGATCAGTAGTTGCGTGAGAAATACGAATGAAGATATTACGACCACCGGTGATTCAATAGCTGTTATTGAAGACCCGATAGATACAAGTCTAGGACATGATGTGCCCGTTCCGGTAGTAGGATTTGTAGTTCCTCATATTAAACAGGATAGTTCGATAAAATGCGGTGATGAAGTAATGGGCGAAGTTTCTCCACAGCAAACAATAAAATTTTTTCCTCCTCAAACAATAATGGGGGATGTTAAGGTATACGATCCATCAGATGATCCGGATACCATAGCTGTTACCATACCTGCAACCTCGCCGGATACAAGCGATGTTACCCTTCATATGATTAAAGGTAAAGTAATGATGACCGATACAATCTCTCAAAAAATAAAACGAAAGAAAAAATAATTATTCAAACGGAAGTACTTCTGACACACGTTGCTGCCATTTCAAACATTCGTTGTTAAAAATGGTTCTGTATGTTGAAATAATGGCTGCGTGCGTTTCATGAAACTGTTCATCCATTTCAGAATTGTATACGTAATCCCGGAAAACATTTTCAAAGTTTAATACATTCCCTACAAGACTTCTGTAGTCATTAAGTAATACTTCCTGCGAAGCATCGTTCAGAATTGGTTTGATTTCATTTTCATAAAATATTCCGGCTGTATTATTAATTGCAAGCCCTTTCTCTAACCAACCATTTTCTTTACTGTTGTCTTCGTATTTAAAAAAATCTGTCACACATTTATTTGCAAACCAATATGGAAAGATGACGTTAGGCTTTACAGGCTCGTCAGTATTGCCATCAAAAAAATCAAGCTGCGTATTCGTTACATATGATGTATTAAACAAATACCACTCAGCATCCATCAACAAATAAATCAGCTTCTTCGTTTTTATTTTCGCAAGCCAGGCTTTATAAGGCACTGCACCATTGGGAAACAACACACCATCAATCACCATTTTTGTAACTACACCGTCCTGTTCAACAAATAATACTGGCGCTACATGATATCCCCAGTCAATTTTGCCCGTGGGCGAAAGTTGATTTTTATCTTTAAATGTAATAACACGTGTATTGTAGGAAGTATAAATGCCCGGCGTAAATGCCCATATTTTAGCGAGCGTAATGCCTTGCCTTTTAGCCAATAAAGAAATATAATGTGCAATGTTGTGGCAGTTTGCCTGTGGATACGTGAAAGGAATTCCTGCATTCTGTATTTGGTCAAACAGAATCTGTGCAGTTTGCATATCAACCACAGTAGACTTGCCTTCTGTCAGCAAGGGATGTTTTTCGTTCGTTGTAATAAATTTGGCTGGAAAGAACGTTGATCTGAATAATCAAACGATACTGCAAAAGTACATCTTTTTAGAGAATTAAAATATACGCATTTCAATTTTACCTTTTAATAATATGCTTTTAGATTCATTGTGCTTTTTACAAAATCATATTATAGAATGATTACAGGATTTTATAGGATTGTCCGATTTCACTCATCGAAAAAATATTCAAATTCCGATCCTGCAAACGATGCCTTCAGTACATTATAGTTTTCAATCAATGCATTCAAGGGTTCTGCATTCTGGCGGACGAGCAACGATTGAGGAATTTGCTGCGTCACTCCTAAAAATCTTTGTATGGCAAACATGGTATCATTCGGTTCAGCCACCAGCGTTTCATAATCTGTTTCAAAAACAGGTATATTGAATTCCTCAACGAGTGTATTGGTTTCCTGTTCGTCCTTTCTATATTGAGCAAATGCTTCCAGGCAATCTTCTTTTGTCAATACAATTTTTTTCTGATCAATAGACTGTTCTTTTGTATTGGTGCTGGACCATTCATTTGTTTTCTCAGCAATGCAACGGGATACATACGTGCGCAAATAATTCTTGCGTTCAATTCTTATGACTTTAATATTTTCACTTTTGAATAATTCAATGAGTATGCCTTTTTTCACAATTTCTTCTGTGTATTCATAGAAATATTTAAAGCCAACTGCCTTAATTATTTTTGAATACCTTTTAAAAAATTCCGCGTTATTTGTTGTTTTGCTTAACGGCTCATTCAACGACAATATATTCCAATGTGAATTCAAGTAAGTATGCATCAAGGATGTTCCCGTACGCGGATGACCAACAATTAAAAACTTTGTATAATCGTTGCGCTTAAAAAATGGCAATATATTCAGCAGCTGTTTTATTTTTACTTTAAGCTGTATCTGCAAATATGTAGAACTAAATATATTCATAGTTTGAAAGTAGTGGTTTTGTTCATAAGAAAAAAATACTCCTACTACAGAATTCAACAAATTCAACTTAACTTCACTTTATCGTCCTTCTGTTATATATTTATCTATGCTTAAAAAAATATCCTTAACGTTTTTTTCAAAATTAACGAATGCCGTTTTGGGATTTTTAAATGCTATACTCATTACACAATTTTTAGGTGCTGAAGGAAAGGGAATCACAACTTTACTTGTAACCAACTTAAGTTTGTGCCTGTTGTTTTGCCAGGTCATTGGCGGCAATTCAATGGTGTACCTCTCATCCCGTTTACCTACATCTGTATTGCTTGTCGCAAGCTATCTATGGACAATTGTAGTATCTGTTTTATTAACGGCTATACTTTACTTTATTGGTATGTGTCCATCACAATATTTTATTGAATTGATTGTGATAAGTATTTTATTTTCCTTATTTCATGCACACTTATTTATATTATTGGGCAACGAAAATACAATTCTGTTCAATTTGCTAAGCCCTCTGCCGCAGCTGTTACAGGTTGGTGCTGCTGTAATCTTATTCATACTACTTCAGATCCATAACATAAACACCTATATCTTTAACCTCTATTTTATTTTTGCTGCGGGCTATCTCATTTCCCTGATTTTTATACTTCCTAAACTCTCCGGATTTAAAATGCCGGATAAAGAAACATTCCGTACGCTATGGAAATACGGAAGCAAAGCACAGACTTCAAATATTTTATTTTTCTTCAACAGCCGATTGTTCTTCTATTTGCTGGGTTATTATTTTATAAAATCAGAAGTGGGGATTTATTCTGTAGGCATTATGATCATTGAAGCTGTTCTGTTAATTGGCAACAGTTTTTCATTGATGTTGTATTCAAAAATTTCTAATACAGTATCTGCAACTGAACAGCTTTCACTTACAAAAAAGTATGTGCTTATAAGTTTTATCTTTACTGCGTTCGCTTTGGCTGTTATTGCATTAATACCTGCTGATGCATACGCCATTTTATTCGGACAGGATTTTTATTCCATTAAAAAAATTGCTCTGTATTTATTCCCTGGCACTCTTTTACTGAGTACGTATTATGTGACCAGTTCTTATTTCAGCGGAACAGGAAAATATCAATATAATAATTATGCAGTTGGATTGGGATTAGGTATTAGTGTTGTTGGAGGATTGCTTTATATTCCTTCGGGCGACCTACTAGCAGCAGCATCTGTTACATCAGCTGCTTTCAGTGCAATAGCACTATTCAGTCTATACCGATTTTATAAAGAAGTGAAAATTATTGGTTAAATACTTTTGCGCACGCGTTCAAACTCTTCCCAAATATCTTTTACTATAGTTCCTGCAGGTTTAATCTCTTTCAATTGCGCACTCACTTGCCCGATCTCTAATTCACCTTCGTTTAAATCGCCTTCAAAAATTCCTTTTTTAGAACGGCCTTTATTTAAGATGTTTTTCAACTCATCTGCAGAAGCACAATTTGTTTCTGCTTGTTGAACTTGCTCGTAAAAAGCATTCTTGATCAAACGAACCGGCGTTAATTGTTTTAATGTTAAAATGGTCTCTCCTTCAACAGAATCCACTACACGTTGTTTGAAAATTTCATGTGCCGAAGATTCTTCGCTCACTGCAAAAGCAGAACCGATCTGGACTCCTTCTGCACCCAATGCAAATGCTGCAGCCATGGCTCTTCCCGAACCAATTCCACCCGCGGCTATTACAGGAATTCGTATTGCATCAGACACCGCCGGAATCAAACACATGGTTGTTGTTTCATCTCTTCCATTATGGCCGCCCGCTTCAAAGCCTTCTGCAACAATGGCATTCACACCAGCCTGCTGTGCTTTCAAGGCAAATTTTGTACTTGACACAACATGTACAACGATAATACCAGCTTCTCTTAATTTAGCCGTATACGTTCCCGGATTTCCTGCTGAAGTAAAAACGATTTTAACTTTTTCTTCCAGTATAATTTTTATATACTGATCAATATGTGCGTACAACAACGGCAAATTAACACCAAAAGGTTTATCTGTTGCAGCCTTGCATTTTTGTATATGTTCGCGCAATACATCTGCAGACATTGAACCTGCGCCGATCAAGCCCAGGCCGCCGGCATTGCTTACAGCCGAAGCCAAACGCCAGCCGCTGCACCAAACCATACCTGCCTGAATGATGGGATATTTAATATCGAAGAGTCCTGTGATTCTGTTTTGCATAACTTAAGAAATTCCAAATAGCAAAATACAAATAACAAACGGGGATGGCAAGATGTTTAAACTGGTGGTTGGCAGTTTACGCAATTAATTGCAAACGTGAATTTATAATTTCGATGCGTAAACGTGCCGAACCATGGCGACTCTTCTGCCGTGGTTCGGCACGTTTAAATGCGGGTATAATTATTTGATGATGAATGCTTGTTCATTTAAACTGCCAACCACGTGCTCCCTACAAACACTTCGTCAATATCTCTTCCAGATAATCTCTTGTATTAGATAATCTAGGAACCTTGTGTTGTCCGCCCAGCTTGCCTTTCAGCTTAAGCCATTTATAAAACGTACCTTCGGGAACGAAATGTATCGTTGGCAACAGCAATGCCATGTCTTTATAGCGCTTTGCTTCGTAATCCGAATTCAGCTCTTTTAAAAATTGGTCGAGTAAAATAACAAACTGATTTTTATCTGCTGGCTCTGTTTCAAATTCAATGATCCATTCATGTCCGCCTTTATTTTCATTGTTGAAATAAATCGGACCGGCTGTAAAATTAGCTAATACAGCATTGGTCTGCTCACATGCTTTCGCAATTGCCATCTCCGCATTTTCAATCACAAGCTCTTCACCAAATACATTGATATAATGTTTGGTACGACCGGTAATTTTTATTCTATACGGAACAACAGAAGTAAATCGTACTACGTCACCTACGTTATAACGCCACAGTCCGCTGTTGGTAGATATTACAAGTGCATACGATTCATTCAGCTGAACCTGATCCAATGTGATTGTTTTCGGAAACTCCGAATCAATTTGATCGATCGGAATGAATTCATAATAAATTCCATGATCCAGATACAGCAATAAATCGTCTCTGCTTAAATCATCCTGTACTCCAAAAAATCCTTCGGATGCATTGTATGTCTCCATATAATGAACCTGATCGGATGGTAGGAATTTTTTAAAAATAGATTTGTATGGATGAAAAGAAACAGCGCCGTGAAAGAAGCATTCAAAGTTTGGCCAGATCTCCAATATATTTTCTTTGCCGCTTTTTTCAAGTATGTATTCTAAAAGCAATACTGCCCATGTAGGTACACCCGACAAATTGCTTACATTTTCTTTCGAACATTCTTCCGCAAGTCTATCGATCTTTGCTTCCCATTCATTCATCAATGCTGTTTGAATAGACGGTGTGCGTGCATACTGTGCCCAGGTCGGAAGATTCGCCATGATCACAGCAGAAACATCGCCGATCTGAGAATTACTTCTATATGGATTTGGTGAACACGAACCGCCCACCGCTAACGATTTCCCCTGAAACAATTTGCTTTGAGGCACATTATCAAAATACAAGGTCAGCAAATCTTTGCCGCCTTTATAATGACAATCTTTCAATGATTCTTTTGAAACAGGAATGAATTTACTTTTGGCATTTGTTGTGCCTGAAGATTTTGAAAACCAATGAATATCAGAATGCCAAAGGACTTGTTGTTCACCTTTTAAACAACGTTCGATCCACGGGTAAAAATTTTCATACGTTGAAACCGGAACTTGCTGTGAAAACTGTTCTTTGGATATAATGTCTTTATAGCCATGCGTTCTTCCCCATTCTGTTGAAGACGCCTGTAGTAAAAGATTTTTTAATAAACGTTCTTGCGTTTCAACTGGATGTTCCATAAACCCTCGAATGTTTTTCATTCGTTGATTCATGAATTGTTTAATCGCAAAATTAAAAACTGGAATCATGCAGATTAAATTAATACTTTTCTGCGGAATTGGAAATGCTGACCTAAGTATACGCGACGCACAGTTTCGTCTTCGGCTAATTCTTCTGCAGTTCCTGACCGTAAAATTTTTCCTTCGAACAACAGATAGGCTCTGTCAGTAATAGAAAGTGTTTCGTTTACGTTGTGATCTGTAATTAATATGCCGATATTTTTATTTTTTAAGCGGGCAACAATGGTTTGAATTTCTTCTACAGCAATCGGATCTACGCCTGCAAAAGGTTCATCCAGCAATACGAACTTAGGATCTACTGCAAGTGCGCGTGCAATTTCAGTTCTTCTGCGTTCTCCGCCCGACAATACTTTGCCTAAATTTTTGCGCACATGTGTCAACGAAAATTCTTCCATCAACGATTCAACTTTTTCTTTTTGCTGCGCCTTTGGCATATCCGTCATTTCCAACACTGCACCGATGTTATCTTCTACGCTAAGTTCTCTGAATACAGAAGCCTCTTGTGCAAGATAGCCTAAGCCTTTGCGCGCACGTTGGTACATTGGTAAATTGGTAATGTCTTCATCATCCAGATACACACGGCCGGTATTTGGTTTGATCAAACCAACGATCATATAAAAACTTGTTGTTTTACCTGCGCCATTCGGACCAAGTAACCCAACAATTTCACCTTGCTTTACATTCACAGAAACGTCGTTCACTACCAAACGGTTTTTATATTTTTTGATCAGATTGTCGGCCCCAAGTATCATAAAATCAGTTTCTGTCTTTTATAAATTGAATGTCACGAATCATAAGCTGAATCGTTTTTTTGCCATTGAATTCGTTTTCTTCTAAGGAATAACAAATGTCAAATGGTTCTTTATTTTTTATACGGTCATAAAATGCGTGCATCTGCCACCCGATTGCAGGGTAAGTTACAGAATCTTGCTGACGAATGTTCAATTTTAGATGTTTGTCTTTTAAGATTCTGCTGGTACCATCGTCAACAACATTTCTGGAGACAAAGATTGGCTGCATGTTTTGCGGACCAAAGGGTCCCATTTGTCGTACAATATTGAAGAAACGTGAATCGATTTGATTTAAAGGTAAGTCTAAATCAATGGAAATCATTGGGATAAGCTGCTCTTTCCGAATGGTAGCTGAAACTACTTCTTCAAACTTTACCCGGAAAGCATCAATGTTTTTTTCTTCCATTGTTAAACCGGCAGCATATTTATGTCCGCCGAATTGAATCAATAAATCCGAACATTTATCAATTGCTTCATACAAATCATAATCCGGTACCGACCGCGCCGAACCAGCAACTTTGCCGTTTGAATGCGTAAGAATGATTGTCGGACGATGATACTGTTCAATGCAACGTGATGCTACAATTCCGATTACTCCTTTATGCCAATCTTCCTTATACAACACCGTTGAACATGCCGTCTCTGCATTCACACTGCTTTGGATCATCCCAATAGCTTCCCCGGTTATGGTTTCATCAAACTCCCGACGAACCAGATTGTGATCGTTTACATTTTCTGCAAAGTTTGCTGCATCTGTTTTATTGGATGCAAGTAATAATTCAACGGCTGCAAAGGCATGATCAATACGTCCTGCAGCATTGATACGCGGACCAATAGTAAACACAATGGTGTTCACATCGATTGTTTTTTTCAATCCGGATACATCAACGATCGCCTGAATACCGGGACGCGGTGCTTCATTTAATTTTTGAATTCCAAAATAGGTGAATGTTCTATTCTCTCCGGTAATGGGTACGATATCCGAACAGATGCTGATTGCCAGGAGGTCCATCTGCTCAAATAATAATTCAGACGAATAGCCTGCACGGTCACAAAGTGCCTGCAGCAATTTAAACCCTACACCACAGCCCGATAATTCTTTGTAGGGATACTTGCAGTTTTTTTGTTTGGGATCTAAGATTGCAATAGCATCGGGAAGTTCATCCCCTGGATTGTGGTGATCGCAAATAATAAAATCAATGCCGAATGATTTTGCCAATGCAACCATTTCTACAGAGCGTATACCGCAATCTAAACTAACGATCAGCTTTGCATTTGTATCCCGTGCATGTTCGATCCCTGCTTTTGAAACACCATATCCTTCTTTGTATCTATCGGGTATGTAGTATTCAATATTGGTATAATAGTTTTTTAAGAAGCCATAGAAAACAGATACCGAAGTAGTGCCATCTACATCGTAATCACCATAAATTAATATGCGATCGTTTTTTTCAATTGCCTGCATGATGCGTGTAACAGCTTTATCCATGTCACGCATTAAAAACGGATCGTGCAATTGATCTAAAGATGGCCTGAAAAAATCTTTGGCTTCATCAAACGTTTCTATGCCCCGCTGAACAAGCATTACTGCAATGTATGGATTAACATTCAATGCTTTTGATAATGCTTTTGCTTTATCCTGCTCAGGTAGTTGTTTTGTGATCCAGCGTTTGATTTGAGTAGTCAATATTGCTATGCTTAACGCGAAAGGCTTAAAGCCTAAGGCTTGTGTGAACTTAAATTATAAAAATCGTATCGCTATCATAGACCTTCAAGGTTTTTAAAACCTCGAAGGTCTAACTTATTCCTCTAATAACAACTCATCATCGCTATCCAGCTCCAGTGCTTTGATTTCACTCACCGCGCTGCCCGCAATACCTCTGATCGACCCATACAAACCGGTAGTGCTTTCAATTACTTTGTCGATTTGTTTTTCACGTTCTTTCCAGATCTTTGTCATCGCAATCTTTTCTTTATTCAGCGCCAACTGCATGCTGGAGAAGGCTTCAACAATCGCTTCGATCTGCTGGCGGAATTCATGACCGGTTAAATACGAATATAACATCTGCATTTTTTCGCCTCTATTCTCTTCCGCACCTTTCGCTTCTGTTATTTTTATTAGGCCATCGCGCAATACATGTGATAGACCTTTGATCTGTTCAAACGTACAGATCCAAATGCCATCTTTGATACCGAAGGTCGTCATCTCTTTAGGCATCACGCTTGTAACCAACACCGCTATGCTGGCTTTTTGTCCACGCAGATCACCTTTTAATTTATCGATCCAGCCTTCGCTAAAAGCTTTCGTATTTTTTGCTTCGTAAATAATTGTGCCGCAATCCCTGCCTTGATTATTACGGACAGTTTGAATAATATCAGCACCGCGTACACCTTTACCAACTTCTTCGATCAGGTCAAACGGGAAACTCGTTTTTAATAATTCTTCTAAAAATAATTCCTGTGCTTCACCCTGCAGCTGCATAGAACCTTGCTCGGCTTTGCGCTTCATTTCATCTATTTGTCTGCGCAACTGTTCAAGCTGTACATCTTTCTCTCTGTTCTTTGCCTGATTCTGTTCATCTGCAGACTTCTGAATTTCTTCTGCCATTACTTTCTTCTGTTCCAGCATCTGCTTTTCAAAAGCCAGTTTCATTTCTCCTTCTACATCTTTGAGCTTTTGCTCGGCCCGCATCAATTCAACTTCTTTAATTTTTAGCTCTTGATTTTCTTTATTCTTTTTATCTAGATCAGCGCGCATGCTTTCAAACATGGTTGCGTTATCTTTCGAAACCTGTTCGTTAATCTGCTCACTTAATTGTTTACGAAGTTGCTGCTCAATTAAATTCTTTTCTTTAATCAGATTGGCCTTCATGGTTTCTTCCATCTGCGCTTTTTCAGCTACAAGATTCTTTTGAAGATTACGCAACTTCAATTCTGCTTCGTCTAACTGTTTTTTACGCTCATCTGCATCCTTCTGTACACGAACAGTTACTTCCGCTTCAATTTGTTTGGCAAGTGCTTGTTCCGCATGAAAATGATGGCCGCAGTTGGGGCAGGTGATTTGATTGATGGTGCTCATGATAAATAGGCAGAAATGATGTATAAAAATACAAAAAAGATCAGACAGATTCTGAACGGTTTATACACCAAAAATAGTCGGCTGGTGTATAAAAACAAAAGGCAACAGAATATGTTGCCTTTTGTTAAGAATATGGTGTTACCTGTATTACAGCGTTCCTTCAAGCGCGTCTTTCAGTTCAATACGTTTGCCGTCTTTGTATGCCACAACCCAGGCATCGCTCACGCCCATTTCACGTAAATACTTTTTGAAATTATCCGCTTCCCAATACGTAGCAAAAGCACCTAATGTATATTTTTTTGTGCCATCAGCATCTACTTCTCCGCTGAAGTTTTTATTGTTATCAAAGTACTTGCTCAGGTCTTTATTTTTGAATGCGCCGATCTGTACTTTATATACAATGCCTTTTGCTGCCATTGTATTCACCGGTACGTTTGCAGCAGCAGATGCTGCAGCTTGCTGTCTTTCTTCTTGTGCAGCCTGCGCAGCTTTTAATTTTGTATTTAAATCAGTTACCTGTGCTTTTAATACTTCATTTTCCTGCTTCAGTTTTAATACTTCCGTTGAAAGCGCATCTTTTTCTTCAACAAGTTGCTTGTATGATTCCGGTGTAAGCAGTTTTATTTTTTTAGCCCATTCTTTAGATTCCTCTTTTGTCATTTGTCCAAACGAAGAAATTGCCAATGAAATGATCAGCGCTAATGGTAAAAATATTCTTTTCATAATGGTATTCAATGATATGTATGTTGTAAATTATATTTTTTATTCGAGAAACAAAAATGGTTTTGCTGCTTTCAAAATCAAACTGCCGGATTTTATGCCGCTTATTCATGTTTCAATAAACCTGCAGCCTACTCATGCCTATCAAATGCATTGAATTTCAACAGGTTCTTTTCCTATTACGTAGATTAAACCATTTTGTTTGGTACAACCCAGGCATCAAAATCTTTATCGGTTACATAACCTAAATGCAGAGCAGATTCTTTTAATGTTACATTATTTTTATGTGCATACTTTGCTATCTGTGCTGCCTTATCATAACCAATGTGCGGATTGAGTGCTGTCACCAGCATCAGTGACTGTTCTAGATTATGCTGTATGTTGATCAGGTTGGGTTCGATACCACGTGCACAATGTTCATCAAAGGATACGCAGGCATCACCAAGCAAACGGGCCGATTGTAAAAAATTATATATAATTACGGGCTTAAATACATTCAATTCGAAATGACCCATTGATCCACCAATGCTAATCGTTACATCGTTTCCCATCACCTGGGCACAAACCATTGTTAGCGCTTCAACTTGTGTAGGATTTACTTTTCCGGGCATGATCGATGAGCCAGGTTCATTGTCGGGAATATAAATTTCACCAATGCCGCATCGCGGGCCAGATGCCAGCATCCGGATATCGTTAGCAATTTTCATCAGACTAACTGCAACGTTTTTTAATGCGCCATGTGCTTCTACCAATGCGTCGTGCGTTGCCAATGCTTCAAATTTGTTTGGCGCCGTAACAAATGAATCGTTGCTCAATGCAGCGATGTTCTTTGCCACCAGTTCTGCATAGTTCTTAGGGGCATTTAAACCGGTTCCAACAGCAGTGCCGCCCAAAGCGAGTTCGGATACATGAAGTAATGAGGTCTCAACTACTCGTATAGCATTGCTAAGCTGTGTTGTATATCCGGAAAATTCCTGACCTAATGTAATCGGTGTCGCATCCATAAAATGGGTACGACCAATTTTAACAATATCATTAAAAGATTCCGATTTACTTTTGAATGTGGCATGCAATTGCTTCAGCCCAGGCAGTGTTGTGTATTTTAACATCCGTATTGCCGCAATGTGCATGGCGGTAGGAAATGTATCGTTAGAAGACTGAGATTTATTTACATCATCATTCGGATGAATTTTTTTTGTTTCATCTAATAAGCTTCCTCCCAATAAAACATGTGCACGGTTCGCAATCACTTCATTGACATTCATATTTGTTTGTGTGCCCGAACCTGTTTGCCATACAACTAAAGGAAACTGATCGTCTAATTTTCCAGCTAAAATTTCATGGCATACTTCTGAAATAATCTGAGCCTTATCCTCAGATAGTACACCCAATTCCAGATTTGTCTGCGCAGCTGCTTTTTTTAAAATTGCAAAAGCATAGATCAATTCCACAGGCATGTGTGTGGATGCATTTCCAATTTTAAAATTATCAATTGAACGTTGTGTTTGCGCCCCCCAATATTTATCTGCAGGCACGTTTACAGAGCCCATTGTATCTTTTTCTATTCGAACAGCCATAAAGTATCTGGTATTTTAAGATGTATATTCAATATGACAACTTTTTTTGATAAATGGAACACTTTAGATGCTGGATTCAACTTGCTGAATCATGTTTAAAATACATTATTAAATGAATAACGAATTCAAGTTTTAACCGTAAACAGAAATATCTTAAGACCAATAAAACCGTATTTCAATATGAAAAAATCAATTATTACAGCATTAGCATGTATCGTTACATTATTTGTGAGCATGTCCGTTTCTGCTTCCGATACACTTGTTACAGCTAGTGGCATTAAATATGTTCGCATCAAAGAAGGTGATGGCATACATCCGCAACCCGGACAAACTGTTAAAGTAATTTATAGCAGAAAATCTTCAACGGGTAGAGTTGTTGAAACGAATGAAGGTGGAAAGCCATTTAAATTTCAAGTCGATAATCATGAAGTAATTCCCGGCTGGGACGAAGCGGTGAAGCTTATGAGTAAAGGTGAAAAATGGTATTGCATCATCCCTTCTGAATTAGGCTATGGTAAAAAAGGAGTTGAAGGAGTGATTGCTCCAAATGCCACTCTGTACTTTTATATCGAAGTGGTAGATATTAAATAACTTTCAACATGTCGGAGATGCACATAGGATCTATTTGGTATCTCCGACATGTTATACACTGAAAGATTTTTTATAAGGTACTGACCTTTCCATCTATGATACAGTTTTTTCATATAGGTGATGAACTACAACATCTATTGCCGAATCCCACGCTTGTATAAATTCTACATCTTTTATTGTTTCTTATTTCCCAGATCGAACAAATTCTGCAAGATGCCATTTGTATTCTTATAGTTTTTTGATGCTCTATGTACAATCCTGAATATTTTGAAGAATTTTTTTCATTAAAAGAATTCATCGTGCTCGTTAGAATTTACTGTAAATATTTAATTTACAGTAATTTAGGAAGGTTACTTTTTATATTTCGCATCCAAATATGACATTCATCATAATGTAAGATTTGATAAGTTAAAGGGTCATTAATAATTAACTATTGTTAAAATGTGTGCGTTTAAACATCTATATATAAGTTCAAACAGACAATAACACCCTTACGTTATGAAAAGCCTTCTATCAATAATCGTATTCACTGCAGTTTTGCTTCTAATCAGCACTTCCTCCCATGCTGCCCATGATACCTTAGTAACAGCAAGCGGTATAAAATATATACAAATTCAGGAAGGTGTAGGCGAGCGACCGACCAGTAATCAAAAAGTAAAAATAGTTTACTCCGTAAAATCTTCGAACGGAGATGTAATTGAATCAAACGAACTTTCGAAACCCTTAGAATTCAGATTAGATAAACATCAAGTCATTCCCGGAATAGAAGACATCGTTAAATATATGAATAGGGGCGAAGAATTATTTTGCATCATACCAGCCTATTTAGCTCATGGCGATAAAGGTAAAGGTGCCATTGATCCTCATACAACCTTGTATGTCTATATTCAAATTATAGACATTGAATAGCCTACTTTCTAAATAATTTGTATTAAAAAATGGTTGTAACATGATTTTGTTACAACCATTTTTTTCGTTGGAAATAAAACAGCATCGTTAGCGCCACCAATACACAGATTCCGATAACAACGTAATAGCCATTTTGCGCATGCAGCTCAGGCATGTTATCAAAGTTCATTCCATATAAGCCTGTAATAAATGCGAGTGGCATGAAAATAGTTGATATAACCGTCAGTACTTTCATAACACTGTTCATGCGATTGCTAACGGATGACAGATATACATCTACAATACCGGACAAGATATCCCGTGTCGATTCAACGGTTTCAATGACCTGTATGGTATGATCATACACATCGCGTAAAAAAGGCTTAACCGCCTCGCTTATCATCGAACACTCGTTGCGTTCTAATTTTACAATCACTTCGCGCAATGGCCAAACCGATTTGCGTAAATAAATTAATTCTCTCCTGAATTTATAAAGCTCTTTTAACTTCGCAGGGTCAGGGTCTGTTAACATTTGCTGTTCGATCGTCTCAAGCTTATCGCCAACATATTCCATAATTTCAAAATAATGATCAACTATCGTATCAAGTAAACTGTATAATAGATAATCAACATTCATCTTGCGCATTTTACCTTTATTTGCACGCAAACGCTCCCGATTGGGATTAAACACATCGCCTTCCTTATGTTTTTCCTGGAACGATAAAATAAGATTAGGTGCAACAACAAAACTCACCTGCTCCGAAAACATTCCATTTATTTTTTCATCATAGCGAATCATTTTTACCGTTAAAAAAAGGCAATCGTCGTAATCATCAAGTTTAGGTCGTTGCTCAGCACTGGCTATATCTTCCATCAACAGCGGATGTAAATTATACTTCTGCTCTATCTGACTTAATTGATCCGGATTATTCACGCCATCAATATTATACCAATAAACTTCTTCTGAGTCTTGAGAAGGAACAATCATTTCATCCACAGACGAAACAACTCCTTCCTCAAATCCTAATTCGTTGTATTTGATCAAATAGATGTCTGCAAACTCGTTTTTATCCGAATGCTCAAACCCACTCAATTCACCGGGCGAAAGTCCGGGCTTACGAAATTTATTTTTATTTTTATGACTCATTTTCTGCCAGCTATTTAAAAATTTCTTATCCATGGTCTGTTTGCTGTTATTTCTCCAAAATTCCATGGAATTGAAAATAATATAATCAATACTGCAATAGAAAACCAAACGGCAAGTGTTTTAAATTTTTGCTGATCCCGATCTTTCTTTTTACTCGTAATGGATGCAATGGTAATAAAAACCACAGCTGTAAGCATCATAAGCGAATGCTCCATTCCAAAGAATCGAAATTCTTTTTCATGAACCGCTTCCTTAAAATTATTGAAGAAATATCTTATGATCGGACTAATGCAATATAACACGATACCTAACATGGCCTGTATATGCACTGCTGATAGGGTTATAAGCCGAAGTGTATTGTCTGACTTTGTAAACGATTTATTTGAAAGCCATCCATAATAACTTCTGAAAAGTGTAATCAGAACAGTTGCCAATACAATCCATCGGATAAGCGAATGGGACGATAAAAGAAAGGAATACATACTAAATTAAATTTGCTTCTAGCGAAAATACTTGAAAGAATCTGCATTATGAATGCCTTGCTGCATTATTTATTCTGCAGGAATTTTTTCTTCTCTTCTTTTCAAATCTTTTCTCTAACTTACTTTATTGAAAAATTTATTTTACGTTATGAAACGATTCATTTCTGTGATTTTTGCAGTATCCGCAGGTTATACACTGCTAGCACAAACTGCTACTACAAAACTCGAAACTGTCATTCAAAAGGGGCACTCTGCTGCAGTGAAAGCTGTAGCCGTTAGTCCGAATGGTGAAATTGTAGCTACCGGTAGCAGAGACAAAAGTGTAAAACTCTGGGATAGACAAACAGGTATGGAAATACGCAGTTTAGTCGGTCACGAACATACCATCAACGCCTTATCTTTTAGTCCGAATGGGCAACTGCTTGCAACAAGCAGTGCGGATGGCACGGCACGGGTTTGGGAAATATTAACAGGCAAAGCAATTTTCACATCTCCTGTAAGTTCTAAATACATAACAGCTGTAGCATTTAATCCCGATGGAAAATCTTTTGCATACGGTGGTTATCCGGATTCTGTAGCCATCTATTCCATACCTGAAGGGAAATTGATAAAACGTATTGCCGTAAATGCAGATCAGGGATCGGGCTACGGTATCAGTCTTTCTTATAGTAGTGATGGTAATTGGTTGGCAATTGGTGAAGATGATAAAACAGCTACAGTCTATCGCACCAATAACTGGAACATCGTATATACACTGAAAGCACCTGGTGATGGATGGTGTGGCGGCTGCGGCACATTCGTTCGATTCTCTCCCGATAATAAATCATTATTCAAGCTTGCGCACAATGATAAATTAAGTCAATACGACATGACTACAGGAAAACTTGTTAAAACGTTCGGAGAAAACGTGGACGACTTGCGTGGACTGCTTGTAAGTAAAGATGGATTACATGTTGTTGCTGCAACAGATAGTATGGTTTATAACTGGTCAACAAATTCCAGCACGGTCACTTCTTTTAAATTGCCTTTCTACGAAACAATTAATGACTTGACATTTTCGCTAAATGAAAAAGAAATTCTGGCTGCTTCCGGAAATATGACTGCATTTGCAATGGATGCAACAACCGGAGAAATCATAAGAACATATAAAGGTGCTTTGCAGGAGCAGGATAAAGGCGGAATAGATTACAATGCCGATGATTACTGGCAATCCTACATAGCGCGTTACATCAGGTTGAAGAATGAATTGCTTTTAACGAAAGATGATAAAAATTTCATTACAGGAAAAACAAGTTTACATGCTATTCAATGGGATATTTCATCAGGCGCTCCGAATAAATTATACGATGGCCATACAAAAGCTGTTATCTGCATGGATCAATCTGCAGATGGAACTATAATGGCTACAGCCGATGCAGCCGGAGAAGTATTATTATGGAACACAAAAACAGGAACACTCATCCGCCGCATAAAAGCACATCGCGAACCGATTCTGGATGTAACATTAAGCAGAGATGGCAAAACCGTTGCAACCGGTGCATGGGATGCAAGCATTGGTGTATATGATGTTGAAACGGGTGAATTGAGTTCTGATATGTACCTCAAAGACAATTCCTGTTTTAGCATTTCTTTTACACCGAATGGATTGTATCTGCTTTGCGGACGCTTAGATAAATCATTGGAATTGCGCGAGCCCGATTCTAAAAAAGTTGTCCTCACATTGATCGGACATACCGATGTTGTTTCTTCGATTGCCTTTGGAGTAAACCCCAATAATGCATTAACGGCTTCATGGGACGGCACTGCACGTATCTGGGACGTTACAACAGGCATGATGATTCAGAAATTCAAAGGTGCGAAGGGAATGCTGCATGCTGCAATCTATAATGCCGATGGAAAAAAAGTTATCACAGGCGGCGATGACCGCACCATTCGTGTTTGGGATGCAACAACCGGACAAGTACTTAAAACATTGATCGGTCACCAGGCAGAAATTACTTCGTTGTCTTTAAGCAAAGATGGAAAGATGCTTGTGTCCTACAGTACAGACGGTGTTGTAAAATTCTGGAACCTTGAAAGCGGCACCGAGTTTTACGAACACGTGCACATCAGTTCCAGAGAATGGATGGCACGCACCCCACAAGGATACTTCAGTGCTACAGAACAGGCGCGTGCAGACATCCATTTTGTTAAAGGAATGACTGTATATTCCGTTGATCAATTCTTTGAATACTACAGACCTGATCTGATCAAAACTATATTTTTAAACCGCGGCGCTTCGCCAACAGGCATGGGTAATGGCGTAGATGATAAATTACAATTATCGCCTCCGCCTACCGTTAAAGTAGCTTGCATTCCCACCGAAGATGGTTTGTATACAACGGTCAACATAAAAGTAATTGACGAAGGTGGCGGTCTCGATGAATTGCGCTTATCTCACAATGGTAAAAATATGGCGGTGCAGTTAGATCCTTCAAAATTGATTCGAGGTAAAGGCAACAGTTATGTGTATACCATAAAAACTGCGCTCGTTAAAGGAACAAATCAATTCAGTGCCGTTGGAGTCAGCACGGGTAAAATTGAATCCGGCGTTGCGGTTGCTTCTGTATACTCTGAAAAAGCAGTGAGTGCTGCTGTGTGCCACGTTTTTGTAGTTGGCATTGACACGTATAAAAATCCTGCTTATACATTGAACTATGCGCGCGAAGATGCAGAGGCTTTTGCAGAAGCAATGAAAAAGAATGGCAGTGTGTTGTATCAAAAAGTTCAGATTCACGCTTTATACGATGCAGCCGCAACCAGATTAAATATATTGGATACTTTAACAAGTTTACAATCAAAAATTTCATTGAATGATGTGTTCATATTTTATTACGCCGGACACGGTGCAATGGTAGATCAGAATTTCTTTTTTATTCCTACTGAATGCACAAGTATGTATCAGGCTTCGGCAAATAATGCGTTGTCTGCTGAAGCGATGCAGGCAGGATTTAAAAACATTAAAGCGCTTAAACAAATCATCATCATGGACGCATGCCAATCAGGCGGATCGGTAGAGATACTTGCTATGCGCGGTGCAAATGAAGAGAAAGCTTTTGCGCAATTGTCACGTGGTGCAGGCATTCACGTACTTGCATCAGCAGGCAGTGAGCAGAATGCAAAAGAAATTGCTGAATTAAAACATGGTTTATTTACCTATGTGTTATTGCAGGCATTGAACGGCGCTGCCGACGGCGCGCCTAAAGATGGTAAGATTACAATCTATGAACTAAAGTCGTACTTAGATGATCAGGTGCCGGAATTAAACGCGAAGTTCAGTGGCAAACTTCAATTCCCATATACCTTTTCTAGGGGCAGTGATTTTCCGATCGTGTTAGAATAGACAGTGGTCAGGCTATCATTACTTAAGGCCTACGAAGCTTCCAATACTAAGACCGCATAAAACAAAGAGGTCTCGCTAAGTAAATAGCGAGACCTCTTTGTTTTATATTTAATGATAGTTAATAAGTACTGACCACTGTTTACTGACTACTATCTATTTTTCGTCTACCAGTCATCCTGAGTTTTAACATAGCCTTTAACCATAAATATTTTTAAGTCGGCTAATACTTTTTCAATTTCTACTTTGACTTGTGTAGTCGTTTCACCTTTATTCTGACTTGTCATCTTAGCATATGCCTGCTCCAATGGAACCTTTGTTTTTACACCGGAAGAAACTTTATAAAAATAAAAGTCAGTGATGGTAACACGGTACTTACCTTCCTTTTGATTCAAGGTAATGGTGTATGAAATATTATTTTGAGATTTATATTTAAAATCATAAGTAAGGTTTATGATAAAGTCTGCATTTGTCGCAACGGTATAACTTACTTTACTGTCAATGGTAAATGTCTCTATTTTGTAATAATGTGCCAACCAGCGTTTGCAACGGTCAAACATTTCATCACGGGAAATACTGTCTAATGGAATTGTTTCCTGCCATGTGATCTTATTTGTCAGTGGATCAATTGGCAAACCCGTTTGTGCATTTGAAAATAGGTTTAAACTAAAGAAAAGAGATAGTGCTACTAAATATTTCATACGTATGTGCTTTTGCTACATTAATGATACTACAAATATGAAGCCGATTCAAATTTAATAGAGAAAAAAGTCAAAAAAAATAAGGATGTCTCTCTATGAAGCCTCCTTATCTTATTCTATAAGTTGAATAGTATGTCTTACAGAATGGTTTTTATTTTCTGCATTTGCCGGGGGGATTAAAACTATTAAGATTGAATTTATCAAGCTTTAAAATATGTCTGATAAATCACTCTATTTACTCAATCATCTGATTTTTAAACTTTTTAAGCCTTTATTCATTTTCTTCCTTAAACCAGCCTGAATACATAATATAATTATTTGAAGTTCTTTCTACGAGTGTTTTAAATTTCTCCGGACTTAATTCTTTAACCTTTTTCGCCGGCACGCCTGCATATAAAGACCCGCTCTCAACCCGTGTACCTTCCAATAACACAGAACCTGCGGCGATAAGTGAGTTCTTTTCGATGTAACAGCCATCCATAACAATGGCACCCATTCCAATCAAAACATTCTCTTCAATTGTGCAGCCGTGGACAATCGCATTATGACCGATGGATACATTATCTCCAATTACAGTAGCATGTTTCTCAAATGAACAATGGATGCAAACGCCATCTTGAATATTGACCTTATTGCCTATCCGTATATAATTCACATCCGCTCTTACAACAGCATTAAACCAGACACTGCACTGTGCTCCCATCTCAACTTCGCCCACAATCGTTGCATTATCTGCAAACCAACAATTTTCTCCAAATACAGGAGCCTTACCTCGAACTGCTTTAATTAATGCCATACTTTCCTTTTATCAACTGCTTCCGGATAAAAATATGAAATATTTAGAAGTAGTTTACACAAATGATTCAATATCTGATTGGGGAAATGTAAATCTGTTATCTCTACATTTTATTGATTAAATTGAAATCTCAATTTGTGCTGATACAACTTCGTGTACATTAACATTCATTCATTGTTCTTACACTAAGAAATAACGGCTCGCTCTAACATACACGTACATGAAAAAATTGTTTTTATTGGATGCCATGGCACTGATTTATCGTGCCCATTTTGCTTTTAGTAAAAATCCCCGCATTACTTCTACCGGAATAAATACAGGAGCAGTATTCGGTTTTACAAATAGTTTACTCGAAGTTCTTCACAAAGAAAAGCCGACACACCTTGGTGTTGCTTTTGATTTGCAAGGCCCAACATTCCGTCACGAGAATTTTACAGAATACAAAGCAAACCGCCAGGAGCAACCGGAGGATATATCTATAGCAATACCTTATATCTACCGCTTGCTTGAAGGAATGAACATTCCTGTTCTGGGTGTTCCGGGTTATGAAGCAGATGATATTGTTGGTACGTTTTCAAAGATTGCACCACCGTTGGGCTTTGATGTATATATGATGACAATGGATAAAGATTATATGCAATTAGTAAATGAGCATGTATTCTTATACCGTCCGGCATATATGGGAAATGACATTGAAGTGTATGACATTGCTAAAGTATTAACGCGTTTCAATATTCAACATGTTGATCAGGTACGCGACATTCTAGGATTACAAGGCGATGCCGTAGATAATATTCCCGGCATACCTGGTATCGGAGAGAAAATTGCTCAGAAATTAATTGCTGAATTTGGTTCCGTAGAAAATTTAATTGCAAATGCGGATCAGTTAAAAGGTAAGCAAAAAGAAAACGTAGTGAATTTTGCTGCACAAGGTTTATTGTCGAAAGAGCTTGCAACAATCCATTGTGAAGTGCCGATTGTATTTGATGAAGAAAAACTGCGTTTAACAGAATATAATATTGAAGCACTCGATCAATTGTTTGATGAGCTTGAATTTAAAACACTAAAGAAGCGTGTATTGGGTAGTACTGCCGGAGCTCCTGTAGAAACTGAAAAAAAGACGGAAACAAAAAGTTCTGCTAAAAAAGCTGTTGCTGTTCAACAAACAGGACAGATGGGCCTCTTTGGAATGGAAGCTGTTGCCACTACGGAAGAAGTTTATGAAGATGGCGAAACAAAAGATTCAGTTGTCAGAGAATCCATTGATACAGTTGCGCACAATTATTATGCTGTTGAAAGCGAAGAAGAAATTATTCGCCTTACGAACATGATGCTGCTGCAGGAATCCTTTTGCTTCGATACGGAAACAACTTCACTAAATGCCATAGAAGCAGAGCTGGTTGGACTTGCCATTTCATTTAAAGAACGTGAAGCATACTACATTCCATTTCCTTCCGATCAAATTCAAACGCAAAAAATTTTAGATCTCTTACAGCCGGCATTTAATAAAAATACAATTACAAAAGTCGGACAAAATTTAAAGTATGATTTGTTGGTTTTGAAAAAATATAATTTCACGATCGTTGGTCCATTGTTTGATACCATGCTTGCGCACTATCTACTGGAACCTGAGATGCGTCACGGTATGGATTCGCTTTCGGAAGTATATTTAAACTATACTCCTGTTTCAATCGAACAACTCATTGGGAAAAAAGGTGTGAAGCAAAGTAACATGCGTGATGTAGAAATTTCAGCCATCAAAGAATATGCGGCTGAAGATGCAGACATTACCTACCAGCTTTATAAATTTTTCAATCCGTTAGTAAAAGATCAAAATCTAGAACCTTTATTCAACAATGTTGAAATGCCGCTAAGTGAAGTGCTTGCTGACATGGAACTGGAAGGAATCAAAATTGATACAAAAGCACTCCAGGAATTTTCTTCTTTACTGCAAACAGAAATTGTTGAAGTAGAAAAACAAATCTTTGAACATGCAGGTGTACAGTTTAACATCGCTTCTCCAAAACAATTGGGTGAGATCTTATTTGATCGTTTGAAGCTGGATCCGAATGCAAAGAAAACCAAGACGGGTCAGTATGCTACAGGC
The DNA here is from genome assembly GCF_000379725.1 of Cytophaga aurantiaca DSM 3654. Lineage (GTDB taxonomy): Bacteria > Bacteroidota > Bacteroidia > Cytophagales > Cytophagaceae > Cytophaga > Cytophaga aurantiaca. The sequence continues at coordinate 324,910 of NZ_KB903620.1, forward strand.
GAAGAAGTATTAACAAAGCTTGATACCGACCATCCGATCGTTGCAAACATTTTAGATTACAGAGAATTTCAGAAATTAAAATCTACCTATGTTGATGCGCTTCCTTTATTGATGGGCGCTGACGGTCGTGTGCATACTTCATTCAATCAGGCCGTTGCTGCAACCGGACGTCTAAGTTCTACCAATCCAAATCTGCAAAATATTCCTATCCGTACAGACAGAGGTAAAGAGATCCGAAGAGCTTTTGTTCCACGTGATAAAGATCATGTGATCTTCTCTGCCGATTATTCTCAGATCGAATTGCGCATCATGGCAGCATTCAGTAAAGATGAAAGTATGCTTACTGCATTTAAAAATGGCATTGATATTCACAGCACTACTGCAAGCAAAGTATTTAAGGTTGCGCTCGAAGATGTCACTTCAGACATGAGACGAAAAGCGAAGATGGTTAACTTTGGTATTATCTACGGCATCAGTGCCTTTGGTTTATCTCAACGTTTATCTATTCCACGCAGAGAAGCTGCAGAAATTATTGATGCCTATTTCACAGAATTTCCTGCCGTTAAAACATATATGGATGCTTGTGTCAACACAGCAAGAGAAGTTGAGTATGTTGAAACTATTTTAGGGCGAAGACGATTCCTAAGAGATATTAATTCACGTAACATGACCATGCGTGGCTTCGCTGAACGCAATGCAATCAACGCGCCTATTCAAGGCAGCGCAGCTGATATGATCAAAGTTGCAATGATCCGCATTCATGATTGGATGAAAAAAGAAAATTTAAAATCCAGAATGGTTTTGCAGGTGCATGATGAATTGTTGTTTGATGCACACAAAGACGAATTGGAATTGTTAAAAAAGAATGTTGAAATATTTATGAAAGAAGCCATTCAGCTTGATGTACCCATGGAAGTAGGTATGGGCGTTGGCGAAAATTGGTTAGAAGCACATTAATTGCTTATTCTTTCGATGTAAAATTGTCCAGCAGAATATGTATCTGTTGGACAATTTCATTTATAGGCATTAACTGTTCCTCTTCTGTGATATTCATTAAGCCATGATGTACACTTGCATTTCTGAATTCTTTAAGTGCTCTGAATCGAATCGCAGTCTCTGAATCAATTATATTTTTTTGATATGCCTTATCGATCAAAATCGAAAATTTAATTTTAGTGATCGTTTTGTACTCATTGTATAAAATATGACGCAATGTTTTTTCAACAATTAAGCTAGCCACCAAACGCGCCACAATAACCAAAGATGGTTTTGCTTTGGCTACTTCCAGCAAATCCTCAACAAGCACACACTCTTGCTTAATATCATCTACAGTGATGTCTTTAAAAGGCTTGGATAGCGACTCTTCTTTCATTTTATAAAATTATAAAAGAAAAGCATTCCAATACTATTGAAATGCTTTTTAAATCGAATTGACTCATTAATTAATTTTACCAAAAATTAGACGGGCAACGTTCTCTGATTTTATTTTTCAATCTATATCCGATAACAATTTCGTGTGAACCTCCAGTATACTTGTGAATATCACTTGTGATATAATCATAAGAATAACTTATATCAAACATGTTGTTAATAATCACACCTGCCATAGCTGCTACAGCATCTCTGTTTCTATATGAAACACCTGCCCATAAGAAATCTTTGTAACGAAGTTTTGCGTTGATGTCAAAGGACATTGGTGCCGGCGTAGTTGCTTTTATACAGAATGAAGGAATGAATGTGAAATCCCAGCCTATAGGTATTCTGTAACCTGCCATAATAAAATAATGCTTTGTCAATTGATAGTCTGTTTTCTGACCTGTTTGAGAAAATGTTATACTCGGCGCCAGCTGTGCCATAGATGCTCCTGCATAAAATTTATCTGAATAAACCCAGGCGCCTAACGTAATATCACCCATTCCTATTTTAGACATTCCATTTACCAATGGATCACTTGGATTTGCTGCATTTAATTTACTTCCATCTAATGTAAATTGATTGAAACCTCCCATTAAACCTAAAGAAGCAAATATCTTTTTTGAAACTTTCATGTGATACGAATAGGCTGCACTAACAGTAGTTGTAGTCGTTGGCCCAATCGCATCGCTCGTAATAACACCACCCACTCCATGAAAGCCGTATCTTTTGTTTCTGCTTCTATTATGTGTAACAAGGCTCTTGCCAATATTTCCATGTGCGCTTACATACATTGTACGTGGTGATCCATCAAATCCTGTCCATTGTTTGCGATACCCTGCACGAATGTCTGTATAGTCTTCTGTGCCTGATACTGCAGGATTAAGCAAAAATGGATTGATCATGTACTGTGTATATTGAGGACGCTGCTGAGCAAAAGTTCCGAATGCACTTGCTAAAAATACCGTCGAAAGTATGAAGTACCCTTTTAATTTCATTGCAATATATGTTTAACGATTTATACATATATGCCCCCGAATAATAAAAAGTAACTCACTAGGTGTAGTGAGTTTACAATTAAAAAATTAAAGTCTTCTACTGACCTTTATTGATAAGCTATACAGAAGCCAATAAAAAAGCGCAATACCTGAATAGGTGTTGCGCTTTTAAAAGGATTGAAATGTATTTTAATATTCACTGCCGAGAATTCACACGGCAATGTTTTTTACCAGAAGTTAGAAGGGCAAATAACTCTTCCTTGCGGACGTAATCTATAACCAATTACAATCTCATGAGATCCGCCAGTATATTTATGAATATCACTTGTGATGTAATCGTATGAATAACTGATGTCAAACATGTTGTTAATGATCACACCAACCATACCTGCCACAGCATCTCTGTTTCTGTATGAAACACCAGCCCATAGGAAGTCTTTGTAACGAAGCTTAGCATTAATATCAAATGACATCGGTGCAGGTGTAGCTGCTTTTATACAGAATGAAGGGATGAATGTAAAGTCATAGCCAACAGGTATTCTGTAACCAGCCATTATGAAATAATGTTTCGTTAATTGATAATCTGTTTTTTGACCTGTTTGTGTAAATGCAATGCTTGGCGCTAACTGAGCCATAGAAGCTCCTGCATAAAACTTATCTCCATAAACCCATGCACCTAATGTAATGTCACCCATGCCAATCTTTGACATACCGTTAATCAATGCATCGCTTGGATTAGCAGCATTCAGCTTAGCTCCATCCAAAGAGAATTGATTGAATCCGCCCATTACACCCAGGGAAGCAAATACTTTTTTAGATACTTTCATATGGTATGAATATGCCCCACTAAAAGTTGTTGTAGTAGTTGGTCCAATCGCATCATTTGTAACAATTGCACCAATACCATGGAAACCATTTTTCTTGTTTCTGCTTCGGTTGTTTGTTACCAAATGCTTACCTATGTTCGTATGTGCACTCAAATACATCGTACGTGGCGAACCGTCAAAGCCAGTCCATTGCTTACGATAACCTGCTCTCATATCTGCATAATCTTCTGTTCCTGAAACAGCAGGGTTAAGCAGAAACGGATTAATCATATACTGCGTATACTGAGGTCGTTGCTGAGCAAAACCTGTAAATGCGCAGGATAAAACCACAAACGCTGATAAATAAAACTTTTTCATTAACATCCTTTTTAAATTATTCTTAACTAAACTCTTAAAGTAATCCTAGTTGTCTAATTTTATTCTCTTTTCTTATTTTATAATCTGAACCCAACCTGTAAGCGGTTCATCGTAGATCTGGCTCTGAAGGTTGATGATGTAGAAGTACGTTCCATCCGGTAACACCTGTCCATTGCGGAAGTTCGTTCCATCCCAGTTCTTCGGATACCCTTCTGATTTCCATACCAGGTTACCCCAACGGTTGTAGATCTCAATGATACAATTCGGATACCCTTCGATGTTCTTAAGCTCCCAGTCATCGTTGTTGCCATCTCCGTTTAC
>NZ_KB903621.1 GCF_000379725.1 Cytophaga aurantiaca DSM 3654
TTTTTCCATTGATACGTCGGTGCTGTTCCTCCGTTACCACCAACTGCTGTAAACGTTACACTTGCTCCTGCACAGATCGCTCCTGCCGGGGCTGCTGTGATCGTTACGGCCGGTGTTACAACTGTTGTTACTGTGATAACTACTGCATTTGAAGTTGCAGGGTTACCACTTGGACACGTTGCATTGCTTGTCAGAACTACTGTGTAGCTGTCGTTGTTTAATGCCGTTGTTGTTGTATACGTAGCATTTGTTGCTGACGCTATATTTGTACCGTTCTTTTTCCACTGATACGTTGGTGTTGTTCCTCCGTTCGTAGGTGTTGCTGTAAACGTTACACTTGTTCCTGCACAGATCGTTGTACTTGGTGTTGCTATTGTTACACTAACAGGTAAGATCGGGTTAACTGTCATCGTAATGCCTGTGCTTGTTGCTGTCAGTGGACTTGCACACAAGGCATTGCTCGTAAGTGTTACGGTATAAACATCAGCGTTTGCTGCTGTCGTTGTTGTATATGTTGCATTTGTTGCTGACGCTATATTTGTACCATTCTTTTTCCATTGGTATGTTGGTGTTGTTCCTCCGTTTGTTGGCGTTGCAGTAAACGTTACACTTGCTCCCGCACAGATTGCTCCGGTTGGGGATACTGCGATTGATACTGCAGGTACCAATACCGGATTAACTGTTGTTACGATTGCTGTGCTTGTTGCTGTCAGTGGACTTGCACACAAGGCATTGCTTGTTAATGTTACTGTATAGCTATCGCCATTTGCAGCAGTTGTTGTTGTATATGTTGTGTTTGTTTCTCCCGCTATTGCTACACCACCTTTTTTCCATTGGTATGTAGGTGTTGTTCCTCCATTCGTTGGCGTTGCCGTAAACGTAAGGCTTGCTCCTGCACAGATTGCTCCGGTTGGTGCTACTGCGATTGATACTGCAGGAACCAACACCGGGTTAACCGTCATCGTTATGCCTGTGCTTGTTGCCGTTGTTGGGCTTGCACACAATGCATTACTTGTTAGTACTACGGTATATACATCACCATTTGCTGCTGTTGTTGTTGTAAACGTTGCATTGGTTGCTGCTGCTATATTTGTACCGTTCTTTTTCCATTGGTATCCAGGTGTTGTTCCTCCGTTTGTTGGCGTTGCTGTAAATGTTACGCTTGTTCCTGCACAAATTGCTCCGGTTGGTGCTACTGCGATTGATACTGCTGGAATCAACACCGGGTTAACCGTCATTACAATGGCTGAACTTGTTGCTGTTGTTGGACTTGCACACAATGCATTGCTCGTAAGTGTTACTGTATAGCTATCGCTGTTCGCTGCAGTCGTTGTTGTATATGTTGCGTTTGTTGCGCCTGCTATTGCTACAGTATTCTTTTTCCATTGATACGTAGGTGTTGTTCCTCCGTTTGTTGGCGTTGCGGTAAACGTTACGCTTGCTCCTGCACAGATTGCTCCGGTTGGTGCTACTGCAATCGCTACACTTGGAACCAACGTTGGATTTACAACTACAACAACACTTGCCTCTGTATAACAGGATGCGTTTCCTGTATTACCATCTTCAACACGTAATACATAGGTACCCGCCCCAGTGGTTGGTCCGGTAATAGCTGTTGTGTTGCTCGGTACTGCTGTTGCTGTACCAACTGTAGGATTAGGCGATAAAGCACCGGTTGTTAACGGAACTGTTGTGCTTGCACCGCTACCTGCTGTCTTGAACCAGGAATACGTAAACGCAGTGTTCAAAGGAGCCGCAGCAACCGTTACCGTACCGGATAAGGTCTGAGCTGTTCCCTGACACAAACTTATTGGTGTACTCGCCGGTGCTGTAATAGCTACTGTAGTAGGTTTTGAACACGGACAGTTTGGTACTAATACAACTGCGACACGTGCGCATGGTGTAGTATTCGTAACATCAAATGTTACATTATATGGTATACCACCTTTTTTTCCGCCGCCGTTTGCTCCATTATTATTTGAAGAAGAAGTTCTTGATGTGGTAACACCATCAAATGTATCAACCATCGGGAATGTTAAATCATTTTCACATTGTCCCAAACTTATTCTTGCAAAATTACAACTTGTACCCGTAACAGTACCCGTAACAGTTTTAAGAATTATAAAATAATTCGTATTTGCCGGAACAGGTGCGCTACCTGTTAAGGTTACTTGCTGATCTAATTTTTGAGGATCAGCTGCTGTTCTGGTTCTGGTAAAATTAACTGACAAAGATCCGTACACAACCGTTGGGTCTTCTACTAAACCTCCGGATCCGGCTTTTGCTCCAACTACCTGGAAAACGGTATTTCCGTTCATGGTACATCCCACATCCTGTAATTCCATTTCAACCATCATTTGCATTGACGTAATGGTAATTGCTTTGTCTGCATGATACCCTTGGTTATACACATTGCTTAATTGTGTAGTTAAAGAACCAGAACTATAATTCGTTTGTCCCTGGTAATTTGGAGAACATGTTTGAGTTTGTTTGAAAACCAATCCAGAACCAACAGATGCTTTGCTGTAATAAACTGTTTTATTGCCTGAACCATCTGCTGTGATACTCGAAACATCTAGTGTTGTTAAGGCCGAACCAACAGACGTACCTATATTTGTTCCTCCACTTGATCCTCCAGCATTCCACCAATTGTATTTTACAGTTGCAGGATCTGACGGGTCAGGTGTAAGTTGAACTTTTCCAACGTTTCCACAATATTCTTTCTTTATAATAGTTGGTTCAGGAATAATTGAAATTACAACATCCTCCGTTGCATCAGGATATACGTTACAACCTGCTTTTGTACCTATGTATTTTATTACTACCGTATATGTATCGGCTGCCGTAGCTGTATAGCTTAGATTAGCCGCCACAGAAGTTAATCCTGTTTTAACTATGTTAGCTGCAGTAACGGCACCTTTGTACCAAGTAATTTGATAACTAGCCCCAAGGCCTGTATTAGGTACAAAACCAGAATTTAATACCAAAGAAAATGTTGGACAAACTTTAGTGTCACCCGGGGTTAAATTAACGGTTGGTGCAGGGTCCCTAACACTACATCCACTAGGAGGATTGATCAATGTTGCATATGCCTGGCTGGTTGTGTTACCAATTCCCAGCTGGCCTAACGTATTACAACCCCAAGCATATAAATCATTGCTTGCAGTACCATAAAAACCCCATGTATCCCCTCTATTTATTAACGTAACATTATTATGAACAAGTCCAGGAGCATATTGAATATAACTAGGCTTAATACCAGCTGTACCATTCGTAGCACCAGTACCTGTCATACCACCATTTGCACAATTCGATCCGTTACCTCCCCATGAAACTGGCTTTCCATCTATTGATACAGCCATTCCATAACCCTGGCCACCACCGATTGCTTTTGCTAACAAATAAGTACCATCATTACTTGCACCTGTTGTATTACCTGCTATTACTCTTGCAGGAATAGAGCTTGTTGTATTTATTGTTGTATTACCTGTTGCATTATTCCATCCACCGTTACCCCACGTCCAAACATAGCCATTAACATCTAATGCAATACCAAATACGTCACCCGCCTGAAGCTGAGAGATATTATTCATCTGTGTTCCATCTCCATAAATAACCGGTTTTGCATAGCTACTTTGAACGAAGCCGCCTGCACCAGTATTTGGATTCGAAGTACCATTAGCATCTCTTCCCAAAGTTCCGTTTAATCCAAATCCCCATGAATACACTGTACCAACACCATCGCCATCCGGATCTACCAATGCATATGCAACGTTATCACCGGCAAAAATTTGAGTTACACCCGTTAAAGGTGTACCTGCAGCAGTAAGAACATAATTAGCTGTATACTGATCTGTTGTTACACCAGGACCCTGACCTAACTGACCAGATTGGGCAGGTGTACCATCAGAAGCTGTAGAAGTACCTGTATTTCCACCCCAAGAAACCAATCTTCCATCCTGCAAAATTGCAAATGAATTTACTGTTCCTGAATATACTACAGCAGCATTAATCAAATAGTTTGTTCCGGCTTGTCTGTTTGTTGTTGAAACTGCAGCATTTGCTATAACTCGTGTAGGTATAGTAACTATCCCACCTGCAGTACCTATACCAATCTGACCTTGACCATTAACACCCCATGCCCAAACATCACCTGCACAAGCCAATGCAACAAAGTGTGATCCGGAACCAGAGTTTATTTGCTTGATATCTGGTGCAGAAGCAACACCATTAAATACTGTAATTGCGGTTGGTGTTGTGACAGTACCTCCTGGGTTAGGACTTAATCCTAATTGATTCCCGGTATTATCTCCCCAAACAAATGCTGTTTTGTTTTCACAAACGAAACTTGATACGGTATTTCCTCCGGAAATAACCAAATCTTTTTGTGCATTAGCAAAAAATGAACTAATGGTACACAAAACAAGTAGCAACCAATTACGGCCTTTTGATTTTAACATAAGATAAATCAATTTTAATTTTTACTAAATACCAAATTCTCTCACGCAATAAAGAACTATGGTATTTAACCACGAATTTACACTAATTTTTGCGGATTTTAATATGTGCATAAAAAAAGTTGCAATTTTATTTTGCTTATTTTATGAACGAATTGTACTTCCGCAAGAATATAACACTCGTATATACTACTTGTTATACAAAAGGTAACACCGGAAAAACAAAATAATTACAATTAATCCACCTTTAAATACTATTTATTGCTATATGAAAAAATAAAATTCTAAAAATCAAATACTTGCAAAATTTGTATTCTCAAAAATAAAGTTAACGTTTTAATTAATAGAATATTGTACTTAGCAACGAATTCATTGATTTGAATTATTCGATAGTTTATAAAATTCTAACGCTGCTTTTATTTGCCCATAAGAAATTGTGTCTTCCAGACGCTCTTTAATTGTTTTTGAAGACAAAGGGCCAATCTCATCAATTACTGCTGTAATCTTCTTCTGTGTTTCAGGATCAAGCAATTGTTCAATATGTACTTCTCCGGTTACAAGAAAAGAACATAAATGACCTTCAATTGTACTCAGTGAGAAATTTCGTTCCTGAGCAATTTCCTGCAAGGATTTACCCTTTTGAAACATCTCTAAACTGATCCGGTGACTTTCGCCCTTTTTAGGTTTTTCAGTTTTAGTTTCCTCACTATGTATCTCTTCCTGTATTTTAGGTTTCTCTTGCTTCAGCAATATAGAAACATCTGTGCCGGCCAATAAACCTTCGGCATATAGTTTTGCCTGCTCAATGTTTGCATGGTGCCGTTTTATAACGCGCAAAATTAACTGCACATCCTTTACATATTTTTTTGTTTTCTTTTTCGGGATCATCACTTTAATGTGCTCATCCAACGGATCAATACATTCTGTTTGCAATCGATTCCCAAAATAGTTTGCTGCATTCGTTACGCGCTGATGCAAATGCGTATATCCTTCTTTTTCTACAGTAGGAAGAATACGGTCTAATTCTCCGATAAATTTCAGTCCGACTTTATGCAGGTCTGAAAGACAAGTGTGTACCGCTTTCAAACAATCAACGGCTAATTGCTGATCGGAAATTTGTCGCTCGCCTGCATACATGTATTGTTCATAGCTTTCGTGCACTAAGTCGTCAAACTGAAATGCCTTTTTCAAAGACAAGGCTAAAAATTTTTGCTGCTGAACTTTAAGATAGCTTCCTAATTCATTAACCGGATGTGAAGCTTGTAGGTATTTTAAAATACGTTCGTCAACACGAATGCTGTGTGGCGAGATCTTAGAATATAACACCAACTCCTTTGTTGATGTTAACCTACTCAAGGCAACATATACTTGTCCGGCTGCAAAGGAATCACCTGCATCTACAATAGCCCGATCAAATGTTAAACCCTGACTCTTATGGATCGTAATTGCCCAGGCCAGTCGAAGAGGAAATTGAACAAACGAACCAAGTTCTTCTTCTTCAATTTTGTCTTGTTCTTTATTTGCCTGATACCGGATATTTTTCCATGTTTCACGCTCAACCTTCATTTCATCTGCACCTGAAACAGGTTTCACCATAATGTATTCGTCTGCCAGTTCTGTTACAACAGCAAGCATGCCATTATAAAATTTACGGTTATCTCCTTTGTCATTTTTAATGAACATCACTTGTGCATCCACTTTCAAATGCAATTGCAATTCAACCGGATAGCTCCGTTCGTTGAAGTCGCCTGTTACGAACGCTTTATATTTTTTCTCTTCTGTTTTTAACTGATTCAATTGGAAACGATTAATCGTTTCAGCTTTATCGTTGTGCGTAGTTAACGTGATGTATGCCTCGCCTGGTGCCGGACGGAACGTAGGCTTAAAGTATGTATTTAAATGTTCTAAGTCTGAAGGATGTACTGCATTGGTACGGATACGGTTTAGTATATCCAAAAATATTCCATCCTTTTGTCTGTATGTTTTTTGCAATTCAATCACTAACGGGTTGAGTGCACGTAATGCCTGCGCTTCGAAAAAGAACGGGCTATCGTAATACAATTGCATCACATTCCACTCTTCGTTTCTAACTACCGGCGGCAATTGATATAAGTCGCCAATGAATACCATCTGCAATCCGCCAAATGGATTTTCATTGCCTCTGTAATGTCTTAAAATTGTATCGATTGCATCCAGCAAATCAGCCCGCACCATAGACACTTCATCAATGATCAACACTTCCAGTTCTTTAATCACATCAATCTTAGCTGCGCTCAAATGCGTTGTTGTAAATAAAGATTTCTGATCACAAAAGTTTTGCTCTTGCTGAAAAGATTGACTTGAAGTTGTTGGTAAAAACGGTTTGAAGGGTAATTGAAAAAGTGAATGCAGGGTCACACCACCCGCATGAATTGCTGCTACACCTGTAGGTGCAGCTACAGCAAGTTTCTTAGGTGTGTGTTCACGTAATTGTTTTAAAAAAGTAGTCTTACCTGTACCTGCTTTTCCTGTTACAAAAACAGATTTGGCAGTATGTGCCACAAATTGACAGGCCATATCAAATGGCAGATTGATGTCCGAATGTTCGATGGCAGAACTCATGAAATAGTTTCGAATGAAAAGTAAAGGTAATGAAATTAGTTTCCAGGTGCTAGGTACTAGTTGCCAGATGTTAGTTATCAGCCACCAGTTTTCAGGTACTAGACAAATTATTTAACAAATGATAAACTAGTTCCGAATTGTTCGGCACTACTGCGAGTTGCAAGTTTATTCGTTGCAGAGGTAAAGATTTAATAAGCTTTTAAACAAACAAGTCCTGTGATCTCTCACAGGACTTGTTTGTTTAACCATCTAGTTACTAGTTCCTAGTAACTATAAACTTTTTCTTAGTCTGGCAACTAGTGCCTAGTAACTAAAAACTACTTAATGTCTAACAACTCAACTTCAAAAATTAAAATTGAATTGGGAGGAATTGTGCCTGCGCGCTGCGAACCATATCCGCGATATGATGGAATATATAAAATTCCCTTTTCGCCTTTATGCATCAATGGAATGCCTTCGTCCCAGCCTTCGATCACATAACCTTTGCCAAGAATAAAATCAAATGGTGTTCCGCTATCTCTTGAACTGTCGAAGATTTCTCCATTCAAGAGATATCCTGTGTAATGCACGATAACTTTGTTGCCCTTTTTAGGATAAGCACCAGGACCTTCCTGTACAACCTGATAGTAAACGCCTGTTGCTGTATCAAGCTTTGCAGGAATGTTGTTGTTCTTAATATATGCAGCCAATACCGCATCTTCATCTTCTTTTGCTTTCTTTGCCATAATTACCTGTTCTTGATTATACTCTTGCATTGTCATCACGTCGTGCATTTTTACTTCGAAACGAAGAAAGCTTCCTTTCGCAATGTATGCGGGCATTTCAGCACCTATACCATATTTAAATAATGTATCGGCAGAAAGCCAGAATGCGCAGCTGTCTCCTTTAGAAAGCATGGCAAGACACTCTTCAAAAGCACCAGGATATTTAGGCTTTTGAATCGTAGTGATTACCATGGTTTTTTCCGCTATGGTATTGCGTAAAATTGAATCTTTGCTGTTAAACAATTTAAAGTCCAGTTTTACTACCTCTCCCACACTTCCGGTTTTTCCGGGAATATCTTGTCTGAATTTATACGCCAAACCTGAAGGCGCATAAGCAACATCTTTTTCTCCAAACAACGCATACTTGCTTTTGCTCTTTTCCTTTTTTCCTTTTTGAGCTACGGCATGCTGGATACTGCCTATGCAGATCAATACAATTAATAAGAATATTCTATTCATATACTATTATTCTTTTTTTATATCTACTTCAAATAATAAAGGTGCATTTGGAGGAATTACATTGGCGGCTCCTCGATTTCCATATGCTGAACCGGACGGTATAAGTATTAACGCCTTTTCGCCTAATCTTAGTCTTTGAAAAGCATAATCCCAACCTTTAATAACTTCACCAATACCTACTGTGAATTCAAAATAATCATGGGTTGACTGATCGAAAACTACTCCTTCAATCAGAAGTTTTCCAATATACTTTGTCTCAACAATTTCTCCTTTAACAATATACGGTAATTTTTTGGAGCTTTTTTTAAGTTTTACAATATACACGCCACCTTCTATTGCTTCGCCTTTTAATTTATGATCGGTCAGATATTTTTGTATCTGGATACTATCTTTCTGATATGCCTCTTCTTCGGCAATCCTTTCCGCCCTTTGCTCTGCCTTTTGTATCGCCATTACTGAATCAACAAAATGTTTTGAATAGACTTTACTCATTCTTACGACCATGTAAATCATGCTGCCCGTTGGAACGTATGAAGGAGTTTCTCTCTGAAATGTATTGGTATATAATGAATCTGCATTCAGCACAAATATTGCACTGTCGCCTTCGGTAAGTAACCACAGTCCTTCTTCGATACCTGGCTTGTGCACGACTTCAGGTGTCGGTATTCCAACCGGATTTCCATCCGAAAATTGATTATCAAAAATAGAATCTTTGATGGATCGTATATCAAACCAAAATGTAATGTATCCTCCTTTTTCCGGATAGATTCCACCAACAGAATCTTTTATGATTTTATATTGTAATCCGGAAGAAGTGATTAAAAATCCGGACGCTCCAAAATCCTTTGTTGCCGGTATAGTTTTATTCTGCGCATTCAAAACAAAATTGCAAGTGCAGAATAAAAGACCAAAAATGAATAGTTGTTTCATTCAAATTTTATTTTTTCACTTCTACTTCAAATACTAAAGGAGCATTCGGAGGGATATTACTTCCTGCACCTCTGGCTCCATAGGCCATACGCGATGGTATTAAAAGTATAGCCTTATCTCCCGGCTTCAATTTTTGCAAGCCTTCGTCCCATCCCTTAATTACTTCGCCTGCACCAAGTGTAAATTTGAAATAATCACCGTCCTTGGAACTATCAAACAGCGTGCCTTCAATCAATAACGTGCCGATATAAGCAACTTCAACATTGTCTCCAACCTTAAGTTTCTTTTTGATTTGTGGATCTGTACTCAAAATGACTACGTATGCGCCGCCTTGAGTTCGCTCTCCTTTCAGATTTTTCCTTGCCAAATATTTTTGAATCGCAATACTGTCTTTGGTATCGATATCTGTTGCTGCCGCTCTTTGTTTGGCTGCCAGCGTTTGCTCCTCAAACCGAACCGAATCAACAAAGCGCTTGGAATATACGTTGCCCATTTTAACAATCATTTTGATTGTGCTTTGCGGCTTAAGAAATGCCGGTCTTTCCTGACGAAACGTATTTAGAAAAAGTGAATCTGCATTCAACAAAAAGATTGCACTATCTCCTTCAGTCAGCAATAATAAACCTTCTTCAATGCTTGGTTTGTGAAATAGAATGGGTGTTTCAATAGAAACAGCAGGGGTTGTATTGTCGAATTGATTTTCAATGATTGAATCTTTGTCTGTGCGGATCTGAAACCAAAAAGTAATGTAACCGCCTGGACTGGGTAACTCTTTACCAATTCCTTCTTTTAAAATTTTGTATGATAGGCCGGATGAAGTAGTCGAAAAAGTAGGTATTGATTGTCCCTCTGTTGAAGAGGTTTTTTTATTCTGTGCATGCAGAACAAAACTACATGCACAGAATAAAAGACCAAAAATAAATAATTGCTTCATTCAAATTTTATTTCTTCACTTCCACTTCAAATACTAAAGGGGAATTTGGAGGAATCGCTCCACCTGCACCTCTAGATCCGTATCCCAAGCGAGAAGGGATGATGATTAATGCTTTTTCGCCACGCTTTAATTTTTGAAATCCTTGATCCCAGCCTCTGATCACCTGACCCATACCAACTACAAACGTAAAGAATTCACCATCCGGAGAATGATCGAATTCTGTTCCTTCGATCAATAATTTACCTGAGTATGTTGTTTGAATTGTATCAAGAGGAGCAATGAATATGTCCGTTGATTTATTTTCTTTCAATTTAACAACGTATGCACCACCAATTGTAGCCTGACCTTTTAAGTTATTTTTTTTCAAATAATTTTGAATTGCGATACTGTCTTTTTGGTATGTAACAGATTCTTCAAGCATTTGGTTTTGTTGTTGCTGTTCCTGAAGTACCATTACTGAGTCTATAAACTTTTTTGTATAAACTTTGCTCATACGGATAACCATTTTAACTGTGCTTCCTGCTGCAATACCTGCCGGCAATGGTCTGTGGAACGTCTTGCCATAAAGTGAGTCTGCATTTAATAAGAATTCAGCACTATCACCTTCTGTAAGCAACCAGAAACCTTCTTCGATACTTGGCTTATACGCTGCATCCGGTGTAGGTATTCCAACCGGATTCGGATCACTGAATTGAGTATCTATGATAGAATCTTTGTCGTTTTTAATTGCAAACCAAAACGTAATATAACCACCTTTTTCAGGAGACGGTCCACCTACTGAGTCTTTTACAATTTGATATTCTAAACCACTATCAGTCTTTTTAAATTTATTACATGAAGTGATGCTCGCGATTAAGAATGCGCCAGCTAACAGGGATAAACTTTTCTTTAACATAGAAATTTTTCTTTACGTAGGTTTTCGAGTAATTCTTCTTTATAAGTAGATACTATTTCGCGGAAGTGGCGAACGGTTTCTGATAAAGATTTTAATGATCTTCCACCAGAAGCGTTTTTATGACCGCCGCCTTCAAAATGAGTACGAGCAAATACATTAACATTAAAATCGCCCTTTGAGCGAAATGAAATTTTTACACCATCTTCGCGCTCAATGATCATGGCAGCAAATACTACCTTGTCGATTGAGAGTGCATAATTTACAAGGCCTTCTGTATCTCCCGTCTGCGCATCAAACCGTTGAAGCTCTTCGGCAGACAGATACATAAAAGCCGTATACAATTCAGACAAGACAACCAATTTTTCAGACAAACAAAAACCCAGCAAACGTAAACGCTCTTCGGAGTTTGTATCAAAAATTAATCTATGTACGCGTGATGAATCTAAATTCCATGAATATAAATCTGCAATAATCTGATGAACCTTTTGATCGGTATTTGAATGGCGGAACGAACCTGTATCCGTCATAATGCCGGCGTAGATGCATTCTGCAATGTAGGTATCCATTAAATGACGACCATCTAAACCGATGATCAGTTCATATATTAAAATTCCCGTTGCAGCAGCCTTTGTATCTGAAATGGATATATCAGCAAAGTCCTGCGGTTCCAGGTGATGATCTATTAAAACCTTTATCGCCTTAGATTTTCCAACCAGTTCACCCAGTTCATTGATACGGCCCAATGCATTAAAGTCCAGACAAAAAATTAAATCCGCAGCTTCAATGTATAATGCGGAACGCTCTTCTTTACCATCGTTGTAAACCCAAACACCATCGTTACCTGACATCCAATCTAAAAAAGATGGATAGTCTGAAGGTACAATAACCTGCACATCGTGATTTAATTTTTTAAGAAACCGAGCTAATGCCAACGAAGAGCCAAGCGCGTCTGCGTCAGGCTTATGGTGAGTTGTAATAACAATTTTCTTAGGTGATTCTAAGAGCGGTTTTAATTCAATCAGCTGTTGCTGCATCTGGTATTTGTCTCAACTTAATGATGAGGCCAACAAAGGTCAAAAGAAATAGTAGAAAAAACAACCCGCATGCACTTCATTTTCACAAATTAGTTTATGGAATGTCAAGTATTTATCTATTTTTGTTGAATAAATAATGAAGTACGACTATGGTAGGAAACAGAACATTTTCAATGATTAAACCCGATGCCGTGAGAGACGGTCAGAGTGGTAGCATTTTAAAAATGATAGAGGCGGCAGGTTTTAGAATCGTGGCTATTAAATTAACGTACTTAAGTTCTGAGCGGGCAGGAGAATTTTATGGTGTGCATGCAGACAAACCATTTTATCCAAGTTTGAAAGCGATCATGTCTGAAAGCCCGATCATGGCACTCATTTTAGAAAAAGAAAATGCAGTTGAAGATTTCAGAAAATTAATCGGCTCTACAAATCCGGCTAATGCAGCAGAAGGAACAATACGTAAACAGTTTGCTAAATCGCTTGAACGAAATGCTGTGCATGGTTCTGATTCAGATGAAAATGCGGCAATTGAAGGAAGCTTTTTCTTCAGCAACCTTGAAAAATATTAAAGTTGACAATTCGTCGGACCACAAAAAGTGGTCTGACGAATGCTCTTAATAAATTAACTTTTTACTTTTTATTTTTTCTCGACTTCATACAGAAGTGCAGAGTTTGACAAATCTGAGGGTGCCACAACGTCTTCTTCCAATGGTGGATTGTTTCCATAACGCTGTTTCATTATTGCTTTAACTTCCGGTGAAGTCAAATCGAAGTCTTTCATTTTTCTTAAGGGACACAACTCGACTCCATAACTTCTTTTATATATTTTCCATACCAGTTCCGAACAATACAATTGCTCGTCGCTCCAATTAAAATATAGATCGTAATGTGTACCCAGCATTTTTTTAGCCTGAGCCTGGGCTACAGGAATTTCAGCATTTTCTATTTCAGCAGTTCTGTTTTTAAGACGCATTACCGTATAGTGGCCGCCCGTTCCGTGGGAAATCCACGTGGCAAGTTCGGTGATACGCACAGGTTCAACAGCTTCTAATACATAAGCTTTTTCGCCTTTAAATGTGATCATACCTACATGACTATACTCGGAATGAGTTGCAAGTTTTACGGCTTTGCATTGATTCGATTGTGAGGATTGAAAAATAATGTCTCCTTCCATATATGTTGTTGTTACAACTTTAGACTTAACAGCATTGTCAATTTTATCTTTTATAGTATAAAATGAAAAAAGCGTGAAGCTTCCTGCTAAAAATAAAATGGAGATAAAAACATTTTTTTTCATAATGAAGAATTTTTTAGAACTAAACGCAACATTCTGTTTTTTAGGTATAAAAAAAGGGTAAAATATTTCTACTTTACCCTTAACATTCATTTTTAAAAAAACAATTCGTCTGACCACAAAAAAGTAGTCTGACGAATGTTAAAAGTTATTTACTCAACGTCGTTTGCGTATTCGTTTACTGCAGCGTGCTCGCCATCGTATTGAGCAATCCAGAAATTATTAAAGCCTTCGCCCAAGTGCAATTGGATTTTCTGTAAAGCCAGTAATTCAAGTATCGATAAGAAATTATATATCACAGCCATTTTGATCGGAACATCCTTAATGATGTCAGCGAATGAAATACGCTGACCTCTGCTCACCTTGCTAATGATGTACTCTTTTTGAATTTCAATGGAATATGGATATTGCACCACATGGTGTATAGGTTTTGTCTTTTCTTCCTTCCAACGCTCTACTACTTTCTCAAATACTTTCAGGAGTTTATATAAATCAATATCCTGCAACTCTGTTTCAACATTGCTGACTTCAGAAAGTAATTTCAATTCTTTTGCAATGTTACCGCGTTTCTCACGCTTCAAAGAAGTCTCTTCTAACTCTGAAAATTCACCAATAACAGATTTGTATTTTTTGTATTCCAATAAATGCGAAACCAATTCTTCTCGCGGATCTATTTCATTGCCTTGCGGATCAATGTCTGGTCTTGGTAAAAGTGTCTTGGCTTTAATACGCATCAACGTTGCTGCAACAAGAATAAATTCGCTTGCAATATCTACATTCATCTTTTCAAGACGGTGAATGTACTCTAAAAAGTCGTTGGTGATTTTTGAGATCGGAATATCATATATGTCAAGTTCATCTCGTTCGATAAAGAACAAAAGCAAATCGAACGGGCCGGCAAACAGCGGCAACTGAATTTCAAAATTTTCTTCTTTTGTCATAGTCATTCTTAACCGTATTAGGTATTCTTTAGATATCAAAGATACCGATTTGAGCATCCAGGAACCACCCCATCTTCGCTATCTTTTACACCTTACTGGTTGATAATCTAGTGGATTAACGTGGATATCCTGTTTATAAATAGGTTGATTGTTGTAATCGCAAGATCTCTTATTCCTCAGAGAACTCTTACTTTCCTGGATATTTCAATAACTATTTAGGATGTGGTGTAGTTTCGGATAGAGTTATTTTTAAGGAATATACAATACGGACCAAATGCAGCGTTCTTATAAAATCTTATGATCTGCAATATTTATATCCTTCGGGCATATATCTTCGTATTTTGTTTGATAGTCGTTAAACAAATATTGTTTATCTTTGTTTTCATATAAAGAACCGCATTTTATAGTGATTCAGCCCGGAGAATTATTACGTACGATACATGCACCAGAAGATCTTAGAAAACTGGATGCTGCTCAACTCATTCAATTGACTGATGAATTGAGACAGTTTATCGTGGATAACGTTTCTGTTTACGGAGGGCACTTTGCTGCGAGCCTTGGCGTGGTTGAATTGACGGTTGCCTTACATTATGCTTTTAACACCCCTACTGATCAATTGGTTTGGGATGTGGGCCATCAGGCATACGGACATAAAATATTGACCGGACGTATGGGAAATTTCCATACAAACCGCACATATAAAGGTTTATCCGGTTTTCCAAAAAGATCTGAAAGCGAATACGATACGTTTGGTGTAGGGCACTCTTCTACATCGATATCTGCAGCCTTGGGTATGGCTGTAGCAAATCAGTATAAAAAAGACGACAGGCAACATATAGCCGTTATCGGCGACGGAGCATTAACGGGTGGTATGGCCTTTGAGGCAATGAACCATGCAGGGGTGAGCAATTCAAATGTATTGATCGTACTCAACGATAATTGCATGGCCATTGATCCGAATGTTGGTGCATTAAAAGATTATCTAGTAGATATTACTACCTCACGTACATACAATCGTGTACGCGATGAACTTTGGAACATGCTTGGCAAGATCAGCAAGTTCGGTCCGAATGCGCAGGCGATCGCATCTAAAGTTGAAAGCGGTTTAAAAGCTTCATTGCTGAAACAAAGTAATTTATTTGAATCGCTGCATATTCGTTATTTCGGACCGGTTGATGGCCACGACTTGAATCATCTGGTTCAGGTAATGAATGACTTAAAAGATATTCCCGGACCAAAAATTTTACATGTTCTTACTACAAAAGGCAAAGGATATTCATTAGCTGAAAAAGATCAGGTTAAATGGCATGCGCCAGGCAAGTTCGATAAAGTAACCGGAAAAATCCACGTTAAAACATACGACACTCCTCAAGCACCTAAATATCAAGATGTATTTGGGCATACCATTATTGAACTTGCTGAGAAGAATGAAAAAATCATGGGTATTACACCTGCGATGCCATCAGGATGCTCATTGAATCTAATGATGGAGAAGATGCCCGATCGTGCATTTGATGTGGGTATTGCTGAACAGCATGCCGTAACGTTCTCTGCTGGTTTAGCAACACAAGGACTTGTTCCTTTCTGTAACATCTATTCAACCTTCATGCAGCGCGCATACGATCAGGTAATTCATGATGTATGTCTGCAAAATCTGCATGTGGTATTTTGTCTGGACCGCGCCGGTTTTGCAGGTGTAGACGGACCAACGCACCATGGTGCATATGATTTAGCTTTCTTCCGCTGCATACCAAATCTGGTTGTATCTGCTCCTATGAATGAACAGGAATTGCGCAACCTGATGTATACTGCCCAATTAGAAAAGAACCATGGTCCTTTCTCTATCCGTTACCCGCGTGGTCAGGGTATGATGCCCAACTGGAAAACACCTTTTGAAGAAATCGCAATCGGTAAAGGCAGAAAAGTAAGCGACGGTGAAGAAGTTGCGATCCTTACGATCGGTCACATAGGTAATTATGTTACTGAAGCAAAAGCTTTATTACGTGAAGAAGAATTAGTGCCTGCACATTACGACATGCGTTTCGTTAAACCAATTGATGAAGTAATGCTGCATGAGGTATTTAAAAAATATAAAAAGATCATTACCGTTGAAGATGGTTGCTTAATGGGTGGCTTCGGATCAGCGGTATTAGAATTTATGGCAGACAATAACTATGCTGCACAAGTTGTACGTTTAGGTATTCCGGATAGAATTGTTGAACATGGCGAACAGCTTGAGTTGCAGAAAGAATGTGGTTTTGATCCTCAAGGTATTGCCAGTGCTGTTCGTAATTTGTCCGGTGTGGTATTGCATTAAAATCATTTTCTAGTAAGAAAACCTATGAGGTTTTATAACCATTACCTCTGTATACCCGAATCTTCATTACTTTATTTAGAAAAACCTCATAGGTTTGTGATAGAGCTTTTTCTTTTCATCTTATGAGTAAACCCATCATCTATACAGATAAAGGTAGTGGACCGGTAGTTGTTTTTGTACATGGTTTCTGTGAAAGCAAAGATATCTGGAAGGTATTTGCAGAAAAATTATCTACACATTATCGCGTTGTATGCCTTGATCTGCCGGGCTTTGGTGAATCACTTCTGGATAGAGATGAAGTGAGTATGGAATGGTTTGCAGATGAGGTACATCAGTTTATCAAACTTTTAGGAATTGCTCAATTCACTTTCATCGGTCATTCTTTAGGTGGTTATGTTGGACTTGCTTATGCTGAAAAATATGCGCAACACTTAAACGGACTTTGCCTGTTTCATTCGACAGCTTACGCAGATTCGGAGGAGCGAAAGATCAATCGCGACAAAACCATTGCATTCATTTATAAATATGGTGCTGATTTGTTTACGCAATCATTCATTGAGCCCTTGTTTTTATTAAAGAACAGGCCGATCTTGAAAAATGAAATAACGGTGTTGAAAGCAATAGCAAAACAATCGTCGGAAAAAGGAATTATTGCAACAACAGCAGCTATGCGCGACAGAGCAGACCGCACAGATGTTTTAGCAACATTGAAAAAACCTGTTTTGATTATCGGAGGAAAAAATGACGCAACTATACCGATTGCAAAACTCGAAGAGTTGTCACAACTTTCACCTATGATTCAATTGGCAGAAATTGAAGACTGCGGACATATGGGAATGTATGAGCAGAAAGAAAAAACATTTGAAGTCTTATCTGAATTTTTATATCAGAACAAATAAAAATTAAGTAACTCCCTTAAATCCCCTAAAGGGGACTTAAGGGAGTTACTTAATTTATTTCTTAAAGAAGTTCGTACCACAAATCACTTCAATGTAACCTGTTAGACAAGATCCCCTTTATGGGATTTAGGGGTATAAATTTTTACTGAATCGCAAATGTAGCATTAACCTGAAACTGCAATTTTATTTTTTGGAAGCCGGTTGAGTTGTCTTCATAACTACTGCCGGTAGAACCATACTGACGATATTCATTATTAGATACCTGAGTATTAAACATTTCGAATCCTCCTATGTATTCTGCATTGCGATCATTCACTTCAAGTGCAGGCCCAATCTTTTCATTAATGGCTTCTAACAAATATGTTGCTTTGGCTTTCGCTGCTTTGATAGCTTCAATTTTTAATTGCTTCTTATATTCTTCAATTTTTGAATGCGAATAATTTCTGATCTCAACTGAATAAATAGATTCCGCGTTTACTTTATTTAATATTTCATCGATCTTTCCGGGTGTAGAAACTTTTATGATAAAGCTTTTAGAATTATATAATTCTGCATCGTCTTTTTTCTTTCTGCTCCAGCTATATCCTGAAATCTGTTCAACCGTAAAGTCTTCTTTAGCTATACCTGAGGCTACAACTGCCTGAGTCAATTCTTTTTCCAGTTTTTCCAACAGTACTTTATTTTTATCTTTTTGATATTCTTTTAACACAACTCTGAAATAAATTTCATCCGGCACAACTTCCATTTCAGCTGTTCCTGTAACAGCAATTGTTTTTTGATAAACAGATGTTTGAGCAAACACAGATGTTAGTGCACAAATAAAGATGATTGACGTGATCAGTTTTTTCATATGTATAATTGGGAATAAAAATTAAATGGATAATGTAACAGGCGTTTCTATAATAATGTCGAATCGAAAAATTAACGAATAAAAAAGGTTCAGCAATATACTGCTGAACCTTTTTTTAATAATCTATTTTGTGAATGCTTAGAATGGCAGATCGCCGTCGTCTGCTTTCTCCATAAAATCATCTGCAGGAGGTGGAAAGTTTGGCGGGCCATCATTGCCTGTACTACCACCTTGTTTAGTCACTCTAAATGCACGCAATTCCGTATACCAACGTTGGTTGTATTCTCTGCTTTCCACATCGAATGAAATCTCAACCGTCTCGCCTTGTTTAACTGCAAATTGGTCTATTTTATCACCCCAAATTGAGAAGCATACTTTTTTAGGATATTGTCCAGTTGTTTCAAGTATGTATTCCTGTTTTTTCCAGGTTCCGTTTTTACCTTGTCCACTTTGTCCCGGAAGCAAGGCTACTATTTTTCCGCTAATTTCCATTATATTCAATTTTAATATTTAAATATACGCAAATTACTGTTTTCATTCAGGCATACCAGATGGATATTCTTATACACACTCTTTCAGGAACCACTACAGCAGCATTTCTAGCTACTTTAAGCAATTCAGATACAAAGGGTAAGTTCTTGATGGTATTGTTGGGTGGACTAGCAGGAGCATTTCCGGATATAGATGCAATCAGTCTGTGGTCAAAATTTGATACAACTATTGGAACTTGGCTGCATCTGTCTCATTCAGGAAAAGAAATTTATTTTGGAAAATTCTGGTATTCACATCATGGATTTTTTCATTCTATTTTTGCTGCTGCATTATTGTCTCTGCTTTTTATTTCAATCCGAAATGTTTTGTATTCAAAACAAAAATGGCCGCTCTATTTTAAGCAACAACAAACTGTATTGTTGTTAGCTGTCTTTTTCTTTTCATACATCTCTCATTTGATAGGAGATTTGCCAACACCAGGAGCTGTATGGGGTGGTGTTCGTTTATTTTTCCCATTTGAAATTTACATTGGCGGTTACGGTACAACCTGGTGGTGGAACAATTACGATGTTTTTATAACCTTATGCATTTCAACTGCGTTATTGGTTTCATGCTTATATGCAGAAGATAGACTTTCAAAAAAGAATTTGATAAAGCTGACTGCGGGTATTTACATCTGCAGCTTTGCAACGTGTTTTTATTTTGTTACACACCATTCAATTAGTTATGCATATAAAGGAAATACATCCAGATACGAGTACTACGAACGTACATCCAAAATTGATCAATGGAATAGATTAGGAAAAACGATCTATTCTTATTTAAACAAACTGGATAAAAAATTGCCTGTTTATTTTTAATATATTTATACTGCGAATAATCGTCTTTCAAATAACATAAATACATGCTTTCGTTTAAAAATTACTTAACCCTTTGCTTTGTTTTTCTACTAACATTTTCTTTGCAAGCCGAAGATCCTGAATTAACAACAAGTCAAGCCCCGCCATATACTATTGATGTAGGTGATACAAGTTCATATGTATTCCCTCAATTAAAGAGTCGTATCGTACCACCTGTTCAAAAACCAGAGTCGATCCAGGGGGATACATCCTTTACCAATTGCGATATCATTTTTTATCAAAACGGAAGAATGGAGTATTGTAAGATTATTTCAACGACTCCAACAACTGTTACCTATAAAATGTGTGACCGTCAGGATGGACTTACACTCGTTAAAAATAAATCTACTATTCACAAAATAAAATATGCGAATGGTAAAGAAGAGATCATAAATGAAAAAATGAAAGGTAAGCCCTATAAACCCATCTATGGTTGGGCTATAGTATCATTAGTTTTGGGTGTTATCGGTATTGCAACAGTTCTTCTATTCGGCTTCGTTTTTGTAGGTATAGCACTAACAGGATTTATTCTTGGGATAGTAAGTTTCTTTCACATTAAAAAAAGCAGAAAAACCGATGATGAAGTAAGCGGTTCAGGTTCTGCACTTCTAGGGATATTATTAAATGCGCTTGTCTTTGTTTTAGTATTATTGGCGTTTCTATAAATAAGAAAGAATCCCGAGCCCGACTCCGATAGTTATCGGGTTCGGGCTCGGGCTCCTTTCTTATTTATATTTCTTGTGAAAATTATTGGATTTTTGCCATCTTATAAATTTCTATTATTTCGCCTTTTTTAGTAAAGTATGCGTCGTACACATATCCATCACTAACAAAGTTCACAAAATATTTTGACTCACGCACATCGCTTTTAGTAACACTGAATTGTGATATGTCTGTGTAACCTTTTTCTTCTAATGCCTTATGAAATTCTTCCGTGTAATTTTTTGAGTGCTTGTGAGATAAACTATTTGCTCTTGATGCAAAAGCAAAGAACAGCATACTTACTACTATTATAGCAATAGCTGATTTTTTAATGAATCGGTTCGTTCTCATATATTTTTGCGTTTTATTTATATGAATTAACAAAATAATACTGTAGTAAATTGGAAGTAAAACTGAAGAAAATCTGAGTAAAACAACTATCTTTGAGATAGTTAACTTATTTTCTTAAAACACCCTTTTAAACCGTTTTTTCAATGAAATATTTCTTTGCATTATTATTCATTTGTGCGTCATTTTTTCAGACTCAGGCGGAAGAAAATCCAAAATTAACAGAGGCCGAAGCCGCTTTTGAATCAAAGAACTTTCAGAATGCAATTGTTCTTTATACTGAATTGATAGAATCAAAAGAAATTTCCGATTGCAGTTATGTCTTTTTTAAAAGAGGGTTCAGTTATTATTATCTCGCAAATTACAAAGCTGCAAAGGCAGACTTTAAAACTGCGTTAAAAGTTTCGCCTGAAAATAAAAACTACAATTACATACGAGGTGCTAGCTACTGGACGTATGGACGGATCTATTCGAAATTAAATAAACCTTCGAAAGCAGTAAAACTGTTGCTTAAATCGAAAGAGTATCTTCAATCAAGCGACTTGTATTCTACACTCGGCTATAACGAAATCAAACTGAAAAAATATAAAGATGCGCTGGCACATCTGGATATTGCAATTTCCGGGGATAATAAGAATGCATACGCGTACAACAACCGTGCGCTTGTGTATATAAAATTAAACCAACTTGATAAGGCGCGGGAAGATGTGGAACAATCGAAACTGCTTAACAATAGAAATCCATATGTGTTTAAACACAGTGCGCTTATATACATTCAACTTAAAAAATATGACATGGCTTGTATGGAACTTCAAAAAGCAAAAGATCTGGGCTATGCCGACTTTCTGGGTGGTCATGAAGCAGATCGGAATGAAGTAGATCATCTTATGAATACGTATTGCCGATAAAAATAATTACGCATGAATAAGTTTTATTCTTTGATCGCATCGTTATTTTCTGCCATCGTGATTGCAAGTATCTACGGCATTGTTCACGATCAATTCACATTCACAATCTCTCCGGAATATTATACTAAATTTAAGTTCTATCAATTCGGAATAGCAACACCAGGAGATGAAGCCATTTTCCCCAATGCACGTCTGTATGTGGCATTGGTAGGAGTTATGGCAACCTGGTGGATGGGTTTGCTCATCGGTATGATCTTAGGATGTGTGGGTCTTATACATAACAACGGCCTTGTTATGTACCGCATAACACTCAAAGCAATGCTTTTGGTTGTACTCATTGCATTTGTTACAGGCTTAATAGGTTTGGCCTATGGAAAATTTTATTTAGCAGAGGCAGGTGTAAACTGGTGGTTGCCCTCGAATTTAATTGACACCAAAAATTTTATTGCTGTAGGCTCTATGCACAACTTCAGCTATCTTGGTGGTTTATTAGGTTTGATTGTCGCAATTGTATACAGTATTAAACAAAAAAAGAGTGGCGTTTAACATTTTGTTTAATTATAATCATACCTCCAGATAAATATAAAATCATATGATTATTTGTGAAGCGTTAAAATATCCGGCGAAATCTATTATTATATTATTTTTTATTATGGCTTCATTTTTTGTCCATGCGCAATCCGGAAAAATGAATTTCCGTTTTTTATCCGCAAAAGATGGTTTCTACCCCGATAAGGTAAGACAGATTGCACAGGATACAGAAGGTGTTTTGTGGCTGGCAACAAATGAAGGATTAATAACATACGATGGAATCCGATTCAGAGCTATTCAGGAACAACAGAAAAAGAATGCGCCCAAGGGAGCCGATATAATTTGTTTATTCGCAGATATCAACGGTGATGTATGGATCGGAACAAATAAAGGTCTGGCATTGTATACCAAACGCAGCGATTCATTTACTCAGATTGCATTTCCTGGTACAACAGATGTGTATGTTGTTTCTGTCTGCAAAGACAGCAAAGGAACTCTTTGGGTCGGAACAGATGCAGGCGTCTTTAAAATCAGTTCCAATACACAAGCCGTTCCGTTTTTAAAAGTGAACCCTTTTAACGGCACCTTGCCTTTTGTTCGTATCGATAGTACAGGAAACGTTGTTGTTGTCACACACAACAGTATTTACCGCTATAATTCGAACACGGCTATTTCTGTTGACTCTGTAACCTATATTCAACAGAAATTTTTATCCGATAACTATCATACCGCTGTTGAACTGGATGCAGCAAATACTATATGGATCGGTAAGTACAACGGAGAGGTATATAAATATTCACTGGGTTCTAAAAATGTCATTCGTTTTGACATGAAAGGAATTACCAAAAATACTTCTGCGATCATTAATTATTTTGATGTGCGCGATCCGGCAAAGGTGTGGCTTGCTGTTGATGAATCCGGTTTGTATTATTATGACCTGCAGAATCAAAAATTTGTTGCTGCTATAACCCCTCAAAATGCAGAGCTGCCTACTTATAAAATCAATACCGTTTTTATAGATCGTGAAGGCAGCACCTGGCTGGCAATGAGCAAAAATGGTTTGGCGCTGACCAATGGATATCTAAACACCTTTGGAAAAATTATTCCACCGGCTGATAAAAGTCAGATCGTATCTGCTGTATTAAAAGACCTGCGGGGGAACATCTGGGTAGGTACTGACGGTGCAGGTATTTATGTATACAATTCTTCAGGTGATTTGCAAAAACATTTTTATTATAATCCCACACAACCTTCCAGTTTGTCGAACGATGCCATACTCTGTATGTATCTCGATTCTCAAAACAGAATCTGGATCGGTTCTTTCAGAGGTGGCTTAAGTTTGTATCAGCCATCAACACAAACGTTCAAACATTATCAATACCACGAAGGCGATTCTACAGGACTTCTCCGCAACGATATCCGCTCCATTGCTGAAGATGCAGCCGGCAATTTGTGGTTAGCGGTTCATGGCAAGGGCGTTTCTAAGTTTGATCCACAAACGGGGAAAATAATCAATTACCCGTATCTCTCGAGTAGCTGGACAACCAAAGTTCTTGTAGATCATCAAGGAACTGTCTGGGCAAGTTCAAACAATGGCTTAAGCCGTTTGCGTAAAGATGATGTAACCTTTGTTGACATCAATACAGAAAAGCAATTAACGGAATTGCAGGATCACGACATCAATTGTATGTTCGAAGACCACCAAAAACGCTTATGGGTAGGAACGGTAAACGGATTGTATCTGATCAATACCAAAACAGACCAACTCATAGAAGCTCCGCGTGTAAAGCAATTGGGGATTGCCTCGATCAAATCCATACAACAGGATAGCAGAGGTGTTTTGTATGTCAGCACCAACAGAGGTTTATACAAATACATCCCAGCCATTGGCGAGTGCGGCAGATACGGTATTGAAGATGGTTTGCCCGGCGAAGACTTTGTGATCAATGCAAGTCTTAAAACTGATTCCGTATTGTACTTCGGCACCAGCAAAGGACTGTGTTGGTTCAATCCGAAAGGAATTGACATTGAATCAATTCTGGTAAAGCCAATCATTACTGAACTTGTCGTAAATGATGTTCCCTACGATGCTGCCATTCCGCTTTCAAATGGAAATATAGAATTGGATTACCAGCAAAACCACGTGCTGTTCCAGATCGCCAGCCCAACCTATA
The DNA here is from genome assembly GCF_000379725.1 of Cytophaga aurantiaca DSM 3654. Lineage (GTDB taxonomy): Bacteria > Bacteroidota > Bacteroidia > Cytophagales > Cytophagaceae > Cytophaga > Cytophaga aurantiaca. The sequence goes on from NZ_KB903621.1 coordinate 24,430, forward strand.
AATGGGGTGACGAAAAATTTGATGTCGAGTTTATGCTGGAAGGGCTCGACAAGACCTGGCAGAAATTAGGTAAAAACAAAAGCGTGAATTATCCTGCTATACCTCCGGGCAACTACACATTCAAATCCCGCTTACGCATCAGTGGTACAGAGATTGTTGGTCCGGAATACAGCTTTCAGGTATTCATTCATCCTCCTTTCTGGGAAACCTGGTGGTTCAGAATCCTGTTACTGCTGATCGGAATCACTGCAGTATATGCATACAACAAAATCAAGACACTACGTATTGAGAAACAAAATGTGTTTCTGGAAGAAAAAATAACCGAGCGTACGCACGAACTTACAGTACAAAAAGAACTACTTGAAAAACAACACCAGCAACTGGAACTTGCAAATGCTACTAAAGATAAATTGTTTTCTGTAATTGCGCACGACCTGAGAAGCCCATTTACCAGTATCTCCAGCTTAGCGCAGCTTTTATACCATTCAGAATCTGATCAAACAGAAGCGGATAAAAAAACAATGACCGGTTACATTCTAAAAGCTTCAAAAAATGCATTGAATGTAGTAGAGAATCTTCTGGATTGGTCTCGCACACAGCGCGGCAGAATTCAATTCAATCCGCTTGAGGTAAATTTAAATCAAAGCATCGTTCACGTTATTCAGGGATTTGAGTTTCAATTGATCGATAAAAATATACAGCTGAGGTTTCATGCACCTACTGTCGTTATTGGAGTTGTTGATAAGGATATGTTTGAAACTATCCTTCGTAACCTGATCGCCAATGCCATTAAATTTACACCCAGCGAAGGAAACATAACGATAACATTACAACCAACAGAGAAAAGTTTTAATATCATCATACAGGATTCCGGTGTTGGAATGAACACAGAGACGTTAAAGAAAATTTCTGCTGCTACATTCCATAATTCTCAATCCGGAACTTCAGGTGAAAGAGGCACCGGACTGGGTTTAGAACTGGTGCAGGAGTTTTTAGCATATCACGAAGCAACCTGGGAATTCGTTTCAGAAAAAAATAACGGAACTGAAGTTCAATTGCATTTTAATTCTCCTTACAGCATACAAAATGAATCAGCAGCGGACAAGTTCTTTGGAATAGCTGCACTAGATGTATTACACAATACAGCTGCTCCGGAACCGGTCTTTGAAAACAGAATGGATGCAATAAAAGGCAAAACCATTTTAGTCGTTGATGATCAGGAAGACATACGCAAATCGATCGTGTACACCTTACGCGATTATTTTGTGATACTGGAAGCTGAAAACGGACAACAGGCGCTTGAAATAGCGCGCGCAGAAATGCCTGACCTGATCCTTTCGGATGTGGTCATGCCTGATATGGATGGCTTGGAATTAAGCGCACAATTAAAATCATCTGTGCAGACAAGTCATATTCCAATTATACTATTGACTTCTCAAAAAGAAGAAGCCAGCATCATCAGCGGTCTGAATACCGGTGTGGAAGATTATCTGTTAAAACCTTTTCATCCACAGATTCTTCTTTTAAAAATTGGCAACCTACTTCAAAACAGAGAATCGCTTAAAATGAAATTGAGTCTGGATGAAGCGTACCTGCTGAAACCAATCTCTGAAAACTCCTTAGATAAAATCTGGCTCACTAAAATTCATGATCTGATCGAAGAACAATTATCCAATGAAGATTTTAACGTAGAGCTGCTAAGTAAAGAAATGAATATGCACCGCAGTAACTTTTCAAAAAAACTTACGGCATTAACCGGTTATACACCAACCGATCTGATCCGCATGCAGCGGATGAAACGAGCAGCGAAACTGATTTTAGCAAGCGGCAAAAACATTTCCGAAATTGCTTTTGAAGTTGGCTTCTCAGACCCGAAATATTTTAGCAAATCTTTTAAAGCACACTTTGGAGTTTCTCCAAGTGATTACGGAAAAACACCCGATTGATGGTGGTATTGATTTAATACGTTCTCCTACTATCCAAAATTTTATATTTTTTATTTTCTGATTTAAATGCCGTTCATACCCTTCGTTTATCCTTAAGCATCTATTTTTCAATCTATTCACAAGAACACATCCAATCAACCACCATTTAATGCCTTTGTCAGAAATTCATAATGGTACTTTTATAACATAAAATTGATTTATTCTACGAGTGTCCTTCATCCAATTAAAACACATACGAATATGAAACATCCATTCAATAGGTTCTATAAAAACGCATTCTCAACTGCGCTTATCCGGACCAAATACCTGAAAACATCTCTTCTTGGCTTCATACTGCTTCTTCTGGCAAGTATTCCAATGTCCGAAGCTCAGGCACAATCCAGATTACGGATGCCAGACGGGCAAGAGGTTTTTTTAAGCGGAATGAATGTTGCCTGGCAGGATTTTGCAAATGATGTAGGCGACGCACCTATTAATGAAGCAAACTGGGCAAAAATATTAGATGATGTGAAAGCAGCAGGCGGAAATACCATTCGCTGGTGGCTCTATACAAATGCATCACGTGCACCGAAATTTAATAACGGCTATGTTTCCGGTCTTGGAACACAATCGGTGAACAACATTAAAAAAGTATTGGACCTTGCGCAGCAACGCGATATGCTGGTGGTGCTTTGTCTCTTCTCTTTTGACCTGCTGCAAACCAGTCAATATATGGTAAACGGCGACAACAACGTACGTATGCTAACTACAGATGCAGGTATTAAAGCTTGTATCGACAATTGCATTGTACCAACTGTAACGCAGATCGGTCAGCACCCTTCCATTGCTTGCTGGGAAATCTTTAACGAACCGGAAGGTATGTTAACCAATGGCGGATGGACGGACAGAAGAATTGGCTGGTATGACATCCAGCGTTTTGTGAACAGAGCTGCAGGTGCCATTCACCGCGCTGTTCCGAATGTATATGTATCGAATGGTGCTAAACATATGCATTCTCTAACCAACAAACTAGGACAGAAAAATTACTATTCCGATACAGAATTAAAGAATGCCGGAGGTGATGCAGATGGATATCTGGATTTCTATATGGTGCATTATTACGACAATGAAGGAGCGCCCGGTACGCAGCACTCCCCTTTCCATAACAACTACAGCTATTGGGGTTCCGATAAACCCATGATCGTAGCAGAGTTTGGAGCGAAAGGATACAGCAACAATTTTACCATGTCTTCACAGGAATGTTACAAGCAGGTATATACACGTGGATATGCGGGTGCATTAAGCTGGACCTATACCAACCACGATGGCTTTGGCGGTTTGCCTGATGCAACTGCGGGGTTGAATTATTTAAAAACGAATTATCCTGCTAGCCTGGCCTACTCAGCACAACCTACACCAAACTTCGGAACCAACATTGCTTTAAATAAAAAAGTTGCTGTGTCAACCGTTGAAGCCGGATCAGGCAATGTAGCATCCAACATTACGGATGCAAGCAATACAACCCGCTGGTCCAGTGAATACACCAACAACCAGTATGTGGTGATCGATCTGGGTGCGGTGTATGCTGTAAAAAATATCGTGTTGAATTGGGAAGCTGCCTATGGTAAATCTTATCAGATCCAGGTGTCAACTGACAGTACTAACTGGACAACCGTATATCAAACAACAACGGGAAATGGGGCAAAAGATATTTTAACAAACCTTACTGGAACAGGTCGGTATGTACGCATGCTTCTTACGGAACGTGGTACGCAATGGGGCTATTCCTTATATGCCTTTGAAGTGTATGGCGATCCAAGCTGCGGTGCAACCATCACAGGTAACGGTCCAACAACATTCTGCAACGGCGGATCAGTAACATTAACAGCCAGCACTGGTTCAAGTTATATCTGGAAGAACGGAACAACAACCGTTGGAACTTCTGCAACATTCAATGCAACAGCAGCAGGTTCGTACACGGTTGAAGTAACAAATGCAGCGGGTTGTAAAGCAACATCAAGCGCGACAACAGTAACAGTGAATGCAGCACCAACTGCAAACATTACTGCAAACGGTACGACAACATTCTGCAACGGCGGATCGGTAACACTTACCGCAAGTACAGGTGCAAGTTATATCTGGAAGAACGGAACAACAACCGTTGGAACTTCTGCAACATTCAATGCAACAGCAGCAGGTTCGTACACGGTTGAAGTAACAAATGCAGCGGGTTGTAAAGCAACATCAAGCGCGACAACAGTAACAGTGAATGCAGCACCAACAGCAAACATTACTGCAAACGGTGCTACAACATTCTGCAACGGCGGATCAGTTACATTAACGGCAAACACTGGTGCAAGCTATATCTGGAAGAATGGAACAACAACCGTTGGAACTGCTGCAACTTTCAATGCAACAGCAGCAGGTTCATACACTGTAGAAGTAACGAATGCTGCAGGCTGTAAAGCAACATCAAGCGCGACAACCGTTACCGTAAATACTGCACCAACAGCAAACATTACTGCAAACGGTGCTACAACATTCTGCAACGGTGGATCGGTAACATTAACAGCAAGTACAGGTGCAAGTTATATCTGGAAGAATGGAACGACGACTGTTGGAACAGCGTCAACATATAGCGCAACAACAGCAGGTTCTTATACAGTAGAAGTAACCAATGCGGCAGGATGCAAAGCAACGTCAACAGCAACTAATGTTACAGTGAATGCAGCACCAACTGCAAACATCACGGCAAACGGTCCAACAACATTTTGTCAGGGCGGATCAGTTACATTAACTGCAAACACTGGTGCAAGTTATATCTGGAAGAATGGAACGACGACTGTAGGAACTTCTTCAACATTCAATGTAGCAGCAGCCGGTTCATACACTGTCGAAGTAACCAATGCAGCAGGTTGCAAAGCAACATCAAGCGCGACAACAGTTACACTAGAATCAGCTTCTACCTGGTATCAGGATCTGGATAACGACGGCACAGGTGATGCATCTTCAACCATACAAGCATGTACAAAACCCGCAGGATATGTTGCAGCAAATGGTGATACCTGTCCGCTTGATGCATTGAAAACAGAACCGGGAAACTGTGGTTGCGGAGTAACAGAAAGCAGCTGTATAGATTGTGCAGGTGTTGCAAATGGAACAGCAGCGTTGGATGTATGTAATATTTGTTCCGGCGGAACAACAGGTATTATACCTAAAACGGATATGAGCGAATGTACAACAACCGCAGTAAGTAACCCATCCGCACTGAAATATGTGTCGGTTTATCCCAATCCGTTTGCGCATACAACAACGGTTGATACAAAAGGAGCATCGATCCGTTTCTATTTATACAATGCATCGGGCGCATTGCTAGAAACGGTTATGTCAGATGGGGAAACACAGATTGGCGAACAGTTAAAAAGTGGTATTTATCTGGTTCGGTACTCAATAGATTCTGATTGGTATCAGTTTAAACTCATCAAAGAATAATTTTATAGAATTGGAAGCGCAGCTGAATCAATTGTTTCAACTGCGCTTCTTTTAACCGGACTGATATTTAATAATCCAGACTGCCGGATTTTGAACCTCTTATTCAAAAGCTAGGAATTCACATTTTTATGATGCCTTGGAAGCCAGCATCGAAAATCGAGGCAATTCCATTTTTTGAATTTTTGTGTTCCTTTCTTTAAGGTCTTTTATTATTTTTTTTATTTCATCCACAAAATTCTCTTGTGTCTCTTTTAAAAACCAAGAGAATACATTGAAAAACTACCAAAGCACACCTTTTGACAACAATAGTCGACCCTTTCCTCTATTTGAAATTGTACTTTTAATATATAATAATTTACTATTTCAAGTTTTTGTATTGGATACATTCCCTTGAATACCGTTCAATCTAGCTGAAAAAACATATGACCAAATTAACCTGTCTTCTTATTTTTTTTGTTTACTGCATTGTATTCAATCTGCAGGCACAGACTCCAACTGCTGCTGATTATGAAATTACGGCGCAGCGGGTACAAGCTGATATTCTGACAGAAAACCCAGTCCTTGCCGATACTGAAATCAGTAAAATTTTAGGCTGGGTCCGTACTCAGAATACATCTTTAGGCGACTTAACAAAACCTTATTTCAGTGATATTGATTATACTTCTGATTACAATCAAAAGCTGAATACCATCCCCTATCGGGTTCAATTCCATTTTTATAGAATTCTCCAGCTTGCCGTTGCGTATACAAATGGAAGTTCAACCTATAAAAATAATCCCGCAGTACTTAATGCAATTATTGGTGCGCTTGAATATTATTATGTCAATAAGGCAACGCTGGATAATTACAATACCCATACAAATTATACATACCCATTTTTAGATTTTCCTGGATATTATACACAAGCACTTATTCTTCTTAGAAATAATGCAACAATGAAACCGTTGCTAGCAAAATATGCCGGGATGACTCCAAACAGGACGCACGACAGTGATTATGCAATGAGCCATTATGTAGGACAAAATTTACCTCTTACCGGAGCAAATTTATCCTATAATGGAACAAATGTATTTCGTGCTGGCATAGTTTTAAAGAATCAAATCTGGGTTACGGACGGCTTGAATGCAATTGCATCCTTTGTAAATAAAAACGCCTATGATGATGGTGTATTGGTTGATCAATCATTTTATGCGCATCATCAGGTATATAATTCCGGTTATGGTTGGGGTGGCGAAGAAACCGTAATCCAATATTGTGATAAGTATATCAAAGGAACAGACTTCGTTTGTAATTTTTCTATTCAACAAATCGGAGATTATTTATTGAATGGTCAATACTGGTTTCAATATAGAAAAGCATATGATTTTCAAACAAAAGGGCGAAACTTTCTTCGAATAGGTGACGAACACATTCAATTAATTGGTAATTCAACTATAGATTATATGGTAACTGCAGACGCTGGTAGGGCATCTGAATATCTTGCATATAAAAATCATACCTTGAATGGTGCCGCTTCAACACGAACAGGACATAAGCAATTTTTTAAAGCGAATATTGATGTACAGCGCACTGCCAATTCATACATGTCTGTTAAGTTTCCCTCAAACAGATGTTTTAGTATCGAACGTGGCAATATGCAGGGCATTAAATTGTATAACCTATCTCTGGGCGGAACAATTATAATGGCAGATGGGAGTGAATTTATGCGCCCCGATCGTGTGATCCCATCAAGTAATTCTCAATACCTGAAAGGTGAAATGATTTCAATTATGAATTATTCTCTTTTCCCTGGAACCACAACAAAATATTCTTCTACAGGAGTTGTTCCATCTATTGGTCCGGAAGTGAACAATTCAAATTTCTATCACATGAAAGGAGAAAATACTTTTGGAGGTGGATTGAATAATGGAAATTCTACAACGTTTGTAGGCACTGGCGGCATTTCCGCATTTATACAAGACAAAGCCGGCATCTATGATAATGGTGGCGGAAATAATCCTCCTCAAAAACTATATGTAGATCAATTGGTAAAAGCTCAAAAGGCTTATTTCTTTATTGGCGATGCGATGTTTTGCATGGGTAACAGCATCAGCTCTACTGATAACAATATTGTTACTACTGTAAACCAGCATTTGACTGCAGGTGCGGTAACCATCAATACTGGAAGTACATCCACATTTTCTTCAACGCAACAAACCTTCGCCGGTAATTTAAAATGGGCACATCACGATCAGATCGGTTACCTGTTCCCGCAAAATAAAAACATTGTAATTAAAAATGATTTGCAGACTGGCTTCTATACATGGAATGCAAAATTCGGCAATCAGGTTCCTACATCTTCTGATCAACTTGCCGGTGACAATGTTTTCAGTGTATGGATAGAACATGGAAATGCTCCGACAAATGAAACGTATCAATATGTAGTTATACCCAATATCAGTGCAGTGGACTTGGCTGCGAGATCCGCGAACTTCAGCAACGAATTTTCGGATATAACAAACACATCAAATATTCAAGCTGTAAGAAGTATAAAAAATAATGTATATGCCTGTGTATTTTATGTAGCTGGTTCATTTGTGTTTGGAGATGGTTTATCTGTAACAGTAGATAAGCCAGCATTGGTATATGTTGAAAAAAATAATAACGGCTATGCTGTATCTGTTTCTGATCCGCTATATATAGATAATAATACAATTAAAGTTCAATTGAATAAATTATTGAGTGGTCCAGATGCAATTGCGTATACCTATTCTACAATTATTACAGCTGCTATGCCGACCGGGGATTATGTTGGATCTAGCATCACAAATCAATACAATTATAAACAAGCAACCATTACGCCAAGTGGCGTAACTACCTTCTGTGCAGGAAACAATGTTGTATTAACTGCAAATACAGGGAAGTCATATATTTGGAAAAATGGAACAACTCAAGTTGGTATGGGATCAAGTTATACAGCAGCAACATCGGGCTCATATACGGTTCAGGTTACGTTTGCTGATAATTCTGTTTCGACATCTTCAGCAACTGTCATTACTGTAAACGCCTTACCAACAGCAACCATCACAGCCAACGGCGCTACAACATTCTGTAAGGGAGGATCCGTAACACTAACAGCAAGCACAGGTTCAAGTTATATCTGGAAGAATGGAACAACAACTGTGGGAACTGCTGCAACTTTCAATGCTACAACAGCAGGTTCATACACAGTAGAAGTAACAAATGCAGCAGGCTGCAAAGCGACATCAAACACGACAACAGTAACAGTGAATGCAGCACCAACAGCAAACATTACTGCAAATGGTACGACAACATTCTGTAACGGCGGATCTGTAACATTAACAGCAAGTACAGCTGCAAATTATATCTGGAAGAACGGAACAACAACCGTTGGAACTGCTGCAACATTCAATGCAACAGCAGCAGGTTCGTACACGGTTGAAGTAACAAATGCAGCGGGTTGTAAAGCAACATCAAGCGCGACAACAGTAACAGTGAATGCAGCACCAACAGCAAACATTACTGCAAACGGTGCTACAACATTTTGTAACGGCGGATCGGTAACATTAACAGCAAGCACTGGTGCAAGTTATATCTGGAAGAACGGAACAACGACTGTAGGAACTTCTTCAACTTTCAATGCAACAGCAGCTGGTTCGTATACAGTAGAAGTAACGAATGCAGCAGGCTGTAAAGCAACATCAAGCGCGACAACCGTTACCGTAAATACTGCACCAACAGCAAACATTACTGCAAAGGGTGCTACAACATTCTGCAACGGTGGATCGGTAACCCTTACTGCAAGCTCAGGTGCAAGTTATATCTGGAAGAATGGAACAACGACTGTAGGAACTTCTTCAACTTTCAATGCAACAGCAGCTGGTTCGTATACAGTAGAAGTAACGAATGCAGCAGGCTGTAAAGCAACATCAAGCGCAACAACAGTTACAGTGAATGCAGCACCAACTGCAAACATCACTGCAAACGGTGCTACGACTTTTTGTCAAGGGGGATCGGTAACGCTAACTGCAAGTACTGGTTCAAGTTATATCTGGAAGAATGGAATGACTACTGTTGGAACTGCTGCAACTTTCAATGCCACAACAGCAGGTTCATACACTGTCGAAGTAACCAATGCCGCAGGCTGCAAAGCAACAGCAGCAGCAGCAATAATTATAACAGTAACCTCATCTGTAATCTGGTATGCAGATGGTGATGGTGATGGTAAAGGAGATCCGAATGTTATAGAGTCTTCCTGTACACAGCCAACCGGATATATTTCAATCGCAGGTGATGCTTGTCCGATGGATGCGAATAAAATACAACCTGGCAACTGTGGTTGTGGAAACACAGAACAGAGCTGTCTGGATTGTGCAGGTGTTGCACATGGTACAGCCGCATTAGATGTATGCAACATCTGTTCAGGCGGAACAACTGGCAGAACGCCAGTACTTGATGTGAATCAATGCAACGTGACTACAGGAATAGATGATGCTTCAAGTCTGAATAAAATTATTGTCGTACCGAATCCATTCAGAGATGAGTTATTATTAACAATCCCTGCAGGATCAAAAGTAGAGATCATTGATCTGAATGGTCGATTGGTATATGAAGGAGCGGATATTTCAACGATTGAAACAAGCGATTTCAGTACTGGCTTATATATCGTCCGGATTTTGAATGAATCAGGTGTAAAAGTTATTAAAGTAGAAAAGGTTAATTGATAATCGCTATCAGTTAAAATACCAAAGGCTTTTAGTATTTAACAGCTTTACATAAATAAATATGGCGAATAAAATATAACAGTAAAAGTCGATTTAAAGTTATTGTCAACATGTATCACAACTAATTAAGAAGAACTATGATATCACATCGGATTATCTATATAATTGTTGTTGCTTTTTTTAGCATCACATCCGTCTCCGCTCAAACAAGTGACTTGGATTTATTATATAGCCGTTTATACCAAAATAATTATTCAGCGAATATCAATACATCTGTAGGGACATGGATAAATACCTTAGGTACAAACGGTCGCTGGCCAGATATCGATTATACGAAATCAAAAGCATATTCACCTACTCCACATAACGACCGTATAAAAGCAATTGCTTTGGCATACGTAAAAAATATTTCCGGAAACAGTTTTTATAATGATGCTTCAGTCAGAGCAAAACTTATTCTGGCATTAAATGACAACATTCCAAGAACCCACTTCACCATTTTTCAATGGTCTGATTACAGTACCTATAACTGGTATGATGATTATATAGCGAGTCCAAGTAATTACGCGAATGCGCTTGTATTGCTTCGAGATAAGTTAACGTCTCAGGAACAAACAAAATATAATTCTCATCTGAATGATTATTTATCCATAAAAAACACTTCCGGTAAAGAGCAGTTTGCAAACGGTGGTCAGAATCTTGTATGGGTTGCAGAGATTACAATGCGAAAAGGAGCTATTGAAAAAAATACTGTACTCACATTGAAAGCATTCGAAGCGATTGCTTCTACCATGTCTATTATGTCTGTTCAAGGAGGTGAAGGTATAAAACTCGACAATGCTTTTCATCAGCATGGAGCTCAGGTATATTCGGGTGGCTATGGATTATGGTGGGTAAGTTCTATCGTTGGTAATATGGAGCTGGGATTAAATACTTCTTTCATGAGTGTATTTACAATTGCACGACGTACTATTTTTTCAAATTTAATATTGAATGGGCATCAATGGCTGGGATATAAAACAAATATGGATTTTGGGTCCGTCGGAAGAAATATTGCTCGCTATGGAGGTACCAATGCAATTCCAACTGGAATATTGGATCGTTTGAAAATCATTGATCCAATAAATGCACCAGCCTATCAATCCTGGATCAATCACCGGAACGGAGCGGCATTTGCATATTCCGGCAACAAACATTTTTGGCAAAGTGATTTAATGGTGCATCGCGCTGCAAATTATTATATATCTGTAAAAGTTCCTTCTGTCCGTACCGTAGGTACAGAATTTATGAATGATGAGAATAAAAAAGGATACAATCTTGCATTGGGATCAATGAATATTAATACACGTGGGCCTGAATATACCAGTATTTATCCATTGTGGAATTGGAGTCGCATACCTGGAACAACAGCAGAATTAAATGTTACCTATCCCAGCGAACATACGTTTATAGCAAATAATGATTTTGGTGGGGGTGTAAGTAATAAGAAAAATGGTGTGATGGCTTTTAAGTCTACATACCATGGCATTACTGCTAATAAAGCATATTTTCATATTGGAGATGCAGTATTATGTTTAGGCTCTGGTATTTCAGCCACTAAATCCAATGCTGTTGTCACATCTTTAAATCAAACGTTTACAAATGGAACCATTACAACCAGTGCTGGGGCAATGGGTACTCGTAATGATTATACATGGGCTCACCACGACAATGTCGGGTATATATTTCCGGTTGCACAAAATGTAACCATTCAAAATATTTCTCAAAGTGGGTCGTGGCAGGATATTGGCACATACACTAATCCTACAACTCCTCAAAATATATTCAGTCTTTGGATTGATCACAGTAAAAATCCAACAAATGCTACCTATCAATACATTATCGCTCCGGATAAAAATATTACTGTTTTTCAAAGCTTTGTTTCTAATCATGGATTTATTGTAGATCGAAACGATAATGCTATTCAAGCGGTTCGCAATACGTTATTGAAGATTTATGCTGTTGTATTTTATTCTGCCGGTACAATCACTTTCCCGGATGGTTTTAGTATTCAATCTGATAAACCTGCTTTGGTATTGATTGATTACAGTAGCGGAAAATATATCGTATCAGTGTCTGATCCTTTATATTTAAAAGGGAATCAAATTAAAATCACATTCAATAAGGAATTTGAAGGAATAACAACTTCTGCTAACACAAGTGTTTTACAAGTAACAACTCCCGATCCAAATATTGCCGATATCACATTGACAGGTACGTATACATTAAAGCAAGCTTCTATTTCAACATCTGGGCCTACTACATTTTGTTCAGGCAAAAATGTAGTATTAACTGCGAACGCTGGAAAAACATATATCTGGAAAAACGGAACAACCCAGGTTGGCACAGGACAAAGCTATACTGCAATAACATCGGGCTCATATACCGTTCAGGTTACGTTTGCTGATAATTCTTTTTCAACTTCCGCTCCAACAGTTGTTACAGTAAATCCATTGCCTGTTATCGATTCTTATATATTAGCAAACGGACAACCTTGGGCGCAAGGAACAACAGCATCCGTATGTGCCGGAGGTTCATTGAATATTGGTCCGCACCCCATTGTTGCAAGTGGATGGAGCTGGACAGGACCAAATAACTTTACAGCTAGCGTAAGAGAAATTGATTTTACGAATCTACAAAGCACCCAGGGTGGAGCGTATACCGCAAAGTATATAGATGGCAATGGTTGTACATCCACTTCGAATGTAGTTGTCACAGTCAATGCATTACCAACGGCAACAATTACATCTCCGGCAACTTCATTCTGTCAGGGCGGATTGGTAACACTTACTGCAAGCACAGGTTCATCATACAAATGGAAGAACGGAACAACAACCGTTGGAACTTCTTCAACTTTAAATGCAACTACAGCAGGCTCATTTACCGTGGAAGTAACAAATGCGAACGGATGCAAAAAAACATCAAACACGACAACAGTAACAGTGAATGCAGCACCAACTGCAGTAATCACGGCAAACGGTGCAACAACATTCTGCAACGGTGGATCGGTAACATTCACAGCAAGTACTGGTGCAAGTTATATCTGGAAGAACGGAACAACAACCGTTGGAACTTCAGCAACATTCAATGCAACAGCAGCCGGTTCTTATACAGTTGAAGTAACAAATACAGCGGGTTGCAAAGCAACATCAAGCACAACAACTGTTACAGTGAATGCAGCACCAACTGCAAACATCACAGCAAACGGCGCTACAACATTCTGCAACGGTGGATCGGTAACATTCACAGCAAGCACAGGTGCAAGTTATATCTGGAAGAATGGTACGACGACTGTAGGAACTTCTACAACTTTCAATGCAACAGCAGCTGGTTCGTATACCGTCGAAGTAACGAATGCAACAGGATGCAAAACAACATCAAGCGCAACAACTGTTACAGTGAATGCAGCACCAACTGCAAACATCACGGCAAACGGTCCAACAACATTTTGTCAGGGCGGATCAGTTACATTAACTGCAAACACTGGTGCAAGCTATATCTGGAAGAACGGAACAACAACCGTTGGAACAGCAGCAACATTCAATGTAACAGCGGCTGGTTCGTATACCGTTGAAGTAACGAATACAGCAGGTTGCAAAGCAACATCAAGCGCGACAACAGTTACACTAGAATCAGCTTCTACCTGGTATCAGGATCTGGATAACGATGGAATCGGTGACGCTTCTGCTATCCTGCAAGCATGTTCAAAACCCACAGGCTATGTTGCTTCCAGTGGCGATAGCTGTCCGCTTGATGCATTGAAAACGGAACCGGGTAACTGTGGTTGCGGAGTAACAGAAGGCAGCTGTCTGGATTGTGCAGGTGTTGCAAATGGAACAGCAACTCTGGATGTATGTAATATTTGTTCCGGCGGAACAACAGGCAGAACTCCGGTAACGGATGTAAATCTGTGCAACGTAACTACAGGAATAGATGATGCTTCAAGTCTGAATAAAATTATTGTCGCACCAAATCCATTCAGAGATGAGTTATTATTAACAATACCTGCAGGATCAAAAGTAGAGATCATTGATCTGAATGGAAGATTGATCTACGAAGGTCTTTCTATTGAACATATTCAGACAGGAGGCTTCAGCACAGGTTTTTATATTGTACGAGTTATTACTGAAAAAGGCGTACAGATCTTCAAGCTAGAGAAGGTTAATTAGAAACCATTTATACTTTAGCCGTTTCCCAAAGATAGTTTAGTTCAGTAAAATTGATTAACGGTTTAAAAGCAGAGCTATAATAGCTCTGCTTTTTTATTTTCATTCATGTCATATAGATGATTGCGCAGTATAGCAGGAGATCCGGATGTAGTGGATCTATTCTAATTTATTCAAAGTTGATATTCATATTCTCACAATAAGTAAAATCTGATTTCAGCAACTAGGAATCAGGGTATCGAAGCAGGATAATTCTATTGCCACAATTTTCATTTTTCAATCCTCCTTTTAACCACAAAATTCACCCCTTCATAGAATCTAAATATGGTATTATTGAAATAATAAATTAAACAAAAACAATATATCATGACAGCTACACATTTTATCCGGATGTTGGTATTCGTTATAGTTTTACTATCAACAAGTACCATCCATGCTCAGCGCCTGGTGAATTCAAGCGCTACGCAAGAGACTAAAAATTTAAAGGCCTATATGGATGATATCTATGGTCAAAAGATCATCTCGGGCCAGTACTGGGATACATATGCTACCTGGATCAAGAATCTTACAGGCAAAACTCCGGCAATTCTGGGTCTGGATTTTATGGATTATATGCCCAGAAGGAAACAGGAAGGTGCCAAACCAACCGATACACAGAAGGCCATTGACTGGGTGAATAACAAAAAAGGTATTGTTACCTTCAGCTGGCACTGGGATGCGCCTGCAGATATCTATGATGTGAATTATCGCCAGGAATGTGCAGGAACAACCGGCGGAGATGCACGTTGGTATAAGGCTTTTTATAGTTGTGCCGTTTGGTTTGATCTTCAGAATGCACTTGCTAATCCAGGCAGTACAAATTACAATCTTCTGATCCGTGATATCGATCTGGTTGCAGCAGAACTAAAAATATTGCAGGATAACAACGTGCCGGTATTATGGCGCCCGTTGCATGAGTCATCCGGACAATGGTTCTGGTGGGGAGCGAAAGGTGCAGGACCGTGCAAGGAACTTTGGAAACTGATGTATGACCGTTTGGTGAATCATCATAAACTTAATAATCTGATCTGGGTATGGAATTGTTATGGCTACGAACATGGAAATCCGACAGACTGGTTTCCAGGATATGACTACGTTGATATCATTGCGTATGATTATCCAAGATCGACGAGTTGGAACGAGTACAATACGATCCACGGAAATAAAGGAAAAGAATTTGCTTTGGCTGAAGTAGGTGGTCTGCCTAATCCGAATGATTTAGCAGCACAAGGATGGTCGTATTTTGTTACCTGGGGAGATTTTATTCAGAATAATAATTCCGAAGCCTATGTGAAGCAGGTTTACACGGACCCGAGAGTAATAACATTGGAATCGTTGCCCGATCTGAAAAATTATTTGCCCGTGGGTGTAAACATTGCGCTCCATAAACCTGTAAGCGTATCTTCGACAGAAGCAGGTTTAGGTAATGTAGCAGGGAATGCCGTTGATGGCAATGCAGCTACCCGATGGTCAAGTGTGTATGCAGATCCGCAATGGATACAAGTTGATTTGCAGGGTACATACCAACTCAGTGAAATTCGCTTAAAGTGGGAAAATGCATTTGCTTCTGCATATACCATTGAAACTTCAGCTGACGGAGTAACGTGGAATACTGTTAAGCAAATAACCAATGGGGACGGAGGATTAGATATCATTGGCGGTTTAACCACGACTGGCAGATATATCAGGGTGACCGGAACCACAAGGGCTACACAATATGGTTATTCGTTATACGAAATTGAAGTGTATGGAAATGAATCATGCAGTGCAACAATCACTGCTCAATCCACTTCCTTTTGCCAGGGTGGTTCTGTAACATTAACAGCAAACACAGGTTCAAGTTATATCTGGAAGAACGGTATAACAACTGTCGGCACTTCAGCAACATTCAATGCAACAGCAGCAGGTTCATACACGGTTGAAGTAACAAATGCAGCAGGCTGCAAAGCAACGTCAAGCACGACAACGGTTACCGTAAATGCAGCTCAAACAGCGAACATTACAGCTAACGGTGCTACAACATTCTGTCAAGGCGGATCGGTAACTCTAGCTGCAACTACTGGTTCAAGTTATATCTGGAAGAACGGAACAACAACCGTTGGAACTTCTGCAACATACAATGCAACAACAGCAGGTTCATACACAGTGGAAGTAACCAATGCGAACGGCTGCAAGGCAACATCAGCTGCGACAACGGTAAATGTTGAGTCGGCTTCTGTCTGGTATCAGGATCTTGATAACGATGGAATCGGTGATGCAGTTGCAAGTGTGCAAGCATGTACAAAACCTACAGGCTATGTGGCGACAAGTGGCGATACCTGTCCGCTTGATGCATTGAAACGAGAACCGGGCAACTGCGGCTGCGGCAATACAGAACAAAGCTGTGTGGACTGTGCAGGAATTGCTAACGGAACGGCAGCACTCGATGTGTGTGACATCTGTTCCGGTGGAACAACAGGCAGAACTCCGGTAACAGATGTGAATCTATGCAACGTGTCCACAGGAATTAATCAGCTGCAGACGATGGAAAAAATCCGTGTAGCTCCTAACCCATTTTCGGATCGTCTGTCTGTATCAATCGAAAACATCCTGAGCTACCAGCTGATGGACATGAACGGACGAATTGTACTGGAAGAACAAACATCTGCTTCCAGCATCAACACGAGTGGCTTAGCAAACGGTCTCTACATTCTACGCATTGTAACAACTACAGGAATTGAGTTTGTAAAAGTGGAAAAACAAGACTGAGTTTTGTTTTTTTGGTAAATAAAAAAGGGGAGCAATGCTCCCCTTTTTATTTATGTAAAGACATTTTATGAGGCGAATAAAGTAATCCACTAAATCGGAGGCAAACCCAATTCTTTTAGAAATTCATTGTGTTTGTCTGTATTCGTTTTAATTGCCTTATTAATTTCGACCAGCTTTTTATTTACTTCTTTCAGATCAATTTTAACTTCATCCAACGACGTACTAACATATCTTGAAATATTTAAGTTGTAGCCATTCTTTTCAATTTCTTCTATTGAAACTCTGCGTGAGTAGCGCTCTTGTTCTGTGCGGTACTGATATGTTTCAATGATTTTTTGAATGTCGTTGGGTGCGCCATTTTCCCCTTCTCTTAATGTATTTTGTCTTCCGGTTTTTTGATAATGCTCGCTGGCGTTGATGAACAAGACATCATCTTCTTTTTTACATTTTTTCAATACAAGGATGCTAACAGGTATACCTGTAGAATAAAATAAATTGGAAGGTAAGCCAATAACGGTATCAATGTGATTGTCTTTTAGCAATTTGGTACGTATGCGTTCTTCGGCACCGCCGCGGAATAATACACCGTGTGGCAGTATAATTGCCATGGTGCCTTCTTTACCTAAGAAGTGAAAACCGTGCAATAAGAATGCAAAGTCTGCTGCAGACTTTGGCGCTAAGCCATAACTTTTAAAACGAAAATCATCTGCTAAAACATCATTAGGTTCCCAGCGTAAACTAAACGGTGGATTGGCTACAATAGCATCAAATTCGATTTTCTTAGAAGGATTCATTTCATTCATCAGAGGCCATTGATTCTCTAAGGTATCTCCGTGAAAGATTTCAAACTCTGTATCCTTCATGCCATGCAACAGCATGTTCATACGGGCAAGGTTATAGGTAGTAATGTTTTTTTCCTGACCGAATATTTTGCCCACACTACCGCCATTATCCTTAATTCGTTTCCGCACATTCAGCAACAATGAGCCTGAACCACAAGCAAAGTCAAGCACCTTTGCCAGCTTCTTTCTTTTGCCAGCTGTAGGGTCCTGACTGTCTAATGTAACAATCTCCGAAAGAATGGTAGAAATTTGCTGTGGTGTATAAAACTCTCCGGCTTTCTTGCCAGAACCTGCAGCAAACTGGCCTATTAAATATTCGTACGCATCTCCTAGTGTATCTGAGCCGGATGAAAAATCCGCAATACCTTCAGCAATTTTTTGAATAATGATGCAGAGCTTTTTATTGCGTTCTGTTGACGTTTTACCAAGCTTTTCTGAATTCAAATTTATTTCTGAAAACAAACCTTGAAAGGAATTATCAAACGATTCGTTTTCAATATATCGAAATCCTTTTTCCAGCGTTTGTAACAATTCATCCTTTTGCGTACGCGCCAATTCTGTAATGTTGCTCCATAAGTGTTTGGGCTTTATTACATAATGCACTTTTTTACGCATTTGAGCTTCAAAGTCATCAATCTCTTTGGGATTCTCTGTATACCAAATCTCTAAAGGAGTATTCACTTTCAGTTTGGACATAACATCCTGCGGGGTATTGTCAGGATAATCTTTGCCCAACTCTTTTTTGGCTGCTTCTTCGTAATTGTACGACAAGTAACGCAAGAAGAGAAACGATAGCATATAATCCCTGAAGTCATCTGCATTCATCGCGCCGCGCAAATTATCAGCAATCCTCCAAAGTGTATTACCTAACTGTTGTTGTTCTTTTTGTGTCATTTCTTATTATTTTTAAGCAAATATTTCAGGTAATTGAAACTCATGTTTACCTAAAAATGCATTCAATATCCTTTTAAATAATTCTTTATTATCCTCATTCATTTCAACAGGTTCATATACCGAATATTTTCCGTGGCTAAGCAAATTTAAAGCACGTGAAAAAAGGATTTCATCTTCTACATCGTAAATGCATTTAGAAAATTCATCATGACCAAAGAAGGTTGAAGTTTTTTCCAAGACACTACGTAGCATATTGAAATGATATGTGTTTATCTTTTCTGAATCTGCTACTCTTTTTAATTCAGTCAATAAAGCAACATGATGAAAAAATGGGGTGTCATTTGTAGCTTGTAGCAAGTAACCTTCTGCACCATTTTTATGCAGAAAGTGACTTTTATGTTTAAGATTTCTTAATTCATTATACATCACATTAAAGAATAAGGCATGATGTGAAGAAATAACAACCTTTAATTTTTCTTTTCCTCTTTTAAGTAATTGAGCTAAATCACTAGCAACTGCAATTGCATTATTGTCGTCCAAAGAAGAAATTGGATCATCTATGTAAATATAATTTATGCGCTCATAAGATTTATCGCCATCAATAACTAACTCAATAAGAGCAAGAAAAACACACCAAATAAAAATATTTTCTTCTCCTCTTGAAACCTTGATATTGGATTGAATAATATATTCAGGTTCTTCTGATTCAGGTCTAAATTTGGGGTTCTTTACTTGTTTCTTAAAAGCGATTGTTCCTTTTATAAAATCAAGGTCAAAATTAAAATCGGTATATCGTTCTAAATAGCTGAAAATCTTTTCATCTAAAGCCAGTTCCTTAAAACCATCAAAAAAGGTAGAATCTTTATTAATGATTAAATACCTATCAATATCATTTACAAGGTCGTTGTTCCAGTGGAAGAGGTCTTCTGTATATGCATTATAATAGAGTGTATCGGACTTAGGGTCTTTTTTTTGTTTTTTGCTTACATCTTTAAATTCCATGGAAAGGCGTGTTTTCCCCGTTCCATTATAAGCATAAAGTAGTACAAAATTATGGTCGTTTAAATCATCCCTCAATCTAACAGCAACATTTTTTAATGTTTTATACTTATATAATTTTGTTTTGCCGCTCATATTCTAATCGATTACTTTTGGAAATAAAGCCTGCATCAGACCTTTTTTGTGTAACTTTAAAGCTTCGAGTTTGTCTGTTTGTTCAATAATTAATTCATCTAATGATGAAAGGCATTCGGCTATTTTTACTTGTTCATTTTTTTTTGGTAAAATTATTGGCATATCTGAAATCATTGACATCCTAACCGAATCGACTGAATTCTTAGCACTCATTCGCATAACTCTTTCATTGAAATATTGAGAGAAATACATATAGACAAATTTACCATATGTTTTTTCTGAAAAATT
This sequence comes from Cytophaga aurantiaca DSM 3654, assembly GCF_000379725.1. GTDB lineage: Bacteria > Bacteroidota > Bacteroidia > Cytophagales > Cytophagaceae > Cytophaga > Cytophaga aurantiaca. The sequence continues at coordinate 44,721 of NZ_KB903621.1, forward strand.
ATAAATACTATATACTCTCTGATGAAAGTCAAACTTCCCAACTATATAATGAAAGTTTTTACCTACACCTACACCATCACCAGAAGTCAATATCGCCTCACCATCGTATGAATAAGAATTAATTCGTTCAACAGTTTGCGATCTTACAAAAAATGGATAGAGACCATTATCTACTTTGTTCTGAGTATCCTTATTACCTGTAGTTACTTTAGCAATTTCTCCTATTGTCTTCGTTTCCCACTCCCTATCCTTCGCAAACTCTTTAAACCGCCACTTAGGAACTGTTTCACCTTCTTGCGGAAAGAGATTTTGCATCAACCCTTTTTTATGGTCTTTTAAGCTTTCTAATTTTTGACTGTGTACTGAGATGACTTCGTCTAACCATGAAAGACAGGAAGCGATTTTTTGCTGTTCTTTTTTGTTTTTAGGTAAGTAAACTGGCAATAGTTTTATGATCTCAGCATTTAAATTTTTTACTGCTGCGCCAGCTGCATTGGTTTGAAAATAAGATTGGCTTGATTCTGAAGAAATGAAGTAGTACAAATAATCTTCAAAAGTTTTTTTTGAAATTTTTCTTATTGCAATCCAGCCATCATGAATACATGTTTTGATTTTTAGAATATAAGGTCTGCCAAAACTCATAGAGTTTGAAAGAATTAAATCTCCTGGATTGACTTCCCTTGTACTACTTAAGGCTTCAACAATAACTTTTTCTTTGGTGCTTATAATGTATTTTGATTCAGAAGACACATCAGCAATTTTCAACCAATTCAAGCCATCAATATCTGTTGTTTGATAATCCTGAATCGGTCGTGGAGATCCCCCTCGAACGATTTCTGAAATATCTCCAAGCACCTCTTTCTCCCATTCCCCATCCTTCTTAAATTCTGGAAAACGCAATTCAGGAATATGTTTATTCTTCATCGTTGCCCAGTGTTTGATTCCCTAAACTGTTTTCATTTTCCGAAGCCTGTATCTCTGTCAAAAGCAAGGTTTGTAATTCGTCTTTTGGCAGCAACAATTGATATTCGGCAACTCCTATGGGTTTATTTATATCCTGCAGAGCAATTTCGACATCCAAATGATCCTTGTCCGCACAGAGAATAATGCCAATGGAGGGGTTTTCATTCTCACCTTTTTCCAAGCGGTCTAACAGCGAAAGATAGAGATTCATTTTACCAACGTATTCGGCTTTAAAGCTACCTATTTTCAACTCAATAGCTACCAACGATTGTAATCCGCGGTGGAAAAAAAGCATATCCACGAAGTATTCTTTTTGATTGTACTCCAAGCGATGTTGATTGCCTATAAATGTAAAGCCTTTGCCTAATTCCAGTATAAACGCTTTAATTTTTGTAATCAATCTATTTTCCAACTCCAGTTCCCTGAGAGGTTCCGTAATGCCCAGAAACCCCAGGTTGTAGCTGCTTTTAAACACTTCATTGGCATAATCGGCATGCGCCTCAGGCAGTAAAGCATCAAAGTTGTGTGATTTAATACTCTTTTGTGCTTGTTGGTAGCTATCCAACTTAATAGCATTCAGTAACAAATCTCTGGACCAGCCTTTGCTCAGTGTTTCGTTGGCGTAAAATTCTACTTCCTTATCTTCTTTTATTTTATTTATCAGCAATACATTATGTCCCCAAGGCAAAACTGCGACAGCCTGTCGCAGTTTTGCCTCTGCTTGAAAATAGCGTTCATAAAAGCGTTTCATATCCCACAAATTACGTGGAGATAGTCCCATATCCGGAAACTCTTTTTTTAAGTCTATAGACAATTCTTTTACAACCCCACTGCCGTACCCTTCTACCAATTGTTTTTCAAAAAGTAGTTTACCCAGATTCCAATAGATAGAATTGGCAGTACTGTTTACTTGTTTGGCAATAGCAAGACGTGCCGAACGAATTTCAACAAGGGCTTGCTGCAACATTTCAGCATATTCCTGCTTATTTATAGCATTCAATTTATTTATCTCTTTAGGCATTTAGTTGTGGAGTTATATGATTTTAGAGGCCAAAGTGGTCAAATCTGACCACCTTACTCATAAGCTGCCAAGCCACTAATCTCGCGTCCTTCGGCTATTTTTTTCAATTGAGGTACTAAGTCCTCCATCAATGCCAGTTCTTTTAACCTGCGTTCTTTCCAGCTCAGGCCCAGTGGTTCCAACAAGTCGGTCAATTTTTCTCCGTCAAAAATCATGCGACTCATGATGTTGTTTACAAAAGTTTTTAAATCTGCCGTTTGCAAGCCATGTTTGTGCGCAATGTCACTCAGTTCTTTTTCGTTCTTTTCAACTTTGAACTTTTCAAATAGAGATTTGAGCTCCTCTGCACTGTAACTTCTGTTCCAATCCAAACCATTGATAAAGTCTGTTAAATCATCCTGATCGTCCATCAGATTCGCATTGGAACGCAGCAAGCTGATCACCTGTTCCTTGGTCATTTTTTGCTTCGCAGGTTTCTTCTGCGTACTGTCAGCAATCAAGGCCATGATGTAATCGTAATCAATCACAGCAGAAGCAAAAAGCACAAATTCAAAATCCAGTTGCTGAATTTCCGGTGGCGCATCGTCTCCTTCTTTTTGCTGAATCTCTTTTAATTGTTTGGCCGTTTCAAGGTACGAACTTCTGAACGACTGCAAGGTTTCTTTCGGCAATATGGCTTCAATACTTGCTTGCTGAACTTCATCCAAATCCGTGTATTGATCCAACTGTGTTTTTAAACGCTGTACTTCTTTAAAGTTCTTTACAAATGCAATGCGCGCTGCATCGCCTTTTAAGTTATAGACTTCCTGTGGTTCGCTTGTGAGATTATGCTCCTGCATAAAATTCCCTAGCGCTTCCACCGCTTTTTTGTACTGATCAATCACTACAGGTGCAGGATCAATCAACCAGATTTCTTTTGCACTTCCATTGTATTCGCCAGAGAAGAGCGCAATGGCTTGGTTTACGGCCTCCTGCTGCGAACGAAAATCCAATATGTTTCCATAAGGTTTTGTATCATTCAGCACACGATTGGTACGCGAAAATGCCTGTATCAATCCGTGGTACTTCAGATTCTTGTCAACGTATAAGGTGTTGAGGTATTTCGAATCAAAACCTGTAAGCAACATATCCACAACAATGGTAATATCAATTTTATTTTTGTGCGAATAATCTTTATTAGAATACTTCTGATCTTTGATGCGCTTCTGCACATCCTGATAATACAAATCAAATTCATTAATGCTGTGATTGCTGCCATACTGTGTATTGTAATCGGCAATAATTTCCATCAAGGCTTTTTTCTTTTCTTCCGGATTTGTCTGGTTGTCTAATTTTTCCTGCTGCAAATCTTCCTGTACCTGACGGATATCTGCTGCATTTTTTTGACTTTGCTGATCACCTTCTTTTGCTATTAACTGTGCGGGTGGAGAGAACACACAAGCAATATTAAGCGGAATATAGGTAACGTCTTCTGCCTGCTTTTTCTTTTGAAGTGTTTTAAAAAGCTGATAAAATTCAATGGCATTGTTAATCGAAGCAGTTGCCATAACTGCATTGAAACGCATAGAACTCGTAGCAGCTTGATGCTTATCAAGTATAGCTTCTACAACAGCCTTTTGTGCAATGGCTTCGCCCGGCTTGGGATTTTGATTGCCTTTACCTTTGAAGTAATCGACATGAAAACGCAATACATTTCTATCGTCTATGGCATGCGTAATGGTATACGCGTGTAATTGCTTTTCAAAGATTGATTCTGTGGTTTTATAAGAACCATGTTCCCCTTCTCGAATATTATAGGTTGCATTATCATCAAAAATAGGTGTTCCTGTAAATCCAAACAATTGTGCGTTCGGGAAAAACTCTTTAATGGCTTTGTGATTATCACCAAACTGCGAACGGTGACATTCGTCAAATATGAAAACAATACGCTTTTTACTCAAAGATTCTAAGCGCTCTTTATAGTTTTTCTTATTTGTTCCATCCAATGCCAAACCTAATTTTTGAATGGTGGTTACAATAACCTTGTCGGCATAATCGGTAGATAATAAACGACGTACCAATGTTTCGGTATTTGTATTTTCTTCTACACTGCCTTCCTGAAATTTATTAAACTCCTCGCGCGTTTGCCTGTCCAGATCTTTTCGATCTACAACAAAAAGACATTTTTCTATATCCGGATTATCTTTTAAAAGCGTAGAAGCTTTAAACGAAGTCAATGTTTTACCGCTCCCTGTTGTGTGCCAGATATACCCATTGCCTCTGTTTTGATGAATGCAATCGACAATAGCCTTTACAGCATATATCTGATATGGACGCATCACCAACAGCTTTTGTTCGCTTTCTACCAACACCATGTATTTACTGATCATTTCGCCTAGTGTACACTTAGTTAGAAACTTTTCAGTAAATGGTTCTATGTGTGTTATTTTTTTATTACTCTCATCTGCCAATTGATAAACAGGCAAAAACTGTTCGTCTGCATTAAAAGCAAAATGCTGATTTTTATTATTAGCAAAATAGTATGTGTTTGTTTTGTTGCTGACAATAAACAACTGCATAAAACACATCAACGAATTGTTGTACCCATTACCTGGTTCGTTTTTATATTCCACAATTTGCTGCATAGCTTTGCGTGGAGATATGTCGAGTTTTTTCAATTCAATCTGAACAACAGGTAAGCCATTAATTAGTATAATAATATCGTAACGGTGATTGCTGTTTTCAGTATTGATGCGTAGTTGGCTAATAACTTCAAAATCATTTTTGCACCAGTCTTTGATATTTACCAGCGTATAATGTAAAGGTGTACCATCTTCCCGTTGAAAGTAGTTTCGTTCGCGCAAAAGTTTGGAAGCAGCAAAAACATCGGGTTTGATAATCTCTTCCCGCAAACGTAAAAATTCGCTGTCCGTTAGGCGAACACGATTCAATGCTTCAAATTTGGTTTTAAAATTCTGTTCAAGCGCTTTTCTATCGGTAATATCAGATCGATAAATATATTTCAGCTCCGTTAGTTGCCTGATAAGACTTTCTTCTATTTGATTTTCTTTACTCATTCAAAATTTTATTCAAATTTACTTTTAAGAATTGAGGATCTAAGTATTTGTATGTTAATGTCCATAAGCACCCATTGCATATTCCTCCAAATGTTTTTGATTTACTATTAATGCATTGTCAATATTTTTGAATAGTGCATATTTTTCAATTAACGGCTTGAACTTCTCATTTCCGTTTGCATGAAGACAATTGTAAAAAATTATTATTTGTTCAAAGCTAGAAAGTTGTGCTCTTGCAATTGAAATATATTGCTTCTTATTTTGAATTTCTGAACTATCAATAAATTTAATAATATGATAGATTGTTCTAAAATAATGACTCATATCCGTTTGACTCTCTGTATAAAATTTCTCATAAGCTTCAACTATTTGACTAACTGATGCAATACTTAAATCTTTCATCATAGATTCTTCACCGTATATTATTGAATTCAGATGCATAGCAAGTCGCTTGTAAAAAACAACAAAACAATCCCGTCCAGATGCTGTTACAACTAATGTCTTTCTATTTCTTATATCAATAGAATTAACAATAGAATTAAAAAGGCTCAATAGCTGAAAAAAAGTATTTTCAAATTTCTGTTGTCTCAAAGTTTCATTTTGCTCCATCATTTCCTTTTTCTGCCCATATAATTCAAGTCGAGTATATTTAACTTCGAGTTGACTATACATAATCTCCAGTTGTTGGTTTAGTAGTTGTTGCTTTTGACCAAGGAATGCTACATAAATAAAAAAAAGTCCTGCCAACGACCAAATTGAGGCTACAGTTCCAGCCATAAAATCACCTAATAAATTAAGGCCAAATCCAGACTCAGTATTCTTACATAAATAAAAAATTGTCGATGCAAAAGCAACAACTGCTCCAGACCAAACAAATCTCCAAGCCCAAGTTGTGTAATTGTTGATTTGATCAACAAGTTGATCCAACTCCAAGTTAATTTCTGCCTGTCGAATCTCAATACGATTCGATGTATTTTCTATTTCTATTTCTAAATTTTGGTCAGCCATTTTTCATTTTATAAAATTATAGCAACTTTTTCATTATAGAACCATTCTGTTTAAATACATCATATTTGAGTCTGTTTTTGAAAAAAAATTATTTGTAAAGACATATTTTGTCAAATACAAAATTTTTAATAATAGTACACTTTATTTTTTGGTTTTCAAACTTTCCATAGTTCTTATGCCTTAAGAATATAAATTCGCTGGAAACAAAAAAGGCCGCACTCTATAGCGCGGCCTTTCCTATATCATAAGTAAGAAGAGTTAGAAACAATATTGATTTGCTTCGATCAATTGTGCTGCAATTCTTCTTCTTGCGTCTTTTGTATTTAACGGTGCTACTTTTGTAAAACGTTTCAAGCCCATCAACATCATTCGTTGCATGTCGCCATCAGACATAGAGTTGATCGCGTTTTTACCGGCAACATTGATGCGGTCTGCAGCGTCAAAGATATTTACCTTCGTCATATCGATCTGACCTTTTACTGCATCTTCGCCTTTAATAGAAATTAATTTCTCAGTACGCATCAATGTAGATTCAGCTACATAAATATCGATTGCAATATCTGCCAGGTTCATTAAGATCTCCTGCTCAGTAGCAAGCTTATCCATGTATTTCTGCGCAGCTGCACCAGCAAGCATCAACAAGGCTTTCTTCATGTTTTTGATCGCTTTCTTTTCATCTGCAAACAGACCTTCGTCTTCTGCACCGAAATCAGGGATCGCCATCAACTCTTTCTGAACAGCCATTGCAGGGCCCATCAGATCAAGTTCACCTTTCATTGCTTTCTTCAGGAACATATCCATCGTAAGCATACGGTTGATCTCGTTTGTACCTTCGAAAATACGGTTGATACGTGAATCTCTGTATGAACGATCCATCGGATAATCCGCAGAGAAACCATAACCGCCTAAGATCTGCACACCTTCATCACTCACGTAATCGAGTGTTTCAGAACCTGCAACTTTTAACATCGCACATTCGATGGCATACTCCTGCGCCGCAGCTAACAATGCTTCTTCGTATGTTTTGCCTTGTTTTACCAATTCTTCCTCTGCATCCTGAATACCTTGTCCGGCACGGTACATCGCAGATTGAACGGTATATATCCGGATTGCCTGTTCTGCTAATTTATATTGAATCGCACCAAAGTTTGCGATTGGTTGTTTGAATTGAATACGTTCTTTTGCGTATTGAATGGAAAGCGTGCTTACACGAGTTGAGCCACCCAATGCAGCTGCAGCCAATTTAATACGACCAATATTTAAAATGTTAAATGCGATCAAGTGGCCTTTGCCAATTTCACCCAACACATTTTCTTTCGGCACTTTGCAGTCGTTAAAGAAAACCTGACGGGTAGAAGAACCTTTGATACCCATTTTGTGCTCTTCGTTTCCTAACGAAACTCCTTCACCTTTTTCAACAATAAAACCTGTGAACTTGTCGCCATCTATCTGAGCAAAGACAATAAACGTATCTGCAAAACCAGCGTTTGTGATCCACATTTTTTGTCCGTTCAGAATATAGTGACTGCCATCCGCAGAAAGTACTGCTTTTGTTTTAGCAGCCAAGGCATCCGAACCGGAGCCTGGTTCTGTTAAGCAATAACTTGCTTTCCATTGGCCGCTGGCAAGCTTCGGTAAATATTTTTTCTTTTGTTCGTCTGTACCAAAATATAAGATCGGTAAGGTACCAATACCTGTGTGGGCAGCAAGTGCAACTGCAAACGAGTGACCTGCACCAACGATCTCCGTCATTAAAAGCGATGTATTAAAATCTTTTCCGAAGCCTTCGTATTGCTCGGGAATGGATGTTGCAAGCAAACCAAGTTCACCTGCTTTTTCAAGAAGCTTTTCCATCAAGCCCGGCTCCTGTGCATCAATACGATCCAGGATCGGATGTACTTCTGTAGCTAAAAAATCTCTGGCCATATCAGCCATCATTCGTTGCTCTTCATCAAATTGTTCCGGGATGAAAATGCTGGATGCTTCCTGTTCGCGAATGATGTACTCGCCTCCTTTAAAGCGCTTGTCGGTGTTGGTGGTTGATGCTGACATAATAGTTGCTATGGTTTGTTAGTAATGATTTGTTCTCTATTTAACTTGGTTACTAGTTTCTAGGTACTAGTTGCTAGACTAGATACAAGATTGTAGTATGAATGTGAGAAATCAGTAATTAAGATAATTTTAAACTATATACTTTATTTTCTTTTTGTCTAGTAACTAGAAACTGGCAACTAGTAGCTATCTTTTGTCTAGTAACTGGAAACTAGTACCTAGCAACTAAAGAAGCTCAAAGATCCCTGCTGCACCTTGACCCGAACCTACGCACATGGTAACCATGCCGTATTTCTGATTGGTACGTTTCAGTTCGTTGAAGATCTGTACAGACAATTTGGCGCCGGTACAACCAAGCGGATGGCCCAATGCAATGGCACCACCGTTTACGTTGATCTTAGATTCATCTAAACCCAGTGTACGAATGACAGCCAATGACTGTGCAGCAAACGCTTCGTTCAATTCTATTAAGTTGACATCGTCCTGCTTCATATCCGCCAACTTTAATGCTTTCGGAATTGCTTCAACCGGACCAATGCCCATGATGCGTGGCTCAACACCAGCAACTGCATAGGATACCAAACGTGCGATCGGTTTCAGATTTAATTCTTTAACCATCTTTTCAGACATCAACAATACAAACGCAGCACCATCGGATGTTTGCGAAGAGTTGCCTGCTGTTACGGAACCGCCGTTTGCAAATACCGGACGAAGTTTTGCTAAGGCAGCAATACTTGTATCTGCACGCGGACCTTCATCTACCGTTACCTGATATTCTTTTATTTTCTTTTTCTCTTTTTCATCCAAGTATGTTTCTTTGATTGTGATCGGAACAATACCATCCTGCAAATGGCCGTTCTTAATAGCGACTACAGCTTTCTGATGAGAGTTATATGAAAATAAGTCCTGGTCTTCTCTTGAAATATTGTATTGAGCAGCTACAGCCTCTGCTGTTAGTCCCATACCCCAATAGTAATCTGCATGTGATTTTGTTAGCTCATAATTCGGAACGGTTTTCCAGCCACCGAATGGGATCGGACTCATTGTTTCCACGCCGCCAGCTATAATACAATCGGCGTAGCCCGCACGAATTTTTGCATCTGCAATAGCGATCGTTTCCAAGCCGGAAGAACAATAACGGTTCACCGTCATGCCCGGAACTTTCACCGTATCCAAGCCCATCAAGGAGATCATTCTACCGATGTTCAAACCTTGTTCTGCTTCAGGTGTAGCATTTCCAACGATTACATCATCAATACGGTCTTTATCCAATGCCGGAACAGAAGCTACCAAATGTTTTACAACATCCGCACCCAGATCATCTGCACGATAAAAACGAAAGAGTCCGCGAGGAGCTTTACCTACGGCACTTCTATAAGCTGCTACTATATATACTTCTTGTGATTTCATGTTGTTTATAGTTACTAGGTTCTAGTTGCTAGGTACTAGACGCTACGGTTAAACGTTTGTTTTAGCTTTTATAGTTCTTTTAAAAGAGAATAGCATTTTTTGAACTTCTTGAATTTGATTATTTATAGTTTCAAACGATGCATTTGGCATATAGTTTAAATCTGCTGCAAGAATCAATTGTGTTTCTAATTCATAACTTGAACCCTGCGCAATTGACAAGAATTGAAATAATTCTTTGCTTGAATTTCTTCCACATCCTTCAGCTATATTTGAAGGTATAGAAACAGCTGCTCGTTGTATTTGACTTGTAATACCAAAGCGTTCTTCTTTAGGAAAATCTTTAGTCGCACAATATATTTCTTTAACAAGCACCATACTTTTTTGCCAAACTTTTAACTCTTTAAAATTATTCATAGCTTTTTTAGTTGCGAGTTACTAGGTTCCAGTTGCTAGACGCTGGAAACTTGTTTAGTTACGAGTTTCTAGGTACTAGTTTTCAGACGCTCAAAACTCTTTACATAGTTGAATTAATTAATTTTTTGTTTTTTATTTTAAAAGCTATTTAGAATCACCCCCGATCATCTATATAACTGAATTTGTATTTTTTCTAGTAACTAGCAACTAGTACCTGGAAACTATTTCCCTCGTCTAGTAACTAGTACCTAGCAACTGGAAACTAATTTCTTAATGGTCTTCCAGATGTCAAAATACTCTGGATACGTTCAAGCGTTTTCTTCTCGCCTGTTAATGATAAGAATGCTTCGCGTTCAAGATCCAATAAGTATTGCTCGGATACCAATGTTGGTGCTGAAAGATCACCACCACACATGATGTACGCTAGCTTCTCAGAAATTTTACGATCGTGCTCTGACATATATTTTCCTGAAACCATTGAGTTCGCTCCGGCATAGAACATACCTAAGGCAGATTGCCCAAGTACTTTAATGTCTTTGCGTTGCTTTGGTTGTGTGTAACCTGCTTCTGCCAAGCTGATGGCTGCTGCTTTTGCATCTGCGATCAAGCGGCTTCTGTTTAATGTAATACCATCGCTCTTACGAAGGATGCCCATGCTTCTTGCTTCTTCAGCAGAGGTTGCAACTTTTGCAGTTGCAATGTGCATGTACATATTTTTAAGATTGTTTACCTGAATATCACCGTCTTCGAATGAATCACTTACACGAAGCGTAAATTCTTTTGTACCGCCACCGGCAGGAATTAAACCTACACCAAATTCTACCAAACCAATATAGGTTTCGGCAAAGGCCTGTACGTGATCGGCATGTAACGTCATTTCGCAACCGCCGCCAAGTGTTAAATTGTGTGGTGCTACAACAACCGGTATGGATGAGTAACGTGCACGCATCATGGTGTTCTGGAATGCACGGATCATGAAATCAATTTCATCGTATTCCTGTTCGATCGCATACATCAATACCAAGGCAAGGTTTGCACCGGCAGAGAAGTTTGCACCATCGTTACCAATTACAATTCCCTGGAAATCTTTTTCAGCAATACCGATCGAACGATTAATTGCATCAACAACTTCGCCACCAAGCGTATTCATTTTTGTATGGAACTCAAGATTTACAATTCCATCGCCAATGTCGTGTAAAGTTGCACCTGCATTTTTAAACACCGGTTTGTTTGCACGAAGTGTATCAAGAATAATAAATGATTCTGTTCCCGGAATTACTTTGTATGACTTGCTTGGAATATCATAGTACAAACGTTTCCCGTTTTCTGATTTGTAGAAACTTGTGTTGCCTGCTTCAAGCATTTCGTAAACCCATTGTGCAGGCTTACGACCATCTTCTTCCATCAACTTCACTGCCTTTGCTACACCAACGGCATCCCATGTTTCAAACGGACCAAGTTCCCAGCCGAAACCGGTGCGCATGGCATCATCAATGCGATACAATTCATCGGAAATTTCAGGAATACGATTTGACACATATTTGAAAAGACCTAAGAATGTTCTTCTATAAAACTGACCTGCTTTGTCTCCTGATTTTATTAAAACAGAAAAGCGCGGCTTCAGATCTTCAATTGTTTTTGTTTGCTCAAGTGCTGCAAACTTTACTTTTTGCTGCGTACCGTATTCCAATGAATTTAAATTCAATGAAAGGATCTCTGTTTGTCCGGCAGCATTTTTAGTTTTCTTATAAAAACCTTGTTGTGATTTATCGCCGTACCATTTATTCTCATCAATTTTTTTCAAAATTTCCGGAAGAACAAACATGTCTTTTGCTTCATCGTTCGGTGCGCCTGCACCTAACCCATTCGCAACTTTAATTACCGTGTCAATCCCTACTACATCAAGGGTACGGAAGGTTGCTGATTTCGGACGACCGATAACCGGACCGGTTAATTTATCTACTTCTTCAACTGTTAAACCAAGATCAATAATGGTATGCAGCGCTTCCATGATTCCATAAATACCAATACGATTGGCAATGAAACCGGGAGTATCTTTACATAATACGGTAGTTTTTCCTAAATACAGATCGCCATAGAGCATCAAGAAATCAATAATCTCCGGACTCGTTTTCGGTCCGGGAATGATCTCTAATAGGCGCATGTAGCGCGGTGGATTGAAAAAGTGTACGCCGCAGAAATGTTTCTGAAAATCTTCACTCCTGCCGTCAGACATCAGGTGCATCGGGATACCTGAAGTATTTGATGTAACCAATGTGCCTGGTTTACGGAAGGATTCAACTTGTTCGTAAACCTTTTTCTTAATATCTAAATTTTCTACAACCGCTTCAACGATCCAATCGAAGGACGCAATGTCTTTCATGTTGTCATCAAAATTCCCTGTCGTGATGCGGGATGCAAACGCAGCATCGTATAACGGTGCCGGATTTGATTTTAATGAAGCAAGCAAGGCATCGTTCACAATACGGTTACGAACGGCTTTGCTTTCAAGAGTCAGACCTTTTGCTTTTTCAGCATCATTCGGCTCTTTCGGTAAAATGTCCAGAAGCAATACTTCCAAACCAATGTTTGCAAAATGACATGCAATGCGAGACCCCATTACGCCGGAACCCAATACTGCAACTTTGCGAATTTTTCGATGGCTCATTTTAAAATGAAGGTTATTAGGTTAGCGATGTATTTTTATTTTCGATGATGGTTTGAATTTCATGCAGCACTTCAAAGAAGGTATTCAGTTTGCTTTCAGGAATCTGCTCGCGAACTTTGCTATTAAAATCCAACACAAAATCTTTTGCTATTTGTCTTTTCTCCTTACCAAGTTTAGTAAGAAAAATAGTTACTTTTCTTTTGTCGATATTATCATTTCTGCGCTCGATCAACCCATCCTGTTCCATAGTATTGAATACGCGTGAAAGACTTGTTGCTTCCATGCCCAGGGCTGGACCGATTTGCGTAGCTGCAGTACCTTTTTCGGGGTCAATATTTAGTAAAATGAAGCCAACCGCAGCTGTAGTGCCATATTTTGAGGCACGCTCATTATACATTCTGGAAATGGCATGCCAGGAATATTTAATGTTGAAGCAAACGGTTTCTTTGGGTTTCATACAATTATTTAACGAAAAAATTCAATAAAATGTTATGCACTCATAATAAAAATATGTGTTTATTTCAAAAATAATTATAGAATCTGAGTTTATTTAGTAGAATATCTTGCGAAGCTTCACAACCAAAAAAGTGGACACGCAAAGTGCCAAAATCAAAAAAGTAAAATGAGCCGCCTTTTCAGTTAAAAAAGGCAGCAATATAAGATAAACAGCAGATGCTCCCAAAACGCAGTATGCAACTGATCTCTTTTTAAAACGACTTTGATGCTTTTTATTTAAAAAAATTGCTTCCTTATTTATGGATTGAAGCAGATTATGTTCTCCCATAACACCATTAACCAGTGCCTTTTTTATTTCAGCATCGTTTAACCCATCTCCTTTTAATTTCAGGAAAAGGCTGTAAATAACGTCTGCTGTAATATTGGGTTCCATAGGTTTTTATGCAATTTCTTACATAAACGCAGAACTTTGAAGAAGGTTATTCTATTTCAATAAAAAATATAATTATTTCAAGCGATCTGGAAATCGGCTTAGGAAAAGAAGATATCCCATTGTTCGGGAGTAAAGCCAACAAGGTGTTTTTTACCCATTTGTACCAACGGTCGTTTTACGACAGACGGATTTTTTAAAATTAACTCAATTGCTTTATCCGTGTCAGAAATGGAGTTTTTCTCTGGCTCCGTAAGCTTTTTCCAGGTGGTACCCTTTTTATTTATGATCTCTTCCATGCTCAGATCTTTCAACCACAACTGAATATACTCTGCCGTTAGATTTCCTTTTTTATAATCGTGAAAGGTATACGAAACCTTTTTGGAGTCGAGCCAGCGAAATGCTTTTTGCATGGTGTCACAATTTTTAATCCCGAAAATAGTTATGATTGGCATGAGTAAATAATTAATTTAAGCCCTAAAATACAACATAGATACAGTTTTGTTTCATACCTTGAACTATATCTTTTCAATTCAGATTGTCGTATATAGATTAACCGTTCAACATTCTAACCAAAAACTTACATGACTGTCACACGTCTTTTCGATTTAATTCCGCAGCAAATTGCTAAGTATCCAAAATCGGATGCGCTGGCAACAAAAGAGAATGGCGCATGGATTACCTATTCTTCTACGCGTGTTCAGGAAATCATAGATAAAGTAAGTATTGGCTTTATAAAACTGGGTCTGAAAAAGGACGATAAAGTTGCGATCATTTCCCCGAACAGACCGGAGTGGAATTTCATAGACCTGGGTCTGCAACAGATCGGTGCGGTTAGCGTGCCTATTTATCCAACCATAACCGTTGAAGACTATCGATATATTTTTGACGATGCAGAAGTTAAAATGGTTTTTGTTTACGACGAATCTTTATTTGCAAAAGCAACGGAAGCAGTTGTTGGATCAAAAACTAATCCTGTTATCTATACCTTGCAGGAAGTTAAAGATGCAAAGAACTGGAAAGAAATTACGGTGTTGGCAGATGGTGAATCTTCTTCTATACTTGATGCACACAAAGCAAATGTATTGAACAGCGATCTGCTGACATTGATCTATACTTCCGGAACCACAGGAAAGCCAAAAGGTGTTATGCTTACGCATAATAACATATTAAGCAATGTGCTTGCAGCCATTCCATTGATGCCTGTTAATCACAACCACAGAGCACTTAGCTTTTTGCCTTTGTGCCACGTGTACGAACGTATGTTGTGTTACTTGTATCTATCTCAAGGTGTTTCTATTTATTATGCTACAAGTACTGATACGGTTGGAGATGATTTGAAAGAAGTACAGCCGCACATGTTTGTTACGGTGCCGCGGTTGCTTGAAAAAGTTTATGACAAAATTGTAGCGAAAGGCGCCGAACTTGCCGGTATCAAAAAATTTCTTTTCTATTGGGCACTTGATCTGGGTTTGAAATACGACATGCAAAAAAATCAAGGCTTTTTTTATAACATACAGTTAAAGCTTGCCAACAAAATAATTTTCAGTAAGTGGCGTGAAGCGCTTGGCGGAAATGTGATCACAATTGTTTCAGGCGGTGCAGCATTGCAGCCTCGCTTAGCTCGTGTGTTCTGGGCTGCACAGATTCCGGTTATGGAAGGTTATGGATTAACAGAAACTTCTCCGGTGATTGCAGTGAACCGTTTTAATCCGGATGAAACGAGAATCAGTACGGTTGGACCTCTATTACCTGGTGTGGAAGTAAAGTTTGCGGAAGACGGAGAGATCTTAACCCGCGGACCACACATCATGAAAGGATATTATAAGCGTCCGGACTTAACAGCCGAAGCGATCGACAGTGAAGGTTGGTTCCACACGGGAGATATCGGTCAGTTTATAGAGAATAAATATTTGAAAATTACCGATCGCAAAAAAGAAATGTTTAAAACCTCCGGAGGTAAATACATTGCGCCGCAGTTGGTTGAAAATAAATTTAAAGAGTCGCGCTACATTGAGCAAATCATGGTAATCGGTGAAGGTGAGAAATTCCCTTCTGCGATTGTTGTTCCTTCGTTTGCTGATGTGAAAAGCTGGTGTGAAATCAAAGGCATTCCATATACAACAAATGAAGAAATGGTTTGCAATAAACAGGTGATCGAAAAATTCCAAAAAGAGTTTGATGAGATGAATGAAAACTTTGCACAGTACGAACGTGTAAAGAAATTTATTTTGATGCCAAGACCATTTACGATAGAGAGCGGAGAAATGACACCAACGTTGAAATTGAAACGTAAAATTATCATGCAGAATTGTCAGGGGCAGATCGAGAAGTTGTATGAGAGGTAGTTGCTAGGTGCTAGTTACGAGTTACTAGACGAGAGAAGTATAGAGTACAGAGTACTAAGACTATAGAAAGAGCGGTTTTGATTGAAGTCAGGGTCGTTCTTTTTTTGAGTATATTAACATACATTTTAGATTCTATTGTAAAGTCTCCGGAAGGTGCCAGATTAAAACAATTTGCACTCAAAATCCAGCCTCATGAATCCCGATAGAAAACTAAATTTCCACAGAATTAAAATTGATATTTATAATAATCAAATTGTAAAGCATTATCTAAAAACCCTATTCTTGTTGAATATTATTTATTTGCATTTTTTAATTGACCGATAAACTATGAAACACATTCAGTTTTTAACGCTCAGTCTTCTATTGTTTATTGCATCAATCAACACGCATGCGGATGAGTCTGTTATTTTTAATTTTGAGGATGTATATGGTCATGCAGATTTTTGTGACCGTATAAAAATCATTCACTACGATCCTATCTTTGATTTACTTAGTGTTCAGTCCTATTCAGATTCATTGGTCTATACCTTTTGTATACCTGATTTAATTGTACAGAATTTTGCAAATAGTCAAAATGAATATCTTTTAATACGGGGAAATTGGGCGACTACGGATTACAACAGGCAGGTTTTTATATTCGGTATTTTGGAGGGAGAAAAATGGATCTTTAATAAACGTCAATACTGGAATGGTGGGTGTTGTCTTATTGAAACTTCCAATTCTGTTGCTGATCTTGAACATAAAAGAACGATGCGTGGGGAATTTTTATACCCTAAAGATTATTTTTTATATAAAACACTTTCATCCACTTGGGCAAGTTATGGAAGTGGAGACCGACGGTCATTATTTGATGAAGAAGCATTTAAACCAATTGCCTTGCGTTCTTCAGGAAATCGCTATTATAACGATTCACTGCAAGTAGAAAAATTAACATTCGATCCGGAGCATATGCTATTGATGATCGTAGTTTCCAATTCAAGCTCAGACAAAGATTGTGCACCTTATATGAATTCATTGTTGGATGCAGTAGGTTTGCCCTGTAAAAAAATATTAGAAAATTCTGAAAATTATACCTCTCGGTCTGCTGAAGATGAATACATGATCTCTTATTCCAATTCAACATACAAACTTATTATCTATAGATATGCTACAAACAGAGCAGGTGAAAAATATTGTCTGTTAGAATTATATCCAAAAACACCTACAGTAGAATCATCGTACAAAACAAAGAAATATACCTTCGGAGAGACTCTTCTTTTTGGTCTTGTTGATGGTATATTTGATAGTATATTTGACGCATTGGTTTATCCGCATTAAAATTAATTTTACACTGATCCTTTACCATTTTATTTTATGATCATTTACGGATGGAACACCATTAAGCTTGCAAGCCTTAAACCTTCGACTATTGGCTTCGATGTTGAGATGGATGCCGATACAATTATTGAAAGAAGACAAAAATATTTTCATCTTTTTTGGATTCCATTTTTTCCAATTGGTCAAGTATGGGTTATAAAGAAAAATGGCAGCTCCGATTTTTATGAGCCTTCGTCTAAAATGAATAAGCATTTGAACGCCTTAGATTTAAAATATAACACCCCTTGGTACACGTTTACACTTTTACTAGCAGCGATTGTCACAATAGCTACCTATTTTTCTTTTGTTGGAATTAATTCATATTACAACAATAAATTTCGCGAACTAGAGCTGGCAGAAAAAGAAAATAAACGAGTAGAAAAAGAAATCGAGCTTCTTTCTGCCGTGTCAAATGGTAAGCCTGATACGTACTTTATTCTTAATGATAGCAACTCTGCTACTACAAGCTGTTTAAAAGTCATTTCTTCAGACGCAACTACGCTTACCTGTCTTATAAGCCAAATTGATAGATGTACTGATTATAACTATTGTGCATTAGAAGCTTTTGCAACCAATGAGAATTTCTATAATGAGCCGTTTGATTCCGTTGTTGTTACAAAAGCAGATTTAATACATTCCTATAAGAATGGAGATGAGAAAATTCTGATGCATTACTTACCCATGAGACTTACAGGCTTTCTTAGAATAGATCATCCTGTTTTTATTTTTAATGGTGTGAACTATAAAAACGGAAAATATAAAGGAACGTTTAAAAATATTGGTGCTGCCATCACACAAATTAAATTTAAACAAGATAATAAATCTGAAAATAATCTTTTGTTAGACACTGCTTCAATTAAGAAAAATTTAAAAACCGGAGAGAAGTTTGTACTTATCGGAACATATACTGGGTCTAAGCCAATATTGTCAGGGAATCTGTTTTTTTTAAATCAGAATAATGAAGCAGATACGTGTATTTTATTTGTAGATGGATTAAACGAAAATTTGACTCGTAAATCAAATTCTCCTGATTCATTTTAAATCTGAATTGTGGCTGAGAGATTAAAATAAATTGCCATGAAAAGAATTCGATTATTGTTTCTTAGTCTTGCTCTGATTGCATCATTCACTGTATATGCAAGACCTCATGTATGCCCTAAAGACTCTATTGGCATTGTAAAAAAGAAAGAGGTTTACCCATTGATGGATAATTGCAAAGATTCCATTCAATGGGAAGAAGTCCGTATGAAAAATACAACCATTCAAAACAAAATCAATTCCGATATATATGCTCTTATTCAACGTTTAAAAATAGATTCAGCAAATTTTGAAGCAGTATGCATAAAAGAAATTTCCTATGAAGCAAATTCAACAATTACCTATTCTCAAAATAACATCGTAAGTATATTTTTTAAGAGTCTCTTGATTTATCCAAATTTTAATAGTTCAACATCCCTTAAGACATTGAACTATTCGGTTAAAACAGGAGAGGCAATATCTTTTCAGGAATTATTCAAACCTGAAAAACGATCTGCAATTGATTCCATTATTATAGCTGAAATGAAAATATGGTATAAAGAGATGGATCAAATAGATTTTGATGAAGAAGATATTTCCTGGTGGAAAGAACAAATTAAAAATGCACAGTTTAGTATCGAAGACACCCGCATCATATTATATCTTAGAGGCAATCATTGTGCATATTGTTCAGATGAAGATCCTTCAGTTGCTTTCGATTATACGGAATATAAAAATTATTTTAATAAGAAAGGTGTATTTAAAGCTTTGTTGAAAAAATAAGAGGTCAA
The DNA here is from genome assembly GCF_000379725.1 of Cytophaga aurantiaca DSM 3654. GTDB lineage: Bacteria > Bacteroidota > Bacteroidia > Cytophagales > Cytophagaceae > Cytophaga > Cytophaga aurantiaca. The sequence goes on from NZ_KB903621.1 coordinate 63,711, forward strand.
TGAAAATCCAATCTCACCAATCTTCCAACACAAAAATTGCAGAAGTACTTTCTGAAAGCATTATTATTGATACAATTGAAGATGGATCAAACTTAATGGCCGACATTTATTATCAAGGCTTTGATGCACTTATCCTTCATGAAAAAAATATTACTCCAACTTTCTTTGATCTGAAAACAGGAATTGCCGGCGAGATCCTGCAGAAATTTTCGAACTATCGGATGCGTCTCGCTATTGTTGGTGATTTTTCAAGCTATAACAGTAAAAGCCTGAACGATTTTATCTTTGAAAGCAATAAAAATAAGCAGATCAATTTTGTTGATTCGGTAGGAGAAGCAATTGAACGACTGAGGTGAGTTGACAAGTTGTTGGCGACTCTGCGTTGTCTTCTGTTCTCTATTGCCGATTCGTTTTGGCAGAAACAACAACGGCAAGAACACAACCACAGTTTTTCAACAGAAACATTTATCAGATTGGCAAGGTCTAATATTAAGAATCATGGCCGCCACTAAAAAAATTACCAAACAGTTAATTCTTTCAAAAATATCTGATCTCTACCGCATTGGATTATCCTGTTCTATAATTCCATCTTTATGCGCTGCGTTGCTTGTACTTGATGCGTATACCATACACGTAATGGAATTGATGCCTTTTGTAATGCTGTTGTGCATCGTATTTCCTCTAGCATTGATTGGCTTATTTTCTATAGTGACCGGCTTGAAGCTTGCTTCCAGAATTGAAAATGAACCGAAGATAACTGCGGGGACTTATAGTTTAATCGTTGGCATTGCTCTTTTTATAGGCCAACTCTGCAGCTTTGTATTTGTGTTTTTAAAAATTATGTAAACAAAAAGCCTCCAAAGAATAATCTCCGGAGGCTTCCTCTTAACTGACTACTGACCACTATCGTATCGCATCATCGCCGCGCGTTTTTGTACGCATACGAATTGCATCGAGTACATCATACACGAAAATCTTTCCGTCGCCTACTTTACCTTCGGAGCCCGTTTCGATAATTACATCTATACACTTCTCCAGATTCTCATCGCTTACTACGCAGATGATCATTACTTTAGATAAGAGTACAATTGATTTTTCTGCACCTCTGTAAATTTCAGGAAATCCCTGCTGTAAACCAACGCCCTTCACAGGTACAACGGTCATACATGGAATGCCTACTTTTATTAAACCTGCCTGTATTGCCTTCAACTTTGATGGCTTTACAATTGCTTCAATTTTTTTCATCTATATAAAATTTATTCGATGGTCGTATATGCTTCAATACCAAATTCTACTGCATCGGTTCCTGCAAGCTCTTCGCGCTCGCCCAAACGGATGCCTGTCGTTTTCTTCAGTATAGTAAATACTATGTATGTTACTACAAATGAACATACAGCGATTACGGTTACACCCAATGCCTGCACGCCTAATAAATGCGCATCGCCTGTAGTGAATAAGCCGCCGTTTGTTGCAAACAAACCTACCGCTAACGTTCCGAACAAACCGTTCACGCCGTGTACTGCAACAGCACCCACCGGATCATCTACTTTCATTTTATCGATTGCAACAACCGCTACATCAATTAAGATACCTGCACATAAACCAATGATGATTGCAGAGTTTGCGCTCACTACATTACAACCTGCTGTGATCGCTACCAAACCTGCCAACACACCGTTGATCACCATGGTAATATCAATGCGTTTGTAACGAAGGAACGTATACACCATGGTAGAGATACCACCCATCGCTGAAGAAAGAAACGTGTTTGTTGCTACGGTACCGATCAATTCCCACTTACCTACTGCTCCTAATGTTGATCCCGGATTAAATCCGAACCAACCGAACCAAAGTATAAATGCACCTACTGCAGACAGCGTTAAGTTGTGACCCGGAATCGGGTTGATGGAACCATCTGCATTGTATTTACCAATACGCGGACCAAGAACGATTGCTGCTGCCAATCCGGCAAAGCCGCCCATGGCGTGTACTGCAGCAGAGCCTGCAAAATCATTAAAGCCTAATTTGAATAACCAGCCATTTGGATTCCACACCCAGTTTGCTGCCAAGGGATACATACATGCACAAAAGAACAATACAAAGAATGCGTATGCCCAGATCTTCATACGTTCTGCAACTGCGCCCGATACAATGGAGATTGCTGCAATCGCAAAGCCCATTTGTATAAACCAGAATAATTTGTTTGACACAGTGAGGCCTAATCCCATGTCGCCTTCAGGAATTCCAAAGTCAAAAGCCCACCAGCCATTTGATTTTCCGTAAGCTATACCAAAGCCAACAGCATAAAATGCAATGCCGCCGAACATAATGTCGATCATTACTTTGGCAATAATACTAACGGCGTTTTTAGATCGCACAAATCCAGATTCCAGTAAGGCGAAGCCGCCTTCCATCTGAAAGATCAGTGCAGCACAAATTGCTACCCAGACTGTATCAATAGCATGGGTGAGCTCTACTTGCTGTGCAGCAAGCTCAGTCATTTCGTTCATTTTAGATTAAAGAATAAAGGGTTATTGAATATACCGGTTAAATATATTCGCGGGCAAAGCTGTTAAAATATTCATGGATAAAAAAGGAAATGTATGTAAAAAGTTAAAATTGTGGGTTATTTTTTACCTCACTTTGATAAAATAAGATACTTTTTTGTCAATTCAGCATTATGAATAAGGCTGTGTGATATTTTTGTTATCATTTTCCCTTAAACTGTATCTTTTTTATTGTTTCGCATTATGAATAAGGTTCCCAATCCTATTTCGTTTAAGAGACATAACTGATCCATTCATGCTGCGACTTTTGATCCCCTTTTGCATTTTATTACTTGCAACCTGTTCAAGTGAAAAGAAAAATAGTGTTCATGAAAAAATTGATAGTGTTAAAATTGCCGAAGCATTTAAATTCTGTAAGAAAAATGGCTACGATACTTCAGCGGCTTTCTTTGTAGACATGAGCATTCATTCAGGTAAGAATCGTTTTTTTGTTTGGAACTTCGCAACTAAAAAGATCGTCTACGAAGGACTCTGCTGTCACGGCATGGGCAAAGGCAGTACAGGCGCAACTCCGGTGTTCAGCAATGAAAACGGAAGTTACTGCACCTCTTTGGGAAAATATAAAATCGGCATTCGTTCCTACAGTCAGTGGGGCATTCATGTACATTACAAGCTGCACGGACTGGAATCGACAAACTCCAATGCATACAACAGGGTTGTGGTGTTACATTCGTATTATGCAGTCTCCGAAACAGAAATCTATCCCTCACATTTGTCGATGGGCTGGAGTCTTGGATGCCCTGTGGTCTCCGATGGCATGATGACAAACCTCGATGCGTTGCTGAAAAAGAAAACAAAGCCAACGTTGTTGTGGATTTATAAGTGATCACTAAATTTTTTGAAGTCTGTATTTTTATCTTACTTCGTACTATGAACAGGTACAGAATAGATTTTCGTTTGTCACATATACATCATTCATTCACGATGCTGTTTATTATTTTTTTCTGCTTCGTATTGCTTTCAGCTTGCTCGGATGAAAAGAAAAACACGGTCTATGAAAAAGTCGACAGCAGTAAAGTTGCACAAGCTTTTAAATTCTGTAAGAAGAATGGTTATGATACTTCTACCTGCTTTTTTATAGATATGAGTATTCATTCAGGTAAGAATCGATTTTTTGTATGGAATTTTAAAACTAAAAAAATTGCGTATGAAGGGCTTTGTTGTCATGGTGTGGGTAAAGGCAGTACAACTTCAACGCCTGTGTTCAGCAATGAGAACGGCAGCAATTGCACGTCTTTAGGAAAATATAAAGTGGGTATCCGTTCGTATAGCAATTGGGGCATCCATGCGCATTACAAGCTACACGGATTGGAATCTTCAAACTCAAATGCATATAGCAGAATTGTCGTATTGCATTCACATGATCCGGTTTCAGAAACCGAGATCTATCCTTTCCATTTATCGATGGGCTGGAGCCTGGGTTGTCCGGTTGTTTCAAACAAATTTATGAGAAGATTGGATGGCTTATTAAAAAATAAAAAGAAACCAACGTTGCTGTGGATTTATAAATAAAAAAGCAATGCCCTGGTCCAGACATTGCTTTTTTACTATCGGAAAATTGTGTGTAATTAATAATTTACAAAATATTCTGAGAATAACTGATTGAAAGAACCTTGTAATACTTTTACGTTTCCGCTACCGTCGTATAATTTACAAGACATCGATCCTTTTGCAGAAAGAAGTTTGGTTCCGTTAATGATAACTTCCTTTTGAGAATCAATTTTAATATAGCTTCCTGTCTGGCTCGCAGTACCTTTGTATGAAGCCCATTCTGTTCCATTATTATCTGTCAATTCTACATCCCAACCTTGAGTAGTCGGATAGTCTGAATTTGTCGATAGTGTAGAGAAGTTTGTGTAGTTGCCAGCTGCATATATATTTTTAATATCCTGCTCAGAAGGAGCATCTCTATCTGTATAGCTTATTGATTTATGAACACGCATAACAAGTGCGTCTAGATCATTCCACTGACCTCCTTGATAAACAATTTTTGTCCAATATGAACCTTCCCAAAATTCATACACATAATCGTTGCTATTTGCATAATCAACATAGTTGCCCGCAGAACTTGAGCCTACCCCATTATTGACGCCGGTTGTGTTGCCAATACCTGCCTGACTGTATGCTGCATTGTCAAACGTTCCTTGAAAATAATATTCACTGCTATTTGATGGTGTAGGATCATCTTTCTTTTTTGAACACGAAGTGATCGCAACAAGCATAACAATTGCGCATACTAATACGCTAAAAGATTTTTTCATGAGGTTGAGTAGTTTATTATTTATTAAAGCTACAAAATATTTTGTTTGTTAAATATGATGCGTGTACCTATTAATGGTGATTTTTATTATATGCTGATGAAAAAAATATAAACCTTCCTATCCGTAGAGTTAGCCCTTATTCCAGCTCTACATTAAAACTTCCATTCATCACCAGCTTGCCTTCTACTTCTTTTTCTGTGCCCGGCATAACGAAACCTTTTAGCTTTGCTGTTTTGCCTTTGCTCAAAAGATCAAAAATATTTTTGTCGCTGAGTTTTTTACTCAATATTGTAAACGGAATTTTAAATCCGCATTGATTAAAATTAGAGCAGCCGTAAGCAGTATTACCTTTCTTTAATAAATGCTCTTTGCACTTCGGACATTTCAATGTATCTATTGCAACGTCTTCCTTTGGCTTCTTTTCCTTTGCTTCTTTCGGTTTGCTTTCTTTTGGTGCAGCAGATTTTTCTGTCTTCGCCGGAGCCTTAGATTTCTCAGGTGCAATGTAGATTGCTTTGTAGAAATTATTTTTAACTTCTTTGGTAATATCGGTTACCATATCAATCAATTCCTGCTTGAACGTTTCAAGTTGATATTCGCCTTTCTCTATCAAACGTAATTTACGCTCCCAGTTGCCGGTCAACTCCGCACTCTTCAGTAACTCATTGTGAATGCAGTCGATCAGATCCATGCCTGTTTGCGTAGCAAAAATATTTTTCTTCTTACGCTCAATGTATTTACGTCTGAAAAGTGTTTCAATAATATTTGCGCGAGTAGATGGCCGCCCGATGCCATTGTCTTTCAACAACTCGCGCATTTCCTCGTCTTCTACCTGCTTGCCTGCTGTTTCCATGGCTCGCAAAAGTGTTGCTTCGGTATATGCTTTTGGTGGAGAAGTTTTGCCTTGGTGTATCTTTGGTTCATGCGGACCGGTTTCCCCAACAGTAAAGTTTGGCATTACTTTTTCTTCGTCACCTTCTTTTTCTTTCTCTTCGGGTTTGTCATTTGCATAGACTTCCTTCCAGCCAGCTTCAATGATCTGCTTTCCGGTTGCTTTAAATTCTACTTGTCCGACTGTACCCAATACAGTTGTATTTGATACTTTACATTCCGGATAAAATACGGAAATGAATCTGCGCGCAATTAAATCGTAAATGCGTTTTTCTTCAATATGCAAATTGGAAGAAGGTGCAACACCTGTAGGAATGATCGCGTGGTGATCCGTAACTTTTTTGTCATCAAATACTGCTTTTGATTTCGGAATCGGTTTTGCTAAAACCGGAGCAGTTAAATTTTTATAAATGGTCAGGTCTTCTAAAATTCCTTTAACTTTCGGATACAGATCTTCTGAAAGATAGGTGGTATCTACCCTTGGATAGGTAACAAATTTTTTCTCGTACAAACTCTGTACGTGCTTCAAGGTATCTTCGGCAGAGTAACCGAATCGTTTATTAGCTTCTACCTGAATCGATGTCAAATCATACAATTTCGGATTCCCCTCTTTTCCTTCTTTGATTTCAAATGCAGTAACAACAAAGGGGTGTTGTTTTAAATAATCCAATCCTTTGTTTGCTTTCTCTAAGGACTTGAGTCGTTCGATGGTCGCTGTAAATTCGGTTTCTCTGTAAATGGTTTTTAATTCCCAATACTCTTCTGAAACGAATGCGTCTATTTCTTTCTGCCGAGCTACGATCATTGCCAGCGTTGGTGTCTGCACACGACCAATCGACAATACAATTTTTCCCTGGCCGAATTTTTTGGTAAACAAACGCGTAGCATTCATGCCCAATAACCAATCACCGATGGCACGGGCGCTGCCGGCTGCATAGAGATTGTTATATTGATCCGCTTCTTTTAACCGTGTAAAGCCTTCTTTGATCGCTTCGGTTGTTAAAGAAGAAATCCACAGACGTTTTACAGGTACAGCGCATTTTGCTTTTAACAATACCCAACGCTGTATCAATTCTCCCTCCTGGCCTGCATCACCACAGTTTATAACTTCGTCGCAAGCATTTACCAGTTTCTGAATGACGTTAAATTGTTTTTTAACACCTGAATTGTCGATTAGTTTAATTCCAAAACTTGGTGGAATCATTGGCAGATCTTCTAAGCGCCACATCTTCCAGCGATCTAAATAATCATGCGGTTCCTTCAGCGTACAAAAATGTCCGAACGTCCAGGTGACCTGATAACCATTGCCTTCCCAATAGCCATCGTTGCGCTTCTTAGCGCCAAGTACTTCGGCGATATCTTTGGCAACACTTGGTTTTTCGGCAATGCAAAGTTTCATAGTATAACAAAAATAAAAAGTTTGAGCAGAGTCTAATCTATATGTGAATAAGTATACTACACTTTGTTTTAACCGCAAAGGGCGCGAAGATAAAAACGCAAGGAACGCAAAATTGAACCCTACAAATTACACCCAAGCAAATGCCAGCGCATTGCCTTGCGTCCTTTGCGGTTAAAGGACTTATAAAACAAAAATGCCTCACTAAATAAATCAGCGAGGCATTTTAATTATTGAATTGAGACTTGATTAACCATTCATGGAGATCAAGAACTCATCGTTGTTTTTCGTTTTAGCCATTCTGTCGATCAGGAAGTCCATTGCTTCGATCGAGTTCATATCAGACATGTATTTACGTAAGATCCAGATACGAGAAAGAGCATCTTTATCGATCAAGAGATCTTCGCGACGTGTACCCGATGCAGGTACATCGATTGCAGGGTAAATACGTTTGTTCGCCAATTTACGATCCAATTGAAGTTCCATGTTACCTGTACCTTTGAATTCTTCAAAGATTACTTCGTCCATTTTAGAACCTGTTTCGATCAATGCTGTAGCAATGATGGTTAGAGAACCGCCGTTCTCAACGTTACGCGCAGCACCGAAGAATTTTTTGGGCTTATGCAATGCATTTGCATCCACACCACCTGAAAGTATTTTACCTGAAGATGGAACAACTGTGTTGTATGCTCTTGCCAAACGCGTAATTGAATCTAATAACACAACTACATCGTGTCCGCATTCAACCATACGTTTTGCTTTTTCAAGCACCATACTTGCAACTTTCACGTGACGATCTGCCTGCTCATCAAACGTAGATGAGATAACTTCTGCTTTCACGCTGCGTGCAATGTCTGTAACCTCTTCCGGACGTTCATCAATCAATAAAATAATTAAATGAACTTCAGGATGATTTGCAGCAATTGCATTTGCAATTTCTTTTAATAAAACAGTTTTACCTGTTTTAGGCTGTGCCACGATCATACCACGTTGACCTTTACCAATTGGTGCAAACATATCCAGGATACGTGTAGACAATTGGTTGTGCGTAGTAGAAAGGTTTAAACGTTCCTGAGGGAAGATGGGGGTCAAGTATTCAAACGGTATACGGTCACGAATTTGTTCCGTTGTTTTTCCGTTTACTGTATCTACTTTTAATAAAGCGAAATATTTTTCTCCTTCTTTCGGAGGACGAATTTGTCCAACAATTGTATCGCCTGTTTTCAAACCAAATAATTTGATCTGAGACGGTGAAACGTAGATATCATCGGGGCTAGCCATGAAATTGTAATCCGGTGAACGTAAGAAACCATATCCTTCAGAAATGATTTCCAATACACCTGAATTAACAATTACGCCATCAAATTCTTTTACTGAATATTGTTGTGAAGTTGTTTGTCTTGCAGGACGTTCAGATCTTTCTTCCAATCTGTCTTCGGTGATGCGGGGTGCACGTTCTTCATTGTATGAACGTGGCTGACGTTCTTCGTAGCTATTGCTGCGTGGAACTCGCTCTTCGAAATTATTTCTTGCAGGACGTTCTTCATTGTAAGAAACACGTGCAGGACGTTCTCTTTCCAACGGAACTTCTTCTGTTGGTACAATAGATTGACGCTCTCTGCGTCCCGGCGTTGCTGCTGCTCTAACAACATGTTCCGCAGGTGCAGATGCAACAGGTGCGCTTATATAATTATCATCTTCAGCCGTTTCAGCTGCTTTCACATTCGAACGTTTAGCACGTGGACTGCGGTTGTGATTATCTTCTGTATCTGAGATTGTTGTTTCTGCTTCTTCTGAAAAAGTTGAAGTGCTGGCTACTTCTTTGCGCACAGAGGCTGCAACGGTTGGGTTTAATGCTTGTTGATCTAAAATTTTGTAGACCAATTCTTTCTTTTGTAATTTTTTAAAATTGGGAACATTCATCTTTTCAGCTATAACTCTTAATTCAGATAATAGCTTTAGATCTAACTCTTCAATGTTGTACATAAATGTGTTCTAATGTAATTGAAATCTTAAGGAAGGTGGGTTTTTAATTCGCAGTCTACACAGTTTGCGTGCGCAACCTCTGGTTCAAACAATAAAATCTAATAACGTATTTTGATTATTGAAATCTGGTGAGCAGCAGAAAATTGTGGCTGATTACGATTTGATGTTACAAGTATAAAGGAACTTATACTCATTGTCAAGGGTACGTAAGGAAAACCATGAAACTTTATTAAAATAAATTGATTTTCAATAAGCGGTATTTCTTGTAACTTGCGTTTCTCTAATCTAATACCATTAATTTAGAATAAACATGTTGCAAATCAATTATATCCGTGAAAACAAGGCTGCCGTTATAGAAGGTCTTACAAAAAAGTATTTTGCCGATGCGGAACAAATAGTAAATGAAATCATTGAAACAGACCAAATTAGACGAGATACGCAGCATAACTTAGATTTGATGCTTGCTGACGCGAATTCCAAGGCTAAAGCAATCGGTGATCTGATGAAGGCAGGTAAAAAAGAAGAGGCTGAAAAAGAAAAAGCTGCTGCAACAGAACTTCGATCTAAAACAAAAGAATTGCAGGATCTGCATACAATAAAGGAAGAAGAGTTGAATGCCCTTCTTGTAAAACTTCCAAACCTGCCGCATCATAGCGTTCCTGCAGGTCGCACAGCCGAAGAGAACATTAACATTTATTCTCATGGTGAAGTACCAACGCTGCATGCAGATGCACAGCCGCATTGGGAGCTTATTAAGAAATACGATATTATCGATTTTGAATTAGGAAATAAAATTACAGGTGCGGGTTTTCCTGTATATAAAGGTAAAGGCGCACGATTACAGCGTGCCTTGATCAACTTTTTCTTAGACGAAGCAGGCAAAAGCGGATACACAGAAGTTCAGCCGCCCATCATGGTTAACGAAGCTTCAGCCTATGCAACAGGCCAGTTACCCGATAAGGACGGACAGATGTATTATGCAAACGAAGATAAATTTTATCTGATCCCGACTGCCGAAGTACCTATTACCAATATATACCGGGATATGATCATCAGAGAAGAAGATCTACCGATAAAAAATACAGGTTATACACCATGCTTCAGAAGAGAAGCAGGATCCTGGGGCGCAGATGTGCGTGGCTTAAACCGCTTACATCAATTTGATAAAGTTGAGCTTGTACAAATTGCTACGCCGGAAACATCGTATGCAATTTTAGAAGAAATGAAAAAACATGTACAAGGCTTGCTGGAAAAATTAGAGCTGCCTTATCGTATTTTGCATTTATGTGCAGGTGACATGAGCTTTACTTCTGCTCTTACATTCGATTTTGAAGTGTATTCAGCAGCACAAAAGCGTTGGTTAGAAGTTAGTTCCGTAAGTAATTTTGAAGCATATCAGGCAAATCGTTTGAAGCTTCGTTATAAAGTAGATGGCAAAACACAATTGCTTCATACGCTGAATGGCAGTGCGTTGGCTTTGCCGCGTATTGTAGCTTCAATCTTAGAGAATAACCAAACACCGGAAGGTATTCGCATTCCAAAAGCATTACAGGCTTATACAGGTTTCGATCTTATAAAATAATCAGGCTGCGCTTATAAAAAATGGTCAAGCTATTTCAAATAGCCTGACCATTTTTTATTATACATCTACTAAATTTATAGAGATTTAAGATACTGCAAGAGATTATATTACTACATCCAGCATTGTTTGAAAATACACTGCATCGGTGCCAAAACGTTTCGCCAGTTTGTCCATTGCTTTTTGTTCCCAATTTTCCAGGAATTTTTCAAGGTGCGCTTCTTTCTCAAAAAACAATTGTAAGCTGTATGTACTGCCGTTGCCTTCTTCTTCATAACGCAACCGCATAAGATGGTGTCTCACTACAAAGCCTGAGTCCAAGGCGTTTGTGAAATAAACATCTTTTGCCCAATTAACCCATTCTGTTTCAACAGATGAGTCTAAATTAAAAGTTGTATTAAATAAAATCATACGTGCGAATTAATACTTTCAATCCAAAATAAAAAATAATTACGGATACATTTTATTCAAGATATTAAAATTGTAAATTAAACAGCGAACATAAAGTTCAATTATTCGTACAATACCCATAACTTTTTAAGAATTAACAAAACTCCTGTTACTGCATGTATTCAAATAATAATAGTTCAACCGATTATACGAAAGTTTTCTTAGTATTATCAACCCTTTTTCTAATGTGGGGTTTGATTACTGTACTGAATTTTTCTCTGATTGAAGAATTACGTGATGTATTCAAATTGAGCTTCTACGAATCGTTAAGTATTAATCTGGCGCTTTATGCTACTTATTTTGTGGTTGCGATACCTGCAGGAATTATAATTAATAAGGTGGGTTTTAGAAAAGGTATTATTATTGGAGCAGGTCTTTCAAGTTTTGGTTGTTTTTTATTTTATCCGGCAGCAGAATCAAATTCCTTTATAAAATTATTGATGGCTCTGTTTGCATTGGGCGGAGGTTTTACATTTCTTCAGGTTTCTGCTAACCCATATGTAGCATTGCTGGGTATGCGTGGCAAAGGAGCTGCTAAACTTTCTTTCATTCAGGCATTTAATTCATTCGGAACCTTTCTGGCACCCTTACTTGCCGGCGGACTTTTCTTATCGATGTCGGGATTGAATCCTGAAAGCATCGTAACCATGTCTCCGGAAGAGATTATGGAACATAAGATCTTATTGGTTCAAGTACCTTATTTGGTATTCGGTTCAATCTGGTTTTTACTAATGCTGATTGTAGTTTTGTCTGAATTGCCTAAAGTAAACGTTCAGGATCAAGCACCGCTTATTCGTTCAAATGAAACAGAACCCCGTAAACACATCTTCCAATATCCTCAGGTGATTAACGGTGCAATTACATTATTTTTATATGTAGGCGCAGAAGTTTCGCTGGCATATTATATTTCAGAAAAGAGTGAAGGTCTTATGCCTTATTACTGGGGGCTGGCATTATTAGGAAGATTTATAGGCGCAGGGCTGCTATTTGTAGCAACTAGTCCGCGTAAGCTTATGAAACTTTCGGGAAGTGTGGCGATCTTCTTATTATTGGTTTACCTGATTGTCAATACTGATGAAAAGCGCATTCTTACTCAAACCACAGATCCAGCTTTATACCTTCTTGTGCTAATCGGTTTATGCAACTCTATTATCTGGCCAACAGTATTTACAATGGGAATAGATGGCATGGGTAAATACTCTATCAACGCAAGCTCTATTTTGGTTATGTCTGTATTTGGCGGAGCAATCATTCCGTTGCTATTCGTTTATCTGCTTTCAGATTATTCCATCATTTCAGCCTTCCCTTTGCTGTTGCTTGCCTATGGCGCAGTAATATGGTTTGGCACCAAAGGTTCGATCTATGAAAAGAAAAGTAACTTTTATTGATCTGGGTTTAATATAATAGCACATAAAAAAAAGTGGTCCCACTAAAAGCGGGACCACTTTTTTTATGTATTGCATTTAAAAAGAAACCTTCCTTCTCCTGAAGGAGAAGGAAGGTTTCTTTTTAATTATTTTTTGGCAGGCATAAACTGTTCAAACCAAAGCTGAAAAATAACAAGTGACCAGATACGCTTACTATGATAATATTCGCCTGAACGGAATTTTTTTACGAGCTTGTCAATTTCTGTCGAGTTAAAAATTCCCTGACTATCGATAAACTTTTTGTCTAAATAATAATCAATTAAATATTTATGCGATTCTTTAAGCCATTCTTCTGAAGGTGCTGCAAAGCCCCATTTAGTGCGGTATATAAGCTCTTTGGGTAAATATTTTTCAAGAGATTTTTTCAGAATATATTTTTGTGTGCCGTTTTTGATCTTTAATCCAACCGGCAAATTAATAGCAAATTCCGCTAAATGATAATCCAAAAAGGGGCATCGCACTTCTAAGCTATGGCGCATGGAGGCAATGTCCATCTTGTACATTAGATCATCTGCCAGATAGTGGTTAATATCAAAGAATGAAACTGCTTGTTCGTTTGATAATGAAATTTTTTCAACGGATTCCCAATAAGGTATTGTTGTTGCGTGTTTGTATTTGTAGTTCAGTAAATTTCCGATCTCATGTTGAGTGAACATTTGCTGTTCTTGCGACCACATGTTTATATATGGATTTACATCGTTCCAGCCATCAAATAATCTGGATTTTATAGCAGGCTTCCCTCCTAACATTTTTAATATACTTTCAGCTAATCTCAAGGAAGCCTTCCCGCCTATTTTTTTCAAGGTAGCAACCCGGTTGTACCAATAGTAGGTGTTATAGCCCATAAACAATTCATCCCCTCCGTCGCCTGTTAAAGCTACAGTGGTGCGTTCACGTGTTACTTTAGAGATCAGTAGACTTGGTAAAACCGAAGATACCGCAAACGGTTCGTCATAAAATTCTACAGCATCTTTTAATACACCAAAAATGTCATCTGTGGGTAAGCGGTATTCATGATGATTGGTTTGCAATATGTCGGCAACTTTTTTTGCATAACCGCTTTCATCAAACTTTTTTTCGTCAAATCCAATCGTAAATGTTTCAACCGCGCGCGAACTATTTTCCTGAAATTTTGCGGCTATCAAAGAAGAATCTACCCCACCGCTGAGAAATGCGCCAATGGGCACATCGCTAAGCATTCTTGATCTTACAGCATTGGAAAGAAGCTCGTGAAACTGCTCTATTGCATCTGTTTCATTTATTTCAACAGGACTATATTTTTCTCTGATATCATAATAGCTTTTTATCGTTACTTCAATCTTATTTTTGATTTCTATGTAACAGCCATTCGTCAGTTTTTTAATATTTTGAAAAATGGTATTTGGTTTGGGTATGTACTCCAGAAATAAATAATCTGACAACGCTTCGGTATTTATCAACCTAGGTATTGGCAATTCTAATAATCCTTTGATCTCCGATGCAAAAGCAAAGCCATCCGGACCATCATAATAGCATAGCGGTTTTATTCCGAATCTGTCTCTTACGATCGTCAGACTTTCATCTAGCGTATCCCATATAGCTATAACAAACATTCCATTAAATTCCTGAAAGGCTTTTACTCCGATCATAGCATAGAGTTCTATAGCTACTTCGGTATCACTTGTTGTTTGTGTGCTGATGTTGTATTTGGTAGCTATCTCTTTATAATTAAAGATCTCACCATTAAAGACCATTACATACCGTTTGTCTTTAGAAAAAAAAGGCTGATTGGCAGCATCTGATAAATCCAGAATACTCAATCTGCGGTGACCTAAATATATTTCCTGTTGTGTGTTCGAATAAAAACCTTCCGCATCAGGGCCCCGGTGTTTAAGCCTGTGCGTCATGTTGCGAAGATCTTCGATCGTCCATTTAGAAGAAATAAAGCCGGTAATTCCACACATAGTCTACAAGTTAGAACTACGTTAAACAAAAAGCAAACCTTCGGAACGTGTAATTATGTAAAAGAACTAAAACAAGCGATCCTCTAAATCAAAAGGTAATACTTAGTTCATACGTTCCAGACCAATGCTGAAGGGAATTACCGTATACTCACCATTTATATACCAGTATATTTGTCTTGAAATACGATTATGAATTATGATAAGTATCATCTGTAAAGTGCACCAAAAATTGCATGCCTACTTCTAATGAAATATTGTCTTCAATTGCAAGCTTATGATTAATCCATTTCTTTTATGTCTCAAAAGTGATATATTAAAAAAATTAAACGATACATGTCAGGAATTAGAAAAATCTTAGGGGTAATATGGGGAGTATTAATTGTGACGTTTGTCTCATTTCTAACTATGCGGAACGAATTCGGCATGTTTAGACCAACAAAATTAAATGATATTGAATTTATTAATAAAAATTTAAACTATAAAAATATTGACGCTATAAAAATAAGTACAGATATATACCTGGGATATTTTAGCCGAACAATAATTAATAAAGACACAATTAACTATTTAATAAGAGGAATTAAAAATGCGAAGTGGTCTTACGTATCACATCCATCAGCAACTGATTGCATAGATATAGAAATACATTTCAAAAATGATACAAGTGCTACTTTTTCAGTGTTTAATTCCAAAAAATCAGGAACAAACTTTAACTTTTGGGGTCTCTCTGGACATTACAGAAACGATACGTTGCAGCCCATTATTAAAGCTTTATCTGATGAGTTGTATAAAGACACTGCGATATATTCCAAGCGCCATCATATTAAAAAGTATTTAAATTATTAGTTCATTCATTAAAACAGCCGATCTTCTAAGTCAAAAGGCAGTACATAATTCATCCGCTCTAGCCCAATACTGTAGGGTATTACAGTAAACTCGCCATTTATATACCAGTATATTTGTCTTGAAATACGGGATTCGGAGTTGTGATATGTTTCGTCTGTAAAATGCACCAAAAATTGCATGCCTACTTCAAGCGAAATATCGTCTTCGATGATCTTACAAATAAATGTGTCTTTATCAGGTAAGGCAACCAGCGCACCGTGTGTTCCTTGCAGGGCCGGATATTCTTCCAGATACAAAACAGCAGAAGTTTTAAACGCATCGTCTCCTGTTAACGTCCACATGCCTGCCTGCGGATGTCCTTCATAAGGCACAACTACACGGTGATATGTTTCCTGAATATTCTTTAATGCTCTTTCAAATAATTCATCTTCTGTTTTATCCCAGGCTGCAGCATTCGCTTTAAGAACATGTTCAATAGAAGACGGATAGTCCAGTACTAAAATCGTTTTTGTATCCTCTAAGGTTTCACGCACATAAAATGCTTCTTCGGGAAACGATTCCAGATCTGCTTTGCTGATTATTCGAAGTGATAGATAACGTGCAAAAGCTTCGTACCCTTCTTCTTCCTGAACTGCAGACTGAAATACAAATGCCTTTTGAGTTTCTTCGGGCACATTGTTATGATCTTCTGTCTGATCTTTTGATCCGGAAGAAGAAGTTGACGAATCGGTTTTTTGTGCCGAGTCGTTATTCGAATAAATAAAATTTAAATATTTTTTAAGGAAGCTTTTCATTACAGCTCATCAATTATTCTGCAAGATACGACAGTATGAATAAAAAGGAGAAAAATTAAATCAAGAGTTCATCCACGTATTTCCAACAGCCCTTTTTCCAAATATTACAAGTTGTTTTTTAGATACTTATGATTTTAAAAAGAATTTCAAGTTGTTGGAAAACTATCTGACAAAAAACATACCTTTGTCGAAATACCGAAAAATGAAAGATAAAATTTTAGAACATTGGGATATTAGCTATTTGGTTTCATTTCTGTATATCTTTTTAGCAGAATCTGATTTTGTTATTAATAAAGAAGAAGCTGCTACGCTCAACACCAGCTTAGATGATACACTTGTCCGTTTATTCTTTCACACGGAAGAGCAAAAAGACGCTATCATTAAGGAAGTAAATACTTATACGCATACATTAGATGAAGCTGAAAAAATGGATCTGATCGAAGAGCTTGCGAAAAAAATCGATATCCCTTTTGATGTGTATGAATTTATTGTTCAGGAATTAAATAAGATAGCGAAAAGTGATAAATACGTTTCCGTCGAAGAGCACTCACTCTTATATTATATCCGATTGAAATTGAATAAAGATTACGACGATAATTAATGCCTCTTCAATTTTAATTGAGATCATGAAAAAGCTATTTTTTACGGCAGCAGTATTTTTATTGGTGAGTTTGTTTTCTGCAGCGCAAAAAATAGTGTTAAACTCTATTCAGGTAAAAGAGGTTCGTGCCTTCAATGGAGACAGAGATACAACTCGTTCGATCTATACTATCGACCACCAAGGATACAAACAAGGGCCGTTTCAATATTTTTATAAAAATCAAATCCTGGTTAAAGGAAACTACAAAAACGATATACTTGTAGATTCCTGCTTTTTCTACAATAGAGAAGGCGCGTTGTTTGCAAAAGGGAATTTCACTTATAAAAATGATTACAACAGAACGATTGGTTTTAGTATGACCAGTTACTCTAAAAATTATTTTGCTTATCTAAACGATACTCTTATTGTATACAATCATCCAAGTGATCGATCAAAGCCAAGTGTTTTGGTATATAAAAATAATCTTAAAGAAGGCGTTTTTAAAATCAATTCAAAATATGGTTTTGAGAATTTGTTTACATACAAACATGACACATTACACGGTCCCTTTAGGAACGTTTTTATTTTAAATTTCAATAAATACCACGAAGAGATTTTTTTCGAAGAAGGGTCCTATTGGAATGGAGCAAATAGCTACGATGACTGGTATTATAAATATTTAATTAAGGAAAATCAAAGCCCTGTATTAATTCAAAAAACACTGTATAATAAAAACATCAAACTCGAGAGTGCTACCTATTACAAAACTTCCGGAAAAAACGAATGTTTATATTACTACTCTACAACCGGCACTATTGATAGTATTCGATGCCTGCATGAAGAAGGAAATTTAAAATCCTTTATTCATTACGGCTCTAATGGAGAGGGTGTGCAATATACCTATAATAAAGAAGGGCAATTAATTAAAAAGGCTTCGTATGAAAGAGGACTGCTTAATGGATATATGTATGAATATACCGACAACGTTGTTGATCAAAAAACACTTTATAAAAATGATACCATCATACTAAAAGAACAGATTCAAAATAATATTGTTTCTGAGCGGGCTTTTTATAAAAATAATGAAGTTGACAAAATAGATTGGTTCAACGATAAAGGAAAATACATGCATTCAATTTCGGGTGGAGCTAATGGTACTATTTCTACTGTCGGTTCAGATGAAACTACCCCTATATTCATTTATCAGAAAGGAGATAAATCTGTATCTGAAGAAAATTATGCTGAAATGCGGGCTGATATTGTTCTGTATAAAGCATTTCCCTTCGGACATGAATTTTACTCGAAAAATAATTCTAATTATTACAACGCATTCGTTATTTCTAAAAGAGAAAATAATGTTTTCAGGCCAAATGAATATTATAATTATACCCTTAAACCGATAGAGGATTCGTTGATTGCTTATTCAAAAACTGTAGAAGGCAAAACCTTGTCCAAATTAAAGGCTCCTGTAACCATAATCATTTCTTTGTCTTTATTGAAATCTAATAAGGTGAGTAAAGCATCTTCTCCCGTTCAATTAAATAAAATTGTTGGCGGGAATAAAAAAATAAATAAAGTAATTGAAAAATTTTTCGTTGAGCGGACAATCCAATATTCTACTTCTCTTTTTGAAAATCAATATATAGAATGTAGCTATACAATATACCCGAACTAATATCACTACTTCTAGGTATTAAACAGGACTACTCCTACTTGTAGTTATATAAAACAGAAAGAGTCACGCGAACAACGTGACTCTTTCTGTTTTAGGATAGATTTTAATGCTAGAATGAATAGGCGATTTTAATTCCCCACATCCCACTTGGTAATGTTTTTTTCGTTTTTTCAGTTGTAAATACATACGATGAAGTATATGGATAAACATTTGAAGGTTCAGCATGAGCCTGTGATACCGTTTGTGTTCTAACCCCAATTCCTAAATAATAGTCTAATAAAAAACCTTTACCTAAATCATATACGTAACCATAATTAAAGGTAAAGCTGTTTAATTTATTGTATTCTTTTACTCCCGATATATCCTGGCCTTGGTATTGAATCGCTTCAGAATTGTACATTCTGTGTCTGTATACCACACATAAATAAGAGCCTTCAAAATTGTCGTCGTTCAAATAGACTTTTGGCGAGATGCTATACGTGCTTCCCACTTTGAAATTTCTCTTGAATTCACTATCAACATCAAAAAAGCCAAAGGTGGTTAAATTACCTACGTAGTTTTCATAGGTAAGCCCTGCGGCAAGTTCAACGCTGAATGTATTTCCAAACATACGTTCATAATAAATAGGATAATCACCGATCAAAATTCCCAATGGATTGATGGAGAATTTATTTTTTAGCCCAGTTGATGAACCTTTAGCCGGCTGGTAAGAATCATATACTTTTATTTGTCCTTCCGGTACCGTTTGAGAATACGATTGATAACTAAATAAAACAACCAATAATACAATGTTTAAATGCTTCATTCGGGGAAAAATTTTAGATATTTGACCTAAGTTACTCATTTTAATTATATACTCCTTATGAAGCTAATTGCCTTTTTATTTTCACTCCCCCTAATTCTTTTTACCCATTCGATCCAGGCGCAGGATATTGAATTGAAATGGGGCGCACCTGTTAAAAATGTTAGAGGTGAATACCCTTCAGATGTTTTAGGTAAAGACGAAACCGGTTTTTATATTTTCAAAAGCGGTAGTCATGTTACGTTAGAAAAATTCGACAACAATATGAATTTTGTATGGCGTAGAGAGTTGGAGATTTTTTTAACAAAAAGAATCGAAGTTGTTTTTGAGGACATCATTCTTACAAAAAACAAAATCATTGTTTTCACAAGTCATTACGATAGTAAAACAGATACTAAAAAATTATTTGCTTCCTATATTTCTAAGGACGGTGTTATTGAACCTAAACTATACGAAGTAAATTCCTTTGATAATCTATCATCCAAAAAATCGGTAGTATATGATGTTACACATTCCGAAAATTCAAACTCCATTCTTATTTTTTCAAATTTCAGAGAGAAAAATACTGAAAAAGAAAAATTTCATTATAAAGTAATTGATGAGAATCTTCTTCAAAAAAATCAGTCGTTTATAGAACTTCCGTATAGCGGACTAAACACATCCATTCTTGATTATTTAATTGATAATGCCGGTAACATCCACCTTGTATACCGTGTCAACTTAAAGAAAGAGGAGGAAAATAACAGATCAAATGATGATAAAATTGATTTCAATTACTACATCATGTCCTTTTATCCTGCAACAAAAGAATATAAAGAATACGATTTAAGAGTTGGCGATCATCTTATATCAGGTATATCTCTGGTCATTGATAAAGATTCAAGGTACATGTACATTCCTGGTTTTTATTCAGAAAAAAGACTAAATGCATTAAAGGGTACTTTTATTTCTAAAATTGATCTTATTAATAAAAAAGTAATATATGCGAAACAAAAAGATTTCGATCCTGTTTTCTTAGCTGCTGTATATGCAAAAGCATCTGATGATGATGATGAAAAAAAGAAAGATATTGAGCAGGCTAAAAAAGATGCAGCTGATAAAAAGAAAACAAAGCCGAAAGAGCAACTTTATAATTACGATATCCTTGATCTATTTGTAAATGAAAATGAAGAAGTCGTTGTTGTGAGTGAGCAATACTATGTGCATGTAGTAACTACAAGTACTACAAGCTCAACCGGCGTTACCACATACCATACAACGTATTACTACTATTACAACAACGTTATGGTTACTAAATTCGGTGCTGATGGCGAAAGAGTCTGGTCTTCAAATATTCCTAAATATCAGGTAACAACAAACGATGGTGGCTTCTATTCTTCTGTCGGGATATTCTTCCACAATGACGTAGTTTATATTTTCTATAATGATAACCCTGCCAACGGCACAGTAATGTCTCAAAAACAATTGCGCACAAAAAATCCACAAAGATCTCAGTTGGCTCTGATCTCTGTTGATGGTTCAGGAAATTTAAAGAAGCGTGTATTAATGCCTGCTCCTGCTAAAGGTAAAGGAATTGCAACACGACCAAAATTCACGGTGCAAGTAAACGATAGTCAGGTATTGCTGCTCGGATATTTATCCGGTCAATATAAAATTGGAAAATTAGAACTGTCAACTCAAAAATAAATTCCAATCAACTATTAATGAAAAAGTCCCTTCCAGGTCCCGATCCCGATAGCTATCGGGATCGGGATCTGGAAGGGACTTTTTCATTAATATACATTCACAGTTTTTATACTTCGAACGAATCAACCAATTCCGATTCGTACAAAGCCTTCATTAAGCTGTTGTGTAGTTTCACCGGTCCGTCAACTTCAATGACCAAATAGATCTGACCTGCACGCTTGCCCTGATTAATAATTTTCGGACTTAATTTAAATGATTTGATCAATTGTTTTATTTGCTGAATGACATCAACATTATTATGCAAGTGAATTCGGTATATTTTTTCTCTGTTTGTACGGTCAATATATCGTTGTAACCAGGAAAAGGATAAAAGAATAATTAATACTATAACAACGGATATAATTGAAATGGCATACATGTTAAAACCCACCATCATACCAATAGCCGCAGCGGCCCATATAACTGCAGCTGTTGTGATTCCTTTGATTGTATTGCCTTCCTTATAAATAACACCTGCACCCAAAAAACCTATGCCCGTAATGATTGTTGATGCAATCCGGGTAGGATCGCTTTTGCCCATAAGTGTAACTGCAACAAGTGTAAACAAGGTTGATCCCACAGTAATTAATATAATTGTTCTGAAACCGGCCACTTTACTTTTATACTCACGTTCTGCACCGATTAAAGCTCCCAAACAAAGTGATATACAAAGCTTAATTACTGGCTCTTCAATTGTTTCTAACTCTTTTACTATTTCTGTTACTAAATTCATTGGCTTATAATTTCTTAATTATTTTATTTGCTCGGCTTTTAAAGCTTGGCGTTGCATAAGGCAATTGGTCTTCAATAATTATTTTTAATTCATTCCCAAGTTCGGGATATCGTTTTATTACATTGTATGCAACGGTCATTCCAAATGCTTTTACAGCAGATTCTTCTTTGGGGTCGCTCAACAATATAAATAACCGATCGATCAGTGAACTTTGGTACTCGTCCGGAATCTGCATGGTTTGCATGATCCTTAAACTATTTCTACGCACACTTCCATGTATAGGTTTCTCCAAACACGCTATAAGCTGCGGTATATATACGTCAAACCATTCCGGCTTTAGCTCATATACTTTACTGGCCGCCCAGGATGCGCGCTGAACGAGTATTTTATCTTTACCAATAAAATACTGCATCAGCTGCTTCAGATTTGTTTTTGATTCTGCCGCCCAGTAACTTATTTTCTTTGTCTGAACAAGGCTATGTTCTTTTAACAACTCTTCTTTCAGATTCATTGTCAGATCAGTTTTTAATTGCTTAAAATTGAATCAAACACTTCACCCAAACGGGCTACATCATGTAAGCGAATGCCGAAACGCTTTGGATCTAAACTTTTCATATTGTATTTAGAAATAAAAATATGTTTAAAGCCTAATTTTTCTGCTTCTGAAATACGCTGTTCAATTCTGTTTACCGCACGGATCTCACCACCCAAGCCTACTTCGCCTGCAAAGCAAATATCTCCCGGAATAATGGCATCATGAAAAGAAGAAACAAGGCTCACACACACTGCCATATCAAGCGCAGGATCTTCAACCTTTAATCCACCGGCAATATTTAAGAACACATCTTGTGCACCAAAGCGCATACCTCCACGTTTCTCTAACACAGCAAGTAACATATTCAATCGCTTTGAATCAAAACCTGTACTACTTCTTTGCGGCGTGCCGTATGTTGCAGCACTCACAAGAGATTGAATTTCTATCAACAACGGTCTGTTGCCTTCCAGCGTTGCGCCTATTGCAATGCCACTGATGGCTTCGTCGCGCTGTGATAATAATATTTCGGATGGATTGGTTACTTCACGTAAACCTTCGCCTGACATTTGATAAATCCCCAATTCGGAAGTTGAGCCAAAACGGTTTTTTGTTGTTCGCAAAATTCGATACGACAAATGCTGATCGCCTTCAAACTGCAAAACCGTATCAACCATGTGCTCCAATACTTTCGGTCCTGCCAGCGTTCCTTCTTTGGTAATGTGTCCGATTAAAAAAACCGGTGTGCCACTTTCTTTCGCATACTTCAATAGTTCTGCTGTACACTCACGCACCTGAGAAATACTTCCGGCTGCAGATTCGATAAAAGACGAATGCAATGTTTGAATCGAATCAATAACCAGAATTTCCGGCTGCAGAATTTCTATCTGTTTAAAAATATTCTGCGTAGACGTTTCGGTTAATATGTAACATGCATCTGAAGGAACTTCAATACGTTCCGCACGCATTTTAATCTGCTGCTCGCTTTCTTCTCCGGATACATACAATACTTTAACTGCAGAAAGTTTTAATGCAACCTGAAGCATTAACGTCGACTTACCAATACCCGGCTCGCCGCCGATCAATACAATAGAGCCCGGTACAATGCCACCTCCCAACACGCGATTCAGTTCACCATCCGGTGTTACGATGCGTTGTTCCTGACTGTATGTGATTTCTTTAAGATGACGTGGTCTCTGCGCTACCTTCGTAGAGCTGCTGTTCCAGGATGTTTTATCTTCTTTTTGTATGATTTCTTCTACATAGGTATTCCACTCTCCACAAGATGCACAACGACCAACCCATTTAGGCGATTGCGCACCGCAGCTTTGACAGAAATAAGATGATTTTACTTTGGCCATAAATTCGTATTAAGTAACATACAAAGTACAAAGAGAATAAGAGAAATAAAAAAATGATTATCTGGCTAGTAGATTATTTTAACATATTATTCAATCGGCTTCAGCACCTCGCGTTTAAATGCTTTAAAAGGATTCTCCCAAATCACATCTAAGGCTATATAACTTACATCTTTAATATCTTCCCGACCGATTAAATTATTCATATATCCTATGCTGTATATAAATGAAGAATTTTTCGGATCAATGGAATAATAAAAACAAAAACGTGCTTCTTTATAAGCAAAGGTCGACCAATCGGTTGAAGGTGTTGTAGATTGTGTTGAAGAGAATAAAGCTTCTGCACTTGCCGTAAAGCGATGTACTTTATTTTTGTCGAGGGTTATTGCTGCCTGCAATCGAAAGCGCGAACGCAATTGATATCTATTATCTTCCGGTTGAAAATCCGGATTGAAAAAAGATCTGAATTCCTGCCGGTAGGTAGCAACTAACTTCACATTCCGCACTTTTAATTCATACATAAAGCGCCCATACGCACGGATTTCCTGTTTGTGCATTGGTGAAATTGTATTGAATGATTTTTCGTCTCCGTATTCATCCTGATTCCGATAACTCAATGCAAGTGAATAATGCCAATGCTTATGAAATCTGTGATAAAATTCCTGATTCAAAACAAAGATTTCTTGATACTTCAGCGGATTATTTGATTGAGGGCCGCTTATCCTTCCCAGACCCACATAGCTGAATGATTGTATCTTGTTTGCTGAATCCAACGATTGTCGTACACCAAATGCAAGCCACGATGCTGTATTTGTCTCGCCCAAGCCGGGAGGACTGATCTGAGCATGTGCGGCGCATACCGTCAACAAAAAAACAAACGCATAAATAATATAGGATCTCATACAATGTATGTCCGATGATTTATATAAAGCTCTATATCAATTTGGGGAAAAAGTGGGAATGATTGATGTTTTTATAAAAAAAGCGTCTCTTGTAATTACAAAAGACGCTTTTTTTAAAATCAATGAGAGAAAGAATATTATTTAACAAACTTCCCTGTCCATGTTTGTTCATTATTGCTAAGTGTTAACACGTATACACCGGCTTGCAGATCAGCAACAGATATTTTATTCAGGTCTGTATTTGTTCCGCTCTTAATATGTAAGCCAGTTACAGAAGTGATGGACCAGGTTTGGAATATACAATCTGAAGGGATATAAACCAGGTCCTGAACGGGATTCGGATACAGTGAAACAGTTGATACATTCGATTGTGAAAGAATTCCTAAGCTTGCGTCCTGACCAAAATCAAAATAAAATGTGTTTTCATATTTATGACTTGATGAAGAATACGTATAGGCTTTTGCCCGCGTTATTTCATTGTTTGTATTTAATGTGTAAGTAAGTTTTGTGTTCAGTAAAGGTGTAGAACCAATCTGATTGGCAAAAGTAGAATCGATTTTGAGAGGACTTGCACTTTTATATGAATGATCCTGATACCCTGAAACATTCACTCTTGTATCTGTACCATTATAACCAAATTCATAAAGAGTATCTGTTTTTACTGTATTGTTCGCATTAAAAACTACAGATATGCCGGCAAAAGATAAACGATAGAATGGATCGCTGGAAGGGTTTTTTAATTCAATACGATTGATTTTACCGTTTGAATGATAAAATACATCGTACTGTGCGTAAGTCTCCACCGTATTGTCTTCCGTATCATAAAGCGTTTCGCTGATAGAAGTAATGGTTGTTCCTGAAAGAAAGAAGGTGTCTTTTGCATACGTCGCAAATGTACCTGAAGAGCTTGATCTTGCTTCCAATAGATATGCAACATAAGCGGCAGTTCTTGTAACCGTTGTTTTACTTTCAACATAACTGATAAAGTCAGACAATTCGCTGAAAGAACTATAAATAGGCAGATCCGAATATTTTTGCTGAAGAATCAATCCGATTTGAACACTTGCACTTGGTGTGCCAAAATATTGTGTACGTTTTGTATAGCCCGCTTTTAATGTGGGACTCGTAAGTTCATCGCCAAGATAAGATAGCGGGGTTTCAGGAAGCTGCGTTAGTGTAATATTCTGTGCGAAAACTGATACATAAAAACAAAAGATTGATATGCCGAGTAAAAATTTTTTCATACTAGAAAATTAAGACTGAATAAATTTATTTAATAGTTGATACATCCATTGATTGGCTTTAACAATATTGTCATCGTTGTAGAATGTTTCTTCTTTATGAATATATGGGCCTTCAACTAATTCGTCCTGACAAAATTCGCTGATCGTTTTTATGCTATCGTTTGTCATTTCCATATGAAACTGCAACGCCAATACATTGTCTCCATAAGCAAAGGCTTGATTTGCGCATGCTTCAGAGCTTAACAGTTGTACGGCACCCTTAGGCAGGTCAAACGTTTCTCCATGCCAATGAAATACATTCATAGTATCGGGAAGATCCGAGAACAAATGATTATTTTTTGCCGCAGTTGTTTTGGTAACAGGCAACCAACCAATTTCTCTGTAGGTATTTTTATAAACTTTTGCACCCAACACCTCAGCAATCAATTGCGCACCCAAACAAATACCAATTACTTTTTTGCCGCGTTCAATCGCTTTTTTTATTAATGCTTTTTCCTGTGCAAGCCATGGATACTTGTTTTCATCGAGTACGCTCATAGGGCCGCCCATAACAATCAATACATCAAAAAGTTCTACAAAAGGCATACGCCCATCTTCATAAAACCGTGTTGCCGTAACTTTATTGCTGGGGCGTCTAACCCAATCTTCCATGCAAGCCAGTCCCTCAAAAGGAACATGTTGAAAATAATGAATATTCATTCGAAACGAATTGTAAAAGGTGCTAATTTCAAAAATACACTTTAATGCTTCATTTTTCAAATTTTGCACTAAAGTAAGCGTCATTCAATCTATTCAAGCATTCTGAAGCAATCCTGAAATATTCAATTAAAAAAATAATAACGCATTTGAATGTACCCCTCGTTCCATTGTTATGGATTCTATGTATCTGCTAAAATATTTATTCTAAATTTTTTAAATGAACGGCTATGGCTGCAATCCTTTTATTGTCGCTGGATACAAGCACAGGACATGTTTTTGCTCTGTTGAATGCTACAACCGCTTGAGGTTTTTTACCCCAGTAGGTATACAGTAAGCCCAGCTCATACCAATGTCTCATAATGTTGGGCGTTAAAACAATTGCCTTCCCAAGCGCTTTTTCAGAATCTGCATACGTTCCTTCTGGAATTTTTCCGATAAAAGCCATTGCCAATTGTTTTTCAATCCAGCTGATATGGCCAATCTCACGATAGAATGAGCCCAGAATAGAATAAGCGATATCGTCTTTTGGATTTAAAGTAATCGCACGATTAAGTTCTACCTTAATTTGATTACATAATTTCACTTTGGTTTTACTCCCTTCAAACATTGCTGTATTGCCTAAAGCTGCAGCCAGCCATGTGTGGCCGTTTGAATTTGTTTCTTCTAATTGAATGCAGCGCTTGGAAGCTTTAACGGCATTTCTAAAATTAACTTCCTTTTCTGTAGCAGGAGCATTATCTCCATAACAAACATATGCACGTGCTATTTTCCACGGCGCTTCAGCCTTGCTTGAATTCAGATTGTACCACGCTATAGCATCTTTATACCGCATCAAATTAAAATATGTATCTCCTTTTAAAATATTCTGACTTGTGGAGTTTAATACGTAAGAGCTTAGTAAATTAATTGTAAGCAGTCCAGCAACCAGTCCTATTATTAGATTACGTATTTTCATTTTTTATAAAGATCGTTTGCAATTTTTTCTGTCACAAATTTTGGAAGCCATGCTGTCAAAACAACAATGATCTTGTTTAATAAACCAGGGATAATTTCTGCTTTACCTTTATACAATCCATTTACACCAATCTTCGCTACTTCGTCTGCAGTCATGCTGAACGTATCGGATTTTTTCTTTATATCAGCACTCATGCCTGCGCGTTCTACAAAATCCGTTGCTGTTGGGCCCGGACACAAGCAACTTACCGATACGCCTGTGCTTTGTAACTCCAATCTGATACCCCGTGTGAAAAGCAATACAAAGGATTTGCTGGCAGCATATAAACTCAATGTTGGTACAGCCTGATATGCAGCGGTACTTGCAACATTTAATATATACGATTTTGGATGTTTCTTTAATTGCGGAATCAATGCATACGTTAATTGAACAAGCGTTAACATATTCAGTTGCAGCATTTCATTGTGGCTTTCAATTGAGCGATCAGAAAATTTTCCCCAAATTCCGTAACCTGCATTGTTTACCAATGTATCAACTGAATAATTTTTTTCCGTCAGCCATTTTAAAATAACCTCTGTAGAGCCTGCGTGTGAAAGATCTGCTGCCAGATAATCAACACGTACCTTGTAACGTTGACCAATAGATAAACTTAATTCTTTCAGGGTTTCTTCTGAACGGGAAATCAATAACAGATTATTGCCCTTTGCTGCAAGTGCCTCTGCTATTGATTTCCCTATTCCTTTACTTGCTCCTGTTATAAGTGCGTAATTCATGTATAACCCTTAGCGAACAAATTTTGAAAGTCTTTGATAAAATTGAGTTGAGCTGTTTTCATTTTTTGGTTGATACTCACCTCCAATAAAAGGAATATACATAACTCTTCTTCTGCTCTCTTCACCTAAGATCTTAGATTTTTCTACACGATGCCATGATCTTCCATCGTGTACAGTTAAATCTCCTGCTGTAATATTAAATCCAATCTCATCCGGATCAGGCTTATGACTTACATAATATTTTTTCTTAAATAATAGATCGAAGATATCCTGCTTATGTGTGCCCGGAATAATTCTTAATCCACCATTTTTAGGATCATAATCATCCAGGTGAATTCCAACATTCAACATGGGTGCTATTTTTTTTCCGTAAAAAACATCGCGAAGACAATCGGTATGCCAGCCCATTTGAGTAAACTTACTTGTTTCGCTGTTGATGTAGTGATTCACTACTAAACCATCCTTTTCAAATTCACCAATACGCTCGTCTTTAGCCTGCAGCAATGGATACAACGCTTTTAATCTTGGATCTTTCAACAGTTCGTTTAAAACTTTACTGAATAAAGATGCGAAGGCAAAACGCTGAACAATTTTTTTACCATCCAGATCAACGCCATACTTAATCGGTACACCGTTTATTTTTTCTCTATTGCTTTCGATCCACTGATCCTGAACATCTTCTAATGCTTTTATAACTGTGGATACTACTTCCGGTTTAAGGAAATTTTTAAAATGAATATAACCGTGTGTTTCAAAAAAATTTAACTGCTCGACAGTAAGTGTTTCGCCTAATGTAAACACCGGTTCTTTTATTAGTGTAGTGAAATTTTTTGTAGCTACCATACTTTTAAACAAAGATTAAATTTAAAAACATTGAAGAGCTTAGAATCTGCTCGGTACTTGTAACACATCTTTATTACTCTTAAATATCGATGTACTTCCTATAGTAATTTTGTGCTTAATGTTTTTTGATCTTGCATTTTTAAATGAAACATCTTTTTTATTATATAATCTATATAGATTTAGTATAGATTAAGGCAAATGTAAAGGCTCAAATTTAAATTACCAAAATTATGTACTGAAATTTTATTTTGAATATGGCAACAATTAAAGTATTTTAAAGAATAAAAAATCATTAAAATACATTATTATAAAATATAATTCTGTCAAATTAGGCTTTACATCTTTGTTAAAAAGCCTGTTTGGACATTTTTCGAATTAAAATTTATTTTAAAAATGCTAAAATTTTGCTAAAAACAAGCTAAAATCTATTTTGTGATATTTCAATATGCTTTTTTGAAAGAATAATCTATTAAAAATTGAAGAGCATATATGGAAATATATAAGATGCTAAGCCAACTGATTTTCGTCAGTTTCAAAATAGAATACTCAGCAGTTGTAAAGTCCTTTATGAATTTATTTCTTCAGAATTTTCTTTCTGTGTTGTATTCCCCAATCGTAAAGTGCTTTAATTACATCATCCAAGGTATCGGCATAGGGCAAAATGGTGTATTCTACCAATACAGGCGAATCGTCGTAAACGGTGCGTTTGATCAATTCATGTTCTTCCAGATCTTTTAATTCCTTCGCCAATACCTTAGAGGAAATGTTCGGAATGCTTCGTTGAATTTCTCTAAAACGATGATTTCCGGTTGTAATTGAAATAATGATCTGCAGCTTCCACTTTCCGCTTACTACGTCCAGTGCATCGCGAACAGCTTGCAATGACGACGTACATTCTTTGTGACTGTGTTTGACAACCATATTGGTAACTTTAAGGTAACTGATTACTTTTGGGTAACTGGTAACTTTTGGTAATCAAATCTATCTAAATTGCATCATCAATCAAAAGGAAAATTAAAGATTATGAAAAAGGATAAAATTATTTACTGGGTAGCTACAGGTATTGTTACTGCCATGATGTTGATGAGTGGGGTAATGTACTTTGCAAATCCTGAAATAGCAGCAGGATTTGTTAAATTGGGCTTTCCGGATTACTTCCGCGTAGAACTAGGAGCAGCTAAGCTTATCGGTGCAGTTGCACTTATTGTTCCGCAAATTCCAATACGAGTAAAAGAATGGGCGTATGCAGGTTTTGGTATCAACTTCATCTCTGCTATTATAACACACTTTGCTATTGGCGATGCAAAAGGCACTCCGATGATTTTCTTTTTGCTGATCGCTTTAGTTGTGTCAAATATTTATCTGCACAAAACGAAGACTGCGGTTGCGTAATTATTGAAATACTAATCTATACCATTTTAAACCGATGCCTCAGCTTGAAGCGAAGGCATCGGTAATTAGTAAATCTTTCTCTTATCCTCTTATCAATATATCACAATTAATTTTTTATATTGGTTACATATAACACATGAAACCAAAGCCAGTCATACTTTCGTTTGAAAAAGCTCAAGAAGAGTTGATCGATAATTTTTTGAAATTATCGATGGAAGAACGATTTTATGCATTTTTTAAACTAAGGGCGAAATATATACCAAATGAGGCAACAGACTCTTCACAAAAAAGAATTGTCAGAATAAGATAATAGCCCTATGGATCTTTTTTCAGATGAATTTTTAAAATTAATAAGCGTTTTTCAAAAAAATAATGTTGAGATAGTTCTCGTTGGCGGCATGGCTGTTACTCTACATGGCTACCATCGTTTTACTGAAGATATTGATTTATTTTTTTATCCTTCGAATGAAAACGGCACAAAGCTAATTGCTGCCTTAGAAGAATTTGGTTATGATACTGCTGATTTTAACGAAACAGATTTTTCAAAAGCAATGCATTTCAGGCTCTATGAAAAAGACAGCTACATTGATTTGCTAAATGCAACTGTTGGTGTAACCCCAGATGAAATTTTTAAATCTGCAACTTCTTTTTCAATTAATGACATTGAAATAAAGGTTATTCATATAAACCAGCTCATCCAAAATAAAATCGCATTAAATACATCTAAAGATACTGCTGATGCGGAAGCTTTAATAAAAATCAGAGATAAGCAATAATTTAGCTATGCGATTCATCGATCGAAAAAGGACATTTTATATTCTTATAGCAGCAAATATTATTTTATTGAACTTGCTTTACTTTGCATTTACTAATCAAACAAGTTCACACCCATCAACATATACAATACCAGCAATGCTATTAATACTGTTGTATATCACTGATACATTTTTTGTTTGGTTTGCATTTATTAAAGACAGCAAAATAAAAACATACTATCTGGTATTCCCAATCGCGCAATTTATAATGATCGCATTCTTTTGGATTTAATACAAAAAATACAACAATTGTCTATTACAGACATCAGAAATAATGATTATGAATTTCAGCAATAGAATAGTGTATTCATGATTATTTTCTAATTCTTATAGGTATTTACTCAGTTCGAACTACCAATTTACCTTTATATAACAGATACTGGCATGCTATTTTCTGCATGATTTGTATAAACATAAAACCAACCAATGGGGACGATTATTAACAAACTTGATTATTCAAGAATTCAGCAATGCATTAGAAATGCTAAACAATTTAATTCAATTACTATTGTTGAAGCTGCGGCTTTAATGCACGAACTTAAATTAGGTGAACTTTTAGAGCCTGAAGAAATTCCTAATAATGTGGTTACAATGAATTCAATTGTCAAAATTTCTTTTGTTGATTCAAATAAAAGAGTTTCGTTTCAACTTGTATACCCCCGATAAAGCAGATTTAAAAATGAATAAAATTTCTATCTTTTCGGCTATAGCTACGGCATTGATAGGCTATAAGATCGGTGATGAAATTGAGTGGTGCGCACCTGCAGGTATGACAAAAATCAAAATTGAAGAAATTCTTTACCAACCAGAAGCAGCCGGAGATTATAATTTATAATACATGTTACTTTTAAAATTTCGTCGGACCACAAAAAAGTGGTCTGACGAATGCTGTTTACTGAACAACTCTTTAGGCTTTAAGCATTATGCCTTCCCTCTATGTCTAATCAAAAATCGACTGAATATCTTCTTTGCTTAAGGCCTTAAAGAATGTTTCTTCTGAACTGATCAGATCGTTTGCCAGCTTCAATTTATTTTTCTGAAGATTTAAAATTTTCTCTTCAACGGTGTTCTTGGTAATAAACTTATACGTGAACACCGTATTCTTTTGTCCGATACGGTACGCTCTATCCACCGCCTGTGCTTCAACCGCAGGATTCCACCATGGATCAAGCAGGAACACATAATCAGCTGCTGTTAAATTCAACCCTAAGCCACCTGCTTTTAACGAAATTAAAAATACACGTATACCTTCTTCATTTTGAAAACGTTCTACCTCTGCTTGTCTGTCGCGTGTTTGTCCATCGAGGTATGCATATCGGATGCCCGCCTTATCCAATAACTTTGCATACAGCTGCAAATGTTTTACAAATTGAGAGAATACAAGAATCTTGTGACCCAGATCCAGTGCGTTATCCAGCATGTGATTCACATCTTCCATTTTGCCCGACGTACCTTCAAACGATTCTTCTACCAAACCCGGATGGTTAGCGATCTGGCGCAGTTTCGTTAAGCCCTGTAATAACAAGATCTGACTGCCGGCCAATCCTTTTTCATCAATCGATTCAAGAATTAAGTTTCTGTAATTCGATTTTGTTTTTTCATACTCCTCTTCCTGTTCCGGAGTCATGATGCAGTAATGTACGTTTTCAATTTTCTCCGGAAGATCTTTTACTACCTGAGATTTTTGTCTGCGTAATATGAATGGTTTGATGATGCTGTATAAACGTTTTGTTTTTACTTCATCGTTTTTCTTTTCAATCGGATTCAGAAATTCATTTCTGAAAAATTGTTGTGTACCCAGTAAACCCGGATTCACAAAAGTCATCTGCGACCACAGATCCATCGTGCTGTTCTCAACCGGTGTACCTGTTAAGATCAATCTGTGTTTGCTGTTCAGTTCTTTAACCGCTTTCGCAATAATAGACTCCGGATTTTTTATTACCTGAGATTCGTCCAGAATGGTATAATAGAATTGATACTGTTTGAACAATTCTATATCAACACGTATCGTACCGTATGAAGTAATGATGAGGTCGTAATTTTTAAACTGCTCTGCATTCTTATCACGACCAATACCTGTAAAATTTAATATTTTTAATTCAGGTGTAAATTTACGCGCTTCCATCTCCCAGTTGTATACCAGAGAGGTAGGCATGATCAGCAAACTCGCTTTGCCTTCTGCTTTTTCTTTTAAGGATTGCAAAAGCGCAAGGGTCTGTACCGTCTTACCCAAACCCATGTCGTCTGCTAAACAACCGCCAAAATTGTATTGGTTCAGAAAGCGCATCCAGTTATATCCTGCTTTTTGATACGCTCTCAATTCTCCTTTAAATCCAGCCGGAATTTCGTAATCTTCAATTTCCTGAAAATCGCGTAGACGTTCCAACTTTCTATCCATCGAAACTTCTGCCAAGCGGTCATTTTGCAACTCTTTAACAAGCGCCATGTGGTGCTTGCGCAGTTTCAGTTCATCTGAATCCTGTTCAATAAATGCAAAGAGATCTGAATATTGACTGAACCATGATTCCGGTATTACAGCAATCTCGCCATTAGGCAACACAAATTCTTTTTTCTTTTTAAGAATGTATTGTTTCAATTTTAAAAATGGAATTTCAAATTCTCCGAAACGAACTACTGCATAGATATCGAACCAGTCGTTGTTTTCTTTTACTTCTAAACTGATTGAAGAAGCGCCGACAAAATATCGTTTCCCGTCTTTCAGATTCTGACGGATAATTAAGCCCTGTGCTTCTAAGACATCTCTATTGGCAGCAAGCCAAGAAAATATTTTTGATTTTTCCAGTGTGATCTTACCGCTCTTAAACTCTAATTCTGAACTTCGTAAAATATCAAGAAAATCTCTTTCCTTATCGGTATCACGCTTTACTTTATGGAAAATATATGAATCGTCTGTCTTCTCCATTTTTACAAACGAAGGAGATAATTTGTCTGAAGAAAAAATAAAATTTCCGTATTGAAAATCCAGACTCAATAAGATCTTACTTTCTTCTTCTACAGCTACTGCTGTTTCATCGTTACCGAAAAGCGATGTAGGTGCTTTCGCAACTGCCAGCTCGGTAAGTGTCAATACCGGTTTCGGAAGATATTCTTCTGCATGTATCGTAAAACCTTTGGCATGCACATCAAATGTTGAAATGATTTGCGTAACAAATTTTTCGTAATACATTTCCTCCATCTTGCGAGGAACCAGAATAAATTTTTTATTTAAAAACGGTTTTAATTTATTTCCATCAACTTCTTTATTAAAATGAAATACCGTATTGTCCACTAATAGCCATGCCGGCATGCTGCATACGATGATTGCATTTTTATATTGGAAATCGACTTTTTGGCCGTCGTATTTTATGGTCGGAAAATAATGTGTGTTGTCTTCATTGCGCATGAAGTGAAAAAGTACATTTGCTTTCTTTGGAGCAATTGCCAGGCGCTTCCAGGTAGGTTCGCCGTCGTGCCCCATTTCAAACAGCATTTTATGTTCTAACAGACACAGAATTTCGTTTTTCTTTAACTCGATGTACGAACGGATCGCATCCTGAATTAACTCATCCCCTTTTTCTTTATTGAATATTTTAAGAAAGAATTCGGGTGGTGTAATTTTTTTGTTGTAGAATTTTTTAACAATGGCTTCCTGCTGAATCGAGTCGATTAATTTTATCAATTTATAATCGGTCTCATCCAACTCGCGTGCAAACTCATCTGCATTTTTCGCAGAGATATTCTGATGCTTAAGCGTAAGTCTTCTTTGATGATCTAATTGAATCACAAACGACTCAAATAAATATCCTAAGTACTCATGCTCAAACAGTGAGTATATGATCTGAAAAGGTTCTGTAGTTGATACTTTCACACCGTAGCTTGTTTAATTCCCGCACTGGAAATAGTAAAGCAGCAATCCTGTTTTTACTTATTTTCCATAGAAAAGGAATATACAATATACTAAACAAGCAATTTGTTTTGGTCTAAATAGAGGATATTTTATTCACAAAAAAAGCGGCAAGTTGCTAAATATATTTTTTCAAATTTAGCTTAGATGCTATAATAGAAGGTCTTATAGATGCGGCAAAAGAAATACAAATTACGGTACAGCCAATCCAGATCAAATCAGCCGTTCTCAACTCAACCGGATATTCTTCAATAACCGATGTTTCCGTACCGATTGTAACAAATCCGTAGTGCTGCTGCATAAAACAAATTCCTATTCCTAGCGACACACCCATGATTGCTCCAGTCAGCGCGATCAACATTCCTTCGGCCATAAATAAATTGCGGATAAATGTTTTGGTAGCCCCAATGGATTTTAATACTGCGATGTCTTTCCGTTTATTTAATGTAAGCATGGTTAAACAAAAGAATATACCGACAGATGAAATTGCCAGAATAAAACTAAGCATTACGTTTACCACAAATTTTTCAACTTTAATTGCTTTCAATAATCCTTTGTGCTGTTCATCGCTATTAAGAACAGAAAACTTCTCACCTAAGCGTTCTTTAAGTTGATCTCTGACATCATTGATGTTGTGGCCTTCGGAGATTTTTATTTCTAAGGACGTACGTTCTTTGTCGTAATTCATTAACTCCTGTGTGAACGAAAGCGGTACGAATATGTAATTGTCGTCGTATTGTTTTTCGATCGCAAAAACCCCTCCAACCTGAATGTTCTTAATTCTGAATGCATCAAATGCATCGGGCTTTTTAATCTTATCTTTATCCGGATAAAAAATCTGGACAGGAGCGAATTGATTATTCACCGGTACGGATAATTTATATTGAACCCCTCTCCCAATGATCGCAAAGTCATGGCCCGCTTTGTTCATCTTCATGTTGCCCGCTACCAGAAAGGAATCCATGCGGTGTTGCAATTCGAAATTCTCTGAAAGGCCTTTTATTTTTATTACGTCTGTTTCGTTTTTATAACTCAGCACGGCATTGTCTTCTATTACTTCTGTAATAATAAAAACGCCATCTGTTTGTTGGATCAATCTGTGCAGGCTATCCGTCATTAAAAATGTTTTTCCGGTTTTAGGGGTGATCTTAATTTCCGGATCAAATGAATTGTATAACGAACGGATCAGATTTTCCATGCCATTAAATACAGACATGCCGATTACCAATGACATGGTAATCACTGCAACAACAAGAATGGAAAGAATAGAGATTACGTTGATAAGAAGTAAATTCTTACCAGAAAAATAATAACGCCGCGCAATGAATAAAATAGACTTCAACTGATTTCCGGAGGATTACTCTTTTAAGCCAGGATATTGGTTTGAATCAAAATTGTCATCATCTTTTTTAGGGATCACAATTTTAGACATTACATCATCCATGTGGTTTGCATAATCCACGTTATCATCCAGATAGAAAATTATTTCAGGAACAATACGTACCTGTTTGCCAATCCGTTCGCCAAGCAGTTTACGCAATGGCTTACTTTGTGCCTGAATTTCTTTTAAAAATCTCTTTTTGTCTTCGACTAACATGATGCTCAAATAAAATTTGGCAACACTTAAGTCGGGGCTCATGCGTACAACTGTTATGGAAATAAATACGTTTCCAAAAAGTGCGCGACTTTCTTTCAGAAAAATATCTGCCATTTCTTTCTGAATCAATCTTGCTACCTTTTGTTGTCTTACACTTTCCATACGTATTCGTTGTTTAAATCCCTTTGACTGATCTATGGTTCAGTTTTTAGTTAAACCTCCAAGGATTTATATAATTAGAGTTATTATAAATATTAATTGTATTTAAATCCTTGGAGGTTTCGAAACCAAATCCGGGACTACAGTTAAACCCCCTTTTCAAAGGAAACGTAAAAATACAAAAAAGAGTCGGCTTATGTTTGTTCTGCTGACATTGAAAACAAAAAAATGCTTAATTTGCTGTAAAAATAAGAGCCTGTGCTACAATTCTTAAAGAATTTTGATCCGTTCCGTTTACTAGCTGTAGCCTTGATTGCGTTACTGGCTCGTTTTTATTGGTTTTCAGAAGATGTACTATTAATCCCTTCTTTGCAATGGTTGAGTATCGGAGAAATGATGACCGATCAGAAAGTTCTTTATAAAGACATCTGGACTTCTTTAGAACCTTTCAGTGCTGGGACGTATTATTTTATAGATCTGCTATTCGGGAAGTCTGTTGCAGCACTTCGCATTTTATCTCTTCTTTTATGCATCACTCAGGCATTCTTATTCAATTATTACGTTTCACAGACAAATATTTACGACCAAAAAACTGCTTATCCGGCATTCTTTTATGTATTGTTCAGTTCCATAAATTATGATTTCCTTTCTCTATCGCCGGTTCAGTTAGGCCTTACCTTTATGCTGCCTGTAATGTATTTCCTGTTTAAGGATGTGCGTATGGGTGAAAAGTCAAGAAATCACTTTTTCGCAGGAGCTAGTTTAGGTGTTGCATCCCTGTTTTATTTGCCCTTCGCCTGCTTTATTGTTTTTGTCATTTATTCATTTGCTGTTTTCAGTTCGTTCGATTTTAAACGATTCTTTCAATTGATCTCGGCCTTTGCATTTCCGTGGTTAATGGTATTCTCTTATTATTATCTGAATGGCTCATTAAATGAAGTAATGAGTAATTTAATACAGAGTACATTCTTCTCACGACCTCAATACTATGTGGACTTCTATTCGATCGTGAAAGTAGGCTTGCCTTCTGCAGCATTGAGCATTATTGCATTCTTCTTCACTATTTCTAAAAGTAAGTTTCTAAACTTTCAATATTCTTCCATGAAAATCATGGTGATGTGGTTTGTGAATGGATTAGCTGCATTTCTACTCATGAATGAATGGGGCTATTTCAACCTGTATATCATGGTGCCTGTATTTTCATTCTTTACAGTTTTTTTATTTTTGGAAATAGATCGTTGGTGGATCAAAGAAAGTTTGTTGTGGACACTCATAATAACTTTTGTTGTCCTTCACATTTATTATAAGTCAGTAGATACTGAAAAAATGAAAGCCGGCAAATCATCTATTTTAATCAGCGGAGATTCTGAAGCGCGATTTGATGGAAATGTTGTTGCGGGAAAAACTATTTTAATATTGGGGCAAGATCCTGAAGCCTTGATCCATAACAAACAGGCTACATTGTATGCCTCATGGAATCTGGCTTTGAGGCATTTTGGTGACTTAACAAATTATGCGAACATTTCATTTATTTATACAAACATACTGGATCCAAAACCTGAATATATATTTGATGAAGTTGGAATTATGCCAGCTTTAATAGAACGTATACCCGAGCTTGCAACGTATTATGAACCTTCATTCGATAAAAAGATATATCGGTTGAAAAAATAAAAAAGGTGATCCCGTAGCTATCGGGATCACCTTTTTTATTTAATGTATATTTTGTTGTATTACACGCAAGCAATTTTATTCACTCTTCCTTCGTGTCTTCCGCCTTCAAATGGTGTTTCAATAAACATTTTTACACACGAAATAGCTTCTTCGATCGGAATGAAACGTGCTGGCAAACACAATACGTTGGCATTGTTGTGCTGACGTGTAAGCATTGCTATTTCAGGTGTCCAGCAAAGACCTGCACGAATGTCCTGATGTTTATTCGCTGTCATACACACACCGTTGCCACTGCCGCAAATTAAAATGCCAAATGTTGCTTTACCCGTTTCAACTGCTGTAGCAACCGGATGAGAAAAATCAGGATAATCTACCGATGCATCTGAGAACGGACCGCAATCAATCGTTGTGTGACCTTGTGATTCCAGGTAAGCGATAACTTCTTTTTTGTAGGTATAACCAGCGTGGTCGCCACCTAATGCAATTGTATATGCCATAATTTAAATTTGTTCAGCTTCTTTTACTTTTCTTTTATAAACCACAGCACTTACAAATATACTTCCTTCGTATAATAAGAGCATAGGTATAAGCATCAACATCATACTCAACATATCCGGAGAAGGTGTTACAATTGCAGCAATAACCGCCATTACAAGTATGGCATGTCTTCTGTAGTTTCTCATAAACATCGGAGTCATCAGACCCATCAACGATAAGAAATAAACAACTACCGGTAATTGAAATATAATTCCTCCGCCTAAAGCCATCATGCATAATGTTGAAATGTATGAGGTAACATCAAAATTATTTTGAATAGATGGGTCCAGTTGATAATTGGCCAAGAAATTAATGGCCAATGGTGCTATGATATAGTATCCAAAAAGAATCCCTATGAAAAACAAAACCGATACGCCCAATACCACACCCCGAACATTTTTGCGTTCGTTCGGATGCAGCGCAGGTGCTACAAAAGACCAGATTTGGTAGACGATAAATGGAAATGCTACAATTGCTCCGGTGATCAATGCAGTCATGATATGCATGGAGAACTGACCTGTCATAGTTCGACTCATCAACGTGAAATTCATGTTGCCCACGCAAAAATCAAAATACTTACACAATATTCTGAACGTGAAAAAGTCTGGCCTTGATGGCGCCATTAAGATTTCATGAAAGATAAAATCCATATAAATAAAAGCGATGATAGAAAAAGCTATCACCGCTATTATTGATTTCATTAAATGTTTCCTTAATTCATCGATGTGATCGAAAAAGGACATTTCTTTTTTAACTGTAGTATCGCTCACCGAGTGTTATCCTATCTCTTAATTAAATTAGATATACAATGGATATTCAGCCATCCAGTTGTTTACATCTTTACGCACAGCTTCAATTACTGAATCTTTTGTTTGATTCATCAATACGCTATCGATCATTTCAACGATACGGATCATGTCATCGTCTTTCATGCCGCGGCTAGTAATAGCAGCCGTTCCAACACGCATACCTGAAGTAACAAATGGAGATTTGTCGTCGAATGGTACCATGTTTTTGTTAATCGTAATGTCTGCACGGATCAAAGCATTCTCAGCTTCTTTACCAGTCAATCCTTTGCTTCTTAAATCAATTA
This sequence comes from Cytophaga aurantiaca DSM 3654, assembly GCF_000379725.1. Lineage (GTDB taxonomy): Bacteria > Bacteroidota > Bacteroidia > Cytophagales > Cytophagaceae > Cytophaga > Cytophaga aurantiaca. The sequence goes on from NZ_KB903621.1 coordinate 103,843, forward strand.
ACATTAAGTGATTGTCTGTACCACCTGAAATGATATCGTATCCTTTTTTCAAAAATGCTGCGGCCATTACCTGAGCATTTTTTTGAATCTGTTTTGCATACTGTAAGTAATCCGTAGACAATGCTTCCTGAAAAGCAACTGCCTTCGCAGCAATTACGTGCTCTAACGGACCACCTTGCGTACCCGGGAAAACGCCCATGTCCAATACATTAGACATCATGCGCACTTCACCTTTTGGTGTTTTCAAACCAAATGGGTTTTCAAAATCTTTACCCATCATAATCACACCACCACGCGGACCTCTTAAGGTCTTATGTGTTGTTGTAGAAACAATATGACAATGCGGAACCGGATCGTTCAATAAACCTTTTGCGATCAAACCAGCAGGGTGAGAAATATCTGCTAATAAAATAGCACCTACGCTGTCTGCAATCTTACGGAAACGTACGTAATCCCAATCACGAGAATATGCAGAAGCTCCGCAGATAATCATTTTAGGTTTTACTTTTAATGCCGTTGCTTCAACAATATCCATGTTGATCAAACCTGACTCTTTTTCAACACCATAAAAATGTGCCTGGAAATATTTACCAGACATGTTTACCGGTGAACCATGCGAAAGGTGACCACCGTGTGAAAGGTCGAAACCTAAAATAGCATCACCCGGATTCAAACATGCGATCATGATCGCTGCATTTGCCTGTGCGCCTGAGTGCGGCTGTACGTTTGCCCATTCAGCACCAAACAATTTTTTCAAACGATCAATTGCAATCTGTTCTACCTGATCTACAACCTGGCAGCCGCCATAATAACGCTTGCCCGGAAGGCCTTCAGCATATTTGTTTGTTAGTACGCTTCCCATTGCTTCCATCACTTGTTTAGAAGTGAAATTTTCTGAAGCAATTAACTCGATACCTTCTTCCTGACGGTGAGCTTCTTTAGAGATCAAATCAAATATTTGAGTATCTCTAACAGTTGTGCGAATAGGTGCAGTAAACATATGTTTGGATGGTGATTTTAGGCCTCAAAATTACGGCTTTTCAAGGAGCTTAAAAAGGAAAGGAGTCAATAAATCGATTTTAGTTTGGGTAGATATCTTCTCGCTAAAATCATTGGGCTTGCAATAGCCTGAATTTTAGTGGGTTTTAAACCTGACTGAAAATATAATAAACTATTAATCAAAGATATACGCAATATTTAATACATTTGAATGTTTTACATTTACAAGGCTTTACTACTTTTATGATCAAAAAAATTCTTTCAATTACTAGTTTCGTTTTAGGAATGGCAATTGCCGGCCAGGGGCAAACTGTTCAGGATATTTTTGGAAAGACAAACTACACGATTACCTGGTATGGCATTGATTATTCCCATTCTAAGATTGTCGGCTCGGTTGCTACCTTCGGCGGCAGTACTCCCATTTCTGCTGCAGATCTGCGTGACAATTATTATGCTGCCTGGAATTATTTGATCTTAGACGAGCCTGATAAATTTGATATCGCAAAAATGATCCATCACAAAACGGTTGAAAAAGATATAAGCATCACAAAAAAATTAAACGCAGCTGCTCACATGGATTCCATTGAAGTTGCTGCAACGCCTTATTATTCCCCTCAGGAAATTCAGAGCTTTGTTTCTGCTTACCCTATTGAAAACAAAACCGGCATTGGTTTGGTATTTATTACGGAAAGCATGAATAAACTGAAGTCCGAAGCCTACTATCATGTAGTGTTCTTCAATGCAACAACCAAAGAGGTATTGTTACAGGAACGCTTTCGAGGTGGAGCTGCAGGAATGCGCATCCGAAATTATTGGGCAGGGTCTTATTTTAGTGTAATGGAATATGTTAAAGATTCGAGCTACTCAAAATGGAGAAAAAAATATGCTCCCAACACACCAGATCCAACTACACCAACATGGTAATCGATTAAGAAAAAGGCTCCCGAAAATTTAATTTTCCGAGAGCCTTTTTCTTGGACTGCATCATTACAGACACTGCTTTTTTACTTTTCCTTTTTCTAACAACAATGTTTGTTCAATGCATTTCGGCATATCGCTTTCATAATGCGAAACATAGATCAGCGTTTTTTCAATATGCTTACATACATCATCTACCAAAGATGTGAAACGCTGCAGCTGCTTTTTATCCAGGCCCTGACAAGGTTCATCTAAAATCAACAGCGGCGGATTTTTAACCAACGCTCTTGCAAGTAGCAACAGCCGCTGTTGCCCCAACGATGTTTTATAAAATGATTTTTGTTTCAGATGAATCACATCAAGTGCTTCCATCCAATGGATAACTGTTTTTTGCTGCAGGCTTGTTAATTTTGTTGAAGAACCGACCTGATCATTCAAACCTGAACTTACAATTTCAAAGCAGCTTGTTTTATCCTGAGAAAATCCACCCAGTGAATAATCATTTTTAGACAGCGATTGCGACTGCACATAACTGGTACCGCGAAGAAATTGATTGTGCATTTCAGGAGATACATATCCGATCTTCTTTTTAATCTCCCAGATACTTTCTCCACTGCCGCGCTTCTGATCAAACAGATGTACATCGTTTAAATATACCTGTGGATTGTCTGCCGTGATCAAACTCAATAAGGTTGATTTTCCTGAGCCGTTGTGCCCGACAAGTGCCCAATGTTCACCACGTTTTACCGTCCAGGATATATCATCCAGAATTTTTTTATCGCCAAATGATACGTTAATGTGATTCATCTGAACAGCAACTTCAAAAGCTGGATATGTTGAAGCCGATATTTCTTTTAGATTTTCCCAATCAAAAAATTCATCGGAAGTATTTTCTGTTGCTTCATCCACAGGAATGTTTTCACCTTTGCCGATCGCTTTTAATTTTCCTTTATCTAAAAGAAAAATCTGATCGGCTGCTGTTGGTATTTCATCTGAAGTAGTGATCAATACGATCGTGATGCCTTGTGCTTTGATCTTGTCAATCAAGCCGTGAAGTTCATTACGTGTAGCGGTATCCAAACCAATAAAAGGCTGGTCGAGAATCAGAATGTCGGGCTTGGTTAATAAGGCCAATGCCAACTGAACACGCTTACCTTCGCCATTTGAAAGTTCAATAATAGGCTGAAGAAGTTTTTCTTTCAGATTTAATTGTGAAACAATTTTTTCTAATGCATCTGCATCGGAATTTTCTTTTGAAAGAATTTTATGGACCGTTGGAAAATTATCTCCATAATTCCGATCGTAGCGCTGACCAAAATACGAACGGGTTTCAAATGCAAAAGAAAAATTATGTTGCTGCTGTACAATTATTTTTTTCAGATCAGCAGAAGAAAATGTAATTGTACCTGCTGTTGCAGGAATATGTTCTGCAATGATTTTTGCCAATATTGTTTTGCCGCTTCCTGAAGCACCTGTCAATACAATACATTCGCCTTGTTGGATAGAGAACGAAATGTTATTCAATACCTGTTCTGTATCTATGGAAAGAGAAACGTTTTGGGCAAGGATGATGGAGAGAGGCATGAGGTAAATCTTACGTTGTCAAGTAAACTCTCCAAGGGTTTAAAACCCTTGGAGAGTTTGTTTCTTGTAGACTGATAACTACTTTCTATAAGGAGTATTATTCTTCAAACATTAATTTATACGGCAACTTACTATTTTTATGAAATTTAATGAACTGCTCTTCCTTTCCAAACCAATCACGCATATACTTTTTGTTTAAATTCGTTTGCTTATCGGATAGATAAGTATGAAAAGATGAGAAAGTCCAATCGTTAAGATTTTTTACAAAACCATGATGAATAGGATTATTGTGTATATAACAAATCAAATGTGTCATATAATTTTCATTATTAGCTTTTTTGCGTTTAAAATTTGGAATAAATAAGCTGCCCTTTCTGCTATACATTTTATTAAATGCTTGTGTATAGCCATTAAATAAATGACTGAACTGGCTACTTATTATGTTCGAAAACTCTCCAAGGGTTTGAAACCCTTGGAGAGTTTCTTCATCGTTGTGAGATTCATTTACCAAACCCGACTCTTTTAGTTTCTCTGTCTTCTTTAATCGCATATATTGCGATACCTCTTTTTCACTTCTAATCCTTATCATCAAATGTAAATGATTCGGCATTAAACAATATGCATAAGTTTCAGCAATCGGATAAATATAATGTGTGTATTTTTTTAAAAAGAACCGATAATTTTCTTCGCTATTAAAAAGATTTTCAAATCCATTGGCATGTGTATATACATGATATACTGTTTCTGGTAATAGAGGTTTTTGTAACATAAAAGTTGCTTGTCGAAAAATGCCACTTAATAAAAATCGATTGTTGCTTATAATATCATATGTTAACAAAACTCTCCAAGGGTTTGAAACCCTTGGAGAGTTAGTTGCTTGTCGAAATGTAAATCCAAATCAATCCTCCATCAGCACATCAATCAATTCAATAACCGCCTTACTCATACTGTTGTTGTTATCAAGTAGCGGATTGATTTCTGTGAATTCCCACAAGCGAATATTTTTCAATCGCTTTAATGTATCTACTACCTGCTTTGCTTCTGCTAACAATAATCCGTTGTAAACAGGCGTACCTGTACCGGTTGAAACGCTTGTATCCAATACATCTACATCAAAGGAAACATATACAGCATCATAGTCTTTAAAATACGATACTGCCTGGTCTAAAATATAGGTTAAGCCTTTTGCTTTTACATCATACGGACTGTAATGATTCAGTTTATAATCACGGATCAGGTGATATTCCTGAATTTCAAAATCGCGTAAGCCAATGAAGAATATATCTTCCGGACCAATCTTCGGAGTTAAACGACTTGCGCCGCAATGTTTCAATTCTTCCCAAAAAGGTTTTAAGCCTGCATCAATGGTGCTTCTTGAAAGTTCAATGTTATCATAACCCATTGAAGCAGACAAAGACATCCCATGAAGATTGCCCGATGGAGTCGTATAAGGCGTATGTAGATCTGCATGCGCATCTACCCAAATTACGCCCAGTTTTTTATTTGCACCAATCGCTTCACGTACACCTGCCATAATGCCAATTGCATTGCTGTGATCTCCGCTAATGATCAATGGATATTGATTTTTTACGATTGCACTGATCTCTTTTGCCGTATTATTGTTCAATTCGGATAACAGCTTAGCATATTTCCCTTGTGCATACGGACCAACTTCTCCTCTTTTATTCGGATAGCTGGCAATTACTTTTACAGGAAATTTTTTTAGTACAGGATTACTGCGCTCTGCATCTGCAACAAACAAAGCATCCAACGCAAGGGAAGTCCCCAATCGTTGCGCGCCGATATCTGAAGGAACAGAAACAAGGATCTCAGGCTTTTTCATAAAAGTATTTACGGTTATTCTACTTGTAATGATACGAAAACCTTTCTAAATTGATTATATATTTAATCAGCATACCATGATAAAATTTTATATTTCGTTGACCGTATTCACCTTTTTGGGTTTAGCCAGTTGTTCTAGTCACAAAAAAGCATTAGCCGATCGTACACCTACAGATACACTTTCTGTTGTGCAAGCAGGCGTGCAAACTTCCGACATCAGAAATCCATATTATAATGTCAATCCACAACTTGATCTATTTCAAAAAAAGATTTCTTTTTATGCAGAAAATTCTACCGAGCATTGGGAATTATTCATTAAAAACGACAGCAGCTTTACATTTGTATTGAATGATAAAAAAACCGTGTTTGAATTTTCAAAAGTCGTGCAGGATGCTGCTGGCATTCATTATCATTCTAAAAAAATAATTGAAACGACGGACACGACTCAACAGAAAAAAATTACTATAGCAATTTCTAAAACGGTAACTCCCGAATCATCCAGCATGAGTCATTTGCCATTTTTTGTTTCTGTGATTATCGAAGATGGAAGTATATCCACCACATATGAAGGTGAAGGATTTTATATAAGCAATCCCGGATTACATGACATCTGGGTACTGGATAGTATTAACGGTCAAAAAGTTGATGCTGCTAAATTTTCTGAAGGCTTACCCCGACTGGAGTTTCATTTAGATGGAGGAAAAATATATGGATTTGGTGGCTGCAATGAACTCAAAGGGAATTACTTTATAAGCCGTAATAATAAACTGAATATTGAGTTGGATCAAATACAGACAATGAAGTTCTGTATAGATGCATCTGCCAGTGAAAGTGAGTTCTTAGCTGTATTAAATAAAAAACGCTTTACCTACAGCATTAATAATTTGCGATTGACATTGGTGCAGAAAGATCAATCAACATTGATATTTAAAAAAGTAGATTGAAAAATATTTATTCTTAATAAAATAAGTCAGCACACCAAATATCTAGTGTGTTGACTTAAATAATTTTTTTAGTAATGATTTTGTATGGATATAACGCAGTTTTATTTTTTCCTTCAAAAGAGATTTTACCTTTAAACGATTAATTTTCTCCGCATCAATTGTATGAACTGATCCATCGTTTGTATAACCCAATGCCTCCATTGTCTCTTGAGATTTAGTCCAAAATATTTTTTGCAAATCAACCGACAATTCTTCTTTCCATCCTCCAACAGCTCCTTTTCTGAAAAATTTCTGACTGCTTGATTTGGTTGGGTCTTCTTCTAAAAAATTGCCAAATCGTGCTTCAGCATTTTTTTGTTTTTCAAATGTTGGCAGATTTTCCCAATTGGCTTTAGGTAAATCAATCACATGTTCAATTTTAGCAAATTCTTTTTTCGGATCCGTGATCAGATCTTCAAACCGGATAAGTATAGGATTTTCCTGCAACCAAAATTTACAATTCAAATCCCATCCCCCAAAAAAAGAGCCGTGTTCGGCTTTGGTTGCTTCTTCATAATTCTTAGCCAGATCGGAGTTTACATCTATTAAGTTTTTTCTGTGATTGGCAAGCGAGCATATCGAATCACGGCCATCTCTTACAAGATAAATCACCTGATCCGTTTTAGAATACGTTTTTAATAAAAAGGGTAAGTCATGTGTTTTTACAAATATGGTTGCAGCAGCAGATGTATTCGGACGATTTTCATTTTCTATGGATTCAATACCATAAACATGAAAAAGAATATTTCTAAAAAACGTATTGCCGGATCTAGGAAAAGAAGCTAACCAAACTTTTTTGCTCATAAAGTATGCTCGTGTGTATTCTTAACTTTATTTATTTGCCCTCGATAGTTTGCGTATCATATAATCTCTAAACTCAATGCATTTGATTTGTAGTGCTCCATACTTAAGCAAAAGTTTCAGTTTGAAGTTTTCTGCTTTTTGCGATTTGATTTCATTTACTCGGGGGAAATCAATTTCATTTATGCTGCCGTCTTCTGTGTATCCTAAAAGTGCCATGATATCAGCAGATTTTTCTAAAAAACTATTCTGACATTCAACCGGCATTTCTACTTTCCAATTTCCTATTTCACCTTTTCTAAAAAATTTCTGACTAAAGTCTCCTCCTGCGTAATTGTAATCCGGTTCTATTCCATGCTTTGCGATGCCTTGTTTTTGTTTTTCAAACGTTGGCAATTCATCCCAATTCGCTTTTGGAAAAGAGATTTTTTTTTCTAATTCAGCAAAGGTTGCCTGTGGGTTTTTAACCAAATCTTCAAACCGTACAAGTATACAATCTTCTGCAAGCCACAATCTGCAATTGTTTGCCCAGCCTCCAAAAAAGGATCCTCTATGAGCATTTGTAGCTTCAATAAAATTTTGACGCATATCTGAATCCGGTGCTATTAAATTTTTTCTTTTAAATGCCAGCGAACAAATAGAGTCTCTGCCGTCGCGAACCAGATATATGACTGTATCTTTTTTAGGGTTATATGTTTTTAATTGATAAGGTAACAGATGGGCTTTAATAAACACCAATGATTCCTTTTTATAATTTTCATTAAGAAGTGATTCATCTTCCAAAGAATCTAAGCCATATACATGAAATAATACATTTCTAAAAAACGTGTTCCCCGACCTTGGGAAAGATGCAATCCAAATCTTCTTCATTTCACAAGTTGAGTAATGTCTTTGTATAATTGAACATCAAGTTCATTATAACCTTCAATTATTTTTATAATCGAATCTTCAATTGAAGTTTTTTTATTTGAAGTTTGGTTGACCGCTTCCTGATGCTGATGTTTCCAGTTTAACATCTTACTCAATTTAAGTACATCTTCAGAGTAGTTTTCAATAATGCCGATAAAATATGCAGAATGAATATCTAGCCCTTTTAAATACCGTGTCATTTTATTTCGTGCATGCGGTCTAGCCGAAAATTCCTCCAGTGTGCACGCCAAACGATTTATAAGAGACAATGCAAGTGGTTTGTTTTTATTTTCCTGAGTTAAAATTTCCAATAAATAATAATAGTTGGAAACTACCCGTTTAACCGGATCTCTTACCCAGGTTACGATAGGTACATTCTTTAAATTCGGATACAATTCAATAAGATTCAAGTATTCAAAATGCCCATGCAAAACCTTTGTATCTTTTGGAAATAATGGTTCTGCAACTTCTTTCCCATTTATCTTAAATTTGTATTTATTTTCTTTATAATTGATATCAAATTGAGCTACATTTTCGATACCATAATTATTGTTCAGCAAAGATCTAAATGAGGTCCCGCCTGTTTTAGGTATATGTAATGAAATTAGTTCTATGTTCAGTTCAGATACAGGAACTAATTTTTTTGAACTAAATAATTTCCAGCTTTTCATTTTATAAATTTTGATACAGTTCAATACCTGCTTCAACATCCTTTGCATCGTATTGTATCGATCCTTTGTCAATAACAATAATCCGATTGCAATTTTTTCTTATTAAAGATAAATCGTGAGAAATAAATACCACTGCTTTTGAGCTCGAAAATTCTTTCAGATACTCAAAACATTTTTTTTGAAATTGTTCATCACTTACAGACAATGCTTCGTCAATAATAATCAAGCCCGGATCAATTGCTTTAACCGCTCCAAACCTTAACTTAATTCGCATGCCTGAACTATAGGTGCCCATTGGAGAGTATACATCTTCTCCTAAGCCGGAAAATTCTTTTAATACCGGAATTCGTTTTTGTAATTCTTTTCTACCAATACCAATAATTGCACCGGTGAAAAAATAATTGTCAATGCCTGAATAAAATCTATTCAATGCCTGTGTTCCTACAAATAAAGGAATAATGGTAACGGCTGAAATTATCCGTCCGACAGTTGCATGATATGTGCCGATGATTATGCGAACCAATGTGGTTTTCCCTGAACCATTCTTTCCTAAAATGCCTATGAAATCTCCTTGATGAATTGCAAAATTAATATCTGTTAACGCCCATTTTTCGTGCTTGCGAAGTTTTTTTGTAGGTCGAAACGCAAAGAGGTCTACAAAGCCATACCACAAGCTCCAATGGAATTTTTTACAGAATTTTTTATTTACATCTTCAATACGTACCAGCTCCATTACTCAATCAGTTTTTCTATTAAAATCCGAACGCGTTTATTGTAGACAAATAAATTTATAACAAACAGAATAATCACTATTCCCGTTATGCTGCTGAATGTTGATAGTGAAACGCTGCTGGTTCCAGTCAATAATAGATCTCTGGGTACTCCGATCAAATAGGTTAGCGGATTGAATTTGATAATTGTGTGTACAATTGCTGAATCAAATTTAGGAGAATAGATAATGGGAGTTAAAAACAATAAGACTTTATTAAATTCTTTTCCCAGAATATATACGTCTTCACTTACTACTTCAATCATGGATATAAATATTCCGATTGAAAAACATAACATCGCAAGTGGTATCGTTGAGATCAGAAATGTGCCGATGTTCAATGATACATCCAGAAAAATAGCAATGATCATCATGTTAATGAACCCTGAAATAAAAAAGCGTACCAATATTAAAACAAACTTAGCTGTTATCACCGTAAGCACCGGTAAAAAGCCTTGTGTGTGTAATCTTATGGAAGAAGAAATAGAGTTTCCCAATAAATCATATGATTGTGCGTACAATTGCCAAAGTAACGTTCCGATTAAAATATATGCTGTATAATTAATATCTAATTGTCCGGGATTAAGTAAGCCGCTTTTCTGTAAAAATATCCAGATGATGGATTGAATTAACGGGAGAAATAAAATCCATGCAACTCCAATAAAAGACCTTTTATAAATCTGAGTGAACTCTATTTTTATTAATTCGAAAAACAAATATTTGTTTTTTATAAACTTCATTTTTAATCTAGAGTTTACTTAACGTTTCAATCCGGTTCTTATACAGCTCTAATGTTTGTATTGCTGTCTTTTGCCAATGAAAATTATTTGACTGTATTAATGCTTGTAGTGATTTTTTCCTGCGTTCATCTTTATTACTGGAAACGCCAATAATTGCAATACAAATTTCATCGATATCTTCACTATCAACCGGATAACCTGAGTCTCCTACGACTTCTATCATAGAACTGTTATTGCCAAATATAACAGGGGTTTTACAAGACATTGCTTCCAGAATCGGTAAGCCAAAGCCTTCGTAATGGGAAATATAGATCAGTGCCAATGCTTCTCTATATAGCCAAGGTAAAGAATCTTCTGGCATAAATCCAGTAAAAATAATTCTGCTTGAAATATTTTTTATCTCCGGTAATACCTCTTTTAATTTCCAGCCTTGTTTTCCAACAATTACAAAATATACGTTATTTGGCAAAAATGGAATTGCTTTTTGAAATCCAAGGATCGCATTTTTTAAATTCTTTCGTGGCTCCAGTGTAGAGACAGAAAGAAAAAATTCATCCGTCTTTTTTAATCCAACTTCGGCACGTATGGTGTCTTTCCAGTACGTACTTTCCAGCGGACAAAATACGGTATGGTCTGCCGCTTCGGGGATCATGTCCAAATGCTGGTCTGATGAAAAACGATTTGTGAAATCATTTTTTGTACTTTGTGAAATAGAAAAAAATGCAGCATTCTGTTTCATGCTCAACTCCAGGCCATAGTTGGCTAATGCGATGTTATCAATCTGATGATATTGGGGATGCGATAAATGTGTCAGATCATGAATCGTTATCAGTGCCTTCTCTTTTGCCTGCAATATAAATTCTGCATGTTGCAGTAAGGGTATATGAACAAGGTCATATTCTTTGGATGAAAAAACTGCATGCTTATCAAACAAATTCCCAGAGGTATTCATTTTTTGAGAAAGAAATGTATACGCTTTATCTTTAAAAACTTTTGAGTTATTGATGCACTTCGCTTTAAAACGTTTGTATTGCAAACCAACCAATAAATAATTTTCGGCCGACAACGCAAAGCCCAATACAGATTTCATTTGGGATGCAACAGCTGTCTTTAATTTAGAGAATTTGTTTTTTTCACCTGCAACCAAATTTAAATAAGGGCTTATCTCAAATTCATTGATGGATACATATCTGTTCGAATCAAAAATCTGTATATCCCAGACCGGGTTATTTCGTGTGATTTCTTTTATCGCTTTTATCAACTCAACTACATATCTTTTTGTGCCATCGTTATAAGGCATACATAGTTTAGATGATTCGATTAATATCTTGTATTTTTTTGTGTTGGAATGATTGAATCCAAGTTTTTGATGTATAGCAGGATAATATTCAGCCATTGAAAGTTGTTTCAGCTCTTCGTAGTTGTAATACGATAGCTTAACCAATGCGCGGGCATGATATTTAATGAATAAGGCTTGCTGATATGCATTTAAAGATTCCTGCCATATTGCCGGAATAAGAATGCCTTCTGCTGTTCTGCTTTTTTCAGTTGATCGTATATGATCTCCATGTAAAACCGGATCGTATATATAATCCTCTAAAGAAACCGTATCTGTGTATGGAACATTTATAAAATCAGAGAGCCGTTTCATTTCTCTGGGCAAATTCTCAATCAGATCTTCAAACCGAATGATGATATCTGCTTTATCGCTCCATGCTTCTACATGTTTGGACCAGCCTCTGAAATGACTTCCTTTATCAGCAACAATCGCTTCTTCTATATTACTTGCAAGAGATGTGCTTTGTGTAATTGTATTGTATCTGAAATATGCATTATTTGCTACGCAATCGCGTCCATCGCGAACAAGCAAAATGACTTTTCTATTTTGTAGTACAGTTTCAGGAAGATCTTTGGGGTGTTGTTGCGTTTTAACTAATAATGCCTGGGCTATATTTTCATCTTTAAATAGAACCGGTTCTATTTTAAATAATTGCTTTAGCAAATTACTTACATACGTATCTCCTGAGCCAGGATATAAAGCTAAAAGAAACATATTGGCCTATTAAAACATCCGTTTAAAGTTACTACAAATAATTTCTGTACAAAATCTGTATTGTCCATTAGTGGATAAATTAATAAAAAAACCTCTCCGTAAACGAAGAGGTTTTTTTATTAAGATAGAATTGTTTAATAAGGTTGGAAAGCAGTCACAGAGTATATACTCGTTCCGCTATCATTCATTAATGCAAAATTCAATTTGTAACCATCTGAATCACACGTGCCATCAAATATAGAGCTTCCTATTGCATCTGTTTTATAGCCCGCTTCAGCAGTCCAATAATATTTTGTATATCCCAACAACACATATGCAGGTTTAGCTGTATATGAAACATATTCAACCTTGCCTTGTTTTAACACATACGGACCAGCATAAGAAGAACCACAATTAGACCAGATGAATGGAGTGCTGATGTTACAAACAAATTTTTCATTGTCTATATTTAATCCCAACTCACCTACATAATCGAATGTTGCCGTTGATGTTGTTGTCAAATAGGTTGAAGCTGCAAAGCTTGTATCTCCTTCAAGTTTGAATGTTATACCTGTAGAAGTTCCTGGTGTATTCTGGAATGTTCTTTTGCGGAAAATTTTCCATGAACGTATAACCGGTGATGCACCAAGTGTATCGTAGCTTAACGTAAGATCACCACGCACTTTATGTATGATCTCTGCATTCGGCGTACTTGTAAATAAACCGATGATAGAACCACCGCTGGTATTGGTTATATATGTAGTACCTTCATATGTTACGGATTGATTTGAATTTGTATATAGAACTTTATACTTATTGAATACTACCTGTAACTTAGAACCTTGATCTGAAAAATAGGTTCCGTTAACAAGAGTTACATCAATACTGCCGCTTAATACTCGATATGGCGTGCAGTTGGAGCCACTTTGAGAATAGTCAATAGAGAAATTTTTAGAATTGCTATTCAAATTGAATGTTACTTTACCGCAAGGAAGTATTGCAGTTGAAGTAGTACGTAAATTTGAACTTGTTCGCATGCCTGAAGCATCTGCATATTCCTGAGAGTTATAAACTTTTTCTATATCACTGCTTACTCTATCCAATTCACTTCTTCCACTTGCATCATCGGCTTTGGTTCGGCCTTCATATGTTGGCGGCACTTCATCTGCCTTTTTACATCCTATCAACGAAAAAGTCATACCGATTAAGAACGTATAAATAATTCTTTTCATTTACATCAATGGTTTAGTTTGTAATAAATTCTTTTCAATTAATATGCCAATTAAAATATAGTTAGTCTCTAAAGAATATTGGCACATCCTTTCATTTAACGCAGAATGAATACTTTCGTTTAAAAATTCAATTTGTTGATTTCGCAGCTTTTTGTTCAATTTGAATTATTTCAAGTCCTTCCTCTAAAATCAATGCCTGGAGCTAAAGGAATTATTTATAATAAATAGGTGTTATAACATCAAATATGATTGTATATTCTATTCAACTTATGAAAAAATCAATACTATATATTTCATTTTTAGTGATAATTGTTTTCGGTACAAGTTCTGGATTCAATCATTCCTTGATAAAAAAAGAAAAAATGAAATTGATTTATATATACGATCCGCTTTGTGGATGGTGTTATGGCTTTGGACCTGTAGCTGAAAAAATTGAGCAGAATTATAGTGAAACAGTAGACCTGGAAATTATCAGCGGCGGCATGATTATGGGCGACCGGATTGCTCCTGTAGGCAATATGGCTGAGTATATTTTAAGTGCCATTCCTCGTCTTCAAAAAACTACAGGTGTAACATTTGGTGCGCCTTATATTGAACTGTTAAAAGAAGGCACGTATGTAACTTCTTCTGAAAAACCCTCTGTTGCACTTTGTGTATACAAATCTTTTAAAGCTGATCGAAGAGTAGAGTTTGCTCACAGCATACAAAAATCCTTCTTTGTTGAAGCAAAAGATCTGAATCAGGATTCTGTGTATGCAAACATTGCTGCGAAATTTGGAATTGACCGCGAACAATTTCTGACCCGCATGCAGGAGCCGGAGTATCTGAAACAAGCACATGCAGAATTTAAAAGAGCTGCAGACCTTGGAGTAACGGGCTTTCCGACTTTGCTGCAAAAACAGCAAACCGGATATGTGAAACTTTCTGAAGGATATACAAGTTATGAATCCATTGAAAAGCATTTACAGAAACAGCTGAAGTCAGAAGGTGCTCAATAAGAATATTAAAATTGCTTGACTAAATAGATTGTGGTTAGAATTCGTCAGGCCCCAAGACAGTGGTCTGACGAATGGATCATTATCTTATAGTACAAAGATATTGTAATATGCATCGTAGAAAATTTATTAAAAACGCCGCGCTTGTCGGAACTGCAATGATTGGTTTACATCAATTTGCACGTGCCTGGGATAATGAACCCAAGCTCGATGCTGTTATGCCTGTATTGTTTGTTGGTCATGGAAGTCCCATGAATGCCATTGAACAGAATAAATTCAGTGACACCTGGAAAGAGCTTGCCAAAAAACTGCCTGCACCGAAAGCCATTATGGTTGTATCTGCGCACTGGGAAACAGTAGGTACAAAAGTTACTGCTATGCCCCACCCGACTACCATACACGATTTCGGAGGTTTTCCGCAAGCGCTGCATGACGCGGAATACCCAGCACCAGGCTCGCCTGAAATGGCAAAAGAGACTGCAACACTCTTGTCTAAATGGGAAGTACACGAAGATCATTCCTGGGGCCTGGACCATGGCACCTGGTCAATCTTACTGCCGATGTATCCGGAAGCAAAAATTCCGGTCTATCAGATGAGTCTGGATGTGCGCAAAAAACCGGAAGAACAATTTGCCTTAGCACAAGATCTATATGAATTGCGTAAACGTGGTGTGTTGATTATCGGAAGCGGCAACATCGTTCACAATCTGCGCATGATCCAATGGAACGATACAGCCTATGATTGGGCGGATGCATTTAATACTACTGTAAAAAAAATTATAACCTCGGGTGATGATTATTCAAAACTGATTGATTACCGCAATCTGGAGAACAATAAATATGCAATACCAACACCCGAGCACTATTTGCCGTTGCTTTATACCTTGGGTTTAAAAACAAATAAAGACACCGTTTCCTTCTTTAATGATGTTACTACGAATGGCTCTCTTGCTATGACCAGCCTACTCATTCAGTCTGTTTAATTAATGTTGTTTGTTTAAGTTTAGTGTTTAGTTTAGTTTCTAATGAAAGAAGTCACGCCGTTAAGCGTGACTTCTTGTTTTTATATTGACAGATACCTATAGCTGAACTATAGTTGTTGTTCTTTATTGATCTTACTGTGATGTCTGCTGTATAAAAAATAAATTGCGATGCCAATTGCCATCCATACGATTAAACGTACCCATGTATCAAATGGCAGCGCATACATCAGGTAGAAACAAATGATGATGCCCATGATGGGTACAAACGGAACCCACGGTGTGCGGAATGCACGGGGCGCATCCGGTTGCTTTTTACGTAATACCAACACACCTACGCAAACAAGAACAAATGCAAACAGCGTTCCGATGCTGGTCATCTCTCCTACTACAGAAACAGGTACCAAGCCTGCAAACAAACTAACTAATACAGCAAATAAAATATTCGACTTCCAAGGGGTTTGATATTTGGGATGTACTTCAGAAAATATTGCAGGAACCAACCCATCTTTCGACATACTGAAGAATACACGGGATTGGCCCATTAACAATACCATAATCACAGATGTGTAACCTGCAAGAATAGCAATGATGATCAACTCCTGAAAGAATGCATAAGGTGTAGCTGCGATAGCCAGGGCAACAGGTGCTGCTTCACCTTTGAAAAGCTGATAGTTTTCAAGCCCTGTCATTACATAAGAAAACAATACATATAGGATTGTACATATTATTAATGAACCTAATATACCAATCGGCATATCGCGCTGTGGATTTTTAGCTTCCTGTGCAGCTGTAGATACGGCATCAAAACCAATGAACGAAAAGAATACTACGGCAGCACCAGTCATTACACCTGTCCAGCCGAAATGCTCAAATGCTCCTGTATTCGCAGGTATGTAATCTGCATGGTTTGCAGGATCCATATAACTCCAGCCTAAAACGATGAATGCAATTACTACGGTAATTTTAAGCGCTACGATAACACTGTTTAATTTTGCAGATCCACTCATGCCTCGAATAAGTACCAATGACATCAGACAGGTAATAAAAATTGCAGGGATATTTACAATGCCATGTACTTCTGCTCCATTAATTTTTATCGTTTCAAACGGCGACATCATCCATTGATAGGGAATATTCTCTACCCCCAGTTTCTCTAACAATTTACTCAGGTAACGCGACCAGCTGATAGCAACTGTTGCAGCGCCTACCGCATATTCCAGAATAAGATCCCAGCCGATGATCCAGGCAATGAATTCGCCAAGGGTTGCATACGAATAGGTATATGCACTGCCGGCAATCGGCAGCATAGAAGCAAATTCAGCATAACACAAACCTGCAAACGCGCAACCCAAACCTGCAATCATGAAAGAGATGGTTACGGCAGGACCAGCATTCTCCGCTGCAGCAATACCTGTAAGAGAAAATATTCCGGCACCGATGATTGCACCGATACCAAGTAAAATAAGGCTGGTTGCTCCAAGGCTTTTTTTAAGTTCTCCGTTTTCTTCTTTGAGAATGGACGCAATACTTTTCGTTTTAAAAAGGGGTGAGGGCATATTTAATTGTTCGTTTAAAAGCTAAAGTACAAGATTTTGGGAAACTAAAAAAGCCCACAACCTAAGCGGACTTAAGTTGTGGGCTTTTCATCAAGCGATGTAGTGAATGCACCTATTTTTTTTCAGCAGTAGAAATTACTGAATGCAGTTTGTATACATTGATAACATCTACAGCTTTAATCAATTCGGATACCGGAACAGTTTCGTCTATACGTAGTGCGATGGTAATGTTTGGAGAGGTAATGCTTTTCTCTTTCAATGCAGCTTCGTAATCTGCATACGTTGCCTCTTTGCCATTAATAAAGTATTGTCTTTGTGCATTGATCGAAACACTCAATAATTCCTGGTGCATACTTTTTCCTGTTCTTGATTCAGGAAGTTTAATACCCAGTGCATTCTGACTTGCCAATGTTGAAACCATTAAGAAGAACAACATCAGGAAGAACAATATATCGGCCAGAGATGAGGCTTCCATCGCCCCATGACCTCTTTTTCTTCTTTTTATTTTCATGAATTTGCCGGCTTATAAAGTGTATCTAAAAAGTCAACACTATTATCTTCAATTGTAGCAATTACGCTATCTATTCTATGGTTCAGATAGGTATACATCATATAAGCAATTACACCAACTACCAAACCTGATGCTGAAGTAATCATTTTTTCATAAATACCGCCAGCAATGATACCGATGCTGATATTAGATGCAATAGAAATGGCATAAAAGGACTTGATCATACCCGCAACCGTTCCAAGGAAACCAAACATGGGCGCTATAGCTGCAATAGCAGCAAGCAAGGGAAGATTTTTTTCCATACGGTTCACTTCAATGTTAGACATGCTTTCCATGATGCTTTCGATATCGCGTACCGGCGAACCTAAACGATTCAATGCTTTTTCAAATACACGTGCTGTAACACCTGAAGAACGCGCGCAGATGGCTTTTGCATCTTCAAGCTTACCTTCCTTGATCTTGTCTTTTATAGACTCCAACATGCGATCATCTATCTTAGCGGCATTTTTAATGTATAAAAAGCGTTCAATAAAAATCGCAAGTGCTGCAATTGACAAAAGCAAGATCGGAATCATGATAGGTCCACCCATCATTAAGATGTGTAACAATGAAAAATCCTCTTGCGCTACTGCAGTTGCGGGTTCAGATACTTCAGCGGTTTGAAGTTGTAAAAGAATAGCTTGTAACATAATATCTTTTGTTTTATTATAACATATAAATATAACAGGTATAACCATAAAACCGTAATTTAAACGGTTTTAAATCCCAACAGGTAAATCTTTGGTCAATAAAAAAGAAACGTTCTTTCATATAATCCGTTGATTTATATGAAAGAACGTTCCTTTTAAGCGGTTAGTATGAAGAACGAAATTAGTGTTTGGTAATTGTATATGCCATTACTGAATTGCCAAAAAATGTTGGTACAACCAATAAGTTTTCTCCTTCAATGTACCAGGAATCTGCTGCGTTTAGTTTCGCTTCCTTCGTATCCAATATTTTTTGTACAATAGAATCGTTTACATAATACACTTCTCCCGGCCAGCAAGAAATGATGTATTCCTCTTTGGAAATTTGCATTACACCATCTCCACCCGGAATATCTTTTGCAACGCCTGTCAATTTTTTTGTTGAATAATCTGCATCGTAAAACAAACCGCTTTCCATATCAATGATGCGAAGTGAATTTTCCAATGCATATAAACCATTTGGTTTAAGCAATAATGGATCGCTTGACCATAAACTCACTACACCATCTTTATACAAATGGATTTTTTTAGCTCCGGAATCTGTAAAATAAACATCTCCTTTTGCATCTATGGTTACATCGTTCAAAAATTCTGAACTGTCTACAACAATTGCCTTTTCAATTTTTGCAGTAGCCATATCAATGATTACCAGTTTGTGAATATCTGTTACATACATTTTGCCTTGATATACACCCATTCCTTTTGGAGCATCCAATCCTTTTACCCATTCCAACTGATCGATCTTGCCATCCAATGTCAACCGTGTGATGAAGCCATTCCCATCAGAGCTATCCGGCTTGCCATTGATGTTGCTTACATAAATAAATTTATCGGCAGCATTGTATAAAACAGATTCAGGTACTTTTAAAATTGTATCTGTTTTCCATTTTAAGGTTGCTGTAACCTCCATCGGTTTTTTTTCTTCCGGCTTTGTTTCTCTACAGCTGAACAGCAACAGCAATGAGGCGACGTAGATGATCTTATTCATGATTGAATTTTTTATTTTGTGATGTGTTTTATTTATAATAAAGAGTGACTTTCTGATCTGAGATCATAATTTCGAAAGAACCCGGCTCGGTAACCGTTTCCAATTTCTCATTTACAAATGCAAGATCCGCTTTCGAAAGTATAAAGTCAATGGTTTTGGATTCGCCGGGCATTAAATTTACTTTATCAAAACGGCGAAGACGTTTTACACAAGGCGTAATAGATGCTACGACATCCCGTGTATACAATTCTACCACTTCTTGCCCTTCACGCACACCCGTATTTATTATTGTAACCGAAACCTTTAAGGAATCTGTACCGGACAACGTATCTTCACTTATTTTGATTGGACTATATGCAAAGGTTGTATAAGATAAGCCATGACCAAACGGATATTGCGGATCGAATTCGTAAGAGTATTTATAAGGCTCAGCAATTTCAACCGCTTCGTCTAACAACTTATGATCGTAGGTAATCAATGTTCCACTGTAACGCGGATAGGTATAAGGTAATTTTCCGCTTGGATTGTATTTCCCATAGATCACATCGTAGATCGCCTGTGCACCCTGAGATCCAGGCCAGTAAGCCAGTACAATAGCACTGCAATAGGGTTCTATTTCACGAATAATTCTTGGACGGCCTTCTAATAATATCAATACAATTGGCTTTCCTGTTTTTGCTAATTCTTTTATAATATAAGTCTGTGTTGAATCAAAAGCAAGATCCGGAATGTTACCGGGTGTTTCAGCATAGGCTGCTTCACCTGCGCAGATCACAATTACATCTGCGGATTTTGCTGATTTAAAAAGTACATTTTTATTCCATTCATTTGCTTTACTCCATGCAGACAGGTCAAACAAACAGGTTGCAGGCGAATCTTTTTTAAATATTTCTGCAAGTGTATTTAAGCTATCCGGATACAGTTCTTCTTTGTTTCCCTGCCATGAATACGACCACGCTCCATGCAACTCAGATAAAGCATCTGCATACGGACCAGTAAGCAATACTTTTTTATCTTCGGACAAAGGCAGCAATCCATTTGAATTTTTCAATAAGGTAATGGATTCGCGCGCTGCCTGTAAAGCTGTTTCTGTGTAGGATGGTTTTGAGAATGCATCTACCGCTTCCTGCTCCAGATATGGATGTTCAAACAGGCCCAGATCTTTTTTCAATTGTAAAATTCTTCTTACAGATTCGTCGATGCGCTTTTCTGAAATTTTTCCTTCTTTAACCAATGCAATCAGGTCTTCTGTGAATTTAAAATCAAAGGGAACGATACACATATCAATACCGGCGTTTACTGCCAGCAACACCGCGTCTTTATGGGTTTCTGCTACTTGATGACGCTCCTGAAGTTTTACAATATCCAGCCAGTCTGTAATTACTACGCCTTTAAAACCAAGTTCGGTTCTTAAAACATCAGTCAATAAATATTTACTTGCATGTACAGGTGTGCCATTTATTTCAGCAGAGTTTACCATCAAGGTATGTGTACCTTCATTAACAGCCGCTCTGAACGATGGTAAATAATGTTCTCTTAAAACAATCTCCGGAATGTTTGCCGATGCTCTGTCTTTACCGTTTAACGCGGCCGAATATCCGACAAAGTGTTTCATACAAGCCGCTACATGCAAGGGATTTGAAACATCACCCCCTTCAAAACCACGAATAGCAGAAACTCCCATTTCTGTAACCAGATAGGTGTCTTCTCCAAACGTTTCTCCAAGTCGCGACCATTGCTGATTACGGCCTACGTCCAACACGGGTGCAAAATTATACCGTATTCCCGCTGCTCTGGTTTGTACAGCTGTTATTGCGCCGCATTCTTTTACTAATGAACGGTTTCTTGTTGCAGCCATACCAATGTTGTGAGGGAACTGTATGCCTTCATACACATAGTTTGCGCCATGTACCGCATCGATGCAATATAAAAACGGAATTTTGTGACGAGTTTTTTCAAGTGTTAATTTTTGAATGGGCTCAATGATTGAATGCCATTCATTTAATGTGTATGCATGTGTCAATACATTCTGAATCGAACCGACATGATGTTTTATAATTACATCATTCAGTTTTGCTGTATCCAGAACTACTACGCTGTCTGTTTCATTCGCAATGGTCGCCAGTGTAAGATTGGTCATCTGTCCGACTTTTTCTTCCAGCGTCATTTCAGAAATAATTTTTTCGATTGGATCGATCGGTTTTTTTTCTACTTTTTTAGTGCATGCACTCATGCAGATCAAAGCAACTAAAGAAATTATTCCTGAGAAATGTTTTTTGTTCATGTGATTTAAAAATAAATGAATGAGGATATATGATTATATCGAATCTATCCGTAGAGTTGGTGAAGCGCTCTACGATCTTATTATGAATAGAGTCTTTGACTCGTTTTTAATATTTTACCTAAGTTTACAAAGAGTCTAAAGAGTCTCAATTATTAATCATCCATAGAGCGCTTCGCTAACTCTACGGATAGGATTGTTTAAAGTAACTATTGAGACCAGGAAGTTGGCTCTCTATCCCAACGGTGTTTTTTTAATTCGTTGTACAGATCAAGGTTTAATTTTTTTCCGTCGCTTACACCAGTGTTTGCCAATACATTGCGTTCCTTTCTCATGCCGGGGATCGTAGTAGATACATCGTCGTTCATTAAAATAAAGCGCAATGCCATTTCTGCCATCGTCATACCCTGCGGTACAACAGGTCTCAACAGGTCAGCATGTTCAGAACTTGAGATCAGATTTTCGGGTACAAAATAACTTGCTCTCCAATCGCCTTCATCAAACGTTGTATCCTTTGTGATCGCGCCGGTTAATGTTCCTTCATCAAAGGGCACTCGTGCAATTACGGCGATATCTAATTTTTTACACAAAGGGAACAATACATCTTCGGGTGCCTGATCAAAAATATTATAAATCACCTGTACCGAATCGATCAAACCTGTCTTTAAGGTATTAAGACAATTTTCAGGTTCCCATCTGTTTACACTTACGCCCCAGGCATCTACCTTGCCTTCCTTTTGCAAATCTTCAACAGCACGCTGCCAACGTTCATCAGTTGCCCAGGCATCTTCCCAAACGTGAAACTGCATGAGGTCGATTTTTTCAACACCTAAATTTTTTAAACTTATTTCAGTATATTTTTTTATGTGCGAAGGCGGGAAGCATTCGTCCAGCGTATAAGATTTTTTTGAAGGCCATTTGAAATTCATCGGTGGAATTTTAGTGGCTACATAAATTTTTTGGTTTGGATGTCTTTTAACCAATTTGCCCAGTAATTGTTCGCTATGACCTTCGCCATATCCCCAAGCGGTATCAAAAAAATTAACGCCTTTAGAAACAGCCAGATCCAGGGATTGTTCAGATTGAGAATCATCCGACCCTTTCCAGCCGCTTGCGCCCCACATTCCGTATCCGATTTCACTTACTTTCCAATTGCTTTTTCCAAACTTTCTTAACTGCATACCTTTATAAGTTATATTAATATAACAAGGTAAGCTATTTTATTGAAATAGGAAAAAGGGGGTATTGAAGAATGATAAATTCACGGCATAAAAATATACAGAATGCTAATCTATTGTATTACAAAGTTATATCAAACACGAACCAAGGCTTAATGTTAGTTCTTCTTTCTTTCAAGATGAACTGGGTTTACTCCTCTTTATTCACCATAAACATGGCTGTGGAAGGAAAACGGGCAAACAATTCGTCTTTTAATGCTTCAGAAATAGGAAGGGAACCGATTGCCTGAGACATACAATGCAGCCAGGCAATGGCGTCAGTTTCGGTAATGGGGTGCGGCATATGACGTGCACGCATCTGCGGATGACCAAACTTTTCAGAATAAGCTTGCGGACCACCTAAAAACTGAGACAAAAACAAACGCTGTTTGAATTTGATCTCTTCTTTGTCATTTTTAAATAAATGTGCTATCTGATCATTTACAAAAACCAAATCGTAAAAACGTTCTACCAATAGATCAAGATTTTCTTTTCCCAGTCGATAATAAAGCGCTTCGTTTTCCATAATTCAGATATCTTTTATGAAAACAAAAGTGCAAAAAAGCTATTTAAGAAGCGAACCGGATTGGATAATGATTGTCATTGAAAGCTATGATCTATATAAGCATCCAAAACTGGCTAAGCCGTAAAATGCTTTTTCAAAAACTTTTTTAGTTGTACATACGTGATGTTTACCGCTAACAGGTTTCCTTTCTCATCTACAACATTAATACATGGTGTACCCGGTGCTTCATAATCCATCATTATTTTTGATGAACCGTCAAAAGGATCGTAGCCATGAATTGCAAAGTTTAATTTATCTTCTTCAATTACAGGTCGTAATGTAGTAGTATCCATATCAATTGAAATCATGATGTACGCAAGGTTTGCTTTTTTATAAGGAGCCATAATATCCGGCAGATATTTATTGGCTTCTCTGCAATGCGGACAGGTAGGGCTCCACAAATGAACGATCACAATTTTTCCTCTGTAATCACGCAGTGAAATACTGTCTACACCATTCAGAGCCGCCACTTTAAAATCAGGAGCTTTTGCGCCCACAACAAGATGCTCAGAATTTCTGGCAGCAATAAAGGCCAGACTCAAAATCGCTATGATGATAAAACAATTTGAGATTCGTGTCAGCTGTAACATAAGGTTAGTATAATTTTGAGTCATTAATTTCAAAACAAAGTTATCTAACTATATATTCGTAGTATTACATAAAAATGGATTTCAATTGTAAAAATTAGCTGTGTTTGAACGTAGTTGTTCCATCGTCCGAACCAAAAGAAATTTCTCCAAAACTCAAATGATATTCATCTGATTTACAAAGAGGCTTTAAATGATCGATCAGTTTTTCACGAATGATATCTCCATCGTCTGAAGCATCATATCCTTCTTTACTTCCATCCGGAATGATAAAAAATGAGCAGTAATTATTTACAATACTGTCTTTGATTTCAGAAACCAAATTGGACCCATTAGATGCTTCCATATGCAATTTATAAAGTTCAATCGCTTTGTTACGGATAGAGTCCAGGATCTTTCTATCGTTACAAGTTATTATAAGTGCATGGTGGCGGATATTTCTCATTCAGGGACTAACATAATAAAGGCTGGGTTTGTAAATATCGTTTTCTCTTGCCGAAATACAAAATAATGCTCTTAATCTAATAGTTGAAAATAAATTTTAAATTGAATTTTTTTAATATAAAATATTCTAAAATGCATAAAAACCGCAATTAAGTTAAATTTTTTTGTTTTCACGAAATAGATTTTCTATTATTAAAATATCGATATAGTTATATCGATAGAAAGGAGCATAACTATATGATGGTAGAAATAAGTGCTATTATCCGTGCAGGAAAATTTGATGATGTCCGGGATGCATTACATGCCATTGGAGTAGAGTTCTTCATTTTTTTTGACGTTAAAGGAGTAACCTTTACGAAAGAGCACAAAGGTTCCTACAGAGGAACAACCATATTTGATGCAAGCTCAATTTCGAGAAGAAAAATTGAAATAGTAGTGCCTGAAGTCGACGCAGCAGAAGTAGTCGACTGTATTAAAAAAGCCGCTACCACAGGTGTAGCCGGCGACGGGAAGATCTTTGTAAAAGACATTAAAACTTCCGTTAGAATCAGTATCTGATTCTTCACTCAAATAAGTAGAAGTAGTAGTAGCGGAATTTCCACAATTTCGCACGAATAAGCATATAGTATGAATACGTTGGAATCTGCTTAAGCAGATGTCCGAATCATACAGCTGTCTTTTCAAGGCAGTGAAAGGTACCCTTTTGTTCTTTTCTTTAATCAACTTAAATAAGTATGCCAAACGTAACACCTGAAATGTATGACTCTGTTATGCTTATCAAGCAACAGATGTTGGTTGATAGTTTAAATCTTGCACAAACTGCTTTAAACGATTCATTACATGCTACAAATGAATTGATGTTCAAAACCCGAACCGAACTTGCTATCACAAAAGATACCATCGCAAATTCTTCTTTCAAATCGAACAATGTGTGGATGATGGTAGCAACAGCTCTTGTATTTATTATGCACCTTGGATTTGCGACACTTGAATCGGGACTTACTCAAGCAAAAAATACGACAAACGTTTTATTTAAAAACTCCATAGTTCCTGCAATCGGAATTCTAACACACGCTATTTGTGGTTTTAATTTTATGTATCCGGGATTTATAGAAAATGTTTCCATGGATTTCATTGGCTTTACGGGTTGGGGCATTGCACTACCTGAAGGAGGAGAAACCGCTGCTTATAATGCAGGCATGACCTACTGGACAGATTTTTTATTTCAGGCAATGTTTGCCGCTACTGCTGCAACAATTGTTTCAGGTGCAGTAGCAGAACGGATCAAGCTTATGAGTTTCATGGTTTTCACAACTATTTTCACAGCTTTTATATATCCAATCATTGGTAGCTGGAAATGGGGATACGGCTGGTTAAACACGATCGGTTTTCAGGATTTCGCAGGATCTACATTGGTACATTCTGTTGGTGGCTGGGCTGCACTTGCAGGTGTTATACTGCTTGGTGCACGGCACGGCAAATTCGAAAAAGGAATGATCAAGCCTATCCCGGGTCATAATATGACGTCGGCTGTTATCGGAACATTTCTGCTTTGGCTCGGTTGGTTTGGTTTCAACGGAGGTTCCGTATTGTCTGCCGAACCCGGCGTTGTTTCAAGGGTTTTGGTTATGACATGTCTTTCAGGTTCTGCCGGGGCAATTGCTGCTTCGTTTACAATATTTGCTGTTAATAAAAACTTTGACCTCTCAATGGTTTTGAATGGCATTCTTGCTGGCCTTGTAGGAATTACTGCCGGGGCCAATAACATGGGTATACTTGATTCAGTGATTATCGGTCTTGTAAGCGGATCTTTGGTTGTTGGGTCAGTAATTATGTTTGAAAAATTAAAACTGGATGATCCTGTCGGCGCATTGTCTGTTCATCTGGTATGTGGTATCTGGGGTACAGCAGCTGTAGGTCTTTTCGGAACAAAAGCTGGTGGTGAACAATTCATTACACAATTGATTGGTATTGGTGCCGTAGGTATTACAGCGTTTGCCAGTTCATTCATTATATTCCTCATTATTAAATATACTATTGGACTACGTGTTGACAAAGAAGAAGAAATTTTCGGACTGGATGAATCCGAACATTATATGGAAGCATATCCAAATTTTATGACAAAATGATTCTTACTCCGTTATTACAAACAAAAGCATTGCTCTTAAAACAGCAATGCTTTTATACTTTATTCAATAGTTATGGTTGTTCAAGAAGAATTAATCTTCGAGGTAGAAGAACTTGAATCCGAATCTAAAAGTCGCTGGAAACTTTCAAGAGTACTCAATCCGGCGGCCGACAGTTCTGCATTTAAAAAATATTTACAAAAAGATCTGCTGGCTGCATTCGTCGTATCGCTTATTGCGTTGCCTCTTTGCATGGGAATTGCTCTTGCGAGTGGTTTCCCTGCTGTATCCGGCATTTATACTGCTCTCGTTGGAGGGTTAATTATAACATTTATATCGGGAACACATGTAGATATAAAAGGGCCGGCGAGTGGATTGTGTGTTATTATTTTAGCAGCTGTTCATTCGTTTGGAGAAAATCCATTTCCTTATGTCCTGGCCTGTTTATTTGTTGCAGGTATTGTGCAAATGTTTTTTGCTGTTCTTCGCTTTGGAGCTTTGGGTGACTCGTTCCCGGCTTCAGCAGTATTAGGTATGATGGCAAGTTTTGGCATTATGATCGCCATCAAACAATTTCCTGTTCTCATTGGCGCCCATGTGCATGGAAAGACTCCTATAGATCTATTAATGGAAATTCCTGAATGCGTTGCACACCTGAATATTAACATTGCTATTATTGGCTTCACAAGTTTAGGTATTATGATTGGCATGAGCTTTTTGAAAGGTTCCTGGACTGCTTATGTACCCGCTCCTCTAGTAGTTATTGTTGTTGCTATTCCCTTAAGCATTTTCTTTAATATTCAAGGCATGCCTGATGGTAGTGAATATTTAGTTTCGTTGCCGGGTAATTTATTTGAAGGCATTATGTTTCCGGATTTTTCGCAATTGATTTCTTTAAATTCATTACAATATATTTTAATGATTGCATTAGCTGGCAGTTTAGAATCGTTGCTAAGTTCCAAAGCAATCGAAATGGTGGATTCCAAAGGCCGTAAGTCGCGATTGAATAAAGATCTGTTTGCAATAGGCATAGGTAATTCTCTTCTGGCATTAATTGGAGGTTTGCCGATGATTTCGGATGCTAAAAGAAGTTTACTCAATGTTAATTATGGCGCACAATCAGCTTGGTCTAATTTTTTTCACGCAGGCTTTTTATTGTTAATTGTTGTTATTGGAGAGCCCTTGATCCGAATTGTCCCGCAAGCTGCGCTATCCGGTATCTTAATATATATTGCTTATAAATTGGCATCACCCAAGCAAATGGCAGCAGCTTATAAAATCGGAGCCGAACAACTCGTTGTATTTATTGCCACTTTAATTATCTGCTTGTTTACCAATGTGCTTTGGGGCATACTTGCTGGCATCATTTTAGAACTTATTATCCATGCATACTTTGGTGTGAAAATAAATAGCTTATTTAAAACCAGTGCAGAATTAAAACAGGAAGGCGCTCATAATTATACACTTCATATTTATGATGCCGCAGTATTTTCAAATTATATGGGTGTCAAAAAATATTTACAGACATTACCTGAATATTCAAACGTCACTTTCGATTTTTCAAAAGCAAAAGTTGTTGATCATACCTTTTTAGAACATTTGTATTACCACGAAGAAAAAATTCAAAAGAAGGGTGGACAGATCGTGTTGGCTGGACTGGACCATCATAAACATTTAAGCGATCATCCCCTGGCCTCCAGAAGGATTGTCGATACAGATATACTTACACAGCGTCAGTTAGAATTGCAGGACTTTGCAAACAAAAACGGTTTTACTTTCGACCATCGGATTGTTTCTAACCTGTCAAAGCTGGAAGATTTTTTGGCAACGAAACATATTCAAATAAAACTTCAACGAAATGTACTTGTAGGATCTCATTATAATATGAATTTTGAATTGTCAGATTTAATGTTGATTCACACAACAGGAAACAGATCACATAACATCAATATGACAAATGCATTATTCTCTATACCCGGAATGAATATACCGGAGTTTATTTTAGAGCCGGATGGATTTACAGATGATTACAAAGATGATTCATCTTTTAAAGATATTGACTTTAGTCAGCATTCTGTATTTTCATATTACTATATATTAAAAGGTCCGGATGAAAAAGCAATTTCAGATTTTTTTACAAATTCATTAATCCGGTTTTTTGAAAAACACAAAGGTTTCCGTCTGGAGTCTAAGCACAACATGATCTTCGTATATAAAAAAGCCCGGCGTATTAAGCCGGAAAATTTAAATATGCTAATTGATTTTACAAAGATGCTTATGTATGAACTCTATGTTCAGAGAAATTTAAGTATAAAAGCATAAAAGGAATGGCGCTTGTAGGCGCCATTCCTTTTATATTATTCTCCGCCAACCATAATTGGCACATCACCATTACCTCCGGTAATAATGACCTTTGCATTGGGTGAAGTTGAAAGATTTTTCATCATTTCAATATATTTATATTTAAGAGCAGCCGGTGTCATGGCAGAGTTAATAATGTCCTGTGCCTTTTTTATACCTTCTGCTTCAACAACCAATCTTTCAGCTTCTTTCTG
Source organism: Cytophaga aurantiaca DSM 3654 (assembly GCF_000379725.1). GTDB lineage: Bacteria > Bacteroidota > Bacteroidia > Cytophagales > Cytophagaceae > Cytophaga > Cytophaga aurantiaca. The sequence continues at coordinate 132,877 of NZ_KB903621.1, forward strand.
TTGCTTTAGAATAACGTATTCCATCTGCAAAGCTTCCTGCTGCGCCTGCACTTTATTCTGAATTGCTTTTGTTATCTGATCGGGAAGTACAATGTCTTTTAATAATACAGCATCGATCACAAAACCGTATTTGTGAACAGCAGCTATCATCTGTTCTTTAATCGCAGATTCAATTTTTTCTCTTTCTGTTGAATATAGTTCTGTAGCAAAATATTTTGCTGTGATCTCTCTTGTCGTAGCTCTGAAGTTTGTCATGATTGCAACCTCTTCAAAATTTTGTCCGAAGCGAACATACACTGCTTTTGCGCTATCCGGGTTGATATGATACAGCAAGCTGATTTCAGCATCAATACTCAATCCTTCTTTTGTTGGCACAATTAGTTTACTGTATACTTCCCTAACACGAACATTGACTTTTATAATTTTTGTGGTAAAGGGATTATATCCTCTTGCACCTGCATGTATAGGCTGAGGTTTGATCACTCCTACTTTCTGGATCATGCCTACTTCGCCCGGACGAACGATGGTACAAGCAGCAAATACTGCAGTTGCAGCAGTTATTGCTAAAACGGTTTTTAGTTTTCTCATACAATTAAAAGTTGAAGGTTTAATTAATGTGAGAAAGCTATTCAGAAATTATGTTGAGATTCTGTAGTCTTGATTAAATATTTTTCATGCCGCTAAGTATACTTATCCCTTCACTTTATGCGAAGGAACCAATTAGAAGTCCATAAACTCTTTGTTATCTAGATTCAATCGTTCATGAGTAGCTTTGATACAATTATTAAACGAAGCAATCATGGTTATTAAAAATATGCCGAATAAAATATATTTTATTTTCATAATACATTTTTAACGCTTGAACAATATTTTATCTCTCAGCAATTTTTGCTGTTACTAAATTTCAAGAATGTTTTTAAATTGTACTGGTTGATTTGTCGGACCATAAAAAAGTGGTGCGACGAATAATGTTCACTAACACATCATGCAAATCACTTTCTTCCGGTTACATCCGTGGTTAAAAACGAATACCGGCATTGATACCAACCCAATACGGATTGTAAAATATTCTGCCATTACTTCCGTTGATGTTCTGTTCATACAAGATGCTTCCCTTAGGAATCATTTTAGATCCTGTTGAACCGTCTGCATTTGTAAATTCTGAAAACGACGTGTTTAATGTCGGACCGGCAAAAAGCGAAACGCGTTTTGATAAATTCACGCCAAGCATAATACGCAGCTGTCCTTGTTCATTTACTTTATTTGTAAAAAATTCGTTTTCATTAATGTGCATTGCAAGTAAATCAAATGAGAGTGTTGAACGCTTCGTCATCTGTATCGTAGATCCAAAGCCATATCCAAAGGTCCATCGATAATAATTATCCGGATTATAGTTGGCGCCAAACTGGAAGATGTTATAAAAACTTTTTACACCTGTTTTGATCAATATATTGCCTTGTGTTGTTTCTGAGTAATATCCTTCTACTCTGCCATATCCATTTTTTGAAATAGATAACAAACCTACAGGTACACCTTTTATTGTATCGCTGATATTGATAAAGCCCAATTGAAATCCGGATACTTTACGTGCGTGGTTTATCAGACCAATTTGTCCGCCATTGATTGTACCATTGTGCTGATTAACTACTCCGGAAATCTGTACACCATCTAATTGTTCTGTTCCAACATTCACCACACCTGCGATCTGCGAACCGGAAATGGCACCTCCTGCAACATTCACAATACCTGCAACCTGTCCGCCGATAACTTCCTGACTGCTTACATTTGCAATGCCTGCAATCTGTCCGCCGCGCACATATTCTCCTGCAGCGTTAAATACACCAGCAAGCTGGGCTCCTTGAACTTCTTTACGTACAACATTTCCCAGGAAACCGAATTCAAAACCTGAAACCGCACCATTGTAACCTACCAATGCATTCAGAGACCAATCGTTTCGATACAAGCCACTGGTTTGCATGTGTGTTCCGAAAGGATATACACCTGTGAATTGAAAATCATCGTGTATCAACAGATCTTCGTCATAAGAAACTTCAGAAGTATCTGAGATGTTATCTTTGTTCTTTTTAGAAAAAAGAATACTGTCTTTAATTTGTTTATACTCGTTTGCAAGTGCAATCTTTGCTGCCTTCCAGCTTTGTTTCAATTTTGTTTTATTAGCAAATGATGCTGTAGCAACACTGTCTTTCTTTTGTGTATAGCTGGAATTTAAATCGGTAAGTCCTTTTGTGTACTGACTATCCAATTCTTTTATTGCTTGTGAAGTATCTTTTGAAGATACAACTAAGGGTTTTGCTTCCAATACTAATTTTGGATTTTGCGTGGTGTCTTTTAGAGCAATCTTCTTTGATAGCGTATCGCTGCCTGCAGGCTTTGGTGCGGCATAGACCGATTTTGTTCCCGATGCGGAATTTGTAACTGCAACTTTTCCTTTTTTCAAAACAATCTGATTTCCCACCGCTTTGAACGTGATTGGCGTAGGTTCAAACAATTGCTTCAATGCTTCATTCAGCGTGGTGTTTGTGACATTTAATGAGACCTTCTGACTTAAATTTATTTGATCCGGCGAAAAAGAAAAGTTTACTCCATACGTAGCTTTTATTTTTTTTAGTGCTTGATCTAAGGTTATATTCTGGAAGTTTATGGTTACTTTTTTTTCTAATACCTGTGCAGAAGTAAACTGTACAGAAAATATCAGACATACCAATACCATATGAAGTTTAACTATTGTCTTCATCGTTGAAAGTTAATACGTTAATTGAATGTTATTTGCAGCCGTTTCCTCTAAGGATGAAGGTGTCTCCTTCTTTTTCGACTTTCATGTTCATTGAAAGGGCGATGATCTCTACAATTTCAGCAGGGTTGGCATTGTCAAACTCTCCTGTAAATCTGCAAGTGCCCGCTTCACTTTTTTCTAAAATTACCCGAGCCCCTGTTATGCTTTTCAAATCAGCCAACACTTGATTTAAAGGTGTTCCAACGAAAATCATTAATTCAGAATTCCTCCAGGCTGCTGTTTTGGTAATCGTTTCTGTGCTTTTATGTAGGCCTCCATAAATATCTACAGAACATGCCATTCCTTTTGTAAGCATAATCTCTTTTCCTGAGCGACTGTATTTTTCAAGTACTGCTACTTTACCTTCTTCTACTTCAACTACATCAACCGAATCTGTAGCTCTGCTGCGTACCAGGAACGACGTACCCTTCACAATCACACGCGAACGATAGGAAAGAACGGTAAATGGTTTTGATGCGTCTTTACGAACTTCGAAGAAAGCTTCTCCATCCAGGAAAACCATACGGTCGTCTTCTCCATAAGTAGAAGAGTAGCGCACTGTTGTAGTGTCGTGCAAGTAAACTTTACTGCTGTCGGGCAGGTAAAATTCTTTCATCCCATTCAAAGCTCTTAAATCTGTGAACGTTGGTTTTGTAAACAACACATTGCTCATCGCCCATGTAATCAAAGCGAGTACCAATACTGCAGCTGCAGCCCGCGTAATTGGTGCTTGAAGCAATTGACTCCAGATAGAAATCACTTTGGCTTGCTTTTCATCGATTGTCTGTGCTTTAACTTTATTCCAGGCGCTTGATATATCAAATTCCGGGAATGCCATTTTTTCACGGGATGCAATCCATGATTGTTCAACTTCCTCGAAGAATACAGCATGCTCCGGCTTTTCTGTTTTCCAACGGAAAAGTTCCTGCTCCTGCTGATCCGAAAGTTCACCGTGCTTATAAGCAGTAATGATCTCGTACCAGTATTCGCTATTCGGTATGCTTGTGTTCTTCATGGCCATTTCAATAATAAGACAATAGATTAGTGGTTCACCCCTACTATGAGTTAAAAAAATGTGTAATATCTTCCGACAGACAGATAATCAGTAGAATAAAAAGGTGTTCTCTCATAATTCTGAGGGCTTTACCCATCTGATTTTCAACCGTTTTAATCGAAATATGAAGCATTTCGGCAATTTCTTTATATGATAATTGATCTTCTCTGCTCAGCATAAACACCGTTCTACAACCATCGGGCATTGCTGCAATTGCCTGATCAATTTTTTTCTGTACATCCTGAGCCTGTAACAACAATTCCGGATCATCCGACGCAGAACTGCTTGTCTCATTTAAAACAGAAATTTCTTCGTTGATTATTTTTTTAGAACGGGTGTATTCATTGATGCTGCGGTTGTATACCGAGCGAAATAAATAGGCTTTAAAAGATGTTTGAATCGAAGTAGATTCTCTTTTATTCCAAAAATTTATAAAGCAGGTCTGCACCACATCTTCAGCCTTGTCCCGATCGTGTACAATGCGAAAAGAGAAGCGGCAAAGCTGCTTGTAATACGTATGAAACAATGCTTCAAAATATGCCTCCCGATTTTCGGAAGGCCATTCTTTTTCATCGTCTTTTATTGATTTGTGCAAGGTGCTCATTTGCTCAATTTCACACGTAATAAATACATGTTTGCAGTAATGTATAAATAAGATTCCGAATCGTCCAATGCAACATTGGATGCATGTTCTTTAATTTTTATGGTAGCTATATGTTTGCCTGCAGGATTAAATACCCAGATGCCTGTTGGGCCCGATGCATAGATATACCCTTTGCTGTCCATTTTTAAACCATCCGGTAAGCCTTTGCCTTTATTCACAAAGGATGTAGCATCCATAAATACTTTTCCATTGGATAATTTTCCTCCTTCATCTATGTCATATACTGCCCAGATTGCACGAGCCGGATCGGAATTCGCAACGTATAATTTCTTGCCATCATTTGAAACGATGATGCCATTCGGACGGGTCAATGAATCAATCAACTGTTCAACAGAACCATCAATGTTGATTCTGTAAACACCTTCTTTTGTCTGTTCTTTCGATGAATCGTTTTCCTGTTTTACCAAACCGTACGGAGGATCCGTAAAGTAGTAGTTTCCCTTTTTATCCGCACATACATCATTTGGACTACTAAAACGTTTTCCGTCGAATTTATTTGCAAGTGTTTTAAATTCCGGTTTTGGCGCACTTAATGAAGCCTGCATTTCTGCAATGCGTCGATCGCCGTGCTGTGCCAGTACCAACTTGCCGTTGTTGTTCAAACACAAACCATTTGAACCTGTTTCGCCACCTCGGGCGATTGTATCTGTATAACCGGATGGAGTTAAATATACTTTTAAGCCTTCTTTTTCAGACCAACTGTTAATGGTATTTCTTGGCACATCTGAAAAAATGATTTTTTGCTGATCTTTCAACCACAACGGACCTTCAGACCAAAGAAAACCTTGTGCTAAAATTTCTGCCTTCGCATCTTTAGAAAAAAGTTTCTCTGCTTCAGGATCTAATATTTCAATTTCGCTTAATGTATCCGCTGCTGTTTTTTGTGCGAGTGGTTTTTCATTCGTGCAGCTTGCCAAAACAACTGCTAAAAAGGAAATCAGTAAAAGGCTCTTTTTCATGTGGCTAAAGTACGTATTTTATTTCGATGTATAAAAGATTCAAGTGTTCTTATGTAAATGATTATTCAACGTTTAGGCTGATATTAAGCCTTTCTGGTAACGATTTTTTCGATCCATTTTTCGGGAATCCGTTTGGCAATCTTCACAAGTATAAACGTAACCAATAATGCAAATAGCATTCGAAAAATAAAGATCATGGACCAATCCGCACCCATAGAAATCATCAGCAAGGAATCTTCAATTAAACTATGGCAAAGTCCCATCAATACGAACGCATAAAATACATCCATCTTCGGAATATTTTTTTCTTCCGTTTCTTTAATGATCAAGGCGCCGCCGTATAAAATACCTAAGCTAAGCCCGATAACCGTCATCGGGATCACATCTTTATTGATGCCCATAATTCCCAATACGGGTTTTAACGCTGCGCTGAATTTATCTAAAGCTCCCGACTTCTTTAATACACGCATTACAAAAAGCAGTGCCATCACAACAAAAAACACAATGATGTATTTTTTAATTTCTCCAAGAAACCAATCCAACAAGGTCGGGTCGGCAAGCACTTCCGGTTTCCATTGTATGATATTTGGTTCCTGTAAAAAATGTGTTGCAAGCAGTAGTTGATTCATCACAAAAGCTGCGACGATACCAAAACCGAAACGGATCAAAAACATGACCCACAATCTGCAGCCCGCTTTTCGTGCGATCTGTAATTCAATGGGAAGTGCGTGTGCCATCAACATCATGCTGCACAATATAGAAACCTGCGCGGTTGTTAGGGAATCTGAAATGGCCAGCGAATAAAATGCCATCATACCACCGTAAATATTGGTAACCATGGTTGTTGCCCAAATGATTCCGCAGGCACCGGGTAAACCAATTAACTTCATAATGGGTGCCAATGCATCGCCTAGCATATTGATCCAGCCCAGATACTGTAACAATTTAACAGCAATTGAAATAGGAATCATGATTTTATACAGACCAACCGCAGATTTGGTTGTGTCTTTGAGTAGGCTTTTAAATTCGTTGAGCATGTATATAATGAGCGAACGACAAAAATAGAGAGATAAGTATACAAAGCAAAAAAGGGGGTGCGAATTGGATACGATGTTATTATTTAATGAAAAATACTGCACTGGGCTGTTGGCCGAAAAGGCGCAACAGCGAGTTGAGTTGTGGTGAAAAGGGGATGAATATAGAATTCAACATGTCCGTCAGATAAGTGAAGGATGGTAAAGCACAAGTTCTCTCATTACAATAATAAAGAATAATTTTCGCATAATCCCGTTAGGGATATAATATCTGTAGTAAACCAAGCATAATCAAAACATGCACAAGTCCCATCGGGACGGTATATATAGTGATTAGCCGTCGCTCCTAAACGGAGCTCCGTGCATAAGGATTTTTAGAGGTATCTTTTCTACAGATATATTACTCCTCTGGAGTAATTACTAAGATCGATAAAGTTGGTGTTCAGTTTATTTCAATTCTTTCAACAACTGCTTCTTAGTCTTATAACCAATGTCTTCCCAAACAAGTTTTTGGCCTTTATAAATTTGAAGCGTTGGCAGCGATTCAATTTCAAAATGTTTAGAGATCGTTGGATTTTTATCTACATCAATCCGGATCACAACAACTTTGTCTTTCATTGTTTCAGCAATGTCTTCAAGATCGGGTTCCATTTGTTTACACGGACCGCACCACGTTGCATAAAAATCGACCAATACATATTTGTCTGTCAGTAACAATTTTTGAAATTCTACCAAGGTCATATCTTCCGTTGCGTCCGTTTCTGTTGGCGCTGCAGCTGATACCAGCGGTAAGTTTGCATCCTTCCATTTTAGAATACCACCTTCTAATTCATATACCTGCTGAAAGCCGTTAGCTTGTAAAAATTCTATGGAAGAAGAACTGCGTCCCCCTCTTAAGCAGTAGACAAATACAGGCTTTGATTTATCTAATTGTGCCACCTTTGTTTTAAAATCAGCATTGTTCCAATCTACATTTGTAGCGTTTTGAATATGCGCCTCCGAGAATTCATCCGGTGTACGTACATCAAGCAGAATTGCATCTTTTGTGTTCTTCAGTTTTTCATCAAATGCAACAGCACTTAATTTAACCGAATCGGCAGTTTCCGTAAGCGCTTGTGCCTGCTGCTGATTCGAACAGGCACTCAAGGCAACAACAAATACGACAACGATTCTAAGGAAATACTTTTTCATTTTATTTTAAATTTAATCTTGTGATTTATTTTTAATTATTGACCCATCTCTGTATCCTCAGGCGCCAATATCATAATGTAAATTTTATTGCGCGCATTGTATTGTGAAATGAACGGATATGAATTTTTATGATGGGAGTCTCCTTTTATTTTTCTGAAACTTTCATACAATGTCGGATCTCTTCTTATGATCGGGTCAAGATTATCTTTATCTACTTTTGCAATTAAACCTGTCTGAAAATCTAAAAAATAAATATTTGTCTCAACACTCGTTGTTGTATAGGGCATGGATGTCATGGGAAGCCCATTCTGTCCAAGTCCATTATTATATGTGGGGTAATGTGTTGTTGTTACTAATTCCTTTAAAATGAATGTTGATATTGCTCCTTTTAAAAAAACAGAGCTTAATTCGTTTTTATAAAAAATAGATAAATGTCCATCAACAACTGTGGCATATAAGAAGGATTCATATTTTAATCGTGTGCCTCGGCTATTAACATAATAGAGGCGATCAAGATTTATGGATTGCTGGTTTTTATCAAGCTCCAATTCGGAATCCGGATAGCTTGGAGAATTATAAATTAATTCCTGAAGAGACGTATAGATACCGTTCTTAAATGCAAACGAATTGTCAAACACGGCACTGTCAAAAGAATTTTGAGCATGTACTCCTTTGCAAAAAATCAGTGTTACAATAAGAATTAAAAATCTCATAACTATAGTTTATATTGATTATGTATTTTTTGCTTTTATATCTTACAATCATCAAGCCAAAGATTTATTATAAAAATACACTATTCAAGGTATAAAACCCAAGTTCAAAATATCTAATTTATGATTTTCATCTAAAAATAAAAAACAGATGCCTGCCTTAAGCAAACATCTGTTTTATGTATCGAATTTTAAAAATCAGCCTCGGATTATACGAAGCAACACAGCTACAACTGCTATGACAAGTAATATGTGAATAATGCCACCTGTATGAAAGCCTAATACACCGATTGCCCAAGCAATAACTAAGATAACAGCGATAACATAAAGTAAATTTCCCATGATTTATATATTTTAAATTTGTATTGTTTGCTTTGATATTTTTATGTTTGTAGACATTATAATTTTAGTCAACAGATGTTCTGTTCTAACCTCTTTTGCCTGGAAAGTATTTAGTTGATTTTGCTGTATGACTTTGATTCAACGATTCCAGTTTTATTTTATACAACGTTTTTGCCTGATTTATATCAGATTCCTTTGATGTTTTTTGTATCTGTTTTTCAGCGTGATCCACTTGCATTTTCTCCACATATTTCTGCTTTGCTTGTACTACATTAGTATACACATTATCTGTTGTGGCTTTTAAATCCATAGCAACAGTTAACATCGAGCCTGTTATAAAAACAAGGGATGTTAAAACGATAAATGAGTGCGTAATTTTCATATGCGTACTTGTTTAAAATAATAGATTTCGATTACTATTCTAGACACTGATATTACTTCAAAGATGCTGGTTTCAGGAATGTAAAGTTTTACACGGAAATGTCAATTTGTTATAGATATTCCATCTAATTCAATAAAATGAAAATAAAATACGCCAGAAGAAATCGAATGATTCCTCCTGACGTACATTTTAACCCCTGAAAATAAACACTGTTTTAACTATCCAACCTGGGAAGCATTTTCTCTGAAAATCACTTCAATTTCTTTTGCATCATTTTGAGACACAGGTTTCAGAACAACTACATACGAGCCTTCTTTATTTATATGACTATATGTTGCTGCTGAAACAATTTTATATGTCGAATATTTTTCTTTAATGACATTATAAATATTTTGCGGCAACTGATCTATTTCAATTTCTTTTCTTTCTTCTATTATATCTCCTGTTGAAGAATAGATAATCCAATGTGTTTTTCCACTTTCAACGAACACAACACTGTAATTTGTTTTTTCAGTGTTAGCCAGATCTGAATATGTTTCCCAACTCACATCTTTTGCCAAAGGAAATCTGTTCCCAAAATTATCCTTCACTTCAGCAGGAAGCGTTGTTGCTGATTTGGTTTTTGGAACAACCGTTTCGGTTTTTTTAGCACTTGCTACTTCCTTTTCCTTTTGAACCTTTGTTTCAGGTGTCGAAGCAGTTTGCATCTTTTTACCTGAACTACATGATGACAATACTATTAAACCAAATACTATGGTCACCGTAAAAGGCATAAATACTGTTTTCATAACTAATCTCCTTTTAATTAACATCTATTAATGAAGTGCTTTAAACTACGTAGTCTTTACTCGCTTTTTTAAAACAAACTGCATTACCTTTTCACTAATGGATCGGATGGTGTCGGAATTTTTTGCTGTAACATTCGTCACACCCATTTGCAATAGGTTACCTACAATGTGCGTAAGAGGATTGTGCGATCCGCCTACAAATATTTTTTTTGAAATATAACCCGAAGCCATCCCAATGATATTATCAATAAGGTTGTTTTTAATATCGGGTGTATTTACTGCTTGATGATAAGCATTTTTTATAATATTGATTGGTTTAATGCTTTCATGAACCACATGGACCTGCTCTTTTAAAAGTCGCAGTTCAATAGATTGTTTCTTTTTAAGCAAGTTAATTGCTTCAGTTAAATTATCTTGTTGCTCTTTCATGATCTTCTTTTTTTAATAGTTCAGCAATCACTGCGGTTCTAACCGGAGTGCCGATCCAGTTCGATCCAAAAATATAAACAAGCAACCCACCTAAACTATATAAAGCTGCGACAACAAAAAACCCATAGTACGATTTCCCTAATAATTCACCAATCCATAAAGAAAGGCCAATACTAAATGTTAATAAAAACAATGTAAACACTAATAGAAGCGTCAACTTTATCATTAAGTATGAAAACATATTCGCTGACTTATCAACCGCATTAAGTTTTAATAAGGTGAATGTTGTTTTGCTATAATCTTCTGCTCGTTGAAAAAGCAGCTCTATTGGTGTTACATTGTTTTCCATGGCTGTATGTTTTTATTCAAGAAATTCTGACTATACTTCTGCAACTGAACTTTTAAATTCATTTTTTGCTTCGTTGTATTTAGACTTTCCTTTTGCAAGAAGATCTTCTGCTTTATCTGCATACTTATCTTTAAGTGCAGCAAGAAGTTCATCGAATTGATCTTTTAAATCATCCACATAACCTTCTCCTTTGTCAAGGATTTTTTTTCTTGTTTCTGAACCTTTGTCTGGTGCTAACAATGTACCAACCAATGCACCTACGGCAACTCCTGCCAATACGCCTAATAATACTTTACCTGAACTCATAGTTGTATTTGTTTAAATTGTTTAAGAATAATTGTTTGTCGTTTATAAAATTTAGACAACTTTGTTGCCTTGAATAACTCGTAATAAAATAGCAATAACTGCTATAACAAGTAATACATGAATAATTCCTCCGGCTGCATAAGCAAAGAAGCCAACTGCCCAAAAAAGAATTAATACTACTGCGATGATATAAAGTAAATTTCCCATGATTGTATGTGTTTAGAGTTTATGATATTTTTTTTGTTTTATTCTTTCGGCAATAAAGAATTACTTCTTTTCCAATTTGTTTTGAACAGCAACCGCATGATCCAAATGTGTTCTTAATTCCGGCAACATAGAAGCAGCCCATGCTCTAATATCTCCATCGCTTGATTCTGTAGATTGTTTTTCAAATAATTCGATTGCCTTCTTATGGCCATCAACCATTTGATCTGCATAATCTTTGTTAAATTCTTTTTGATCCTTTTTCTCAGAGAATTTAGTGTAAGCATTTTTAACATCTTCGGTGTCTTCCGTTGGAACAGAAATGCCTTTTTTAGCAGCTAAGCCTTTTACATCTGCCAATGCTTTGGTATGTGCTTTTTCCATCATTTTAGCCAATTCTTTTACATCCGCATTTGTAGTTCTTTGTTGAGCTAATTTCCCAAGAGAAATTTCTTCTAAATTTATTTCAGTAGCCTTCACCAAAAACTTCGCGTTTTTCTCGTCGTCGCTTTCTGTAAATTTTTTGTCATTCTGTTCCTTTGCTACCTCTTCTGTTTTTGGCTCTGAATGCTTGTCGTCAATATCTGAATGTTCTGTTTTATTTTCGCAAGATGTCAATCCAAAAAGTAGAGACGAGAAGAAAATAACTGATGATGCTTTAATGATTGTCGTTTTCATATTGTTAAAAGTTTTAATGTTTTGTTGTTTTAGTTTTTTATAGCTGTTGTTAATTAACATTACAAATGTGCATACGTTCTCTTCCGATAGCATTACAAAAAAATATTAATCTTTTATATCATTCCCATTACATTGTAATTATCTGTTTAAAGGGTTATAACTCTTATATGATCATTAGAAGTTGGTTTAAATAACAACGGGGTGCCCTTTAAATAAGGCCACCCCGTTGTTATAAGAAATTTATTTTATGAATCTTTTTATGTTTTACGTTCTGCAATTTCGGTTGGCTTCGGTTTTGAAAAATATTTCTTTGTATACGTATTTGTAAACTCTGCACCAAAAAATAAAATCATTGAAGAATACGAAACCCACAGCAATAATAAAACAATGGAACCGCCAGCTCCATAAGCTGACTCGGGTGTTGTTTTCCCAAAATAAAAGCCCAATGCTGTTTTTCCAATGGTAAATAAAATACCGGTCACAAGTCCTCCCAGCCAAACCTGATTCCACTTTATTTTAGCGTCAGGTAATATTTTAAACATCAGCACAAACAAAAAAGAAATGATGATTAAAGATATAATAAAATTGAACACATTAAATACAACAATAAATACTTCGGAAGAATCTGAGTGAATCCATTCACCCAGTGCAGACAATGCTGTGGATACAACAAGCGATATCAAGAGTAAAAATGCTATTGCCAAAATTAAACCAAAGGAAAACATTCTACTTTTTAATACGATCAGTATTCCTTTTTTTGTCGAAGTCTCAACCTCCCATATCTCATTCAAGGTTTTTTGAAGCGCAACAAAAACGCCTGTTGCGCCAAGTAACAATGTTCCAACGCCAATGATTGTTCCTAAAATAGTTGCTTTCGTTTTCCCGGCATTGTGCAAGATAAGCTCTACCTGATCCCCAATGTCTGATCCCAGTGTATGTGTTACCTGATCGATCAAATTTTTATTTACAATATCTTTATTAAAAAAGTATCCGGTTATCGTAACGATCAAGACTAATAAACCCGGCATGCTGAAAATAGCATAATATGCAATAACAGCACTTTGTTTAAACGGATCTCTTTTGTTCCACTCCTGAAAAGTGGTCTTGAATAAAGCCGACAGTTCTTTTAAGTAAGCTAGCATAGAGTATAATTTAGAAATTGAATAACTATGAATTTAAAATCAAAATGCTAGCATTTAAAATTGTTGCAAAAGCAACCCACAATAAATAAGGAATTAAAATGTATGCTGCAGTTTTAGAAATAGGAAAAAATTGAATGATTGTAACCAATATCAATATTAATAATAACGTTATATCCACCAATGCCAATTCAGGCGAATGAAATTTGAAAAATAATAAAGACCACCAAAAATTTAGAAAGAGTTGTATGATAAAAAATGTTACTGCAATCTCTTTTTCGTTTGTTGGTTTCTCTGATTTCCATACCAGCCACAAACTAATTCCCATTAAAAGATATAATATAGACCAAACCGGACCAAATACGGCAGACGGTGGATTCCATGAAGGTTTATTCAGATTATCAAACCATGGATTCATAGCTGCATTAGAAAGTATGCTGCTTAAAACACCTGTAAGTTCACAACCTATTATTGAAATAATTAATTTCCATATGCTTAATTTTTGAATTGAAGTATCCATAATATTATTTTATGCTTTAGTTATTTTAATCGACTTATATTGCGGCATATTTTTTCTGACATATAAGAGCATAGTCTAAATGTTTTCGTAAAGCAGGTAAAGCACAAAAAGCCCAGATCTTAATTTCTGCATCCTCAGATTCGTCTACGATGTCTTCAAATATATCAATGATACGTTTTTGACTTACAACCATCATATCACAATATTCTTTGTCGAAAGAAATGCCTGATTTTTTATTTAAAAAATCAGCCGCCTCCAAGCCCTGTATTGTAGTAGAACCTGGAATGGAAATAGATTTTTTATTTGCTAGAATTGATAAAGCATTTAACGTATTGGCATTCATCTTTTCAATCATTTTGCCCAATTCTTTTACATCAATATGTTTTGCCTTTTGTTGTGCAACCCGGGCCAGATGAATTTCTTTTAAATGTATTTCAGCCACATTAACTAAATACCCTGCATTTTTTATATCTTCTGAATTATCAAATCTTGCTTCATTCAATTCGCATGCAACGGCTTTTGAATCTCTTCCTTTGATTGAATTGCAAGAAGAGCCACTAAACAGAAATGCTGCACCCAATACCACAGCTGCCAAGAAGAGGATTTGGAAAAATAGAGTTGAAAGATTTAAATAATTTTTCATAGATGTGGTCATTTTAATTATCTCCTTTTAGATAATGCAAATAACCACATGAATCACATTAGAATGATTACATGAAATTTTCTAATTTTTATAGGTTTACCATTAAGCCAAGCGCTTGGCTTGCTTTATTTTATAGGTAAAAAAATGTCGAAGCTTGCTCCTACTCCAAGAATGCCGTTAGCAAAAATTTTTCCTTTGTGGTTTTCAACAATTTTTTTACAGATCGCTAATCCAATACCTGTTCCTGGATAGTCAGAATTATTATGCAAGCGATAGAATAAAGTAAAAATAGCTTCCGCATATTCTGCTTCAAAACCTAATCCATTATCTGATATGGTTATTTTGTAATATTCTGTATTTGTATTTTGATTTAAGAACGTAAACTCTTTTGCTTTAACAATTTTACATCCAATAGTAATAATCGGGTCAACATCCGGTTTGCAATATTTTAAAGAATTTGCAATCAGGTTTATAAATAATTGTTGAATCTGAAATGGAATAACACTCAGCGTTGGAAGTGATGTGGAATTGATTTTAGCATTTTTTTCTTCAATCGTCTGAACTAGCTCCAGTTCAGCGGACGTGAGCAATTCATTCAAATCGGCCTCTTCAAATACTTTTTCGATTTTATTTGTTCTTGAAAAAAGCAACAGATCATCTATCAATATCCGCATGCGATTTGCCGCCGCTTGAATACGCTGAAAATACTCTCTTCCGGTTTCGGATAAATTATAGGATTCTTTTTCATAGATGCGGGATATGAACGTTTGTATCTTTCGAAGCGGCTCCTGCAAATCATGGCTGGCAACGTGGTTAAAAGATGCAAGTTCCTTGTTACTTTTTTCCAATTCCTGATTTCGATCTTCCAGCGATTTACTTATTAAATATTGATCTGTAATATCATTGTTGATTCCAATAAGAATTTTATTTCCTTTATTATTTGTTAAAAATCTTCCTATGGATCTGAAATACCGAATGCTTCCATCCTTACGAATGATCCTGTAAAACGCTACACTGGATTCTTTATCGTTTACGGCTTTGTTTTCACCATTCGCAATAATGTGCTTGTCCTCCGGATGAACAAACTCCAAGAAGGCTTCATTGCTTGGTACAAACGAGTTAGGTTCTGCTCCTAATAAACGGTATTGATTGTCTGAATAAATAAATGTATTTGATTGCACATTCCATTGCCAGCTACTGAAGCCACCAATTTCTTCCGCATGTTTCATACTCTCTGTTGCAATAATCAATTCATCATTTGCTTTCTTAAACGATTCAAGATCCTTGTTGATCTTAAAGTATGAAAAAACAAATACGATTAATGAAAACAATAAGAGCAGCATGGAATAGAAAGGTGTAAAAAAGCTTTCATTCTTATAACGTTCTTCACGCTCTACCATATACAACTGTTCTAAATCAGCCATTTTATTGATGTGCGTACGTATCGAAATCATCAACTTTTTACCTTCAACTAAGCTTTTATTAAACCGTTTTGCATTGAGTGGTATTGAATCTGTTAAGTTTATAGAATTTTCAAAAAGAATATTATACCTCTGTGTAATTAGTTGCTGCAGTATATCAAGATTATTTCTCTGCGTAAGATTATCCTCAACCAAATAATTTAAGGTCTTTAGAGATTTTGCCACCTTATCACGGGAATCATTGAATGCTTTTATAAAAATAGTATCTCTTGAAATAAAATAACCTGTCTGGTTAATTTCAACATCTTTCAGTGTGGAGTTAAGCTGTTCTAATTCAAGATGCACTTTATGTGAGTGAACAAGCAGCTTAGAGGATTCATTTAAACCGACCGAGTGCTTATATAAAAATGTAGAAATAAATATTAAAATAAATAATGAAGCAGCAAAAATGCTTTTTAAAAACAAAGAAGAATTAAAAACACTTTTTAAATTCATGTGTAATCAGTCTAAAGACTAAGTAAAAAATTATCTCTATTTAATCCAGAGGTATGGTACTGCCAGTTTATTGTTATTACATCTTCAAGAATTTTTTTTAATGCAGAAAACTCATGTGGTTTCTTTATGTATACATTCGCACCCTGCACAAACGTTTCTTCAATATCTTCTTCGGATGCAGATGTTGAATAAATAGCTATTGCTATGTCTTTTAACCGGTCTATTGATTTTATTTCTCGCAAGCAGTCCATACCTGTTTTGCCCGGCATATTTAAATCAAGAAAAAGTATATGCGGCAAAATAACTTTAGGTTGATTGAGAAAATTCATCAATTCGATGCCGTTTTTTAACGTACTGACTTCAGTTTTAATTTTTATTTCTTCAAATGCGTCCTTAAAAAAGAGTCTATCATCTTCATCATCATCTGCAAGCATCACTCTGATTATCTCGTTTTGCATTTCTGTATTGTTTATTGATTAATATAATTTAAATGTATTTTTTAATTTTTCTTTTGTAATGCACTCTTTCTTTTATCAATAATCCTTAAAAATGCACTTGGGGTAAGGCCTGTTGCATTCTTAAATTGATTACTAAAGTGTGCAACACTGCTATAATTCAACTTCCATGCTATTTCAGTAATTGTTAACTCATTGGTAAGAATCAACTGCTTAGCACGTTCAACTTTCTGTAAAATTATAAAATTGGCTATGGATGTGTAGGTAACATCAGAAAACAGGTTTGAAATGTATCCATAGCTTTGTCCGATCTTGTCGGCCAGATAAACGGATGTTTTTTCATTCGATATTTTCTCATCGCTATAAATCATTTCTATGATAGCATCTTTTATCTTTTGAACAAGAATGCTCTTATGGCTTTCAACAACCGAAATTCCATATTCACCTAAATTATCCTGCAATTTTTTAACTGTTTCGTTCGAAGCGGAATTTTGAATTTCTACTTCCCCAAAACCTAATATTGAATAATCTATATTCAATGCATCCAGTTGCTCTTGCAGCACCTTCTTACAAATTGCATTTATGTCAAATTTCAAATATAGTTTCATTATCCTTTTTTACTAAATGTAATCCTTTTAAAGACAAAATAAAATATACCTTGCTCTTTATATCAGAGCAAGGTATCTCAAGATTGCATATTTTATTACTTTTAATTCTTTTTATTAATCACCAGCATTGCTACACCACCTATTACCAGAATTACTCCAACAATCGGCGACCATTGTACCGGATGGTTTTTTTCTTTGTTTATTTCTATCGGACCAACATCTACTACTTTTTCTTTTGTAATAATATTAAATCCTGTATACGCGATCATAAGTGCCCCAATTATGATAACTAAAATACCTGCATTCTTCATAAGTTATACGTGTAAAAGTGTGATAATTAAAATTGCATGAATCTATTCCATTGAAGCCATTCGGAAGAGCGTTTTATTTTTATTAAATAATCCTCTTCTTTGAAGACTTTGTGAAAGGTATTCAAAGCAAAAATCAATGTATTTATTTGGATAGATTTTTTCCCTTCAAACATTTTTTCTTCTTCTGAAAATGTTTTTTGATCATCGTTTTTAAAGATGTTCGATAATAGAAAATCAAAGGATGTTTTAGAAATTTGTCTGTAAGACGGCTCACCAGTTGCTAACCATGCACATAACAACGCTTCTGATATCAGACTACTTTCAACTGTAATGTTACTTTGAAACCATTTCCAGTTGTTGTTCTCAACATCTTTATATAGATCAACTAAAATATTTGCACATTGTTTTATCAGCCACACACCTTCTATTGTTTCATTCTGTGTATGATTATAATACAAGCCTTTAATAATATAGGAGATGGCATTCACAGAATGAATTTTTTTAATTCCTGCAAGTGCTTCCTGAAACATTGCTTCAGCCTTTGTAACAATTGCTTCCGGCAACATTTTCTTTTTGGATATTAAATACCCTAATGCCCAAATGGCACAGCCTGTAGTATCAGCAAGATTTACATCGTTGTTATCGTCTGTGAATTTTTTTTCTACATTTACATATTTGAAAAAATAACCTGTAGGTTGAAGACAATATTGAATAAAATTCAAATAAATATCTATCAGTTCAAGATCTGTTTTGTCTCTTGTTAATGCATAATGTTCGCACATAATAACAAGAGCTGTTGCATTGTCATCTAAGGCATAAATACTCAGATCTTGTTTGTCACCAACGGTTTGCTTGATTCCAAAATCGGTTGTCAGGTTTTTTATTCTATTTAATGTATAATCAGCAAATGAATCTGAATTATGAGAAATTGCTGAGTAGTTAACAGAATTCTTATTATCCGGTTGAATATCTGTTAAAATTGCATTGTTGGATGTTGACGTAACAGCATTAGATCGTGTAGATTTTATAGAACTTTTCTTTTTGAAAAGTGTCTTTACAACTGCTTGTCCTTCGTTAATGCTTTCCTTGTTTGTTGACTTTCTCATAACTCAAAGCTTTTAGTACTAATTATCTTTATCGAAACAGGTTCTGTAAAAGAGTACTGTAAAAGTGCGGAGTTTGAGAATTTAATACATTACAAGATTTTATTCTATTGTTACATAAATTACATGTGTAACCAATAAACTGGATTGAATGAAGCTATAATAATCTAAAAATCTATATGTTATGGCTTCACCCGTTTACTGTTTTGTCAGTATCAAAATGATCAGCAATCCCATGAATAATAATTATGATCGTTATCAAATTGAAAGCCCACAGATGGATATAATTGATTTCCAATAACATTTGATTTAGCAGTTTCCAGCATCATGCCACAACTGCCCGACTCAATACATAATTGTTTTGCCTATTCAATTAACATTTTTGAAATTCCTTTGCCTCTTTCAGATGGTTTAACAAACAGGTCATTCAACAACCACAAACGCAGCATACGTGTGGATGAAAAAATTGGATACAATTGTATAAAACCTGTCAAATCTCCTACTTCATTTTCGGCAACATAAATCACTGAATCTTGATTTTTAATTCGGCCTGCTAAAAATTTTTCGGCTGAAACCTTGTCTGTAGTCATTTTATAAAAAACACGATATGCATCAAATAAATCTATAAGTGGACGAATATCTTCGATCACACATTTTCTAATTTGAATCATTTTGGATGTACAATAAATAAGTGTTCCTATAAAAATATAGATATATTAATTCTGAAAGGTCAGCACAAATGTCGTTCCTATTTCCTGTTTATTCTGAACGTCAACCTGTGCGTTGTTCGCATCTATCAATTCTTTACAAAGTAATAAACCAATACCTGCTCCTTTTTCATTGGATGTTCCATATCGGCTTTTTGAAAGGTCATTTAAAAACAATTTTTTCTTCAGCTCGTCTGAAATGCCAATACCCTCATCACAAATAAAAAGTTTTGTTTTCTTATCTTCTTTTATGCTATATATTTTTATTTTACTTCCTATGGGAGAAAATTTAATTGCATTATTAAAGATATTTCTGAACACAATTTCAAACATAACTCTATCAAATAATATCACATGTTCTTCTTGAATATCTAAATCTAATGTGAGTTTTTTATTTTCAATGCAATGATAAATTTTACTTATTTCTGAATCTACAGTCTTCTTTAATTTAATGCTCACCGGAACCGGATGTAAACCATTCATCTGTGAATACGACCATGTCAATAAATTATCAAGCATCTGGTATACATGCACCGATGAATCTTTAAGTTTTAATCCCAGATCATGCATTTCAGCATCTGTCAATTGCGATTGGATCATTACTTCTGCAACACTGATTACATTGTTTATCGGCTGACGTACATCATGAGAAATTATGGAGATCAATTTTGTTTTTAATTGATTCAAATCCAGCTGCTCTTTTGTTGTTTTATTTAACTGAACAGTAGATTCATATAATTCATCACGTTCTATAAGTAAATTTTTATTTGTCAGAGATAGTTTTTTTAAAGCTACATCCGAAGAAATAACAAACACATACGTTAAAAAAACAGTACCAAAAAGCGAAATCACGTTGAATGCAGTATTAACAAAAACCAGGCCTTCAGGTTTTAAATGATAACCGAATCCAGATTATAACTGTTGGTAATAAACCCCGCAATGCTACAGATGGCAACTAAAATAATAGAAGTGAGTAAAGCGTTTTTTTGATCTTTATCGAACAATAAAAAAAGTATTACAACCAATGGCAAGTAAAATGTAGCCATGTTTACTTTATTACCTAATACAATAGATAAACAGAATATGTTGATTGCAATGGTAGCAAAAATAAACATTTTTGCTTGATTGATTTTTCTTTTCGAATTGAAATGGAAACATAGCAAATATGCCGGTGAAAATACAATACAGATCAATGCCAACAAATGCAGGTCAAAAATGATGTATGGAACGATCATAAAAATGGATGTGCAAAAACACAATAGAGACAATACATTCACAAAGTAAATGCGTTTGGCTTCGATTGCCTTTAAGTTGTCCGATATTCCAATTTTTAACAGGTTGACCAAATTAGCTGTGGGTTAAATTTGTATCATTGATTTTTAAAGGTATTTGAACAATAAATATCGTTTGATATTTAGGTACACTTTCTACCTTAATTGTACCTCCTAAACTTTCAACTAAATTTTTACATAGAAGAAGTCCAATACCCGTTCCTTTTTCTTCATGAGTACCTTCCCTGCAAACGGATTTGTCATTTGTAAAAAGCTTGTCAAGGATTTCTTGCGAAATACCCATTCCGGAATCTTTAACCTGTATACTTAAATGTGTTTCGTTTTTTTCTGCAAGAATAAGTATAGCCTGACCAACGTAGCTAAATTTAATTGAATTCGAAATTAAATTTCGAAGTACAATTTCAAGCATATTAGCATCTGCATCAATTAACAAATTATTCGGGATTTTATCAATTAAAAGAATGCTCTTTTGATTTGCCTTTACTTCCAATTGATTAAATATGTCGTTTATTAATTCCTTCAGGTTCACCTTGTCGATAATAGGTTTGCTGGAATTGTTGATTTGGAAAACGGACCATTTAAGTAAATTATCTAATAAATGTGTTGTACTTTCTGCAGATCTCTTTAGCGTTTCTGAAATAAGTCTTTCTTCCTCTTTAGTTAAATTTCCTGAAACAAGCAGTTCCGTTAAGCCATGTATCGTATTAACAGGGCTTCTCAAGTCATGGGATATGATGCGGAATAAATAATCCTTCATCAGATTTAATCGCTCCTGATCTTCCTTCGCGCGTTTTAAAATAAAATTTGTTTTCTGTTCGCGTTCTTTTTGAGTTGAAAGTTCTGTGTTCGCTTTTAGCAATTCGATTTCGCCAGCTTCGGTTAACTGTAAAAAAAGAAAGGCCAGAATTACCATACATAACATAGAGGTAATATCGAATGCATTATTAATAATGCGATACGTTTCTAAACTATATGTTTGTGGTATTTCAAATAAATGTATTGTGGTATTGATCAATACAATATTGAACGCAGTCAATACCAACATCGCATACATTGCATTTTTTTCTTCCTTTGAAAAAATCAATAAGGGTACTATAGAGATCGGAATGTAAAACAATTTTATTTGTACATACTGACCCAAACTATACGACAGAAAAAATGTATGCACCAGCATGGCCACATACAAAAGTATTTTACCTAAAAGAATATTTTTATTGCTGAAAACAAAATAGGCAATTGCATAAATAACTGTAAAGCTTATGAATACAGCGTTTAGTGGATAGATGCTTTGATAAAGGAATGCAATAGAAAAGCCAACACTAATAAAGAAGCAAAGCGCAATAGTCACCTTACCGATGCTATTGCGTTTTGTCTGAACATTATTACTGTTATCTGAAATTTTTGATGAAAAGAATCTATTCATATCCCCAAGCTGGCTGCACACATTTCTTACCTCTTCATTGAGCGAGCTATTTTAAGCAAGTCAACATCTCCAATAGTTACGTGAACGGATGAAGGAAGTTTCGCTAATTTGTATCGAACTACATAAACAATCTGTCCGCCAGGTTGCAATTCAACATAGGTTCCTTGTTGTTCAATTTCAATATAACTCTTATCAGGGTTCGTATAGAATTCAATTTCACCTTCCTTCGGTGCATATTTTCCCGTTACTACATCTTCAAAAGATTTCACTAACAATAAACCGTTATTAACCTGTGCCAACCATCCTTCTTTACCATCTGCCAATAACTTTGGTACTCCGTTTTTAGGAACCGTTGTTGAATCGTATTGAAACCACGTTACACCACTGCTGTCTTTTGTTAATGATACCAAATCTCCTCGTTTCACTTCATCTCCTGATGGATAGAATGTTAAACCGTTTGGTGCAACTCTTGAAATTTCCCAGGCTGCTACTTTTTGAGCTACCGTTGTATCATTCAAAATTGTATAGGTAACTACAAGCGAAGTATCCTTGGTATCTATCTTATATGATTTTGTAAATACGAATGCCTGCTTGATATCTTTCTGACTTTTTAAAACAACTTCTGAAGAATCTGATAAAACGGAATAAGCAAGATTATCCAACTGTTGCGAAGGCGGCCATCCCCATGCTTCCTGCGGACTAGGCCACAACGATGTTCCCCAGTTTCCGGCATTTACTTTTTTACCTGACAAACAATTTTCTCCATTTAAAGCAAGTGCTTCTAATCTACCACCATTTTTAACATCTACTATCGCCTGCAAACCTGCGAAGCTTAAGGTATAAGCGCTGTCGCCGATTGCTTCAATTTTAGCAGTCTGTTCAACATGTTCTGCGGTCTCTGTCTTTTTTGAATCTGCACATGAATACAACGCATTCACAGCAATAAGCAACGATGGCAAAAGATAATTCATTTTCATAAGCACTCGACTTAATTTATTGATTAATAAGTATTTTAGGTCGAAATTACAGGATTTTTCAGAAACCCAAAACCTTACGCAAGACTATTTGCTGTAATCAAGAAAGTTGATTCAGAAATTTAAGTAGGCGTATACTTTTGAGCGTATAAAGATATTTTATAAGTAAAGGGCTATGCTTTCAGTATTTTAAAAAAAATTAGAATATCTTAGAGATAAATTACAGCAATCAGCCAGCTACCAAGACTTCTTTATTAAACATTCTCAAGTCAATATTCATAGGGTTTACGCTGTATTAAAATAATTTTTAACGAGCAACATTCATTAAAACAACATATCATGACTAAAGTAACTTTAAAAGGAAACGCTGTTTCAATAAAAGGTGATTTGCCGGGCCTAGGCACAACTGCTTCTGACTTCACATTCGTAAAATCAGATTTATCTGAAGGTACGTTGTACGGACAAGGCGATGCAATAAAAGTGATCATTGCTGTTCCCAGCTTAGATACAAGCACCTGTGCATTAGAGACCAGACAATTCAATCAAAAATTAGCAAACGAAACGGGTGTTAAAGCACTTGTTATTTCTAAAGATTTGCCTTTCGCTATGAAACGTTTCTGTGAAACAGAAGGTATTAAAAATGTAACAAGCGGTTCAGATTTCAGATCTTCTGAGTTCATTCAAAAATATAATACTGAAATTTTAGACGGACCATTAAAAGGACTTTCAGCGCGTGCAATCATTGTAGTTGATAAAAATAATGTTGTACGTTATACCGAACTTGTTCCGGAAATCTCTGCAGAACCTAATTATGATAACGTTTTGAAAGCGATTGCGGGTTTAAAATAATATTTTGCTCACTGAAAATATAGAAGAGTCGCAAATGCGACTCTTTTTTTTTATTTTACATCAACCAAACTCCACACATGGTGCAAAAATTTATACTTTTAATCGCATTCCTTTGTTGCTCAATCATACATTCTCTGGCTGGTTCCGTTAATGCAACAGCATTAAAAAACGGATGCATCATTGTTCAAAAACCTTCTACATTTTTTACTGCTACAGCATACAGTGCAAAAGTGAATGCGTGGTCGGTATATGGTTTACAGGATCAGAATCCGGCCACAGGCTGGTGTTCGGGCGCAGCTTCTAAAGCACCTTATGTTTTTGTATTTGAACTCTCAGAAGATTTTCTCATCAATAAACTTGTGTTCAATACCTTTTGTCAAAAAGAATATACCGGCATAAGCGCAAAAGACATCAAGGTTGAATTTTCTACCACATCTGCAAAAACTGGTTATGTATCTGCCTCACCCTTTTTACTGGAAGAAAATAAAATCAATGCATTTGAAATTACTGGTGTTAAAGCACGCTGGATAAAACTGACCATTACATCAAACCATGGCAATCCGCAATGGACGGAATTAATGGAGTTTGAAGCCTGGGGCGATTATGTAACAAAAACACCTAAGTCCGTTTCCACAAACGGTGTGTGGAACAGCAATTTTGATTGGGTGAGTTTGAATACCAACAGCAGTGGTATTATATATGGTTGTTACAAATGGTCGAGAGGCGAACTATATCTTAAACATGTGGATCGTACATCGTATACATTTACCTGGAAACAAGTTGACGATGGACAGCAAGGCTGGTGTGTACTTGTGATGAACAAAGAAGGAACAAAATTAAACGGTATCTGGGGAGTTAATTCGGATACAACAAAATTTGGGTGCTGGGAATTAACAAAAACACAAAACACTGCTTATGCCTGTCCGAATGATCTTACTGTTGTAGCAAAAAAAGAAGAACCAAAAATACCGCCGATCAACGTAATGATTGAAGTAGTAGATGTTGCAACTAAGAAAGTAGTTACAGGGACAATTGATATCTATACAAGAAAAAATTATTATTCCGTTGTTTCTGCAGACGGCATGTATACGGCAGATATCAAGCCGGATTCGTTCATTGTTGTTAAAACAGCATTGCCAAATTATTATCCAACCGTTGACACATTTTTATTAAACGACAAAGAACGTAAAAGTCTTTATACCACGCATACCATTGAAGTTTCAAAACTGGCAGCGGGTAACAGTATTCTGCTGAACAATATTTTATTCAGCAGAACAAGTTCTGTTTTGCTTCCTTCTTCTCTTCCTCCGTTAAATCAATTGATAGCGGTATTAAATCAATATCCCAATATGATCATTGAACTCTCCGGACATACAGATAATGTAGGCGATACAAAACAAAATGTATTGCTTTCGCAACAACGTGTAGCAACTGTTAAAAACTATCTGGTTGAAAACGGAATTTCTGCAGACCGTATCAAAACCGTTGGTTACGGAGAAAAATATCCGATAGCAAGTAACGATGGCGAACAAACACGCAAGTTCAACAGAAGGGTGGAGATGCGGATTATAAAAATGTAATATGAAGATGAAGGCTTAGGGCAGAAGCTATCCGTAGAGTTAGCGCAGCGCTCTACGGATGTTTTGATAAAGGAGAGTCTCTGACTCGATTTATTTAAATACTTTTTAAAAACGAGTCGAAGACTCTGTTTCATTTACTGATCCGTATAGCGCTGCGCTAACTCTAGGGATAGGAACATTCTTTTTAGAATTTCAAATTATTCATATCGTTTCCTATACAACGCATCAATCTTACGATCAAGTGCATCGATCTTCTTCTGGATCTTTATTTGTTTTTTTGCTGATAGCCCATAATCATTCTCATTATACACTGCTACTGTATCAGTAGCATAATCAGCATACTCTCCATAACTACTGCTTTCAAGCAAATTAAAAGACTTATCAACCGGATAAATGGTTTCTATTTCTCCTCCTGCCCATTTATTTTGTAGAAAAACAAAACCATCACACTTAACAGCATAGTTTGTTGTGTCAGCTTTGAAATAAATTTTTACTATATCTGTTCTATAAAATGGAATCTCCCGCTCTTTTTTTAATTCGAAATCACAAGAATGATAGACTATTTTTGATGAATCGATCTGATTCTCCTGTTGCCATTGTTTAAATTCCCTATACGATTGAACAACATGTTCCTGTACTGCATTTTTTAGTTCGATCGAATCAGACATTTTCCCAATTTGCGTTTTATTCATTCTCTTATAGGAAGCAAGCATTTCATTAATAAAATCCTCTGCATCATGTTGCGTCAACATATACTTGTGCGTAAAATCCTGTTCATTCAACGTACACAGATCTTTTATGTATTGCTTGGCAAGTGCTTCCGGGTCGGGCAGATCTGATGCAGAAGCGGTGCTGGTAATAAACACCATCATCATTATTTTGATAATGTATTGTTTGAATCTTTTCATAAAATTGTTATTGATCTCTATATCAAAATAAATGTGGCTGAATTTATTTTAATACTCCGATTTGTCATACTCCTCAATCAGTACTTCAATTTTACGATTATAACCCTCAATCTTTTTTTGAATTTTTAACTGTTTTTTTGTTGGCGGTGTCTCGCCTGTATATTCATTTTTTTCTCCAACCGTTTCATAGTCGTAATCAACTGCTGCTACTGTATCGACAGCATAGTCCGTTTCTACATAATCATATGCTACTGCTACCGTATCAGTAGCGTAATCATCATAAATTTTATTAAGGTATTTATCAACTGCATCAATTCCATCAAAATCTCCTCCTACCCATTTTGTCTTTAAAAACAAGAAATCATCACAGCCCATTGCATACTTTAATGTATCATATGAAAAATATATACTCATTCCATCTATTCCATAATACGGTACTTTACGTTTTTTCTCCAATTCAAATTCACATGAATGGTATTTTATTTTTGAAGAATCGATCTTATTTTCATGCTGCCATTCTTTAAATTGTCTGTAGGATTTTACAACCAAAGAATGTACTTCGCTTCTGATTTTAAGTGAGTCTGAAAACTTTTCACTGGGCTTGTTATTTGACTCCAGATACGACTTAGTCATTTCATTTATAAAAGTTTCTGCATCCGCTTGCGTCAACATATACTTGCGTGTAAAATCCTGTTCATTCAACGTACACAAGTCCTTTAAATATTGTTTGGCTAGTACTTCCGGATCGGGCAGATCTGAAGCAAAGGTTGAAAAAGAAAATGCGAAAAGTATGGTTGAGAGTATACTCTTAAAAATTGTTCGTATTGGTTTCATGGATTTTCTATTTAATTAATTTTATTATAATGATAATGCTTTCGGAATAATTGAAAGTTCGTAATTTAATTTATAAACGCTATTATTAAACCTTGAATCGTCATATACAAGTTTTTCATTTATTAGAAATTGTAAGAACGCTTTTTGCTGCTTTTTATTTAATATCGTATGATATGTCACGTTGCTAATTGTTCTAAAATACTTTTGTCGTGCCGAAACAAGCTTGTTTGGGGTTGTTGTAATATAAAAATCTATTGACGTTGAAATGTTCTTTAGACATTTTCCTTCAGGACTTGTTAAATAATTTCTGAAGTGTGTTAAAAACGTATCTCTATTAAAGACCGGTTTCAAATCAGGAAAGTCAACACAATCCCTACCTATGGATTCATCAATAATAATCCTATGGTGAGGTTCATCAAACCATACTTTTCTATTTCCACCTTCCATATCTTGAGATTTAGTAGTAATATGATTTGTATTAGCCGGAGCTTTAATGGGAAATATTTCTTTCCCATTCTCATAAAAACTTTCTGAAATAAGGGACCCATTTTCATACAAACTGTTTCGTGTTAATTGCCCCTTTTCATTATATTCTTTTTTTGTTCCGTTTAATAAACCATTGCTGTAATAGGAGCTTGAAGCAAGTTTTCCATTTTTATAATATTCTTTTTGGAGGCCATTTCGTGTGTATTTCAAATACATTGCTTCTCTTTCCACGATACCCGTTTCATAGTATTCGATATATTTTCCATTCATTGATCCTGCTACATAATTTTTTTCTTCCTTTTTATTTCCATTTTCATAATACCTTAAAACTGTTCCTTCATCTTTGTAATTTTTATAAGGCGTATAGTCTTCAATATTTCCATTTTCATAATATGATTTAGAATATCCATCACCTTTATCGTCATGGATGGTTTCATACTTTAGTTGACCTCCATAATAATATACAAAGGAACTATCACCCTTGTCTCCATAATAGTACCGATACTTTACTGTGCCATTTTCAAACAAACAACTATCATAAATAAGTGTGTTGTCATTTGTTTTGAAAATCCGGGTTTTAATCTGCCCATTGTTTGAATAATATTCTTCATACTTGTCATTTGTTTTAGCAGTGTAATATCCTTTTTTCTGAAGAAACCCCTTATCATCGTACTCTATAAAAGGACCACTTCCAAAACCATTACTGTATTCATACTTTTTAGCTAATTGTCCATTTAGGTAGTACGTCTCATAAGAGCCATTCAATTTGTTATCCATATAGATACTTCTTTCTTTTAATTGGGTTGTGTCCGGATAATACAATTCAAATAACCCTTCTCTATCTCCCCTTTCACATAAGGCGATACCGGAATAATAAACAGTAAATAAGCGTTTACAATACATTCGGTCTTCTTTGAAAAAAGCGTTCGCATAAAGTGTTTTTTTATCTATTGAAAACCACTTGCAGGTATCATATAAACTATTATTCTTATATTTTCCTTTTGCAATTAATATTGTATCATTTGTTTCAGACAAAAAATAGTTGGCAAAGTCTCCCTGTTTCACACAGAGTCCATCCATTTCATAATTGAATAAATATGGATAAAGCATAAAATGCAATATATGCCGCTCGCCAACAATTATTTTCTTTATTGTAAAGACTTCCTGAAGTTGCGCTTGAGATACTAGAGATGTTATTAAAAAAAATAGAACGCCGATCAATCGTTTCATGCTCTGAAGAATATTTTAAAATTAATGTATTCAAATGTATACATTAATTTTAAAATTTTATCCATCTAAAAATTACATGATTCTCTTTACTTGTTCATTTTTGGATCATTGTTAAACCGGTCATGCAGACTATTCATATACAAGGTAAGTTCCTGAGTAAATGAATCCAGAGAATTTATGGATTGTTTCATATAATCTGTTATCTGCAAAAGATCTTCCCGCGAACTTTTAGTTGCATTCAGCAATTCGGACATACCCATTATTTGCGTAACGGGTTGTCGGACTTTGTGCGAAGTTATAAAAAGCATTTGTTCCAAACCATGTATATATTCAATTCTTTCTTCTTCCACTTTTTTGCGTTCTGTAATATCAATGGATAAGATAAAAAGCCCTTCTGAAACCGGTTGAATTCGTAATTCAAACCAGCCTTTTGAATTGTCCGGATACGTAAATTCATTTTCAAAGCAATCCGATTTCCGTTCTTTCATACACTGTTTCAACAGATCAAACATAGGTGTCTTTTCAATGCCCGGATATTTTTCCATCATGGTATAACCAAGCAGTTCCTCGCGTGTATATTTACTATGCTTCACAACTGCATCGTTTACATACAAATACCGCCAGTCAAAACTGATCAATTGAAAGCCCTCGATCAATGTATCAAGAGTGGTTTCGTCGTTTTTCTTTTCGTGTAATTCCCCCGTCATAATTCAAATTGGTTAATGTGTACATCTATACCAGTTGTTGCCTCTATTATTCGTTTGTGTATGTATTAAACTTTCCAAACTTGTTTTGCAACAATATGTATTGACCTGAAAAAGCAGATCAAAAAATAGCTGGTTTATTATTCTTAAATTAAAACTAATTTATTATTAATTATAATATAGAAACGGATTTCTATGTTAAATGTTATGAATATTTGGCGGGGATATTTAAGTCAAATACACTATTTTGAGTGAAATAAGGCTGTTATTGAAAAAGTAAATACCCTTTCCCAATTCTTTACAGATTTATAACGTTAATTGAATCATGAAAATACTGGTTATAGAAGACGAAGCTTCCATGCAGGAGATCATTAAGGAGACGCTTGAAAAAGAAAAGTATCTTGTTGAATCTGCAACTACGTATGATAGCGCGCTGGACAAGATCATTTCATTTGATTACGATTGTATTCTGCTTGATATAACCTTGCCTGATGGCAGCGGTCTGGATATTTTGTTTGAATTAAAAAAGCTTGACAAAACCAGTAACGTTATTATCATTTCCGCAAAAAATTCCATTGATGATAAAGTTGCCGGATTAAATCTGGGAGCAGACGATTATCTGATCAAGCCCTTTCACATTGCAGAATTAACAGCACGTGTGAAATCCATTCTGAGAAGAAAAACGTTAGGCGGAAAAAATGAACTTGTAATCAATAATGTGAAAGTACTGTTTGACGACCGCATTGCATTTGTCAACAAGGAAGCTTTAGCATTAAATCGAAAAGAGTTTGATGTGCTTGCCTATTTCATGGTCAATAAAAACAGGCTTGTGAATAAAACTTCTTTGGCAGAACATGTATGGGGAGATTTCACGGATGAATCGGATGATTTTGAATTTATCTATTCTCAAATTAAAAACCTGCGCAAGAAATTGAAAGATCATCACGCTGAAATTGAAATTCAGGCAGTATATGGTATCGGCTATAAGCTTATTGCATTATGAGGCTACATAACTACACATTACTTTATTTGTCTGTTGCGCTGTTTTTTATCATAGGTGTTTGGGCAAGTATTTTTTATTTTCAAATGCTGGATGAAGTATATGACAGTATTGACGATAACCTGCAGAATTATAAAATTCTAATTATTAAAAAAGCAAAAACCGATTCTACCATTCTACAAAAAGTAACTTTTGACGAATCAAATTATTCGATCAAAAAACTTCCTTCAATTGCTGCTTCCAAAACAAAAGACATCTACAAAGACACCCTTATGTATATGGAAAATGAAGACGATCTGGAAGCGGTGCGTTTATTGAAAACCGTTTTCACGATCAATCATACAGACTATTATGAATTGAACATTCTGTCTTCTATGGTTGAAGAAGACGACCTTATAGAAGATTTGTTTTATTCTCTAATCTGGCTTTATGCTATTTTGTTAGTCAGTATTTTTCTGGTGAATACCTTTCTATTAAGAAAAATATGGAAACCTTTTTACGACTTACTGAATCAGCTTGAAAATTTTAATTTGAGCTCAAGTAATTTTCAGCCTTTAAAAACAAACGTTCATGAGTTTAAATTGCTGAACAATTCTGTTTCTGATCTTTTAAAAAAGAACATTGAATTGTATACCAGCCAGAAACAGTTTATAGAAAATGCATCACATGAATTGCAAACACCTTTGGCAATAAGCATTAACAAATTGGAATTGCTGGCAGAGAAAAATGAGCTGACCGAAACTGATCTGTATATGGTTGCTTCTGTAATAGAAAATCTGCAGCGCCTTACGCGTTTAAATAAATCGTTGCTGCTTTTGTCAAAAATTGAGAATAAACAATTCTCAGATGAAGAAACAGTTTCTGTTAATGAAATCGTGAATCGTTTAGCAGAAGATTTTTCGGACCTGGCATCTTTTAAAAACATTTCTATTGAAGTTGTGCAACATGCCGAATTATCTGTTAAGATGAACAAGGATCTGGCTGATGTATTATTAGGCAATCTGATCAAAAATGCTGTCGTTCATAATTCTTCTAATGGCTATGTAAAAATAATTCTTGAACAGGATTCTGTACTTATTGAAAACTCCGGGGATCAAACATTGGATGCTCAGCATATTTTCAAACGATTTTATAAAAATGCTGCAGAAAAAAACACAACCGGACTTGGTTTAGCAATTGTAAAAACTGTTGCAGATAAATACGGTTTTGAAATTACATATTCATACAACGATAAGCATTGCTTTCGGATTGGGTTTTAAATATTGTTGACTGGTAATAAGAAAGGCTGAATTTATTCAGCCTTTCTTATTATTATTTTTCGAAATGATACTCCAGTCCTATTGACAATCCCAGTGTGATATTTCTGGATGAGCTTCGATCTGATTTCCAATGAGAGCCCGTACTGCCATGAGCGTTGTAGATATAATCTTTGTTTATCGGATCTGCTAAACTATAATCGGCTCTAAATTTTGTATTCATAAATACCTTGTCTGCAAGCCTAAAATTGAAGCCTACTCCTGCAACAACATCAAACAAAGACTTATTAAACCATTGCATATCACTTCCAGGTAAATAATATCCCGAAGGCATATCAATTATTGCTTTTTTCAAATTTGAATATTGAAACCCAGCTGTAAATTCGATTGGTACCTTATGTTTTATAAAGGGTCTGTAGTTTAATGTTATTGGAATTTTAAGGTATGAAAGCGTTATTGGAGCATAAAATGGAGAGTTAGAACCATAATCAACTCCCTGTTTTGAATATAAAACTCCAAAATCAAGACTAATTTTTTCATTGAAAACATTGCCGCCTGTTAATCCAGTCATAAAGCCCTTCTTCCACATCGGGTTTGCATCTGGATCATTTTTTTCACCTGAATTACTAATGAATGTTGTTTGAGGCATATAACAAAAACCTATTTTAAATACAGAAAATTCTTTTGGTTTTGGCGTTGGTTTTTGCTGTGCATGAATGCTTATCGAAAACAATAAAAATACGCTAGATAAAAAAAGGTGTAGTTTGTAATTCATATTAAAGTAAACATGGTGTTGAATATTGCAAAGATATTTAGTTTTGATCTATAATAAAAGACTCAAATGCTTAAATGCACTATGGTCTTTTACCTTTAGCACTTTGCATTAAGATTTTCCCGATTCTTTCCTGTTTTGATGTATTTATTTGTACAAACCAAATCAATTATCATTATGAGAAAGTTATCTGTATTCTTTTTATTGCTGAGCGCGGGTTGCGCTTCAGCGCAAGAAATCCCTCAAGCAAACGTTCCAGCCGTTGTTGTTAATGCATTTCAGCAAAAATTTCCGCAGCAAGTAGCAGTTGAGTGGGAATTAAAAAAAGGCTTGTACGAAGCAGAATTTGAAATCGAAAATCTGGACCACAACGTTTACATTGACAGCACAGGAAAAATTGTGCGTTACAAAAAAGAAATAACAACAAATGAATTACCCGCTGCTGTGAATACATCTATCCAGAAAAATTTTAAAGGATATAAAATTGAAGATATTAAACGGATAGAAGAAGCAACGGGAATTACCTACAAAGTAGAGTTAGAGAAAGGTGAAGTCGAACGCAACGTAACGTTTGCAGTTGATGGAAAAATTGTAGAAAATATTGTTGACTAGTAATAAAAAGAGAGGGCATAAGAAAAATCTTGCCCCCTCTTTTGGAATTTGTTTTTTGAAATTTGGAATTTTCGGAACGTCAGATTCTCGCCTGATACGTATGCAATTCGTAATACCTTCCTTCTTTCGCTATCAACTCTGCATGGTTTCCTTGCTCTGCAATTTTTCCGTTTTCAATTACCAGAATTTGATTGGCTTGTCTGATCGTGCTCAATCTATGCGCTATTACAAACGTTGTTCTACCTTTCATTAATTCTGCAAGTGATTGCTGGATCAATGATTCACTTTGCGTATCCAGATTCGACGTTGCTTCATCTAAAATAATAATTTTAGGATCGGCCAGTATTGCACGTGCGATTGCAATACGTTGTCTTTGTCCACCCGATAATTTTACACCACGCTCTCCTATCAATGTATCCAGGCCTTGTTCAAAGCGGTCGGTGAATTCATTTACGTATCCGGCTTTCACCGCATTCAGCAATTGTGCTTCTGTTGCATTTGGTCTTGGGAATAAAATATTTTCACGGATTGTTCCTTCAAATAAGAAATCATCCTGCAATACAACACCCAGATTTTTACGATAGCTGCTTAAGGTTATTTCTGATAGATCTTCACCATCAATCGTAATTTTACCGGATTCCGGATTTAAGAAGGTCGCTACCAAGCCCGCTATTGTTGACTTGCCAGATCCCGATGTCCCAACAAGTGCTGTTACTGTTCCGGCTGGTGCGTCAAAACTTACGTTGTTCAACACTTCTTTTCCTTCCTGATAGGCAAATGAAACCTGATCGAATTTGATATTTCCTTTGATGTCTTTCAATACAACCGTTCTCTTTTCAGCATTCTCTTCCGGATCCATGTTCATGATTTCTTCCGTACGATCAAGTCCTGCAAAGGCCTCTGTAAGCTGACTGCCAATGTTACTCATCTGTACAATCGGCGCGATCATAAAACCAAGATATAACGTAAAGGAAAGGAAATCTCCGTTTGTCATTTCACCTTTGATCATAAAATAACCGCCAATGCCCATAATGCCTAAGGTAGCCATACCAAGCAAAAACAACGAAGCACTAGTTATCAAAGATGTGGAGGTTAAACTCTTCTTTACATTATCAAACAAGCGATCAACACCTGCCTGAAATGTTTTGTTTTCCTGCTCTTCGGCATTAAACCCTTTGATAATACGCACACCGTTTAATGTTTCCGTTAATCTTCCGGTTACATCTGCATTTATAATTCCTCTTTCTTTAAAGATCGGACGTATATAACCGAATGCTTTCATCGCAATGAAGGCGAAAATTGCAACGGGCAATAATACGTACAACGTCATAATCGGACTGATCTTAATCAGCAGCACCAAAGCAATCACCGAAGTAATGGTACCACCAATCAATTGCACCAGGCCGGTACCAATTAAATTCCGCACACCTTCAACATCCGTCATAATGCGGGATACCAATGCACCTGATTTATTGTTGTCAAAATAACTGATCGGCAAACTTAAAATTTTTCGTTGTACCTGAACGCGAAGTTTTGAAATTAATAACTGTGCTTCAACACTCAGCAGTTTTGTAAGCATAAAAGACATGGCTGCATTTACGGCAATCGATAAACCAACAACCCAAAGTAAGGTATACAGCATGTCAATATTTTTGTTCGCCACAACATCATCCAACAGATATTTACTTGCACCTGGCAAAACCAAACTAGCTAAGCGACTGATGATGATCATAATTAAACCGATGAAAACGATTTTTCTTCTTGGCCAAATGATGGTTTTAAAAACCTGACCAAGGGTAACTTTGCTTTTCTTTTTTTCCATTATTTAAAATAGGTGAATACAAATTCAGACATTAAAGATACAACACAAAAAGTGCCTGTAAAGTTGTAGTCGGATAAAGGGCAATTATATTGTAGAAGCACCATAGTTTAAAAAAATAGATTTTGACAGACATTTCAATTGCTTACAAACGTTTTCATTCCTTGTCGTCCATGAAAAAATTCTATTTTTAATTTTTCTTGTCACTTGTTCTATATACAGCTCAATTCTGTTTATATTCTGTTGATTTACAATTCAAAACGCACAATAAATTTGCTTATTACACCCTTAATCGGCCTACATTCTTATTTAGTTTTTCTACCTTTGCCTCAATTTTAAAAGAACTTTTAATAACCGATAAAATGATCCATATCCGGAGCGTATGTGCTGCAATACTATGTCTCTTAAGTTTCTTACCGGACTCTTCGGCGCAGACAACGTATTCACTGCAAAAGGCACTACAAGTAGCTAAAGCAAACAATGTCCTTTTACAGGCACAGCAATTATCGTTAAACATTGCAGAGGCAGATGTTATTTCAGCCAAGCTTAGGCCCAACATGCATTTGAATAACCAGACGCTTTTTTTAATGAACCCCAGCTATTATCCTGCAAATACAGATTGGACCAACGGTCACAATCAACAGGTATGGTGGCAATTAACAAAAACGTTTCAGGCTCCGGGACAACGTTATAATAAAATCGATTTCGCTCAGCAAAATGTACTGCTTACTCAAAAAGCATATGCAGCAACCGAACGTGAAGTATTTTTTGATGTAGCAAACAAATGGCTGCAGGTATGGATTGACAGCAAACAGATGACGCTCATCACTGAAGTGAAAGAGAATATTGATTCGTTGGTTGAGATCAATGAAATACGTTACCGCAATCAGGTAATCAGTGAAACGGATCTGATGCGTACTCAATTGCTTTCTGATCAATACGATTTGCAATTGATTGCACTACAACAGACCTACAAAAGTGATCTGATCATTCTTAAAGCTGCAATTGGTATCAACGACAGTATTGACGTTGATCTGAACGACCCTTTGTTGATTTCCTATACTACCCAATACGACAGTCTGCTTGAACAGGCACTTACAAACAGAGCAGATATACAAGTTCACCGCGCAACATTGCTTGCCGCAGAATCAAATATTAAACTTCAGAAATCACTGGCATGGCCTCAGACAGAACTCGGTGCTATTTATAACCCACAAAACAGCATTCCCTATTTTGGCTTTTATGGTACAATTGAAATTCCTGTTTTTTCCCGCAATCAGGGTGAGATAAAAAAATCCTATGTACTCAAACAACAGGCCGAACGCAACATCAACGCTGTTCAGTTTTTGATTCGGGCCGAATTACTTTCAGCCTATCAGACATTTAATATGTATCAGATGAATCTGGATAAATACAATAAGATGATGATTACTTCCGAAAAAGTATTGGGCAATGTACGCTACAATTATTTAAGAGGCGGTACCAATATTATCGATCTGCTCGAAGCGCAGCGTAGCTGGCTTGATTCGCAGCAGCAATACAACAATATGATGAGTGAATACCGAAAAAGCTATGTGCAATTATTATATTCCTTAGGCTTGATCAATCAAATAGCACAATAAAAACATGATGAAATACTTTATAGTAATAGCACTTGTGGCTTCAACGGGATTTTTTTCCTGTTCAAATAAACACGACTCAGAAAAGAAACCTGAAAACAAATTTTCTACTGTCCTTGACGGTGGGAAAAAAATACAATTTACCACTGAAAAAAGTTCTGATGCTTTTTTGACTGAAGAAGTGAAACGTTCGAATATAATTGCAGCACTTACGTTCCCGGCTAAAGTTGCAGCCACTGTTATTCCTTCTGATCAGGATGGTTCAAGTAACATTATTCTGTTTGAAGATCCGGATCTTGCGGGCAATTACACAGCGCTTATTCAGCACATCATCAACATCAATCAGATTAAAAATGTAAACATTGTTCAAAAGAAAATTGAACTGGAACGTGTAAAAGATTTAAAAGCACATGGTGTTTCTACAGGTAAAGATTTGTTGGAAGCAGAAACCAATCTAAGTATGGAGCAAACAAATCTTGCTAACGAACGCGCTGCCTTATTAGAGTCTGAATCGAATCTGAATGGCGGAGGCTTCCAGCCCGACGTACTTAGAAAATCAAGAGCAGGCACAGCATACATTATTTGCGAGGTCCCCGAAAGTCAGATGAGCAAAATCAAAAAAGGCGATTATTGTTTTGTTGAATTTACCTCGATGCCGGGTACAAAATTTAAAGCAAAAGTTGATGGCATCGCCGACATCATTGATAACGTAACCCGTATGATCAAAGTGCGGATCAATATCGACAACAGTCAGTCAACACTTAAGCTCGGTATGTATGGCATGGTTTCGTTTGAAGTGAATGAAGGCGACAACATCAGTGTAAGCAACAGCGCATTAATTACCGTTCAAGGAAAAAATTATGTCTTCTTAAAAAGATCTTCTGTGTTGTATGAACGCAAGGAAGTTTTTATAGGACCACAAATCAATGACCGTGTAATTATTTACGACGGGTTGAAAGTTGGTGAGCAGGTTGTTATAAAAGGCATCATTCAACTGAAAGGGTTGAGTTTCGGTTATTAAAACCAGCGTTTCAAATTTCATTTATATAGTATATACCATTCGTTTCTTCTTTTAAACAAGAAGAATATTTAACAGAAATGATTAAAAACATTATTACTTTTTCTATTAACAATCGCTGGATTGTAATAGCTGCAAGCATTGTAATGATGGCCGTAGGTTATTGGTGTTTGGTGAACATCAAGATTGAAGCCTATCCCGACATCGCAGATACCAATGTGATTGTTGTAACGCAATATCCGGGCCGTGCTGCTGAAGAGGTTGAGCAACAGGTAACCATTCCCATTGAACGTGCTTTACAGAATACACCCAATGTATTGGACCGCAGAAGCAGAACCATCTTTGGTTTAAGTGTTGTACAACTCACGTTTAAAGACGGCACAGACGATTACTT
The DNA here is from genome assembly GCF_000379725.1 of Cytophaga aurantiaca DSM 3654. Classification (GTDB taxonomy): domain Bacteria; phylum Bacteroidota; class Bacteroidia; order Cytophagales; family Cytophagaceae; genus Cytophaga; species Cytophaga aurantiaca. Next base: position 170,933 of record NZ_KB903621.1, read on the forward strand.
CGCACGCCAGCAGGTAATGGAACGTATGGCAAGTGTTGATCTTCCTCCGGATGTGCTTACACCCGAACTGGCACCTCTTACCACAGCTGTTGGAGAAATCATGCGTTATGTTGTTGAAGCTCCTTCCTATTACACACCTACACAATTAAGAGATTTACAGGACTGGGTAATCAAACCCTATCTCTTACAGGTACGGGGCATTGCGGATATCAGTACTTTTGGCGGACCATTAAAACAATTCCACGTAATTGCTTCAGCAGATAAACTGCGCAAATACAATCTTACGATGCAGAATGTGATTGATGCCATCCATCAAAACAATCAAAATGCCGGCGGAAATAACGTGGTGCGCGGCGAACAAGCCTTTGCAATCCGTGGCTTGGGTGTTGTAAAAACAGAAAGCGATATCGGTAACATCATCTTAATATCTTCCAACGGAGTTTCGGTCTTTATTAAAGATGTTGCATCGGTAGAAATTACACCGCCCCCGCCAAGCGGAATTTTGGGATACACAGTTAATGAAGATGGAGAAAATGTTAACAGCGGTGTAGAAGGAATTGTTTTATTAAGAAGAAAGGAAAATCCAAGTGAGGTCCTTGCTCTAATGAAACAAAAAATTGAAGACCTTGAAGCAAATGAATTACCGGAAGATGTTAAAATACGAATCTTATACGATCGCAGTTTCTTAATCGATCATTCGCTGGAAACTGTTGGACACACCTTATTCATGGGCGTATCCATTGTTGTTATTCTACTTGTCTTTTTCCTGGGAAATATCCGCAGCGCATTGGTGGTTGCATTAACCATTCCCTTTGCCTTACTCTTTGCATTTATACTGATGAAGATAACAGGCATTCCGGCAAACCTGTTATCGTTAGGTGCAATCGACTTTGGTATCATTGTAGATGGAGCCTGTGTGATGGCCGAACACCTGCTGCGTAAATACCGGTCAGCAAGTCCAGAAGAGAAAAAACAGGGAATCATTATGCTCTCCATTAATTCAGCGAATGAAGTGGGCCGCGAAATATTTTTCTCTGTAACCATTATCATTTTAGCCTACTTACCGATTTTATTAATGACACGGGTGGAAGGTAAGCTCTTCTCACCAATGGCATTGACACTTGCGTTTGCAGTAATCGGTTCTATGCTGGCAGCATTAACAATCATACCTGTTCTGTTGTCTTTTTCTTTCGCTAAAGTAATTTCCAATCCGGATGTTCCGTTGAAAGAACATAAAAATTTCGTGCTGGAGTTTTTACAAAAAGGATACCGCAAGATTCTCGATATTGCCTTAACGCATTACAAACGAACCGTTATCATCGGCTTTACGATTGTAGCGCTTATGATTGGTTGTATAATAAAATTAGGAACAGAATTTCTACCGACGCTGGATGAAGGTTCAATCTTCTTCCGTGCGAATTTTCCTTCCGGTATTACCATTCAGGAAAATGCAACCTATGCTCCGAAGATCCGGAAAATTATTGCAAGCTACGCACCTGTTGCTTTTGTAATTACCCAAACTGGTCGCAACGACGATGGTACGGATCCTTTCCCAGCTAATAGAAATGAAATTCTTGTTGGTCTGAAAGAATATTCGTTGTGGACAGATACCATTACAAAAGCAGAACTTTTACAACGTATAAAACATGATCTGGAAGAAGAATTACCTGCAGTCCGTTTCTCTTCCGGGCAGCCCATCATTGATCAGGTAATGGAAATTGTAAACGGAAGTGCTGCCGACCTTGCTATTTCTATTGTTGGTGAAGACCTAGAATTGATGCGTTCCAAAGGCGATAGTATATTAAGTCTGGTTAAACAGACCGCCGGTTCAGACAATGTGAACATAGAACAGGAAGGTCCGCAGGAACAGCTTTGTATAAAAATCAACAGAGAGCGTGCCGCACGTTTCGGCATCAATGTAGCGGATATTGAAATACTGATCGAGACTGCCATTGCGGGTAAGGCAGTATCTGTGCTATATGACGGTGCTAAGCGTTATGATATTGTTGTTCGTTATTTACCGGAAGATAGAAACTCAATTGCTACCATCAGCAACGTAATGGTTAAATCTGCCGACGGTGCTTTAATTCCATTGAATCAATTGGCAGAAATTCTTTTTGTGCAAGGACAAACAAACATTTACAGATTCAATAACAAACGTATGATCACGGTACGAACCAATGTTAAAGGCCGTGATCAGGGTGGGTTTGTAAAAGAGCTTCAGGATAAAATTCATAAACACATTAAAGTACCAAAAGGATATGAGATCATCTTTGGTGGGCAATATGAAAACCTGCAGCGTGCGGGTAAGCAATTGTTGATTACTATTCCGCTTACCATCGGTATGATTTTTATTTTGCTTTATATTCTGTTTAAAAATATGAAGTATACGTTTGTTACCATGACCTGTATTTTATTTGCGCTTGCAGGTGGTATCTGCGGATTGTTAATGCGCGGTTATTATTTCAACGTCTCGGCGGGCGTTGGTTTTGTAAGCATCTTTGGTATTTCAGTGATGACCGGTGTGATCCTGATTTCTGCCCTCAATAAAAAAACAGAAGGTATCACAGGCGATCGAAAAGAACGTGTACTGGAAGGATCTGCCGAACAAATGAGCGCATTGCTTTCCATTTTAATAGTAGCTATCATTGGCTTGGTTCCTGCGTACTCCTCGTCCGGTATCGGATCGGATGTTCAACGACCTTTGTCTACCGTGATCATCGGCGGACTTACAAGCACGTTGATCATTGCACCAATCATTCTCCCTGCTTTGTATCTATGGGCAACAACTAAAAAAGAGGATGTCGATACGAAGAAAGAAGAAGTAAAGCCAGCAGAATAAGAATTAACATATTCATTCATAAAAATAAGCGCTCTAAAGATTGAATTCTTAGGGCGCTTATTTTTTATCGAGTATTTGAAGGTGCTATTATTGTTTTTATTGTATCATAATATGTAACTTTATTTTTATTTGAATCTTTTTAAACACTCTCTATACATGTTAAGAACATTACTGATTTTGCTAACCGTTTTTTTGCTGTTCGATCTTCAAGCCCAGAACAAAAAAATAAAACAGATTACTGCAAAAGAATATTACCCTTCCGGAAAATTAAGCATGATAATCGTTGAAGATTTTGATACTTCAGGTTTGCAAACGAAAAGAAGCGTATACGATGGAGGTAAAAAACCATTATACTTAAGCGTGAGTGTTTACGACACAACAGGTCTTTTAATAAAAGAAACGAATTACGACAAACGTGCTGAAACAAATGATGTTTGGGAATATTTTTATAATGAACGCAGAGACTTAATCCGCCAGCAGCGTTTTTATTCCGATACCAAAATGCTTTACATCGAAAGTTATAAATTAACTTACAATGCAAAGGGATTGGAAATATCAAACGAGGAAACGTATAAAGATGGATCAAAAGGTTGGTTTTATAAGTACGAATATGATTCTTTGAACAACATGACGAATTCCAAATCTCATTTTAATGATACCATACGAACAGAATATGCATATACCTACTCAGGAAAATTGAAGACCTCGCAATTTTTGTATGATTATGAAAATAAAAAAATGAAACGCGAATTAAGCGAAATGATCTATTATACCTATATCGAAGACCGCGTTGCTACAAGAACTGTTCATTCTGTTGCCAAACATTTAAGTAAAAAAAGCATCAGCATTAAAACTTATACATATGACAAAAACAATCTGTTAATTTTAGAAACTTATACAATCGATAATGTTCCGCAAGATAAAACAGTTTATGAATATGTATTTTATTAGCAGAATTAGAAATCATTTATTGTTCATCTAAATAGAATGCCATTATAAAAAAGCTCTTCATGGATTAAAACCCATGAAGAGCTTTTTTATTAAAAACCAATTTGTACATAATGATTTCAGCCATAAGTCAAAATGTATCTTTTATTCTGACTTTTGTATAAATCCTTTTGCCTGCGCCCAAATACCTTTGTTTCATTCACAAATCAATTACTCAAATGACAAAGACTATTTTCATAACCGGTGCATCAAAAGGATTTGGTAAAATCTGGACAGAGGCTTTTTTAAAACGTGGCGATAACGTTGTTGCTACGGCAAGAAATACAGACGCGCTCAGCGATCTGGTAAAACAATACGGCAAACAAATTCTGACACTTCCATTAAATGTAAACGACAGAGAAGCAAGCTTTACTGCGATCAAAAAAGCGAAGGAACATTTCGGCAGACTGGATGTTGTAATCAACAATGCCGGTTACGGACTTTTTGGTGCCGTGGAAGAAGCAAGTGAAAAAGAAGCACGCGATCAGATCGAAACCAATGTATTTGGTTTGCTATGGATCACACAAGCTGCACTTCCCATCATGCGCGAACAAGGCAAAGGTCATATCATTCAGATCTCCAGTGCCTTGGGAGTTGTTACGTTGCCTGCATTAGGTTTATACAATGCTACAAAATGGGCCATTGAAGGACTTAGCGAATCGTTAGCAGCTGAAGTAAAAGGTTTTGGCATTGATGTAACGATTGTAGAACCAAACGGTTATTCTACCGATTTCGGTTCAGGATCTGCTACACATACAACAGCAATTCCGGCTTATGATCCGGTTAAAGCTGCTTTGTATGCGGGCTTTACAGAAGACAGTACCGGTTTACCGGAAGCAACAGCAGAAGCAATGTTAAAACTTACTGCAGTAGAAAATCCTCCATTACGTCTGTTTTTAGGAAAAGTAGGTTTGCCTTGGGTCAAACAAGTATATGCAGAGCGGATGGCCGTTTGGGAAAGCTGGAAAGAAGTTTCAGAAAAAGCACAGGGAAAGTAATTATTTGAACCGATTTTGTGTTCAGTAAAAGTGATGGATTTACTTCAGATGTAAATCCAAACTCTCCAAGGGTTTTAAACCCTTGGAGAGTTAAATTTATTGATAGCTATTATATGAAACATTTTAAAAGCTTAGGTGATATGCACCGGTCACATGGTTTTCCGGCACCCGAAAATCCCTTGTTCAGTATTTTCAAATGCAGCAGAAATGGTGCGTGTTCTTCTGCCAGCAGCGGAGAATTTACGAGCGACTTTTATATGATCGGATTTAAAAAATTGAAGTCGGGTGAAATGATATACGGCCGCACCAAATACGATCACGATTCCGGTACGATGTCTTTTATAAAACCACGACAGGTAATTGCGTTCAATAATATTGAACTTGAAGACGACGGCTTTATGATTTATATTCACGAAGATTATTTGAACGGCCATCCCTTGCATTCAGAAATACAAAAGTATGGCTTCTTTGAATACGAGTCGAATGAAGCGTTGCACCTTTCGCCAAAAGAAGAAAGCATCATCTGGGATCTGTATGCAAAAATTGAAACGGAGTACAATAACAATCCAGATGATTATAGTAAAGATATTATTCTTACCCACCTGGATTCTATTTTAAAATATTCTCAACGTTTTTACAAGCGTCAGTTTATAAACCGTGCATCGCTTTCGGGCAAGCTGATGTCTAAATTCAACGAGCAGTTGTCGGTATACGTTACCAACGGATCGCTTCAGAATAAAGGTTTGCCGAGTGTAAAGTTATTAGCGTCACAGTTAAATATTTCTTCCCGCTATTTAAGTGATCTATTAAAACAGGAAACGGGGAAAACTGCGATCGAACTGATTCATATCTATCTTATTTCCGAAGCAAAAAATTTACTGGTAACGGATGTAAATTCCATAAGTGAAATAGCGTATACATTGGGCTTCGAAAATCTTCCCTATTTTTCCCGTTTGTTTAAAAAAGAAGTTGGTGTGAGTCCGGTGCAGTATAAAAAACAATATTTGAATTGAATGAACGGCTTTCTGCTCTGATAAAATACTTCATTCAAAAAGTCGGATAACCTTCTTTATTTGAATGCGTAAATTATGACTGTATATAACGAAGTATTAAGTCATGAAATCAATTTTTACCGTCCTATTAATCGCTTCGGCACAGTTGCTTTTTTCTTCCTGTAAAAAATCGGACGTAGAACCGGAATACGATTACGGACCATTTAATTACGGACAGATTTCTTCTATCTCTGCAAACGGAAATATTGTGATTGATCTGGTGCAAGGAACTTCCAATGAAGTTGTGCGCATTACAAAAGGCGGTCCGCAGGTAGTTGCAGCCGGTGGCGGGCTTATTCTCAATGGCGGTGGAACGGTACGTCTCAGTGTTAAAGACCCTTTGTCTATTAGTCTGAACGGGTTCGGCAGTGGTGTAAAAAATACCGGTCCCGTTATCATGGAAAGTTTAGGTATTTACAATCAATCCGGCACAATCATTATAGACTCTCTTACAACAGAACAATTCTCCGTTACATTAAATAATCTTGGCGACTGTCAGGTTAAAGGCCGAACAGGTTATCTAACGGTATCTGCAACCAATCTTCCTACCTTTTATGGCTTCGGATTATTAGCAGACAGTTGTCTGCTTAATGTTTCTACCCTTGGTCAGATTCAGGTGAATGTTATACAAAAGCTTAGCGGTGTAAGTTATGGTGCCGGCACAATTTTCTATAAAGGAAATCCGGATATTACGCTGCTGCAAGCAAGCGGAAGCGTTGTTCATCAGCCGTGATTGACTTTATAAATTTCAAACTATCGATTGATGTTAGTCGAAACACCTCCAAGGTTTTGAAAATCTTGGAGAATTCATATTATCGTCAAATCCGATGTACCGCTTCTTCTGTCAATACAAAAATTTCAGCATCTCTATGATAGGGCATATGTGCCAAGCCTGTTAATCGACCGAAAGCCGGCATGATCAGCGTATTCTTATTTTTATAAAAACATGGAAGCGTAATGCTTTGCCTTCCTTTTCCATACAGCACAAAACCCGGATGAATATGTCCGCTGATGGAAAACTCATTTTCTTTCAAGGTCACAAAATTATGTGCGAATACAAATCCATTCTCATATACAGGTTCTGTTTCTACTTTGATGTCATGTTTTTCATAGTGATGCTCTCTCAAAATATCATGATTTCCGCGCACAAGTGTAAATCGTATCTTCGAATATTTTTTTCGCAGGGCACCAAAATATTCCCACTCCTGATTGTATTCGCTGTGAAATAAATCCCCTAAGATCAATAACCGTTCAGGTCCATAGCTATACAGCAATGCATCTAATTGTTGCAGATCATCAATACCCGATTCCATTGGAATCGGCAAGCCGTGTTTGCGAAAATGCGACGCTTTTCCCAAATGTACATCCGAGACAATTAACGTTTTAGCATTGTGCCAATAAATTGCTTTTTGTGGAAGTAATTCTAATATATTATTATTTATTTTTAAGAATTGTCCGCTCATTATTCTTTCTCCAGTTGTGTTTTCATTTTGAACAAACGGTCCTCTAATTTTTCATTGGTAAATTTTCCACGCATCCGGTCTACCATAATCGGATAGGCAAATGGCGTTACTTTCTCAGGCTTTACCAACACAAGCTTCTGTTCATTAATTCGGTTATAGGCTTTGCGCATGCGTTGAATTTCCAATTGAAAATCCAGTACTTCGTCGTATGCCTGTCGCAATAACAAATTACTACTATCGTATTGTTCAAATACTTTGAAAAACAATTCGGCATTGGCTTGTAAGTGTCGTGTCTTTGCAGATTTTCCCGGATATCCCTGAAACACCAATCCTGCAATGGATGCAATTTCACGGAAGCGGCGGCGCGCCATTTCCGTTGCATTTATACTCAGCTGAATTTCTTTTTCTAAATTTTCAATCCCAAATAAATCTAGCTCCAATGCTTCTTCGATCGGAATTTCCTGATCAGACAACAATTCAAACCCATAATCATTCATCGCTACAGAAAACGTCATCGGTTTGATCTCGGAAATTTTCCGTGCAACAATTGCCGCCATACCTTCATGTACAAACCGTCCTTCAAACGGATACATAAATACATGATATCCTTCGCGGCTCTCCACATATTCAATTAGAAATTCTTTATTGGTTGGCAAGTGCGAACGCTTCGCCTGAAGATCAAACAATTCTTTTAATTTTTTCAATTCCTCTTCTTCAATTTTATCTGTGTCAAAAAAATGATCGATCTTATAGCGGATCATTTCAGCAAGCTGCGAAGACAAAGGCATCCTCCCGCCCTGCCAACTCGGGACCAATCCTTTTTTTGCTTTGCTTTTTCGCACCAGCACATCCATGTGGTGAATGTGCACGATCTCTAAGTTATTTCCCGAAAACCAGAATACATCGCCGGGTTTGAGTTTCGAAATAAAATTTTCTTCAATACTACCCAATCGTTTTCCGCTTAAATATTTTACCTGCATCGCAGAGTAACTCACAATCGTGCCCATGGAAAGCCGATGTCGTGAAGCAATGGAACGGTCGATTACTTTATAGATTCCATCTTCAATAACAACTTTGTGAAACTCATCATACGCATCCAGTGAATTGCCGCCATTGGTAATGAATTGCAATGCCCAGGCAAACTCTTCCGGAGTAACACTTGCGTAGCAAAAGGTTTTTTTAATTTCTGAGTAAATTACTTCCGGTTTGAAACCATCTGCAACAGCAAGGGTTACCAGATACTGAACCAGCACATCAAAACTTCGGATATACGGAATGCGGCTCTCTACCACATTGCGTTTGATAGACTCACGCATAGCAGCACCTTCAATGATTTCCAGGGAATTTGTCGGCACAAAATAAATTTTACTCAGCGCACCCGGACTATGTCCGCTGCGGCCGGCGCGTTGCATAAAACGTGCAACGCCTTTCGGACTGCCAACCTGCACTACAGTATCTACCGCAGAAAAATCTACACCCAGATCTAAACTCGAAGTACAGATCACTGCTTTCAATTTTCCTGCGTGTAAATTGTCTTCAACCCAGGTACGTGTCTTTTGATCCAGCGAACCATGATGCAAAGCTATCAATCCAGCAAACTCCGGTGCTACTTCAAGCAGCTGACGGTACCAGATCTCAGACTGCGAACGGGTGTTGGTAAAAATTAAAACAGAATTGCTGCTGTGAATGATCGGTACAACTTTTGGTAAAAGTTTTGTTCCTACAAAACCCGACCAAGGAAAGTTTTCAATTTTATCCGGAAAGATGGTTTCAATCTCAACGCGTTTCGGCAATTCTGCTCGAATCATCTTTGTCGGCGTTTCATAATTTCCCAATAGCACATCTTTCGCTTCTTCCAGGTTTCCGATGGTTGCAGAGATTCCCCAAATCTTTAAATCCGGATTCAAGCCTTTCAATCGGGATAAGGCAAGCTCCATTTGTACGCCACGCTTGGAACCGATTAGCTCATGCCATTCGTCAACTACCACAGTCGACAAATCTTTAAACACATCTGCATACCCTTTTTGTGAGAGCAGCAGATGCAAACTTTCCGGCGTGGTCACCAGCAGCTGCGGCATATTTTTTTTCTGCTTTGTTTTTTGTGCCGTAGTTGTATCACCGCTGCGGATGGCTACTTCAAACGGAATATCAAGATCCACACACGAACGTGTGGTAGCATATTGAATTTCTTTTGCCAGCGCACGGATCGGTGTGATCCAGATGGCTTGCAGTCCAGCTTTCTTTTTTGTTTTAGATCCGGGATTCTTTTTTAAATACTCCAATAAAATACCAAACCACACGGAATAGGTTTTACCGCTTCCCGTTGGTGCATTCACCAACCCGGAATACCCATCCAGCATGGATTTCCAGGTTTCCTGCTGAAAAGTATGTGCCTTCCATTTTTGATTTTTGAACCAAGCAAGTATGTCTTTTTCTGTCATGCTGGTTTTGATAATTGTTGAATCAGATCCAACAGGTCTTCTTTGTGATTGGCATCGTTGATGGATTTATCTTTTCGCCAACGCAGTATCCGCGGGAAGCGCAAAGCCACTCCCGACTTATGCCGCGGCGAGGGATTGATTCCTTCAAAGGCAATTTCAAAAACAAGCTCGGGTGTAACGCTGCGCACCGGACCAAATTTTTCTTTTGTATTTTTCTTTACCCAACTATCTACTTCTACCAATTCTTTATCTGTCAATCCCGAATAGGCTTTCGTAAATGCAACAAGTTCATCGCCGCTCCAAACGGCAAAGGTATAATCGGTGTAAAGATCTGCTCTTCGTCCGTGGCCACGCTGGGCATAGATCAGCACGCCATCCACAGTCAACGGATCAATTTTCCATTTCCACCACTTGCCTCTTCTTCTTCCCGCTTCGTATAAACTGTCTTTGTGTTTCAGCATCAAGCCTTCGCACATACGGTCGCGTGAAGCTTCGCGCAAAACAATCATTTCTTCAGCCGTACTGCATGCAAACACCGGTGAGATTTTTAATATCGCGTTAGCGGACGGATTTTTTTCTTTGATTTCTTCCAGTATCGTTTCAAGCATTGCTCTGCGTTCGCTCATTGGCAGCATGCGTATATCTTCGCCTTTGTGTTCCAGCAGATCGTAGCACATCATAGCGAGCGGCGCATCCGCTAAACTTTTCTTTGAAAGATTTTTTCTGCCGATGCGTGTCTGCATTACATGAAAAGGCATCGGTTCATCACCATTGAACGGAAGGATCTCACCGTCGATCACAGTACCATCAGGTAAAGCTTCTTTTAAAATTTCGAATTCCGGAAATTTATCGGTCATTAGCTCTTCGCCACGCGACCATACAAATAATTCGCCACGACGCACTATGATTTGTCCGCGGATGCCATCGTATTTATATTCAATCTGCCAGTCGCTTATATTGCCCAGCGTTTCCATCGGCACATCCAATTGATAGGCCAGATAAAACGGATAGGGTTTCGAAAGATCTTCGGTTGAATCTGTGTTGAATAAAAGATTTTCTAAACTTGAAGTTTCAGGAATCCAATTGCCCATCAAGCGATGCGCTACATTGCTTTCAACCAGTTTATAATTTTTTGCCAGTGCTTTAATCACCAGTTGCTGTGAAACACCCACACGAAAACTTCCGGTGATCAGTTTATTAAACACAAACCGTTCGGGAGTATTCAACTGCATCCAGATTTCCTTAATGATCTGCTGCCGTTCTTCTTCAGTTTTCATGTCCAGTGTTTTCAGCAAAGCCATCATACCACTCAACGAATAATCGGCTTGTGTTTCTGAAACCGGCAGCAATAAGGTAATCGTTTCTGCAAGATCTCCAACTACATGATACGATTCCTCAAACAGCCATTCATTCACGCCAGCCAATTGCATGGACCACAATTTGAGTTCTGAAGTTTTAACCGTACGTTTTGGTTTTTTTCCTGTGAGCAAGGCTACAGCCCATAATGCATCGGCTTTATCTGATGCTGCAAAGTAATCGGCCAGTGCATCGATCTTTGCATTGGTCTTGGTCGTTTGATCCAGTTCCGTAAAGAGCTCAGCGAATTTCTTCATACTCTGCGTCGGTTTCGTTGTTGTTCTCTTTTGCTTCGCCTTCGTTCAAAGACTCTCCTTCGTATAAAGTATCTACTTCAACGGCATTCAAATGCAATTCTTCACGCAGCCATTTTGCGAACACAGATTTATATCCGTGTGTTACATATACATTTTCAGCACCGGTTTCTTTTACGGCTGTATTCAGTTCATCCCAATCAGCATGATCAGATAATACAAAACCTCTGTCGGCGCTTTTGCGTCGGCGGGTACCACGCAGCTGCATCCATCCGCTGCAGATGGCTACGGAAAACGGATCAAAACGCTTGAGCCACGGTGTTCCGATTGCAGACGGCGGTGCTACAATAATATTTCCTTTGAATAATGCTTTGTTTGTTTCTCCGGCTACTCTAGTTGTTGATGGTAATTCCAAACCGTCTTTTGTAAGCAGACGATTTAAATTATCTACTGCGCCATGGGTGTATATTGTTCCAATCTCAGGATCCAGATGTTTGATAATGCGTTGCGCTTTGCCTAAGGCATAACCGATAATTACACTGGCTTTTCCTTCTTCTTTATTTTTTTGCCACCAGGTATTAATATCTGCATGTGTTTGTTTCGCTTCCGGAAAACGATATACAGGCAAACCAAAAGTTGATTCCGTTACGAAGTGCTGACAACGCACAGGTTCAAAAGCCGTCGACACGCCATCTTGCTGCAATTTGTAATCACCCGATGCTACCCATATTTCTCCTTTATATTCCAAACGGATCTGCGCCGAACCCGGAATATGTCCGGCAGGATGCAGACTGATCCGCACGCCATTCATCACAATTTCTTCTCCGTATTCCACGCCGCGTATTTTTATATCTTCTCCTAAACGGAATTTTAATATCGGAACACTTATGCGATGCGAAAGATAATTTTGATTTCCACATTTGGCATGATCGGAATGTGCATGTGTGATGATCGCATTCTTTACTGGTTTCCACGGATCGATGTAGACATCGGCCTGCGGACAGTAAATTCCATATGGATCAAATTTCAATAGCATAACTGAAATAAATTAAAGCCTGTCGACTCACTACAAAAATAAGTGATCCGACTATTGTAGCCTTTATATAATTTCGCAAATAAATATGAGATTTATACTACTGTTATTTAATCCTAAAAAATAATTCTTCTTTTATTGGGTTTGGAATTTCTGAATTGGCTGGTGGATTTGTGCAACCGTGATGTAAAGCAATTATTTTATATGAAATAAAAATAGAAAGTCATATCCAATATTATTACACCAAGACAGACGATTGTAGAAGTAAAGCTTGTTATTTTCTTTGTTTCAGTAAAGTCTTTCTTGTCATAAATAATAGAATAAATGAACATAACAACTAATAGATATAAGCAATATTCCATCATAGTATTTGAATCTTTAGAGCTTGATCCAAAAATGAGTGTTGCTAACATAAGTCCAATAATAATTGTTAAACCAATCCTACTCGTTTTTTGCTCGTATTTCTTTTTGGGTTTATTTAACATTTTATGATTTATTTTTAATGGCTACTGCTTATCAAAATATGGATTGATCAAAAAGTTATACGCTGAATTTTATTCGTAACTCAATATAGGAAAAAAAAGAGTAACGCTGGTTGGCGCTACTCTTTTATCAAAACAAATTCGTAAAACGTTTACGGGAATTTCACACCTGAATATTTTGTAGCATCCACCAATGGTAAGGTTGAACCATAGGTAGCATTTATTGCTTTAAGAAATTCGTTCGCTAACATGGCATTTCCTATTGGTGTTAAGTGTACACCATCTAATGAAAAGGCGCCACCGCTAACAAACGTTGTGCTCAGGGTTACGCCGTTGTAAACAACTCCTGTTTCAACCTGCGTTAAAAATTTATTTACATCAACAAATGCCAATCCGTATGTTGCTGCTAAATTTTTAATTTTTGTATTGTAGTTGGATACGGCTGTTTGTATGTTACTGATTTCAGAAGCTGTCAATACATATGCATTCGGTATTGCTTTTACAGATCCCCATTGTTTGCATTTCAAGGAATCCTGCGGAACCGACAATAATACAAATTCAGAAGAAGTTATTTGTCGTTTGCCACCGGGCGCAGCAGCATCTGCAATAATAAATGGATTCTGTCCTAAGTGAAATGTAATACCTAAAGGTGCATAGGCAGCATTTAATCCATCTACCTGTAACTGGCTTGTTAGCACCAAACCATTATAGGGTACAGTTGTAAAATACGGAACAGAAGTAATATCCGGTACGTTGGCTATTGCTCCTTTTGCTCCGCCTGAAGTAAGTGTTGCTACAATGGCATCCATACTCGCATCAAACCCTGTACCTGCTGCACCGGCAGTTGGAGTAATTGCATCGCTTGCTCCGCCCGCTAAAGCATAAAGCAGTACATCGTTGCTTCCGATAAATAATGTAAAGAACGTTGGACTTTGAAGCATTGCATCTGATAACATGGAAGCGCTGGCAGGATTAGAAGCCATACGGGTAAAGAATGGATTGAAATTTCCAAAACCATTAGCCGGATTGCCATAACCAGGATAAATAGTAGTTATGGATTTTGCTCCGGGTACGCCCATGTTATTGAATGGGCCACTTGATGCATAGATGTTGCTGGCAAAAATACTTAAGTCGCCTGAAGTTGCTGCTGGCACAGGAGCCAAAGATGTATTTCCCAAACAATCAGCATGAGGAGCTAAAATTAATTTTGCGCCACCGCTAGCTCCAATACCTACAGATGTTGGATCTACAAGAGGCTGCTTAAATTCCCCGGCACCAATGCGGGCAAATTGTTCGGATATGAGTTTTGCATAAGACACCTGTTGACCATCATAATACAAAGCATTATCTGCATAACCCGATGTGATTGAATTTCCAACGGCAACATATGTGCTTACATCCAGAGAACCTTTATTAACTGCAGGCTCCTCTACTGTTGGTTTACAGGCAACAATGCTTCCGCACACTGCCAATGTATATAGAATATGAGTATATTTTTTCATGGCTGATTAGAAGTTATAGGTTAGTGAAAGACCCGGTACTAAAATACGTGTCTTGTATGTACCTGACATATTGGTTTCAATATTGGTATCGGTACGTTTCATAAAGTTGATGTAACTGAATGATGCATCGATACTCAATTTATCTATTGGCTTATAACCTATACCAGCCGTATAATTCAAACGGTCTGCATCCGGAACTTCCGGTGTTACATAGCCATCTTTAATCGGAGTCTTTTCAAAATTGATCCCTGCACGAACCTGGAATTTATCGCTCAATGTATATTGACCACCCAAACGCAATGCATAGGTATTTTTATAATTTCTTGGCGACTCTGTATCTTTTAACGATGAGGTGTTTTGATCGTAATCAAATGCCAGCGATTTATAACTGGACCAGCCAATAAAATTGGCATCAAACGTAAGCAATAATTTTTCTGTAGGTTTTACGCCCACACCTACTGTCAATACTTGTGGCAATGGTATCGATGCGCTGAAACCGCCAGAAGGAAAACTGGTTGCTAAAGACGGCGGCACATTAAATGTTGCTGTTCCGTTGTTCAATTTCATTTTAACTTCTGAACGATATGAAATACCAAAAGACAATTTATCAGATGGTTTATAGTATACACCTAAGTTATATCCCATACCACCTGCAGTACCTGTTAAGTTTGCTGTTGAAGTTTGTCCGTTTGAATTTGCGATCGGCAAATCTCTGCTTAATTCTATATGTCCATAACCGTATACAAAACCTGCACCTATGCCTAGTTTGTCATTAATTTTATAACTCACCGTTGGCTGAAAAAATACCGATAACAATTTCAGTTCTGTAATCGTGTATCTACCCGACCATCCGTTTGGATACGTGATCGTACTGCCGAATGGTGTGTAAATCCCCATACCGAATTTGAATTTACTGTCTTTCGGGCCCCATACTCCGTAACCGGTGAATGGAGTGCTTATTGGAGAGATCGTGTGATACTGCTGCTGGCTGTTTCCGTCTCTGAATGCGGTGCTTCCGGAAGTTAAACTTACACCGGCACTTACACTGTTGCCTTCCAGATGCGACACACTTCCCGGATTATAGAAAACACTTGCAGCATCTAAGTTTGTTGCAACACCTGCCGCGCCCATGGCTTGCTGCTTCTGCCCCTGCAGATTGACCTGAAAGCCTTGTGCAAAAAGCCATACAGGTGACAGCATACAAATACCAATTAATAATTTTTTCATAGCATTAGATGATTACGGTTTAAAATTTTTTAAAAATGCAATTGGTGACAATCCTTAAAAATTTAGGACATAGTCTTAATATACACATTCAAAACTTTATATAAAAGCTTTGTTCTGTCCCAATTATTAATTTATACGGCTAACGATTTAAAAAGGGTTTAAAATATCTTGCTCATGCAATTTTAATTTTGATCGGGTTTCTTTAAATACTCATCCGTAAAATGTTTTTTCTCTTTGGGATTCGAGAATTTCTCCGTGTTGTAATTCTTAGAGTTTCCTTTAGAAATGGACAATGATTGCCAGTTTTCATTACAAAGCATTTTTCCTAAAAAAACAATCTGTCCTACGTGGTATGGATAATGCGCCAATTGCCGATTGATAGCTTCCATCACAGTATGTCCCTGATTGCGGATATAAATGGTTTTTACTAAATCTTCTTCCTGTAAATTATTGAGTGCACTGAAGAGACAATTCCAGCCTTCGTTCCATTTTAGTAATAATGCTTCTCGTGTTTTATCTTCGGTTTCAAATTCTGCATCTCTGTTACGCCATTCTTTTTCGCCATCAGCTGTTAAAAAATCTGTCCAGCGTGATAACATGTTTCCCCAAAGATGTTTCACTATAATTGCAATGCTATTGCTTTCCGGATTATACTGCCAATACAGTTGCTCGTCGCTTAGTTGCAAAAATGTTTTTTCACCTAATAGTTTATAGTATTCAAACTGTTTTATGGTGCTTTCTAAATAATTGCTTTTCATAAAATTCAGGCTTATGTATTTCACTAATAAAAAACAAAGAGTAAGCGTTTTTAAAATAGTTATACTTTATAAATATATTCCTTTTGAAACTTCCCAACTGTATGGACCTTTATAGTTTTTTAATGTCATGATAGTGTTTTCAAGTTTTCCCCATTCTGTTTTAGGTTCAGCAGAAGATTCATCATTCCCTGTTGAAACACTCCATTTCTTGGACAAAAAATTAAAACTATAATTCTGAAATTTCTTTGTTACTTGATTGTATATATTTCTATCTGCACCAATTAAATAGAAATCGTTTTCTTTATATCTGAACTTGTAATTTGTCAGATTATCCGTACTGCCGCCTTTGTAAAAAGAAATTTCCAAAATCCCATTCACAATCTGCATGCCTTCATACCATGCACTCGTTTGATATTGATTGTATAATATTAAATTATTGCATTGCTCAATCAACTTAAATTGATTTTGAATGCTGTCGAAAAATGCAATTACAAGAATAAAATGTTGAAACTGTTCAGGTTTTAAATTTTTATTATTCCTATTCTCAATAACAAAGGCTACATCTTTAAAAGTATCTTTATTTAAATCTCCACTCACTGTATCAACAACATTCCAATCAGTAGGTATAAAGTCTTTTATGTTTTTTGCTTTGGGTTTGATTGCTGGATATATAAAATCTTGACCAGATACAAAATGTATATTTGTAATAAACGCCAATATTAATATCGTATAACGCATTTAACTATTTACTTTGCTTTTCAGATATAATTAATGTAGAAGGAATATCAGATAACCAAACACTTTTTGTTTCAACCAGTTTTTTCCAGCTATTTAAACTGATGATCATAATATCCTGCTGTTGCAAAAATGCTTTTCCAATAACCCGTTGATTTTGCAGCGTGATGTGATTGGGTGCATCCTTTTCAATTTTGCTTATTTTTTCTTTCGTCTCAGAATTGTTTTTGATCTCCCCTGCTGCATCCAATACAACAACCTGCGCTCCGCTGTTATAAATAAACTTCTGTGCATAATCAAACAAATAGGTATCCGTTACATCAAAGACCGGAATGAAAATACGTTCGGTTTTTGTAAGATTTTTATCAATTAAAATTCCTACAGAAATATGCGTTCTTGTTAAGATCAATTTTGTTGTTTCATCAAACGGAGAGTTTTCAAATAATTTTTCTTTACCCGTTACTGTATTCAATAATTTTTCCGGATTGATCATACGGGTTGTAAAACCCAACACCTTTCCCAATAAACTTCCTTGAAAAATAGATTCACTTAAGCCAACTAAAAGCAGATCGTATTCGCCTTTGTTTGCCAGATCAGCAATATCGTAATTGATATCATTTGAAGCTTTAAACAAGGTATCAACTTCCTGGTTCAGTTGTTTGGACTCTTCAAGGATGGGATCAAATATTTCTTTTTCGTATTCTTCTAAATTATAGTGATGCAGTTCATTTGTTTGTGATAGATGCATCACTGTTAACGAAGTGGTGGTGTTTGATTTTTTTGTCAGACCGTTTGCAAGTTTTAATAAGGTCTTCCCTGTTTCTGTTGTTCCAAATGAAAGAAGAATTTTGTATTTACTTATACCCTTCATTACCTCTGGAACCTCAACAATCTTGGGTTTGAAAATATAATTTATAAAACTAAGAGCGGGACCAGTCATAAACGTTGTTAACAACGCCATGATCACCATCATCGTAAATACTTCAGGTGTTAATACCCCCAGATCATAACCGATATTCAATACAACCAATTCCATCAAACCTCTTGTATTCATCAAGGCTCCGATCGTAAGACTGTTTTTCCAATTTTGGCCTACAAATTTTGCAGCCAGTGCACTTCCGATAAATTTACCCGCAACGGCAACAAGAATAATTAAACCGGTAATTTTCCATAAATACGGATCATTCAGCAAACCTATCTGCGTGCGTAAACCGGTAAAGACAAAGAACAACGGTAACAACAATACCAATGCAACGTCTTCTACTTTTTCAATAAATATATTTCTGAAACGGATGTTTTCCGGCATTACAGCTCCCGCCATAAATGCACCAAACAACGCATGAATCCCAATTATTTCTGTTGCATAAGAAGACAACAACAAGATCAATAAGAATATGGCTACAATAGGTTTGCTTAAATTTTCGCGGGTTGCATGCAGTTCACCCACACGTGATAAAAAGGGTTTGATCACATAGATCATCATGATCACATAAGCCAGCGCCAAACCTATAATATAAAATGCACTTAAAAAAGATCCTGCTTTTACAATGGCGATTACGGCTGCAAGGATACACCATGCCGTTATATCATCTGCCGCAGCACAGGTAATTACTACTGTACCCAATCGTGTTTTGTGTATGCCGCGTTCCTGAACAATTCTGGCTAAGACCGGAAAGGCCGTAATGCTCATAGCAATACCAAGAAAAAGTGCAAACGATAAAAACTGTATGCCTTCAGGTGCAAAGGATTCATAAATGAAAAACGCCAGGCCCATTCCCAAAGCAAATGGAATAATGATACTTGCATGACTTATAACTACCGCTTCGTGTGCTTTGTTTCTCAACACTTTCAGATCCAGTTCCATTCCTACAATAAACATAAAAAGAATCAAACCGATCTGACTTAAGAACTGTAGGTTACCTAGTGATTTTGCCGGAAATAAGGCCTCGGAAAATTCAGGGAAATACATACCAATCAACGACGGCCCTAATATAATTCCGGCGATAATTTCACCAACAACAGATGGCTGGCCGATCTTTTTACAAAACCAACCTAATATGCGGGCGATGATAATAATGGTTATGATTTGTGCCAGCAGTATTGCAAGCGGATGCTGCAGGTTGTGCAGCATAGCCGTTAAAAATTCTTCGAACTGACTTTTGCCGGATTGGGGAATAATAATATTTCTATCTTTTTCCAATGCTGCACCTAAGATTACGGTCCAGTACATTAAAACAGAAAAGATGCTGATTACGGATACATAAAAAATGCTGTTCTTAATTTTCTTCATTGGATGCGTTTATTCAAACGATATTTTAATTTGTTATTAAATTATAAAAAATTGACTGGTTTTTAAAGCTTTATCACGATCATTGCTGAAAATACTTGAAATATAGTATTTATACGGAGCGCAGAAGCACGTGATTGTTGGTAGCAAAATTTTCGGATACAAAATTTTATAATTTCTTAACACGGAATGTCTCTATCAAAAATGGGATGACGATCATTCGAAATTATACTAGAGATCTTTTTGAAGCTTAGAAATATTTTTAATGATCGTATTTTTATCCGCTGTAGATTTTGCAAGATTCAATGCTTTTGTGAAATATTCCAACGCCTTTTTTGGATTAACTGCCATATGTAGATTTCCCAATAACGTATGGTATAAATGATTATCTACAAGATTTAACTTTTCTGCCTCCACAATTGCCGCTTCCCGCCCATTCGCTTTTGCCAAAGCAAAGGTTCTATTTAACGCTGCAATTGGTGAATATTCTAAAACCAGCAGCTTATTGTACAACTGCAGAATTTCTTCCCACTTTTCTAAACTATCCTTTTGCTGTGTATGCCAGTGCGCAATAGCTGCTTCAATATGATATTTTGAAAGTACATTTCCTGTTGATGCCTGAGTTAAAAAATACACACCTTTCTCTATCAGATCCTGATTCCATAAATTCGAATCCTGATCCTCATAAAGTATGATTTCTCCATCTCCATCAATACGTGCATCAAAACGCGATGCATGAAAGCACATAAGCGACATCAATGCATTTACCTGTGGAAGATTTGTGGTTTGATTTTCAATGAGCAAAAAATTTAATCGCATGGCTTCAAAACAAAGGTCCTTGCGCATGCTTGTATCTCTTGAACTGGAATAATACCCTTCATTAAATAATAGATAAATGGTTGTTAAAACATTTTCTAATTTTGTTTGAATTTCATTTTTCGTTGGATATTCAATTTGTATTTTTTCCGTTCGTAGTTTTTCTTTAGCTCTATTTAACCGCTTATAAATTACTTCTTTGTTTGTTAAAAATGCGCTTGCAATTTCTTCTACTCCAAAACCACAAAGTATGTTTAACGACAACCCTATTTGAGCTTCTGAAGAAATACAGGAATCACAAACAGCAAACATCATTGCCAGCTGACTATCTTGTATATTTTTGATCGACAGATCAATTTCAATTTCATCTGTCGATCCATTTAAGTATTTTATTTCTGAAGAAATTTTTTGATTAAAAAGTGTATTTCTTTTTAAATAATCTTTTGTCTTGTTTTTTGAAACGGTATATAACCACGCTGTAGGATTTTCAGGTAAGCCTTTCAAGCCCCATAATTCAGAGGCCTGCAAAAAAGTATCGCTTACAATATCTTCTGCAATTTCAATATGTTCAATACCAAATAACCTGCATAATACAGAAACAATTTTTCTATATTCTGTTCGGAATAAATGCGGTATGAGTTCTTGTTCGTTCATAATAAAAAGCCTTTGTAAAAATACAAAGGCTTTTCTTAAATGTAATGAATCTTCATTTACATATGTTTCACTTCTCTCACTTCAACATTGCCGCCAAATTTTAAGATCGGACAGCCTTTTGCTAATTCAACAGCCTCTTCATACGTTTCAACCTTGACGATCGAATAACCACCGATCAATTCTTTGATCTCGGTATACGGTCCATCGGTAACAACGTTTTTAGGATGCACAACTTTGCCACCAGCCATCAGGCTGTTTCCACGATCCGTTAATTTATTCTGAGCAGCAATACTTCCGATCCAATCCATCCAAAGTTTTGTTGTTGCCTGCATTTCTTCAGCAGAAGCTTTAGGAATGGCATTGAAGTCGTTTCTGAATACTAATAAGAAATCTTTCATAGGTGTAGTGTTTTTAAGTTCTTTTTATGAATGACGATCGGGTTTTCTATTTTGGACAGTTTGGGTAAAAATATTTTTAATTGTTTCAATTATTTCATTTTTACTCAAAAATTAATGTGTATTCAGCATCATTTGTATTTTTTGAACAATATACGTATCAATCAAAAACGGAAAAGAGATCATTCCAAAATATAAAATTCCATTTGCTATTTTCTCTCTGAAATTGCTTGTTAATTCCGTAACCTCAAACTCTTTGTTATAGAGACGCACATATACCTTTTGAATAATGGTGTACAGCATTAAAAATATGAATAACATTTGTGCTCCGAAGTAACTTAAACTTTTATGTTCCCTGTGCTCATATATTTCAGGCACTGCACCAAATGCAATTAACAGAATGGAAATAAACAGATGTTTGAAAAACACTTTTCTGTCTTTAAGATTTTCCTGATCAAAAATTACGACCCAGCCAACCGGTATAAAATACAGTATATATAAGATCAGATCTTTATCCATTTTAAAATCTAACGGTTTAAAAATCCGCCGGTGCTATAACAAAACGCGTAGCGGAAAAATTTAATGATTTTGTATTTTTTTATTTTACAATTTGGGTTTCTATTAATTCATTAAATTTTTCAGACTTTAAATAAGCTTTTGTTTTTTTATTTTGTTCTATTACTTCTAAATATTCCATCTCCACTAATGCTAATAAATCTGCTCTAGCTGTTTGGTTTGAAATATTAAATCTAACTTCAATTTCTTTAACACTAAAGATTACATCTGGATCTTCATAAATCCATTTTAATATTATTGCCTGACGTTCATTTATCCCTTTTAATTTTTGAAAATTAATCAGCTGCTTTTTTTCATTTATTTTTCTTTGAATATATTTTTTCAAATCTTGAAAGGCAAGGTCCATTGTTTTAATTTTGTAATCAATAAAATATGTGACATCATTTTCATCTATTTCACTATACAAATATGCTTGTGCATATTGTGTTTTACTTTTCACAATCAACCGTGATATTGATAAATACTCAGTGAGCCAGTATCCATTTCTTAATAGATACCAGTAAAATAAAGCTCTTGCAGTTCTGCCATTTCCATCAACAAAAGGGTGTATAAAGCCAATCATGAAATGTAAAACACATGCTTTAATTATTGGATGTATGAATTTATCTTTGTCTACATGGTTAAAAAAGTTAAAAACATCTTGCATTAAATGTGGTACTTTATCAAAAGTTGGTGGAGTATATATTATCTCACCATCTATTATGTCTACTACATTTACATCATTATTATCCCTATAACAACCTTCGTCACTCACATTATCTAAAGTATCTTTGGTAATTAATCTATGAATTTCACATAACAGTTCCTCTGTAATTGGTTCATTTTTTAAATCAACAATATGTTTAATTGTTGTATAATTGTTCATTATCATTTGCTCAGATTTGTTTTTTGGCTTTGCATTTTTTCTGAGCATTTCTTTGGCTTTTTTGCGTGTTGTTACAGCCCCTTCAATCTGACTTGAAGCAATTGCTTCCTCCATAATTGAACTTATTAAATATCTTTTTTTATCTTCTTCAGGTATTACTCCTTGACTTCCTAATGTTCCTCCAATATTTAAATCAAATTCATGAAGACCTTTTTGTATTTTATCTGTTACATTATAATAAAAAGAATATCCACCAAATTGTAGTTTTTTGGCATTTAATCTTCTACTTAATTTTGTAATTGTCCATAATATTTCTGGTGCAATATTTTGTTCCGTTTTTTGATATTTAATTTTGTCCCAATACAAATACTGATCATTGATTTTACTAATAAGAGAATCAAGATCTTCTTCATTTTTAGTTTTTATGGCTTCATCAAATAACTCTCTTTTGTACCAAGTTGGCGCTGCTTCAGGTTTTTTCATATCACAATATTTCCAAATTTGTGAATAATTAGGACATTTTTATAAATCTAATTCAATATCACAATATTTCCAAATTTTAACAAAATTTGGAAATATTGTGATATTTGTAATTTTTGTATATTGATTAATAGATATTTATAATAAAAAAGGGTGTTACTGTGTAACACCCTTTTTTATTATAAATCTTCCGCTTTAAGCATTTATTCCGTTTCAGCCATGTTGTGGAACACTGCCTGCACATCATCGTCATCTTCAAACTTTTCCAACAGCTTATAAATTTCTTCCTGCTGTTCTGCAGTCAAGGTTGTTGTTGTATTCGGAATACGTTCTGTTTCTGCATTGATCACATTAATGTTTCTTTGCTCCAACTCTTTTTGCATGGTACCGAAATCAACAAAAGCAGTATAGATGAAAATTTCATTTTCGTCTTTCACAATTTCTTCTGCACCAAAATCAATCAGTTCAAGCTCCAATTCTTCCGGATCCAAACCAGTTCCATCAATTTTGATAACACCTTTGCGTTCAAATAAAAATTCAAGTGAACCGGTTTTACCCAATGTGCCGCCTGAACGTGTAAAGTACGAACGCACATTAGCAACCGTACGTGTATTGTTATCGGTAGCACATTCAACCAATATTGCTATTCCGTATGGACCGTATCCTTCAAATACTACTTCTTCGTAATCCGATTCGTCTTTGCCCGATGCTCTTTTTATTGCCGCATCGATTCTGTCTTTCGGCATGTTCAAACCTTTCGCGTTGTTTACAGCTGTACGTAAACGCGAATTGGTTTCAATATTTCCGCCGCCTTGTTTCGCAGCCATTACAATCTCTTTACCCAAACGCGTAAAGGCTTTCGCCATGCGGTCAAATCTTTTTGCTCTTCTTCCTTTTCGAAGTTCGTATGCTCTTCCCATAATAATTCGTTGTTGCAATCTTGCGCCAAAGTTACGTAGATTTCAAGACGTTGTATAGAGAAATGTCGACTTTTTTAGAGGAAAAAGACAGTTTTAATTTATTAAGGTTTAAGTTCTTATCGTTTAAATAAAGTAAATTGGTAAAATGAATAATCCATCTGCAGAAAAAATAAAAGACATACTCGATTTTTTTCGGAAAAGACGAACTGCCTTTGATGATTACATTTCTCAAAATGGTCTTCAAAGAAGAATAACCACTTGCCCGTCCTGTGGAATTCCGACATTATATCCTCCTGCAATTCATGAAATTTGTGATCTGTGCAATTGGCAAAATGATGGTCAGGATGATCCAGATGCTGATAAATCATATGGAGGTCCCAATACAGAATCTTTAACAGATTCCAGAATCAATTTTGGTTTAGTGTTAGACGAAAATGGGGTTAATATGAACGCTTCCATCATTCAGAAACCAGAAATTCTTTTAGCCATTTTGAAAGAATATGATCAGAAATTAAATGATTCTGCAATTGATGCATTTAATGAAAATTCTATAGATAATACCAATAATCCATATGTGATTATGAAAAATAAATTGATCGAAGAAATTTTTAAGAATCAATAATTATAATTAAATCTCGATGAATTTCGAACACGAAAGAAACAGTTTTTTGAAATCGCTCAAAAAAACATCCTTTCCAAAAATTACCAGTAAAAAGGTAGTTATGGAAATGGTGGCAAATGGCGTGGCTGCTATCTGCGCATTTATTGTTTATAAAGTATTACAGAATTTTATTGTTGTTAAAAGCGTAAAAAATCTTTGGGGACTAGCCAATAAAAAAGATAAAATGATCGTGAGCAAAGAAGCATTTGAAACGATCAGCGGCATTTGTATTTTTATTATCGCCATGTTTGTTTTCACCTATGTGGAAGGCCTGATTGAAAATTATTTAAAGGAACGGGAAGAAACGAACGTTTAAAATTTTTCTTTTATAATTCTATGTTGGAGTTTATTGTGAAGATTAAATAAATATACCAACGGCCTCATTTCAAATTGCGTTAAGAAATTTTGGTTCATGGAGCTTTTTGAACGCTACAACTAGTCCTTTTTCAGGACGGTTTTGTAGCGTTCGCGCAATGAACCAAAATTTTAGCTTATTTGATCCCGCTAAGGCGGGAGCAAAAGAACGGAAGAATCAAAAAAGAAAGATAAATAGAGTTAAGATTGGAAAACTGTTTATGCAAAATATGAAACGATAAGAAATTCTCTTTTTTAGTCGTAATTTTGCTTCATGCCAATTCAATTATACAATCCCTTCCAGGAAATGCATTTTGATATGCAGACCTGTTTTTTAACCGGACAAAGTCTGTCTCCTGATACAGAACCAACTGCTGTTTTTCCTGAATGGATTCTTAATCGATATAACCTCAGCGACCAAACATTTAAAATGCTGGACGAAGGAACCCGGGTTCCATATAAAAACATCAAAGTGCCTTACGCACCAAATGTTGTTAAAGCAATGAATGTGCTGGAGGCGGAAATTGAAAAAGCTTTCTGTGCCGGTTACGATGAAATAGTAAAGATTCCGGAAGAACGTTTGTTTCAATGGATGGCAAAACTAATGATGGGTGTATTATTCGAAGACTTACGAATTGCACAAAAGAAATTGGCGACGCAAAACGATTCCCTCCGTTTATCAAATTTTTTAAAAGCACGTTTTCAAAAGTTGCACTGGATGCTGCAGTCGCTTGTGGTACCAATGGACTTCAAAGGATTAAAGCCCTGGACAATTCGCATATTTAAAGTAAAATATTCTAAAGATCTTTTTAATTACAAAGACGAAACCAACAATCTGAATTTCTCTTTAAGCATGAATGATTTTGGTATCGTTGCTTGCTTGCAGGATAACGGCGAGGTTGGTAAAAAATACGATGAGCTTACAACTAAAATCGGCAGTCAGACATTGCATCCGATTCAGTTTGAAGAATTGTGCAGCAAATTTATTTACGCAAATTATTTATTGACCAGCTACGCAACCTATAACGTTTCCATTGAAGATGAAAAAGTTTCGGTCGAATCGATTCCCTTGTCTACACAAAATAATTCTCCGTTGTTTGATTTCTGGGATGATAACATGTACGGACAAGTATTGGCGAACTACTGGAAACCCTGGGGACTGACGATGAAAGAAATTATTATGTTCCCGAATCCGCCGATCAGTTATATTGAGAATGATTTCAATGATGAAATTACGGACATAGAAAAAATAAATCAGCCGTATTAAAATTTGTTTACCAATCTAAAAGATCGATGCCTTTGCTTTAATCGAAGGCATCGATCTTTTGTTTTTTACAATTCAATTACTTATTCCGGATTTTTAAATAATTATATATCAAAGCAAATAATGCTACGAATAAAATAACGCTGGTTTTTGAATTGGTTTTTATATCTATCGCACAAACGATTATTAACACAATCACAAATAGTATCAGGATTAGATGTATTGTTTTCGTTTTCATTTATGACTACAAATAAAATTTTTAGATTGAACTACTTCAATTTTGAAGGAATTATTTTTATGATGCGTATTTCTCTTTTTATTAATTCAGAGCTTGGAACAATAATCTTTTTATTTGAAGCCGGTCTTTCATAAACATACTCTTGAATTAGTATTTGATTGGAATCTTCTTTTAAAAGTTTAAGATGATTTTTTGTTCGATAATACCTACTATAAAACAACGAAAACCAGGGACTGTATCCGATCTCTGCTCCATCATGTGAATTAAAAATTCCAACGTTTTCAAGAATGTAAATTGTTGGTTCAACCGATGTGATTTTGGTCTGTATAATTTCTTTTGAAAACATTTTAGAGTGATGTGTCAGATTTATTAGTAACAGTGCATACGTATGAATAACAAAGAATGCTGTTAAAATGATTGTTGTTAAAATCTTTTTCTTTGTTGTTGTAAGCAACTTCCAGTTTTTAAAAAGAACAATAAAATAGATAATGAATATAATAGCCCAAATAGAAAAATAAACATCCAGGTCCGTTATCTTAGGAATGAATTTTACCTTTGATAACGGAATAATGTATAAAATAAATGGTAGTACAAAAAGTTGAAATAATTTTTTTGTGGCCATCATAAGCAGTTAATTAAAACAAATCATTTCTTAACCGACTTATTTCTTATGTAAAAATCGGATACTAATATTATTAATACTTTTTTTTCCATTCATTAAATCTAACTTTACAATCATCGACTGTCCTGCATGCAGCATATTTTTTTTATAGTCTTCGCTTAGATTAAAATTATATATACCTACTTGATTAAAATTAAATCCTTTCTGAGCAAATTGAATAATAGGTGGATTATAAAAAAAAATCTGTTTTCCGGATAACGTATCGATAAGCGATAATTCAATTCGCGATTCATCATTTACATCAAAGACATCTTCTATACTTATTTGTACGATGTCCACATTGTTAACATTCGGAATTTCATTTAATGATTTTCTTAAAATTTTATTATTCGCTACTTGTTCACCAATTTGATATTCTTTAAGTAGTACATATTCATTTTCTGGAATCATTTCATTTGATAATATGTATTTATATTTTTCATCTGTCTTTAAAAAAATTTTCCAATACTTTTCTTTATCCATTTGGGATCCATGCAAAATATGTTCCTTGTATTGATACGTTTGAATCATATTCAATACAATCGTACATATAGAAAAAATTATAACACAAAATTTTAATCTAAGGCTTTGCTGCTGAACAAAGATCGCCATTGGAATTAAAAATAATGTGTAATAATCTATATAAGCTCTCAAGCCATAACTACTACCATAAAACCAGCACCACCATGAACTCAATACATAGGTCAATAGAATAAAACCTATCATCCAGGTAATTGCCATATAAAAATATCGAACGGAAAACATCCAAATTACAGCTGCTATTGATAATAAAAATATTGGTGTATAAACAAATAGTCCTTTTCTATAACTAAATAAAACATTTATGAATTGTGGATTTGTAAAATCAAACGTTTGTCCTTCATATGAATCTAATATAAAGTCGCCTGTTTGAAAATACCATAACAATAATTGTATCGAAAAAACACCTGCTCCTAAAATAATTCCGATCGAAACCGTTGGGAGTTCTTTATAAAGTGAGATGATACTCTCTTTTAAATTTTTTCCGGAAGCTGCTAGAAACGGTAAAAATAGGAGTGTTAAAAAATTAACCGGTCTCAATAACATTATTAATCCAACTAATATGCCTGCAATTAAAATCAACTTTTTATGTTTATATAAAAAGTATTTTTTGGTTATATATAAAAAAGCAGTTATCGCACATAAAGAATAAATATGGCTAAATGAAGCATCCATTGAGACATATGCTATTACGGATGTTGAAAAAACCAAAATCAGCTGCGAAAATATAATTATGTCTTTTTTTATTTCATATAACTGCAATAAGCCTTTTAAAAGGCAAAGTGTTAAAAACAAATAAAAAAATGCTGAAAGACCTATTGTTTCATGAAAAACTTGCTGATACCCATCTTTGTATGTATGATCAAGATTAAAGATGCTGTAGGTAATGAGAAAAAATGGTGCTTGAAGTAAAGCTGTTCCACAGCTGTATTTATTTACTTTATAATCGTTATGGTATTTGTAATGTCTCTTACTTTCTATACGCTTATATAATTCAGAAGAATCATTCCATGGAATATCTTTTCTATATAAATCATGAAAAATAATTATTGAAGGTAAATATTCATAATAACCTATTCCATCTGAATGTATCTTATCTTTTGAGTTTCCTAAAATAATATTAATACATAATGCAAGTAACAAAACAATAATTGCTTCAATATAGATTTTACGAATGAATGCAATAATTTTATTTATCATTGAATTGAAATAATTTAAAATTAATAATTATTGATTTATGTAATTACCTGTTAATATATTCCAGCTCCAGCTTTTTAATCCGTGAACCAATTGCTCCTCGCGTGCGGTCAAAATGTTTGGCCATATCTCCTAAACTGATTCCCTGCAAATACATCTGTGCCAGTTCCTGATCCAGCGCATGAGTCCATGGTTTGTAGGCATCTTTGTTTTTATCGCGCGCTTCGTCCTTGGTATATGCTTTCTCTTTTGGATAACCAATCGCTTCTTTCGTATTTTTACTTTTCGATTTCGCAGTTGATTGAGCAGCTCTCCGCTCCTCTTCTTCCGGCGATACACGAAGCACCTGAATCTGTGCCGAACGTATTGCATTTTTCGGAAGCAATGTTTCCGGAATATGAATGAGATTTTTTGTCCGGGTTACTGCTACATACAACAGATTGATTTCTTCATTCAGTTTTGAAATATTAATCGATTCATCGCTACGACTACCTTTAGTTTGTTTCTCAACTTTATCCTGCGTAATAAAATCATTAACAATCTGTATCGAATCGTATTCCATTCCCTTGCAACGATGCACTGTAGAAAAAATCATCTCTGCTTTTTCCTTTTCATCGTTGCCAACATGTTTCTCTTTTATCAGATTTAAAATTCCGGGAATTTCATTTCCGTATTCCTCTACAATTTCAATCATCATTTTAAGCTGCACATCTTCGGTCTTCTCAACGTATTCTTCCAGCTCTTCAACACTTTTCATCTGCGCAATCAATTTGTCGCGAATCAATGCAGGTTTTTTATTATATAAATTCAATACATCATATAAAGAAGTTCCTTCATCTGCATAGGTATACGAATGAATGTTTCCTTCAAAATAAATATGCTTTACGTTTTTCTTTTCAATAACAAACTCAATGGCTTTCAGCAACAAGCCTAAATTGGTGCGCGCAATAATTGCTTTTACTTTGTCGTCTTTTCCTGTACCTTTTCCTTCAATAGCAAATTGTTGTTCTTCAGTTACAAAATTTTTCCAGCCCAACACCTCAACAGCAAGTTTTGCAATGTCTGCACTAAAGCGGAAACTGGATGACAAGTGATATGTTTTAAAATTCGCTTTCTCTAAGGAATTCACCGCAAAGCGCCAACCATAGATCTGCTGGTGCGTATCGCCCACAATAACTTTGGTTGCAGACTGTTTGAAAAAAATATCCAGCATAGCCGGCGATGCATCCTGTCCTTCATCAAACAAAATATAATCGAAATACAAACGCGGATTTGACAATTGAAATTTTTTGAGATAAAAATCGTGGGTGATCTCAATTTCACCTTTATCCATTTTTCCTAAAAACACTCGTGTATTTTTTTCAATGTATTCGTATGCTGCAGAAACAAATGCCTTGGCTTCTTCATCGAATACCACATCGCGGTAATTTAGATCCTGTACTTTCTGTTTGTCGCTGTTACAGAAATACGCAATAAATTTATTTATGTGATTGGCGGCTATAAATTCAGCATGTTTATCGCCGTTATTTATTAAACCTAAAATTTCAACAATCTCGTGTGTCTTATAACCATTTGCTTTTATACGGTAGTTGCTGCGAAAAATAATCTCGCGGTACGCGAGCGAATGTGCGGTTTCAACTTTTACATTATGCAATCCTTGCTCTGCAAATTTCTTTTGTGCTTCAAGCTTCACCGATTTATTAAATGCCAGATACAGTATATTGCTTGTCGCTGGACGGGTTTTCGCATATTCAATAATGGTGGTCGTTTTTCCCGAACCTGCAACTGCATTGATCTTGATATCTCCGGTGGAGTTGATAATGGCGAGCTGCTCGGAAGTAAATTGCATGTATAGTGGATTATATTTCTTTCAAATTCAATTTAGCAATTAATATTTGGATCATTCTATTTCCTCGTTGATGAAATTCAACCAATATGAGAATAGAAAAAATAATCATGCAAATCGGTAACCCAATTATAAATTCAGTATGTATTCTAAGAAATAAAAAATAAAGACATATGATACTATTAAGTGAAAACATCAGATATAATAAAATCTTTAATGAAAAGGGTATTCTCAGTTTTAAAAATATTTTATTCTCTGCTATATTCTCAACAATAGTTCCGTAAACTTCTGGCCTAAAAGCATAGTGATGATTTTGATAAAATGCTGGTAACAATGTAAATTCATCTGTACCAATATTTCCATCAAATCTCCATGTTCTATTTTCTGAAGACTTTTTTATTTCCTTCAAAATGTTTCGAATTTGTTCTTTATCGTATGGTGTTGTAAAAGTAAGTTCTTTGTAGAAAAACATAATAATAATTTTAGCAATTCTCCAATTCCTTTTGCTTCGCCCTTATCTCCTACCATTCTAACAAAATTAATAATCAAAAAGCGTATAATTGCGAACAGGTACTGTAGCTTTCTAATTCCTGTAGCGGTGATCCAAATTTTTTGTTGCAACTACAGATTTCAACCTCAATCAAAATTTAATGCTTTACAAATTTCTCGCGCCAGACACCTTGATTCGTTTGAACCGTAATATAATAAATACCTGGTGCAAGTGAAGATACATTGGACGTTTCAGCAAATGAAGTAAGTATTAATTGTCCAACTGCGTTATAAATAAGCACAGATATTATATGTATATCGTCGGTTGTTTTCAGGTTCAGTTCTTGTGTAACCGGATTTGGATAAAGCCGAATGCTGTTCGCTAAAATTTGATCTGTAGTTGCTGTTTCTATTAATTCAACATTTAAGCAGGCAGAAGTGTCTTTGCACACATTTTCTACAATCACAGCATAGGTACCGCTGTTTGCGGCAGTAAATGTATTACTTGTTTCCCCAACAATCACAGCGTTGTTATTTTCACAGTCGATCCATTGATAACTTCCTTCGCTTGTAGTTTGCAATGTATTTCCAGTTAAGGTAACAATTGGCGTTGTATTCCCAATCGTAAGTTCAATGGCCGGCGCAACAGTGATACCACATTCGTTCTCCATCGTGCATTCCCATGTTCCGGCATCTGATTCTGTAAAAGATTCAAAATGTAATTCCGCACTTGTTTGCGATGGATCCTCGATGTTGTTGTGTTTCCATGTAATTGTTGTTGCATTGGTGTTTTCAAGATCCAGTGCAAAAGCTGTTCCTTTACAGACTTCGAAAGTTGTAACTGTCTGAGATGTATAAAATGGCTTTCGACAAACTTGAACAATAGATGCATTAAAACCTTGTACCCAGAAACGACCTGCCATACGGATCGCACTGGTGTTGACGTTATATTCAAATACTCCGAATTGTGTAACACCGTATATTTTTCCGTTCGCGCTATTGATCAACCCTTGGGGGAAAACACCCATATCTCCCAGCCAGTTTAAATTTTGAAGGAAATCATATCTTTTAGTAAATATATTTGTCGTCAGATCAAATTCATACAATACCCCTCCTCCATTGGGAAGATTGGGTTCGGAAACTCCTCCTCCATGTGCTGTTCCATAAAGCTTGCCATTACTTGCGTACACAAGCGATGTTGGTTCGTAGGTTAATACGCCACCATTAAAATCGTATTTTTTTGTATATACGTTACCAGTAGGATTGAATTCATAAAGTACACCCCTATAATTAACGCCACCATAAGATGCTGTTCCATAAAATTTCCCATTCACTTCAATCAAATTCCCATTGTAGGAATAACCATCGGTTATTACACAGTTGTTTTTATGAATGATGGATAAAGCATTATTTAAAGGGTTTACCCGTATGATACTTCCCAGGTATGGATTAGGAATCGGGCAGTTGGAATTTGTGTATGTGTTTGTATACAGCATACCATCTGCAGCTTTAATAAATGCAGCATTGAGTCTATTTCTTAATACACCATTTGTTGCACCGCCGTTATATGTAGGAATTGTAAAAGGTTTCGTAAATACTCCCGTATTTATATTATATGAAAATACATAATCTCCTTGTTGCATTAATCCATAAAGAATACCAGGTGAAACTTCCGTCAGCGCTGCACGGCCCTCGGCTCGTGGAGTATAAATATTTGGAAGTGCCGTATTTGAAGGTCCGAAATGCTGAAGCACTTTGAATTGGCTTGTTGCTAAATCATATTCGAAAAATGTTCCACCGCTAAATGCACCAGTAGAATTAAGTCCACCTGATGATGCAAGCCCGTATAATTTATCATTACTGGCAAGTAACAAAGCACTTAAGTTTTCTCCATCAACTGAAGTTTGAAACTGACGGACGATTTCCAGATTATCTCCAATTGAATCTGTTTTAAAAATAAATCCGCAATTATTACTACCCCCCTGACTCGATGTTCCCCAAAACTGCATTTGCCCAATAACAGTTATAGTTGTAATAATAAAGCATAAAATACTGAAAGAAATTTTAGCGGGTTGTAAAATTAAAGGTTTCATAGCTATTGATCCTTTTATACATTATTAAGTAACCTTTAATATAGAATTTTGAAGCTTATTCCAAATTCGACTTTTCAACTTCCTTACGTTTCATCCTTATCGTCAACCATTCAAACAAAAACTTAATGATCAAAAATGGTATGATGGCTAAGATGGTGCTGTAGCTTCCCAATTCAAAAGGTATAGAGCCAAGTTTTTTTGTTGCAACTGCCCATAATAAGATTCCCAGTATGATGGATACATGCAAGGTGATAAGCGAACCGGACATCATACCGAATGATACTTTATTTATAGTTTGAACTTTATTCCGGTACACATAAATTTCCCGGCCAATAAATGAAATTAAACTGATATTGAAATAAATATTCTGGAACAATAAAATCTGCGCATTTTTAGAAATTGCATTCTCTGTATTCCATTCGATAATAAAACCAAAACAAACAATTATAAATACAATGTAAATAAACAACATAAAGAAGCGACTGCCTATGGATGCTTTGACGAGCAGCGGAGTTTCGATTTCTTTTTTATTGAATAAGTATCTAAAGAAATCAAACAGCACTTTAATAAACTCGTCCCACCAAAAAATATAGATCACATAAAAAATGGTAATCTCCTGCACAACAACAGCTACAATTGTTAGTACGGTAAAAAACAATAAGGATAAAATATCTATTAAATAAGCAGCGCTGTTTTTATTCATGATAGCGTTTTCAGACTTATTGATTTTATTTCTTTTTATTAAGATTCACTCAATGAGTTGTTGGCCGTGGGCACAACAACCCATTTAAAACAATCAACGTTTGTTGAAAAATTTTGTGGATATCGCGGGGTTTTTCAAATTTCAGAATTTGATCGGAATTTAATTCTTAGGTTTCTCAAATTTTATCGCCGCGCAATATTCTATATCGCTTCCTGGCTTCCACTACATATACGCTGTTTGTATATTTTACCAGAAAATCCTGATAGAGCTGCATTGCTTTTGCATTATCTTTCAGATCGAATTCGTAGATCTGTGCCGAAGTAAATAAGGCATCGTCGCCTAACAAATCATCGGCGTAGCCGGTCGAGATTTTTTTCAGCATTTCCAGTGCTTCTGTTGGTTTACCGGTTTGTCTTAGAATTGTTGCCTGCAACCAATACACATCGTCTGTTAATTCATGATGCGGATATGCCATCAATAACATGTTGGATGCAACCAACGCTTCGTTGTATTTCCGCTGGAAGATCAGTAACTCAATTGCGCTGTAATCTCTTAAGGCATCGGTGGTAGAATCGAGGCCGGAATTTTCTGTTATAAACACGCTCATCTGTATTGCATCATTTGAAATCTCACGAGTGGTCGCAAGTTTCAATACATCAAGTTGCTCCTGCGCCAATAGAAATTCTCCTCTATAATAGTAAAGCTTTGCGTTTCGCAATTTTGCTTCATGGCCAAGCGGATCTTCTTTAAAGTCTTTTTCAACCTGACTGTATAGCAATGTGGATTCCCAGGGTTCGCCGGTCAATAAATAAATATCCCCCAGGTCAATCTTAGCTTTACCGCGTAAGCGGTTTTCGGTATATGGATTTTCGATCAAGGATTGCAAAATAACAATTGCCGTATCTTTTTTATCTAAATAAAATGCATGTAGCAAAGCCATGTTTCGCAGACTCTCCAACGTGTACGCTGTACGGCCATTTTCTTTGATCAATTGATTGTAATCATTGATCAGTCCCACAATTTTCGACTTTTCTACTGGAAACGTATTTTTAATCTGTTCTTCCCTGGTCTGTATCAACATTCTTCTCGCAACTGTATAGGCATAACTATCTTTATAGGTATCTGCTATAAATTGATAACACATTGCGGCCGCATCGTAATCTTTGTTCTCAAGTGCAATGTTGCCAACTTCCATTACTTGAGTACCCGTTTCATGACTCCTCTTATCAATGGCCTTTGCTTGAGTAAAAGCTTTCGAAAAATTTCTACGCTGAATGTTTAACCAAAGTAACAGCTGATTATATATTATTTGAGATGGGTCCTTATTGATTCGATCGTAAACTTTTGTTTCAAAAGCTGAAAATTGCTCGTCTGTTTCAAGTTCATTTTGAAAAACATTTTGAATCGGTTCTATTTCTTCCGGGTGCTGATTTAAGTAATTCAGCAATTCGTCTAACATATTATCAGTTTCGCCAAGCCTATTGTAGATTGTTGAAAGTTGAAAACAATACGCGTAGCGGTCGAAATTTTTTCTGGCCTGAAGGTATAATTGTTTCGCCCAGGTATATTCTCCTATTTTCTGAAGATATGAACCTGATACATCTATTGCTGTTGAATTCTTTTGAATACTAGAAATGAATGAAGAAAATTCCTTTTCCGCTTTTTCAGTTAAATTTTGCTGTTTATAAAAGAGCGCATAATCAATTCTATAGGTATAATTATCCGGCGCAGTCATTTTGATCATTTTCTTAATGATCTTTTCGGCCTCCGGGTAATTTTTTAACTTATATAGAGTTGATAAGTACGTATCATAAACTTTTGGCAGGTTTTCTTCTTTTTTAACAACTTCTGAATATGTTGCAGCGGCTTTTTCAAAATCGCCGTTGTTATAATATTCTTTCCCCAACTTAAAATAATCTGTTTGCGAAAAGCCAACAATAGAAATTGTAAAAAACACAAAAAGGTTAACTATTTTATATTTCATTTTCTTCTATTATTATTTTTATAAAATAAAATTTTTAAATTTTTTGTCTTTATTATTAAGGCTGTGGATTCGTTTATAAGTTTCTGAATTAACACTTGATTCTTTTCAGTCCACAGTAAAACAAATCCGTTTACACATTAATAACAGGTTATCCATAGTATAAGTATCAGTTAATTATTATTTTATAGTTTTAATAACAACTATAAAAAGTATTTAAATACATATATACACGAATATCAACATAGAACTTCTTGTGCATTGTATGAACGTATATGCACAGCTATTAACATTCATTTTTAGTTTTCTATTTTATGCACTTCTATGATTTTAGCTTCACAGGCTAATACCATCTTTTGTGATTAATTACTGGCTTATTCACATACCATATTGGGATAATTTATTTTAAAAATATTAGTTTATACCCTTATCTACAGTTTGTTAATAAACTATGTTTAAAATATCATTTGTATATCTTCTAGATCCCAATTGGCTCTGATCGTTAGGTTTTCTTTAAAATAGATTATAGGTTCTGCCGGTATTTTATGGATTGGGTCGTAAGCATTCCAATAACCATCTTTGTTTGTATCTATAAAAACATAAAGCTTATAACTTCCTGGATCTATATTTTTTATTTTGTTTATTGATTGATTTTTAGAAGTATAAATAATTGTTCCAGTAGAATTTTCAAGATGACTTGTATATGTTTTTTCTATAGTTTTAATTTCATACTGTAGATTACCATACATCTTTTCTTCACCCGTAGTTAATACCTGAGTGTATTCTTTATTGTATTCAGAATAAATTGAATGAATTGATTTATAAGGAATTGTAAATTTTAAACTATCATTTTCTTTTTGCCCTTTGAATATGACTGTAAATGAGTTAGAATAGTTTTTTATCACGTAAGAAACATGCTCTGGTGCTGTTAATTTTAATTGAATTGTGTCAATTAAGCGATCTGTACTAAATTGTATTGAATCAAGTTTTGGTTTCAATACATATTTTTTGTGAATATTCGTAATGTTAATTATTGTGTCTTTATCTTTCTGAATATCAATATTTTTAAATTTAATAATTTTTGAATATGCACCTCTTATACCCAATGAATCTACATATTCGATTTGTATTTTAGTACTATCTTTTAGATTATATTGATTTTCAAGCTGATATTTTCTACTCGATATTTTTGTAGGAAGGTAAAATCCATTTTCATCTTTTATTTTTATTTCTTGTAAACCTTTGGATAATAGTATGTTTATATATTTATCTTTAGAATTTGCAGAAATGATTCGGGTTGTATCTAAAACAGTTTTTTGTAATTGAAAAGTCCGATGTAGGTGATCTTTGATAGATAATTCTTGAATGTCTACTGGTTCATCTTTATCCCATTTATTGTTACTATTCAAATCATAAATAGCTATAGTCTCATAAATATTATGTTTCACGTAACTTATTTCTACCTCTCCCGAATCATTTGCTGTTCCAACATATTCAGGTTTTGATTTTAAAAGACGTAATAATGTATCTGTTTTAGGAAAGAGCAATAATTTAATATTTGAATGATTTGTTGATCCGGGTACAGTTTTAATTTCAGCGTGAATTTTATTGGTATCTATATGATCACCGGTTGAAAAAGTTACGCTGTAGTTTTTAATTTTGTTTCCTTCTGTATTATCTTTTATTCCATCTGCAAGATTAAAAGTATAAGTGGTGTTGGGTTTTAATGTATCAGTCCAGCTCAGCTTAACTGTATTTTTTTTAATTTTAGAAGTAAAGTTCCCTTCTATCGTTGGACTTACTAAAACTTTTGATGTTAATTGATTCTCAACTATGGGTTCATCAAATGTTAAGGTAATGTAGTTTTCCTTATAATTTGTTGTTCCGTTTTTAGGATATTCAGACAACACTTTAGGTTCTTGCGTATCTCTGGGTCCGCCTGTTGGTGGTACAATATTCGCGCAACGAATAAAAAGTAAGCTTGAAAAAATTAGTATGAATATACGAACCATTATTTTCTTTCAATGATATAGATTAAACTTGATGTATTATGTTTACCTGCTTTTAAATTTGAAATAAATCCATTCCAGAAAGCACGTAAAATATTTCCGTTTTTATACTTTTCGCTTAGCATACTGATGTAGTAGCTATCAAATTTCATTGGTAATATTGCATTCACTTTTAGATTGTATCTGTTTGCGAACTGCTTAATTACTGTTTTTTTGTAGTGGTATAAATGCCTTGGTACATCATATGCTGCCCAATATTCTTTATATTTTTGAGCGTCCGGTGATTCCGGATTTGGTACAGCAATTACCAGAATTCCATCTTTTTCTAAAAGTGATTCCAGTTTTGAAAATGTTTTATTTATATCGTGAACATGTTCCAATACATGCCACATTGTAATTACTTTGTATGTACCGGTAATTTCAGCAAGGGATTTAAATACTTCCTGCTGCAGTCTATTTGAAGCAATGGTATTTGTATTTAAATCTGGTTCCATAACGGATATTTGATATCCATTATTTTTCATATGTTCGGCAAAATATCCTGTACCACAACCAATATCCAGAAGTGTTGATCCTTTATGATATGTCGAAATTATACCTAGCTTTTTGTTCAAGGTTAATTTTCTTGCAATATGGTATAAGCTATTAATGAATCCTTTTTTAGTATCTGTATGTGATACATAATCTTCGGATTGATAATATTTCCCGATTATGTTTTCTGGCGGTTGAGGATTGGTATGAATTAGTCCGCAGCAGAAACATTCTAGTAATTCAAATTTCTCTTTGGTTATGCTTAAGTCTTTTACTTCTAAGATAGAATTAAGATCGTCGCAATCGCAGTAATTGCAGGTTGTAATGTGTATCATATTATCTGCCCATGTATATCATTAGTATTGAAATATCAGATGGATTTACGCCACTGATACGGGATGCCTGGCCTAGTGTAGCAGGTTTTATTTTGCTTAATTTTTCTCTTGCTTCAATAGAGAGAGCTTGAATTTTTTTGTAATCGAAGTCCGGGTTCAAGGCCATGTTTTCAAGCTGAGTCATTTTCTGAGCCATTTGCTCTTCTTTGTCTATATAATCTCTGTATTTGACTTCAATGATTGCCTGTTCTATTTCTTCTTGTGTGTATGGCTCAACAAGTGTTTTAATTTCAGGAAGCCTCTCCGAAAACAAGTTGATCTCCATATTGGGACGTTTTAATAAGTTATATAAAATAACCTTTTCACGTATTGGAGCTGATCCATTTTCTTCTAAAACAGGGTTGGCTTCTTCTGGTTTTATCTTCGTATTCTTTATCTCTTCTACCAGTTTTTCACTTTGTTGTTTCTTGATCAACATATCCTGGTAACGTTCTTCACTCGCTAATCCGATCTGGTGCCCTATTGGAGTTAATCTCAAATCTGCATTATCTTGTCTTAATAAAATTCTGTATTCAGCTCTCGACGTAAACATTCTGTAAGGCTCTTCTGTGCCTTTATTTACCAAGTCATCTATCAATACACCGATGTAGGCCTCAGAACGCTTTAGGATAAGCGCTTCTTCGTCTTTAGCTGCTCTATGGGCATTGATACCAGCCATTAATCCTTGGCAGGCAGCTTCTTCATAACCTGTTGTTCCGTTTATCTGTCCAGCAAAGAACAAGTTCTTCACAAGGCGTGTTTCAAGACTTAATTGTAATTGAGTTGGCGGGAAGAAATCGTATTCAATAGCATATCCCGGTCTGAACATTTTAGCGTTTTCAAAACCTGCTATTTTACGTATTGCTTTGTATTGAATATCTTCTGGTAATGAAGTAGAGAATCCATTCACATATACTTCTACCGTATTCCAGCCTTCCGGTTCTACAAAGATCTGATGCCTTTCCTTTTCAGCAAAACGGTTTATTTTATCTTCTACCGATGGACAATATCTAGGGCCTAATCCTTTTATTCTTCCTGTGAACATAGGAGAACGATCAAACCCTTCTTTTAAGGTTTCGTGTACAGCAAGGTTGGTATAGGTAATATGGCAAGAGCGCTGTTTAACCAA
This sequence comes from Cytophaga aurantiaca DSM 3654, assembly GCF_000379725.1. Lineage (GTDB taxonomy): Bacteria > Bacteroidota > Bacteroidia > Cytophagales > Cytophagaceae > Cytophaga > Cytophaga aurantiaca. Next base: position 211,126 of record NZ_KB903621.1, read on the forward strand.
AGCACTTGTTTGTTTTGAATAAGAAAACTTAGAAGGGTTTACATCCCCTTCTTGTTCTTCCATTACAGAATAGTTTAGTGTTCTTCCGTCTACCCTCGGAGGTGTTCCGGTCTTCATTCTTCCACTTTCAAAGCCTAATTCTACCAGTTGTTCTGTGATACCAGTTGCTGCCTTCTCTCCTGTTCTACCACCACCTAATCGTTTCTCTCCAATATGAATGATACCGTTTAGGAAGGTACCATTAGTTAATACAACTGTTTTGCATGGTATTTCAATGCCTAATCCTGTTCTTACTCCACATACTCTTCCATCCTTCACTATCAGACCAGATACCATCTCCTGCCACATATCTACATTGGGCAAAGCTTCTAATTGCATACGCCATTCCCAGGCAAACATATGTCTGTCGTTTTGAGAGCGTGGGCTCCACATAGCAGGTCCTTTAGAACGGTTTAGCATTCGGAATTGAATCATGGACTTGTCTGAAACAATTCCTGATAAGCCCCCTAGTGCATCTATTTCCCGAACAATTTGCCCTTTTGCTACTCCACCCATTGCAGGGTTACAACTCATTTGAGCTATTGTTTGCATATTCATTGTTGCAAGCAATACTTTTGAGCCCATATTGGCAGCAGCAGCAGCAGCTTCACAGCCTGCATGTCCAGCACCAACCACAATTACATCGTATTCAGGAAACATATCCTTTTCTAGTTATTTTAGTTTCGCGTGTTCCACGTGAAACATTGTATTTGTTTTTATCTGTAATAAATGTTCCACGTGAAACATGTAAAACATATTTTTCTATTTACTCTAATCTCCCCTAGGAAACTTGAGAGTAAATCTGTTATTGGTTTTAATATGTTCCACGTGAAACATCGAACATATTCTTTTTATTATTAGCACTCCAATGTTCCACGTGAAACATAATTTAGTGATTTCGTGGTTCCTTATAAGGATGATTCATTTGAGAAAACAAGAAACATTATTCGAATAGGTTTAATTCCTATTTCTTAAAACCAGTTGTAGATGTATGTATTAAAATGCTCGGTAGGCTAAGGCTGAATCCTCTTTCTTTCGCATCGTTTTACTTTCTGCGCTGGTTTTATCTTTATATCCTGTAAGGTGTAGTAATCCATGAGCTAGTACACGGTGTAATTCGTCTTTAATACTTGTTTTTTGCTGTTGGGCATTATCTCTTATCCGATCAATGCTTATAAAAATATCTCCTTCAATTTTACCTTTAACTTCACTGTTATCAAAGGTTATGATATCGGTATAATAGTCGTGATCTAAAAAATCTTTGTTGATTTGAAGAAGGTATTCATCTGAACAAAAAATGTAATTGAGTTCTAAGATTGAATACTTTTCCTTTTTAGCAATTGATTTCAACCAAGACCGTATTTCGGTACGTTGTCTTAATTGATATGATATGTCTTCTGTAAAGAAGTGAATGGATTCTTCTTTCAAGATTAATTGTTGAAGAATGTTAATTCTACTTTGCGGCCTTCGTTTGAAAACTTTACTTCATCCGCAAGATGTTTCATTAAGAAGATACCACGGCCACCAATTTTTTCAAGATTCTCAGGTGCAGTAGGATCTGGTAATGTATCAGGGTTAAAGCCCAGACCTTCATCTTCAACAGTAAATACCAATACGTTTTCTGTGCACGAAGCTGTTAACGTAACGTTCTTTTTGTTGTCTTGATTGTTGCCATGACGAATAGCATTGTTTACAGACTCAGTGATTGCAACCATGATGTTGCCATAGATGTCATCATCTATTTCAAATGTGTCTTTAACATTGTCAATAAAACTTTCGACAATACGAATGTTTTCTACTAATGAAGGGATTTGAATGCGCAAGGATTCCATGTCTTTTCTAAAATGTAGTGCAAGTTATTTCATTGATAATTAATAACAAAATATGTCTAGGTTCAATTAACTAAGAATGAAGAATAAGCTTGCAATTGTTAAATTATTTTTAATCTAGCGCCTTAAAGTAATCGTCTATTTCCTCTTTGTAGTAAGGCGTATACGATGGCGGTATGGTTTTTATTAATTCTAATTGTTTCTCTTTTGCCTTTAGGTATTTCTCTAAAGATGGAGGATAGTTATTTGTTTTTTGAGTAGCTGTTTTTGACTCTCTAGTGTTATCCCACTCTCTTTCACGTATGGATTTTTCAGCTTCTAGCAAACGGGTTTGTATCTCCCGCTGGCGCATGATGGTTTCGTTTGTGATGTTTTTATTTACCAAATCCCGTTCCGTTTGCTCCATCATTTCACTCAACTTTTTCATTTCATTGCTTGGGTTTCCACCTTGCTCCTTCATGACTTTTTCCATCTCCTGCAATGATTTGCGGATGCGTTCCTGTTCTGCAGCAAGCTTTGCAAGTTCTTCTGAAAAACCTTTGCCACTTCCTCCGTTTTTCTTTAGTTCTTCAATCCGTTGGCTAAGCTGTTTTTGCATCTCGCTTATGTTTCCGTTTTTAGGCTTACCTGAAGAACCAGGTTTAGGTTTGTTGCATTGAGCGCCGCTCATTTTAGGCTGGCTATTGGCCATATCCTCTTGCATCTGTTTCAATACCTCATTCAGCATTAAAGCAAGATTGTTCATGGAAGTCATAGCATATTGCTGGTCGGCTGCAGCTAAGTCCGGACGACGTTCTTTAATATGTTGTACGGCAGCATCCATATACTGATTCATTGCAACTACTTCTTTGGTAACAAAGGCTTCAATCTGCGGAACCCGTTTTGCAAGGGCGTATAAACTGTCTTTTATGATCTTGCTGTCGTCTTTTAATTTTAACTGTTGTTGACCTAAAGTAATGTAACGTGGATCGGATTGGCGTACCTTACGGAACTCCTTCATTAACGCTTCTTCATCAAATGACACGTGCAACAAATTATCCAAAATCTGACGCAGATCCTTCATGTTTTCAGAAGCTTGTTCTGCCTCCATGTTTTGTTTCATCTGCTGCATCTTATCCGACATTTTCTTCATTTTATCGGCAGCACTTTTCTGAGAAGCACCAGCTTTTTTACTTTGATTGTTTTGCAGCTCTTCACTGCTTTTCTCCATCTGCTGATCTATTTCATTCTCTTCTTGCTCAAGGTCTTCAAGTGGCTTTTTGTTCTCTAATTCCTTGTTCATTTCTTCAAGGCTTTTTGTATCCTCCTGAAGTTTGTCAAACTCTTTATTAAGCTGTTCCTGTTCTTTTTGGAGTTCCTCTTTTGGAGTTTTTTGCTCCAGTGTTTTATTAGCCAGGTCTTCTTGTTTCTTGGCTAATTCATCTAATTTCTCTATATTTTTCTCTAACGCTCTGTCAAATTGCATTTGTTTGAACAACTCTAAATTCCGTTCAATTTCCTTCTCCAGGAATTTATCTTTGTCTGTTAGATTTTTTAATGCTTTGTCGATTTCTTCTTTATTGGCATTTTCGTGAAGGAGTTTCTCTAATTCCTCCATCATTTTCTTCGTTTCCTCGTCCAGAAGCTCATTCATCAATTTCTCCAGCTGCTTCATTTTTTCAGCTAATTCCTGAGATGCCGGGTCAAATTTGTCTTGCTTTTCCTGAAGTTTTTTTAGGTCTTCTTTTAATTTCTGTAGTTCTTTTTCTAACTCTTTGTTCTTTTTAACCATCTCCTCCATGGCTTTTTTGTCTTGCCATGAAAGTTGTTTTTTAGATTTCAAACGCTCCTCAAGTTCCTGCATTTCTTTCTGCAGTTGTTTTGCTTTATCAGCTACCTCCTGAAACTCTGATGAAGCAGAGCTTGAAGCAGTTTTTAATTCCGCATCAAGCTCCTCTTTACTTGGTATTTTCCAAGAGAAAAGAGGAGATTTAGTTCCTTTTGATCCGTTTATACCATCATTATCAAATACTTCCAAATAATATTCCAATTCTTGTCCGGGCTCGATCTTAATAGAATCAATGCGCCACGTGGAATAAAATGTTTGATTGGTTTTGCCGGCATCAATAAAGATCGGTTTTGTTCCCTTCTTAATAATTGCTTTATCTGAACCTTTAACAGAATAATGAATCAATAAGCGATTTAAACCATAATCATCTGATAATGAACCACCAAAGTTAATTTCTTCCATTAATGTAGAATCTCTGAATTCTTCCACAATAATGGAAGGATATTGATCTTTTATAACAGTTAAAGTATATTGAATTGGATCTAATTGTTCTGATTTAGAATGATTTATATGTATTGAATATTTATCGTCGTTGCGGATTATTTTTTTAAATCTGAAAATATTCTCATTTTTTTCACCTCGTAGAAAGGCATTTTTTTGACTTTCAAATTGCATGATCAGCTCGTCTGTATAGATCGTCTCAATGTTCCACGTAGCGATGGTACCTTCCGGAACAGATAAATTACCCCCGTTTTTGATAGATTCAGATGATTTTTTAAGGTATGCCGGATATTGCAACAAAATATCCAAACCTCGGATATCTGGTTTTACTGAGACTCCAACTTCATATTCTTTAGACAAAAAACCGGCAGCTTCAAAGGTGAAATTTTCATTTCGCTGTAAGTTTTTGAATTCGTAACTGAATACACCATTATTTTTCCGCTTCAATTTGTAACGCTGATTATGTATTAAAATATAACATTGATCAGGAATTTCATCTCCGGTCAATTCAAGATCAATTTCCAGGTCCTGATTTTTGTAAGCAGAAAGTTTTTTATTCAAAATATTGAACTCGAAAGGCGCCGGGATCAAAAATTGGTTATTATATTTAATTATACGGTTTGCACTCTCTGTTAATAAACCTGGTATAACAATCAATAAAATGATTATTAGAAATATAGGTGGTAAAACATAGCGTGCATATCTACGGTTTTCAGATATATCAATCGCGCCAGAAAATGAGAAGGTATTTAACTCTTTTGACTTCTGCTGGATGCTGGCAAGAATCAGCGCATTGTCTGTATTGTTGCTACGTGCCTGAAGCTGAAGTGTATTTATTAATTTATCTTTTATTTCAGGGAAAAATGCTCCGATTTGTTTAGATGCTTCTTCATTAGTTAAGGCTTTATCGAGCTGAAAGAGTTTGATAACCGGTATACAAATCCAATAAGCTAAGGTATAGGCAATGCTGCTGAGCAGTATAATTAAAAATGAAAGCCGAACGATGCTGTTAAAACGGCCGTAATATTCGGTTAATGCAACAGCTAAAAATATACTTGAAACCAATCCAATGGTGATCAACGAACCACGTACCAATCTATTCAGATAATATTTCTTTTTATATTGTCTGAGGTTGATTAATAGCTCTTCATATGTTGCACCATGCATCATTTAAGCGGTTGAGTTTGATTGGTTAATTTTATTTAATCCTTCTGTATGAGAAAAAACCCGTAATAATTTCTTTCTGAATTATTACGGGTTTTTAAATGGTTGTTTCTTCTATAACGACGAAGACTTCGTAATTGTTATTTTGCTTCTGCTTTTGCAGGTGTTAAATAAACAGTTGTGAAATCTCTGTATTGCATTGCGTTATTAGGGAAGTTCTTAACTGTAGGCTGCATTAATCTGTATGCTTCATCATACCATAATACTACAATTGGAGCTTCAGACATAGCAACTTTTTCAGCAGCTAAGAAATATTTGTAAGCTTCAGCTGTTGATTGAGCTTTTAAGCCTTGCTCATATAAGTTATCAAATGTGCTGTTTTTGTAACGTGCCATGTTCGGGTAAGACGATGTTGATGCGCTTGCAGGAACATTTTTACCGTATAGATACCAAAGGAAGTTTTCAGGACTAGGATAATCTGCAATCCAACCTACTCTGAATAGATCTGCTTTACCACCGATCATGTTATCAATCAATGTTGCAGTAGTAACAACATTTGTTTCGATTGTGATATTTAAGTTATTTTTTAATTGAGTTCTTACTTCGTTGGCTACAGCTTCGTTTCTTCCACCATCAGAGTTTAATTCTAAAACGATTTTAGGAACATCTGCACCGTTTTTGAAACCAGCTTTCTTAAGGTAGTAGTTAGCTGAATCTAAGTTTAATGTATAACCAGTGATTGATTTCGCATCGTAATCAGGGAAAACATTGATTGGCGTGATACCCCAGAAACCAGGTGCATCGCCTTCTCCATCCAATACTTTATCTAAGATCATTTTTCTATCAATACCGAAAGAGATTGCTTTACGAAGGTTAACGTTGTTGAACATTTTACCTTGGTTTGCGAATGAAAGGAAGTGTACAGCCATTTCAGGATTTTTCTGTAATTCATACATTCCGTATTCACCTGTCTTTTTAACAGACTGCTCTTCGATATCAATGATGAAGTCTGTTGGTAAACGATACATCATGTGGAAATTGCCTTTCTTAAATTCGATCAATTCAATTTTACGATCTTTTAAGAATTTAACTGCGATACCATTCAAATAAGGAAGTTGAGTACCATTTTCATCTTTCAAATAGTAGTTCGGATTTCTCAATAAGTTTACTGAAGTTCCTTCATCAACACTTGAGATAACAAATGGGCCAGTACCTACTGCTTTAACACGCATTTCCTGTCCATATTTTTCATATGCTTCTTTAGCAAAAATGAATGTGAATGGACGAGCTAAATTGTATAGGAAAATAGAGTTTGGTTCAATCAACGTAAATTGGATTGTTAGAGGATCGATTACTTTGATACCTTCAACTTCAAATGCAGGTTTTTTACCTCCAACTGTTGCTTCGTAGTACGCATCAGCACCTTTTAAGATTCCTTGGAACATGCTGAATCCTTGGTTTTGCTGAGGATTAGATGTACAAAGTAAGCTGAAACAATATTTAACATCTTCTGCTGTTAACTCACGACCTTTTCCTTCAGGGAAACAAGCATTGTCGTGAAATAGAACACCTTTACGAAGTTTAAAAGTATATACTGTTTTTGATTCGTCAATTGTATAGCTTTCAGCTAAGCCGTTTGTTAAGTGTAATGAATCCTGCGTGAATTTCAGCAAGCCTTCATACACTTGAGATGCAATTCTGTATGAAGTAGCATCTGTAATGTTGTGAGGGAATAAGTTCTTAAGAAATTCCGCTTCATTATACTTAAAAATTCCACCGGAATATTTGCCGCCTTTGGCTTCTACTAATGCTTCAGCATTTTCAGATCTTCCATCTTTGTCATTGGAACAAGAACCCATTACAAATACTGCAAGTAAAAGTGGTAGTAACGATTTTTTCATTGTATCGTGAGAAATTATAATGTACTCAATTATTTTTTTTCGTTATACGCAAAACGCAAATAACGGTTCATTTCTATTAGTAAAGCAATATACCAAATTCTGTATACAAACAAATTTATTTAGGGGATAATTTCTAACAAAACCGGACAATGATCGGAGTGGATGGCATCCGGTAAAATAACCGATCGTTTTAACCGTGATTCCATTTCTTTGGTAACTGCATGATAATCTATTCGCCAACCTAAATTTTTACCACGCGAACCTGCTCTATAACTCCACCAGGTATAGTGATGCGGTTCTTTATTAAAATGCCTGAATCCGTCTATAAATCCGGAGTCAAACAATTTGCTCATCCATTCTCGTTCCTCAGGAAGAAAGCCGGAAGTTTTGGCATTCGATTTAGGATTATGAATGTCTATTGCCTGGTGACAAATGTTAAAATCACCGCAAACAATTAAATGAGGAATCGTTTTTCTTAATTCATTAACATATGTAAAAAAATCTTCCATCCATTCAAATTTGAATAGCTGTCTGTCTTCTCCGCTCGAACCTGAAGGCATGTACACATTCATGATCGAAAAATTGCTGTAATCGGCACGGAGTACGCGTCCTTCGAAATCGTATTTTTCTATGCCGCAGCCATATTCCACATGCTTAGGAACTTCTTTTGTGAAAATAGCCACTCCGCTATATCCTTTTTTCTGTGCAGGAAATGCATAAGAAGTATAGCCCAGTTCTTTAAATGCTTCTGCACTGATTTGGTCTGTGCTTGCTTTAATTTCCTGAAAGCACAACACATCTGCATTTGTAGCCTTAACCCATGTTAACAAACCTTTGGTAATGGCAGCACGGATTCCGTTAACGTTGTATGTAATTATTTTCATTATCTTAATTAAATTTCTTTGTCCGGTTCTGAAGCATCATTGGGTGATGGTTTTGGTTTAATAATTGGCTTCAGCTTGCTTACATCTTTTGCATTTTTTTCCCGCTCTCTTTCATCAAAGATGTGTTCTTCAAAATATTCTATCATATGCAATTTTAGAAGATCTTCCTGTTCTTCTAAACTTAATTTGGGTACAGGTTTAATGGCTTTATAATGAGGCCAGCCATCGGAATCTGTACCTTCAAATTCATAATATCCGGAAAGACTTAATAATTTGCAGGTTGCAATGTGCATCAGATCCTGCTTTTCTTCTTTAGAAAAGGCTTTTTTTCCTTTTCCCAATTCATTTACACCAATAAGAAATAAGAGCGTATTTGTAGTAGGTTTTTTGCCGGTGGTGCGGATGAAGAAGTACATCAATCGCTTCCAGTCTTTATTCAGATCGAGGTCTTCAAATTCCATGTAGTTTTTTATCAAAGGAAATACTAATTTAACAAACCATTAGCTAAGGAATCTTTTATTATGAAAATTTTTTTAAAAAGCGTCGGCATTTTTTCCGAATGCTTATCAGATGTGCTATTTCCACCGCATTGTATTGTTTGTGAAAATGGTTTGTATCAAGGTGAAACGGATGTTTGTTCCGCATGCTTAAGCAATTTGCCGATCGTAAACGAAGACTATTCTCCTGAGTCATTGTACATACGATTGTCAATTGAATTGAGACCTTCATTTGTATGGGCGTATTTGCTTTTTGATTCTAAAAATAAAACGCAGAAAATTCTGCATGCCATTAAATACGGGGACTCTCCAGATATTGCTGTTCGGTTATCTGCGATCTGGGCAGACCGTATAAAAGAATCGTTGTTGAATTCGGGTATTGATATGATCGTTCCAATTCCGTTGCATAAATCTAAAATGAGAAAGCGCGGATATAATCAGGCGACAAAAATTGCAGAAGGAATTCAGAAAGTGATTGGGTTGGAAATAGAAGAAAGTATTTTGTATCGGAAACGGAATTTATTTGTGCAGGCGCGAAGCAAACGAGTAAAACGATTTGAAAATGTAAAGCTGGTTTATGCAATTCGAAATACAGAAAAAATTAAAGGCAAACACATATTATTGGTAGACGATGTATTAACGACGGGCGCTACCTTAGAGGCCTGTGGTATTTTATTAAAAAATGCAGGGGCAACAAAAGTGAGTGTCGCCTTGCTGGCAATGGTTGCAGACTAAAATTGCGAAATGGTATAAAATAAAAAAACCTCCCGATAGTTATCGGGAGGTTTTTTTATGAATGAAAATCTATCTATTAATAGTTTGTTCCTGCTTGGATCATCGCGCAACGGAAACCGATTGTTGCAGTACAAGAATCTTCAGCTAAGTATCTTCTAGTACCTGGAGACATCCAGTAAGCAACATCTTTCCAAGAACCACCTTTGTATACACGAACGTGGTCATCGATCAATGATTGGAAACCTGCTTTATCATAACCTTTTTCTTCATCTAAGAAACCGTTACGACGTAGTGGGTTTAAGTCATCAAATGTTTGGAAAGATAAAGGACGGTAAACATCGTAAACCCATTCGTTTACGTTACCAGCCATACAATACAAACCGAAATCATTTGGTGGGAATTCGTAGATATACGTAGTGATCATTGCACCGTCGTTCAACTTACCAGCAATACCAGCGTAGTCACCACGACCTCTTTTAAAGTTTGCAAGGAACATACCCATTTGTTTTCCATAAGGGTTACGTAATGCGTGACCATCCCATGGATACAAACGTTTGTGAGTTTGGTTTTCATCTAACCATTGGTTACCGATAAGTGCTTGAGCAGCATATTCCCACTCAGCTTCAGATGGTAAACGGTAGTTAGGTAAAACAACACCTGTTTCAAGTGCAATACGTCCGCCACCTTCAGGAACATCGATACCTGCATTTTGAGCAAGTTGATTGTTCACTACTGATGTACGCCAAACACAGAAATCGTTTGCTTGAATCCAGTTAACTCCAACAACCGGGAAATAACGGAAACCAGGATAACGGAAATAGTGATCTACGTATGGATCGTTGTATGCTAGTTCAGATGCCCATACAGTTGTATCAGGCAATGCAGACTCATAAAATTCCTGAGATGAGTCACGTTGAACATAAAATAAATATTCTAACCAGTGGATGTTTGCTATTTCAGTTTCATCCATATAAAAAGATGCTACAGTAACCGTTCTTTCAACGTTATCACCGTTTTTCATCAAATCTTCTTCAAAAGAACCAAGTACGGTACGACCACCTTCGATGTATACCAAGTTTGGACCCTCAGGCTGACCTGCGTAATCATTTACAGCAAACCCATTCTCTTCGTTAAATGCCATACCAGTTGTGGTACTTGCACCGCCCGGATTAATACTAGTAGGGTTCCCTTTGCTACACGAAAAAAGCAGTGAAGCACCCGCTACTAAAACAACCGCATGTTTGATAACACGATTCATTTTCTTCATAACCTGTTTAATTAATAGATAGTCTTTTCCAATTCAGTGTGCTAATTTATCCACATTATATCTAAAATCCAACTATTCAAAGGAAATTTGATAATCGAATTTGAACACAAGTGGTAAACAACGATATTCACATTCAAATTTTTTTCCAATAATGCGTTGATTAAGCGCATCTTGTCTATGAATTAAAATGGGAATATTTATTTTTAAATCTAACCTATTATAGAGTTAAATCCAATAAAATTTTCAATTCCTGCTCATTTATCTCTTTTAATTGCACCAGTAAACCCGATCTCCCAACTTGGGTTTTCTGAATTCCGCAATAAAGTCGATGTGATGATTTTTGAATTGAAATACAGGTGATCGTTTCACCCACCGGTAAAGAAGGACAAACCCATTGCCCTGAACTGTCCGGATAAACCGGAAGTACAGTCATCAACGAATCAAATACAATATAGTTATATGTTTCAGTAATATTTTTTTCTTCGCCGGGCAAAACGAAGGTGGCCAGCAGATCTGTTTTGTCTCTTTGATCATCGTAAAAACGGTCGCAATTAATCCAGCCAAAGCTTTTTGTGCTGAAAAAATAGGTATTAATCTGTTTTTCGGTTTCGCTTAAATAATATTCATCATTTTCGAAACTGTCATATGTTTCTTCAAAAATCGGATTAATCCAATCACTCAATTCCCAGTTCATATTTCCCTGACTATCTCTAGAGCCATCAAAATAGATCATATTGTTTTTTACTTCCCTTGGCAAACGTATTTGCACGCCATTTTCACACGCTATATATAATTGTTCTCCGTTTTCGGTTTGTGCATTTATATATAAGGAGCCGTCGCTCTCTAACATATTGCCGTTTGAAATGGTAACTGCTCGCTCTCTTAGCAAGCTTTCTTTTGTATACAGTTCTTTCAGTTCCACTTTAATTTTTCCTTCATATAAAGAAGAGTCGCTTGTTCTTAAACACGAAATCTGAAAAAACATTACAGTACCTTCTTTTCCATATAGAGTTGTATCCGAATGAATATAAAATACCTGTGCCGGTTGTTGAAGCATGGTGTTTAAGTTGGGTAATGTTTTCAGTTTAAAATTTGAAGAAGCTGGGTATTGATATACTTCTCTCATGCCGATGCTTTTATTCATGGACTTGCAGCTTAGGCAAACCATACAGATTGCGATAAAATAAAGAATGTATTTTTTCATAGATGCAGAAGTTTAATGTTTACATAATGCAACTGCTATTTTTGGTTACAGATGTGTGATGAAAAATTTTTATTCAAAAAATAATTTCTTTTCACCTGTATCTTTTTTGTTGAGTCCCATTATTCATTTCAAAGCAAAAGATTTTTTGCTCATCGAAAATTTAAACAGGTATGAATTATGGCAACAGGAAAAGAAACTCCCAGACAACGCATGATTGGTATGATGTACCTCGTGCTTACAGCTTTGCTTGCCTTACAGGTAAGTTCAGCAGTGATCGAAAAATTTTATGCTTTGAATGAAAGCATAGAAACAGGTGTAACAAATGCTTCTCAATACAATGGAGACCGATTAGTAATCATCCAAAAGGCAGTTGCAGAACGCGGTAATCGAAGCGATGAAATTCTGATTGCGCAACATGCAAAAGAGTTGCGAGAGAAAACGCAGGAGATGCGTGCGTATATGGAAAAATTGAAAACGGAGATGATTGTTAAAACGGGTGGATTTGATGAAGACGGAAATTTAAAAGGGGCAAAAGAAGAAACCGAAGTAGAAGTATATATGCTTGGTACAAACAAATCAAATGGTAAAGCATATGAATTGCAAACGAAGTTAAATGAATACGTAGCGTTTGTAAATAAAACATCAGGCACTTCATATCCATTGATTGCATTGGATGCGAAAGATGATCCGATCTATCAAAACAATGCAGATCAAAAAAATAAAGATTTTGCTCAGGTGAATTTTGCGCAGACTCCATTGGTTGCTGCTATGGCTGTGATCAGTGATCTGGAAACAAAAGTAACAAATATCGAAAGTACCTTAATGAATCAATATGCGCTTAAGGTTGGTGAAGGAGATTTTAAAGTAAATAGCATGAAACCGATCGTACGTGCAAGAAGTAAATATGTACCGGCAGGAACAAAGTATGAAGCGGAAGTTATGATGGCAGCAACGTCAACTTCACAATTGCCAATGATGAATGTGGGTGCACAAAAATTAACTGTAAACGGAGAAGGTATTGGCTCATATAATTTTTTAGCTGGTGGTGGTTCATACAATGCAGAAGGATTGATGAAGAAAACATGGACAGCACAAATTAAAGTAAAAAAGCCAAATGGGCAGGATACAATGTATACAGTTACAGAAGAATACTTCGTTGTTAAACCGGTGATACAAATGCAGTCGGCTGCTTTATCAAGTTTATATTTTAATTGCGGAAACAAAGTAGATATTCAGGTGCCGGCATTGGGTGCAGAATACAATCCGGAATTTAAACCAACAGGTGCAAGCATTAAAACAACGGGTACAAAAGGGCGGGTATATATTATTCCTACAGCGGCGACGGCTAAGATTGCTGTGTATAACCGCGGACAATTAATTGGTGAAGAAACGTTTAAAGTAAAAGCAATTCCAAAACCAACGATTGAAGTGCGTGTGAACGGACAAATTGTTGATCCACGTAACGGTATAAAATCTTCTGCGTTGAAAAATATTTCTATAAAGGCAATTGCAGATGCAGATTTTGCAGCCAACCAACCGGATGATGCAATTTATAAAGTAGTTGAATGGGAAATTGAATTTGCACGGGGAAAAAGAATGACACCTGGTTTGTCAAAAATGTCACCGGCAGAGCAAATGCAAAGTATGTCAGGTAAATCAAATTTACTACAGGACAAAGACATTATATTGGTTACACCTAAAAAAGTAATGCGAAAAAATTATTTAGGAGCTTGGGAAGAAGTACGTGTTGCACAAACACCGATTATAATTCGAATTGTTGAAGATTAATTCTTAAAACCCTCTGTTATTAAACAGAGGGTTTTTTATTTCTATAAATAAGTAGTAAACTCAAGTATTGAAAATAAGATGCAAGTAATTATAAAACGTATCTTGTTTTACTATTTATGAAACACATTCCTTTTTATACACTTGTTCATCAAAATCGACTCATTGAAAGTGAAGTTCACTCTTTTTATAAAGATCTTCATGCAGATGCCTGGTATATTTTAGGAAAACGAGTTCTGCAATTTGAAAAAGAATATGCTGCGTATCATTCCATCAAACATTGTATTGGTGTTGGCAATGGACTGGATGCGCTAATACTTTCATTGCGTGCGTTGGAAATTGGAAAAGGAGATGAAGTAATTGTTCCGGCTAATAGTTTTATCGCAACTATGCTGGCCGTAACCCAAGTTGGAGCAACACCCATTTTAGTAGAACCGGATTCAAGAACATTTAATATTACTACTGAAGAAATTCAAAAAAAGATTTCCTCAAAAACAAAAGCAATAATTCCGGTACACTTATATGGCTTACCATGTGATATGGATGCAATAGGTGCGTTAGCAAAAAAACATAATCTGGATATAATAGAAGATAATGCACAGGCCCACGGTGCAATGTATAAAAATCAAAAAACGGGAAGTTTCGGAATTGTAAACGCAACCAGTTTTTATCCAGTGAAACCTCTTGGCGCATTTGGCGACGGCGGTGCTGTTACCACCAACGATGATGAACTAAATAAAAAAATTCGTTTGCTGGGAAATTACGGTTCTGCTGAAAAATATTATTACCAAACAGTCGGAGTGAATTCCAGATTGGATGAAATACAGGCCGGAGTATTATCCATCAAATTAAAATATCTTGAAGGCTGGAATGAAGAACGAGTTCAATTGGCTGGACTGTATGCATTATTATTGAAAGAGGTTGACGCTGTTTTGCTTCCTGTTTCATCTTCTGATTGGAAACATATTTATCATCAATATGTAATTCAAACAGAAAATCGTGATGAACTAAAAGAACATTTAGCAAAACATGGTATTGAAACGGGCATTCATTATCCGGTTCCGGCGCATTTGCAAAAAGCCTATGAATTTTTAAATCTGAAAAAAGGAAGTTTGCCAATTACCGAAAAACTATCGGAGACAATTTTGAGTTTACCCATTTATACCGGCATGCAAAAAAGTGATGTTGAATATGTGTGTGAAGTAATTCGAAAATTTTATAAATAAAAATCAGTTTCGATTTTTAATAATTGCATCCATTCCATTCACTTCAATTTCCTGTTGAAATTTTTTAGAAGCATTTTCAAACGCACGTTTGCCCATGTTGTTTGCTTCTTCAGTGTTATTTAAAAGAGAAATTAACTTTGTACAAAAATCTTCCTGATTTTCATATTCATATAAAAGACCCAATTTACCATAATCCAAAATTTCACTGGTACCACCTGCATGAGTGGCAAGTATTGGCAAACCGGAAAGCATCGCTTCAATGGTTACCATTCCATAGGTTTCGCTGTGCGATGCCAATGCAAATACATCAACCGCAGTATAAAAAAGCGCAACATCTTTTTGATAGGGAATAAGATGTACTGAATTTTCAAGTTGGTGTTCTTTAATCGTTTCAAGGATGTGATCGTAATACGTCTGACATTCCGGATCATTTACTGTAGGAGAACCAAAGATCAAGAGTTCAATAGCGATGCCTTTACTTTTTAATTTTAACAACGCTTCAACTAAAAAAAGCTGACCTTTCTTTTCACCAATTCTACCGATAATACCAACTAAGGGGGCTTTGGGCTGAAAGTTCAGTTTTGATAAGGCTTCAGCTTTGCTGTATTTTTTTGTTGTGAATTGCATGGTGTCCAGACAAAGCGGAACAACACGGATTTTCTCTTCCGGGAATTTTGTTCGATGAACAACTTCTTTTTTCAGATACTCCAACGGACTGATCCAGATATCAATGGCATTGAAACGGAACGTATGTAAAAAATCTTTTTTGTTGATACCGATCTGCATGTGCTGCTGATACAATACAAACAGCTGCTTGTAGAATAATTTTTTTGTCCAGGCAACAACATCCAGATCTTTGTTATCAAAAACAAAGATGGTATCGATGCCATTTGTCTTTAATGCAACGCTTATTTTTTTTGCAGCACCAAAATCAAAATATTTTCTTTTTTTCTGAAGCAGAATGGTTGAAGCAAATATTTCTTTTCCTTGTGTATAGATCGAAGAAGTTGACTGAGTGATCAGCGTAATGCTATAGCCTTTTTCAGAAAGCAGTTTTGCTAACTTTAAGGTATTCATTTCTAAACCACCCCAACCCGTCGAGGTAATAAGGAAAGCTATTTTCTTTGGGTTGATGTTGGTCATGAAATTTATTGTTACTGAAACGAAATTAGTTTTTACTGATAACCAAATCTTTCAAACATTCAACCCAAGTTGAATTTGAATTCAAACTTTCAACCAACTGCCAGTCTTTGCCGCCATGTTCTTCAAATAACAATTTATATTCTTCGCCTCCTTCAACTGTTGTTTCTAAACAATCGGCAATAAACGATGGAGAGAAAAACAAAATGCTTTTCTTTCCTGCTTTCGCTAACTCTTCAATGTTGTGATCGGTGTAGGGTTTGATCCATGGGGTTTTACCCAAACGCGATTGGAACGAAACCGAATACGAACCTTCGGTCAAACCTAATTCCTGAACAAGCAAACGTGTTGTTTCATAACATTGCGCACGATAACAATATTCATTTCTTGAACCATATACCTGACAACATGTTCCCAATTTACACTGGTCGCCAATGGATGCTTTTTTGATTTGTCTTTCAGGAATGCCGTGATAGGAGAAAATAATATGATCCCAGCTTCTTTCATTCAAGTACTTGCGGCCAATTTCAGCAAAGGCTTTGATGAAAAACGGATGATCGAAGAATTTTGAGATTACTTCTATGTGCGGTGTAATTTCCCATTTACCCAACACACGCAAGGCTTCTTCTACGGCGGAACCTGTGGATGCCGAAGCATATTGTGGAAATAAAGGAAGAACAATTACTTTATTATATCCTTTGGCCTCTAACTCTTTGGCTACAGATTCGATCGATGGGTTTTGGTAACGCATCCCCAAAACCACTTTGTATTCTTCACCCAATGCGTTTTGTAACAATTCCTTAATGGCAACACCATGAAACATCAAGGGCGAACCTTTATCCGTCCATAATTTTTTATATTCATGAGCCGATTTTGGCGCACGGAATGGTGCTATGATCATGTTAATCAGCATCCAACGGTTAAACCATGGAATGTCGATCACCCTTCTGTCCATTAAAAACTCACGCAGGTACTTGCGTACGTCGGGTGTATTTGGACTATCCGGTGTACCCAGATTGATGAGAAAGACGGCTGTTTTGGATTTTTTATTAGGCAATGCCATAGAAACATATTTAATTTGCAAACTTAACAAATAACTGTTTTAAAAGTTGTGATTTTAATCAGGAGATTCATTTATATTTCTCATTCTCTGATTTACATCAAAAAATTAAAATAGCGACTAAATACGTATAAACGAGTATCATGGAAAATAAAGTAGTTGCCCCGGCTGAAAATGGCCTGATGAAAAAAATCGTTTCGCACGCGAAAGAATATGGTTTTGTTTTTCCTTCATCAGAAATTTATGACGGGTTGCAGGCAGTATACGATTACGGACAAATGGGTGTTGAATTGAAAAACAACATCAAAACTGTTTGGTATAAAGCAATGACGCAATTGAACGACAACATCGTTGGTATTGACGCATCCATCTTTATGCATCCGTTAACCTGGAAAGCTTCGGGCCACATTGATGGTTTCAGCGATCCGATGATCGATAATAAAGATTCGAAGAAAAGATATAGAGCCGATGTGCTTGTTGAAGAGCGTGCTGCACAAATGGAAGCTGCAGGTAAAAAAGAGGAAGCAGATGCATTGGTTAAAAAACTTGCGCGCCTTCTTGAAGCCGACGATTTGAAAGGTGTGCAGGATCTGATCACAAATGAAAAAATTACATGCCCGGTGAGTGGTACGTCAAACTGGACAGAAGTTCGTCAATTTAATTTGATGTTCTCTACACAGGTAGGTTCTGTTGCAGAAGACTCCAGCACGATTTATTTAAGACCGGAAACAGCACAAGGTATTTTTGTAAACTTTCTGAACGTACAGAAATCAGGTCGTATGAAAATTCCATTTGGTATTGCGCAGATTGGTAAAGCATTCCGTAACGAAATTGTTGCGCGTCAGTTTACCTTTCGTATGCGTGAGTTCGAACAAATGGAAATGCAATTCTTTATCCGTCCCGGAACAGAAATGGAATGGTACAATAAATGGAAAGAATCACGTTTGAACTGGCACAAGGCGATTGGTTTGCCGGCGGAAAAATTGAAATTCCACGATCACGAAAAGCTTGCGCATTACGCAAATGCTGCGGTAGATATTGAATTCGAATTCCCGTTCGGTTTCAAAGAAATGGAAGGTATTCACTCACGTACCGATTTTGATTTGGCGAACCATCAGGAATTGTCTAAAAAGAAACAACAGTATTTTGATAATGATATTGATCCTGCAACCGGAAAAGCATTTGGTAACTACGTTCCGTTTGTAGTTGAAACTTCCGTTGGTGCAGACAGATGTTTTCTTGCGGTGTTGTGTAATGCATACACAGAAGAAACGACTGTTGAACAAACAGAAGAAGGTGAAAAAGTTAAAGAACGTGTGTACTTAAAATTACATCCGACATTGGCACCGATCAAAGCAGCAATTCTTCCGATCACGAAGAAAGATGGCCTGCCTGAAAAAGCAATGGAAATTTACAACGAATTGAAATACGATATCAAGGTAACGTATGAAGATAAAGATTCGATCGGTAAACGTTATACAAGAAACGATTTAATCGGAACACCATTCTGTATTGCAGTAGATCATCAGACATTGGAAGACAACACGGTTACAATCCGTCACCGTGATACGATGGTTCAGGAGAGAGTTGCGATCAGCGAATTACGTCTGAAGATTCGTAAAGAGACGAGCTGGAGAACGATTTTGGAGAAAGTGTAAGTCTTTAGTAATCTCTTAAAACAAGAAAGGCTCATCCCACGATGAGCCTTTTCTTTTTATATAGAACTAAAGATTATTAAGCACCAAATACAGGATAATCTGTATATCCATGTTCACCTGGTGTATAGAACAGATCCATTTTCAGATCTTGAGAAAGCGCTTCGTCTTTTTTCAAACGCTCAACCAAATCAGGGTTGTTTATAAATGGACGACCGAAAGCTGTTGCATTTGCAAGTCCGCTCTCTATCGCTGCTTCGGCTGTATCTTTTGAGAAACCACCACACGCGATGATTGTATTTTTAAAATTCGAACGGATCTTTTGTTTGATCTCAATAGGTACTGCAGGCGCACCAATTGCAGAGTGATCAACTAAATGGATGTATGCAATTCCCAAGTCGTTCAGTTTGCGGGAAAGATAATCGTATTCTGCATCGATTTCTGGATAGTGCGGCATGTCGCTCGCTACGCCATAAGGAGAAAGACGGATACCCGTTTTGTCTTTACCAATTGCAGCCGCTACCGCTTCAGCAACTTCCAATACAAACTTGCTGCGCTTTTCAATGCTGCCACCATATTCATCTGTGCGCACATTACTTATCGGAGAAAGAAACTGTTCCAATAAATAACCGTTCGCACCGTGAAGTTCAACACCATCAAAACCTGCTTCGATCGCGTTTTTAGCAGCGGTTACAAATTCGGCTTTTGTTGAAACAAGTTCTTCAGCAGTCATTGCGTTTGGCACAGGAAAGTCCTGCATCTGTGCAGAATCTGTCCACATTTGTCCTGCAGGTTTTACAGCTGAAGCAGAAAGTATTTTTGAACCGGCCGGCATGTTTGCCTGGTGACTGATACGACCTGTGTGCATCAATTGGATTACAATTTTTCCGTCTTTATCGTGAACTGCTTTTGTAACTTTCTTCCAGCCTTCAACTTGTTCTTTGCTGTAAATACCCGGGATACGTGCATAACCCAAACCGTTTGGTGAAGGTGAAGTTCCTTCTGTGATGATCAAGCCTGCTGCTGCACGCTGACCGTAATACGTTGCCATTAAATCGTTTGGAATATTACCGGTTGCTCTTGAGCGCGTCATCGGTGCCATTACAATACTGTTGGCTAGAGAAATAGAACCGATTTTCAGTGGTTCAAATAATTTAAATGTTTTCATCAGATAAAAGGATATGTTGGATAAAAGTGTGTTGAAAGACTATAAGCGGGAACACATATTATTAGTTCCGATTTACAGGTTACCAAATAGTAACCAATGTTATAGAAGGTATAAAAAATAACTGAGTTAAAAAATTCCAATAAAAAAAGCCATGGTTAAATTTTAACCATGGCTTTCAATAATAGATAAATCTATTAATTATTTAATATCTGATTTTTTGAAGACAGCAGTCTTAGCAACTAAATCATGTAATGCTTGTTTCTTTGCACCTAATACAAAAAAGCATCCGATGAAAATAACTAAACCTACAATACTACCAACTGTTCCAAGTATAGCAACACCTAAAATAGCACCTAATAAAGATAAGATGTTACCGCTTGCTTTAACAGCCCAACGAGTGATTAATGTACCAATTGGAGCAGCAGTACCATCCTGATTAGCAACTTTAATACCCAGGATTAATTTACCTAATGTAATACCAGTTAATCCTTCGATTAAATAATACACTACGTAAACTAAAGGCAAAACTACTATTAATGCCAAAAAAGTTCCTATAATTCCACCAGCTGCAGCTGCCACTGCCGGATCTGCACCAGTACTACCCGCAGCCTCAGCAGTAGCTGTTGCAGCTGCTGCACCTAGAAAGCCACCTAAAATTGGTGATAGTACAAATGAAATTCCGAAAACAATTACTACGTCTAAAAGTAGTGCTCCTAATCTAGAGCCAAAACCTACGCGTGTTACTTCTGTTGTGTTTTCCATTTTTTAAAATTGGGGTTTAAAAGTTAAAATTTTTAAAATATTAAATCTAAAAGGTTCAAACGCTAAAAACAATATTTTGTTTCGAATTCAAATTTAACATTTTAAATATATGTAAAAATTGATTTTTCTAAAAATTTTGTGGTAAATAAAACGCAAGACGTGTATATGTTTTTGCAGAATCATTGATCATTTAACGTCGTAGAGGTTTAAAAACCAGGTGATATTAAAAATTTGTATTAAATGCTTCTTCCATTTTAGACCGGTCGAATTCATTTTCATTGTTTGCCAGAAAAACAGTTGCTACACTGTTTCCAATGAAATTAGTAATAGCTCTTGCCTCTGACATAAAACGATCTACTGCAAGCAATAAAGCCAATCCTTCAACCGGAATAACTTTAACGGCTGTTAAGGTTGAAGCCAGAACAATGAAACCACTGCCAGCAACACCTGCTGCACCTTTAGATGTGATCATTAAAATACCAATGATGGAAAGAATTTGTGTGAGGTCAAGATGTACATGAAATACTTGTGCGAGAAATAATACCGACATAGAAAGGTAAATGGTTGTGCCATCTAAATTGAACGAATAACCTGCAGGAACAACCAAGCCTACAACAGATTTGGAACAGCCCATGCGTTCAAGCTTTTCTATGAGTGAAGGCAATGCTGCTTCAGAAGAAGAGGTTCCGAGCACGATTAATAATTCTTCGCGTATATATTTTAATAACGACCACAACCGGATTTTGTAATACCAGAGGATTGCTCCCAATACAATAAAAATGAAAAGCGCCATCGTAGTATACACCGTCAACATAAGTTTGCCTAAAGGCAATAAGGTTGTTAGTCCGTATTTAGAAATGGTGTATGCCATGCCACCCAAAGCACCAATAGGTGCGAGCAACATAACATAATGCAAGGCTTTAAAAAGTGCTTTGGAAATAGGCTGAAGTTTGCTGATAAAATGTTCACGTCTTGAGTATCGGCTTAAGAGGATTCCTGAAACAATAGCAATCAATACAACCTGAAGTGTTACATTGTCTTTTAAGAAATGTAGCCAGCTGAAATCTTCAGCACCTTTGGTATAGGTAGTGATATCTCCGCCGGAAATTGTTGAAGTGGCAATACCTTCTCCGGGTTGTATGATCCATGCAGCTGCAATGCCTATAAGTAATGCAAAAGATGTTACAATTTCAAAATACAATAATGCCTTTGCTCCAACCTTACCGGCTTTTTTCAAATCACTCATGGAAGCAATGCCTAACGTGATGGTTAAGAAAATAATGGGATTGATAAATATTTTTACAATGGAAATGAACAAACTGCTGAGCAATTCAGCAAAGGTTGTTTTGATTTCTATGTCTGTAATGAAGAGGTTTAATTTTATTGGTTTATCCAGAATAGGCATTAGTGCAGTTCGCGGATAAAAATGTCCAATCCATACACCAAGCACAATTGCGGTAAGCACCCAGAAGGTAAGATTGGAAAAAAGTTTTTTCATAAACGGATAAAGAAAATTTTATTGAAATAGCATGATGTATAATTCGATTAGATGATGCATTTGTGTATCAATAACATGTATGCAAGTAAACCAATATTATCAGTAAAAAATAGTTTAAAAGAAAAATCCTGATGTGACTTCTGCTTGGTGATAAGTAGATAATGTCTTATAAAAATTGAATCCCATGGAACACATTACTTTCATTCGATTATTCTGAAAGCCGAATGTTATTCCCTTATAAATGCTGGTTTGATTTTTTGAATATGACGCACCAAATAAAAATTTTTTGAAGCGCATATTTGCAGACGCATGCAAATAATTTATTTCTGTTAATTGATCCGGGTTAATATTGTATCTGTATTTATTGCTATTAGGCTGAACGTAATGAGCATCTAAGCCGAAGTAATGAATTATGCCAATGCCAAATATTGGCGTAAACGAAAGTGATGTGTTGGGATTTTTACAAAAGGTATAACCTATGTGGAATGTTGATTGAAGGGAATAAAAAATACTATTTTCCGAAATGGGTTGAGTTTCACTTTCTGTATTTGAAGATTTAGCATAGGTTGCATAAGAAATTTGTTCAGAGTAAGAATTTCTTGTAATCCCTAATTTTCCTAATAACAATAGTTTTTTACTGTTCAGTTGTCCACCCACTCCATATCGTAAGGAGGAATTATTATAGGAATACTTGTAATAATTTGTGGAGTCATAATGTAGATACACATGTTCAACAATAGGATTACATAGCATAGTATTTACAGAATTTCCAAGTTCCAGAAAAACGGAAGGAGAAAAAGTATATTTTATTTTATAAGGATTGTTTTTATATGTGATGTTGTATTTAGGAGCAATACAAATACCTAACGTTTTTTGATTTTCAATGGTGTAATATTTTTTATTACGGATGTTCTCAGAAAAGCTAAATTGATAGTTGTCGGTTATTAAATTATCTTTAAAAGAATTCTGCAAATAATAAATACCAACACCACAGCCAAATTTTTCAATCATTTGATCATAACAGATTGCAAGGTTACTTCCCTTACTATCGTCTGAAATAAAATTGTTTGCTCCGATAGATACTCGTTTTTGCTCTTTACTTCCTGCCATAGATGGACTAAGCAATAACGGTAATTGATTTGCCTGAACAAAAGGAATCTGAGCAAATATAAACTGGGTGGATCCAATAAACATAAATAACAAGAATATATAGAGTACTATACGATTCATATTATTTATGGGATTCGTTGATATACGACATTGGCTTTTAATTCAGAGAATTTTAATAATAAAGTGTTGTGCGTGAAGATTCGGGAGTAACAGAACCTCTACCTACTATTTTTTGAAAATAGTGATCTTCAAAAAATAGCAGATTATTGTTACTGTCTTTTTTGCATTCTCTATATCGTATGTCATTGCTGGCAAAGAGATACGTTTTGTAATTGCCCAATTGAGCAGAATTAACTTGTTTATTGAAAAAAGCAGCTTCAGGAAAGCTAATTATGCCATCAGGCATAAGATCAATTGAAAGTTCGTTTTGAAATGGTATATATTCATTTGAATAAGCGGTGTTGTTTAATTGGTTAAGTCCGTATGTATAGATTGGATGTTGATGTGTAAGGTCAGCCGGATCAAAAGTAATTAAACCAAGATCAGGATATACTCCATAAAAAGGATTCGGATAATTTCCACTGGTTGTAATAAAATAATGTGCTACAAATCTTTCTCTATATCCATATAATGCCGGATCATTGGGGTTATAGGGGTTTATTTCGCCTTTACCCAAAAATTCAATAGCCGTATTGCCTACAATAGAAATACTATCGACTAAGTTGTCATTCAAATAGTCAAAAGCAAGTACATAACTAACCTTTTCATTTGAATCATAATAGTATTTATATTTTTTTGATTGAGGAGAATTGTTTGGATTTATTTGAGTATAAGATTCTAAAGTACTTAAGAGTGTATACGGTACAATATTATATGTAAATAATTCTGTTGTAATTGTATTATAACCATTAAGGTAAGATATCTTTTTAGTAAGCCAGCCGTCTGTATAGATAAATAGTATTGAATCACCATTTGCTTTTTGCAAACTATCGTATTTAATTATTTTTCTTAATGAACCATCTGTATAATATTCATACTCATGAATTTTGACATACTCAGTCATTTTATCAAGATATTTAAAAGTAGACTTTTTAGGATGAGTAAAATCAATAGATGTAGATGTGCTTTCACTGGTAGAATTTCCGGTTGGAATTGTTGGTATTGGGTCCTGATGTTTTCTACAAGCCATTAAAAAACTGCTAATACTTAGAAATAGAATAAAATTTTTCATGATATATATCGATTATATCGGTTAGACAGATTAACCTACTAAAATGTTACAGGATAAAAATAGATTTATTTAAAAAAAACCGACGTCAAGTTTTAGAACCTTGACGTCGATATGATACCTATATAATTTCAATATGTCTATTCTTCTGAAAGTACTTCTTCTACTTCAGCTAATTTAGCTGCTGAGTATGCCCCTTTTGTAATGTGAACGATTACTCCTTTTTCATCTAAAATAAAAAAGTAGGGCTCATCGCTTTCGGTAATGTTTAACAATTTTTTATACGAAGCGAATTCACCAATATAGGTTAAGATGTATGGCTGCAATTCTTTTTGTGTATTCTCTTTTATCTTTTTAACTACATCATCTCCTGCAATCTTATTCGTGCCTGTGATCACGGCGACAAAGTATGTATTTACATTATATACTTCAGAAGCAAACATAGTTTTCTTTTTCTGAATGAATGTCTGATAAGCAGGTTGATACCAGGTCAATAAACTTTCTTCTGCTTTTTTAGAAAAGGCAACACCAATAATGCTGTATTTTCCTTTCACACTATCGGGTAAGGGAAAAGCTTGTCCGTTTAATTTTTTTGTCGGAAAATTCGGAAAAGCTGAACCTGTCTGTGCCAGCGCCGAAGCGGAAGCTAAAACAGATAAGAAAATAAATACGATTAATTTTTTCATAACAGGTTACGGTTATTTAATACTCTTTACTAACGTTTGAATGCAGTAATCTATTTCTTCTTTGGTATTATTTCTTCCGAAAGAAAAACGCACATAGCCCCAATCGTCTTTAGCGCCAATGGCTTCCAATACATGCGAACCAATATTTGTGCCACTTGTACATGCGCTGCCGGCAGAAGCAGATATTTTTGCAATATCTAAATTCATCACCAGCATCTCATTATTTTCGGATGGCGGTAAACTCACATTCAACACATGCATCAGACTTTTCTCGGTGTTGGCAGATTCTCCATTGAATAATAACCCGGGAATGCCGTTTAACTCTCCGATCATGTATTTTTTCAACGCAGTAATATGAACGCGATCTTCTTCCATGCGCTGATAGGCAAGTTCTAATGCTTTAGCCATACCAACAATTGCTGCAGTATTTTCTGTACCGCCACGCATGTTGCGTTCTTGCGCGCCACCATGCATGTATGGATAAATGGCAGAACCTGATTTTAAATACAACAAACCGATTCCTTTTGGTCCGTGGAACTTATGCGCAGACCCTGCAATGAAATCGACAGGTAAGGAATATAAATGCAACGGATAATGTCCGATCGTTTGTACGGTGTCGCTGTGAAAAAATGCTTTGTAATTCTGACATAACTCACCAACTTTTTTTAGATCTAGAATATTTCCGATCTCATTGTTGCCATGCATTAAACTTACCAATGCGTTCGGGTAAGTTTTAAGTAAAGATTCTAAATGAGCTAAATCAATCACACCCAATTCATTTACTTCAACATAATGCACCGTAACCCGATTCAGTTTTTCTAAATACTGAACGGTATGCAACACCGCATGGTGTTCCAGCTTACTGGTAATAATGTGCTTGATGTCGTGTTTGTCAACAGCACCGATGATGGCAGTGTTGTCTGCTTCGGTACCGCCCGAAGTAAAAAAAAGTTCTGCAGCAGTTGTGTTTAATAAGTCAGCAATTTTTTTGCGCGCAATCTCAATGGCGGATCGCGTTTCGCGACCATGACTATGAATAGAAGACGCATTACCAAAATGATTGGTTAAATAAGGCATCATGGCTTCAAGAACCAATGGATCTAAAGCCGTTGTTGCTGCATTATCTAAGTAAACACGCATTGGTATCGAGTACTTCTTTGATGTCACTGATTATTTTATGTGCAAGATTATCTGCAGTTGCATGTGTATCCGCTTCTGCGTAGATACGGATGATCGGTTCGGTATTCGATTTACGTAAATGTACCCAGCCTGCTTCAAAATCAAAGCGTACACCATCAACCGTAATCATCGGAGTTTTAGCATAATGATCTTTGATCTTTTCAATTACACAGTCTACATCGATTTCCGGAGTCAGTTCAATTTTATTTTTTGAGATCACATAGTTCGGATAACTTGCACGCATCATGGAAATAGATTTTCCATATTTTGCCAGATGCGATAAGAACAATGCAATACCAACTAAAGCATCTCTACCGTAGTGTAATTCGGGATAGATCACTCCGCCGTTGCCTTCCCCGCCAATCACCGCTTTATTTTTTTTCATGGCTGTAACAACATTCACTTCGCCAACGGCAGAAGCAATGTATTGTTTGCCATGTTTCTCCGTGACATCTTTTAATGCTCTTGTAGAAGATAAATTTGAAACCGTATTACCGGGAGTATGTTTCAATACATAATCTGCAATGGCAACCAATGTATATTCTTCACCGAACATGCTGCCGTCTTCGTTGATGAAACATAAACGGTCTACATCGGGATCTACAACAATTCCTAAATCGTAATGTCCTTTTTCAATTTCATTTGAAATGAAAGAAAGGTTTTCAGCTAAAGGTTCCGGGTTGTGCGGGAAGTGTCCATCAGGTTCGCAATAAAATTCTGAAACCTGTTTTACTCCCAATGCCTTTAATAACAAGGGAAGTGCAATGCCTCCCGTAGAATTTACGCAGTCTATTGCAATATTGAAATTTTTATTTCGGATTGCTTCAATATCTACCAATGGCAATTTTAAAATTGCATCGATATGTTTTTGAATATAATTATCGTCTTTGCGATATGAACCAAAGTGTTTTACATCTACAAAATCAATGTTCTCTTTTTTAGCAAGAACAAGAATTTTTTTGCCGTCACGTTCAGAAACAAATTCTCCGTCTGCATTCAGTAACTTCAATGCATTCCAATGTCCTGGATTGTGGCTTGCTGTAATGATGATGCCACCGGCAGCTTTTTCCCAAACCACGGCCATTTCAACTGTTGGTGTAGTTGATAGACCCAAATCAACGACATCGAAACCCAAACAACGAAGCGTTTCAGTCACAATTGCAGAAACCCACGGTCCGGATAAACGTGCATCACGACCAATTACGATGGTATTGCTTTCAGAATTTGTTTTTGCCCAAGTGCCATATGCTGCTGCAAATTTTGCTACATCGATGGGTGTTAATGAATCTCCCGGCTTACCGCCAATTGTTCCGCGAATGCCTGAAATAGATTTAATTAAAGTCACTGTTAAAAAGGTTTTGTTTCTAATCAAATTTACAAAAAGAAACCATATACAATCTTTTCTTTTAAAATTTATACTAAGAAAAATTTTATCAACAACGACTCAAATTTTCCGCTTGAAAGCAAGTATTAGTTCATAGAATATGGTTATTTGTTAGATAAACGTCTTATCGGTATGAATTCAAGAGAAGAACAATTAAAAGCATTTGACAGATTGTTAACCATCATGGATGAATTGCGCGAACAATGCCCATGGGATAAGAAGCAAACCATTGAAAGTCTGCGCTATTTAACCATTGAAGAAACATTTGAACTTTCGGATGCCATTGTTGAAAAGGACATGGATGAGATCAAGAAAGAAATCGGTGATATCATGCTGCATCTGGTTTTTTATGCGCGTATTGCCTCGGAGACAAAACACTTTGACATCGGTGATGTATTGAATTCGCTTTCTGAAAAAATGATCCGCAGACATCCCCATATATACAGCGATGTAAAAGCAGAAGATGAAGCAGCCGTCAAGCGGAACTGGGAACAGATCAAGATGACCGAAAAACCCAAGGAAGAATCTATTTTGAGTGGTGTTCCAAAATCGTTGCCCGCAATGATTAAAGCAACACGGATACAGGAAAAAGCAAGAGGTGCAGGATTCGATTGGGAAGAGAAAAAGCAAGTGTGGGAAAAGGTAGAAGAAGAGTTGGCAGAATTTAAAGCAGAATTTAACATTGAAGACGATAAAAAAATTGATGCATTTAAAGCCGAAGGTGAACTTGGCGATTTGTTTTTCTCCCTTATTAATTACGCTCGTTTTTTAAACATCAACCCCGAAGATGCATTGGAGCGAACCAACAAAAAATTTATTAAACGTTTTCAGTATTTAGAAACCGAATCGAAGAAAGACGGAAAG
The DNA here is from genome assembly GCF_000379725.1 of Cytophaga aurantiaca DSM 3654. Classification (GTDB taxonomy): domain Bacteria; phylum Bacteroidota; class Bacteroidia; order Cytophagales; family Cytophagaceae; genus Cytophaga; species Cytophaga aurantiaca. The sequence continues at coordinate 239,660 of NZ_KB903621.1, forward strand.
CAATTAAATACAATGAGCTTAGCAGAGATGGATGAGTATTGGAACGCTGCTAAAAAGCAAAGCTTTTTATAAATTCCAAAAATCAAAACACAAATTTCAAACGGAGTAAATAGTAGCTTTATTTTCTCTTCTTTTAAAAAATCAAAATATAGAAACGTTGTTGTTGTGTTTTCAGCAGTATGGAATTTATTTTTTGTGATTTGGAATTTCACAACGCTATACAAATACATTAAGTATCATTCCCAAAATCACCAAACCCAGTCCAACAGAAGACTTCAGGCTGATAAACTCTCCAAAGAAAGTAATACCGTAAATAAAAGAAAGTACAATGCCTAAGTAGTACACATAGGAAATATTTTTTACTTCTTCGTGTTTGTATGCTTTTGTTAAGAAGAGTTGCCCGACGTGAGTCGTAATTCCAATGAACAATAAGAACAGCCATTCCCGTGCATCCGGTGTTTTCCATTCGGTGAAAATAAATGGTAGCATACACGGAATCGTGATGAAGGGAAAGTAGAACATGATGACGGAGGTATCGTCGGTGTCACGTAATTTACGTACGACAAAGTGTGCCGTTGCGGTAAAGAATGCTGCACACAAACCCAATATGATTCCCAGTGTTGGAAGCTCTTTGTCCAATCCTTTCATTAACAATACACCTGCAAATGAGATTCCGAAGAAGAGCCATTTTATGTATGGTATTTTTTCTTTCAGAAAAAGAAATGCTAAGAACAAGGTAAAGAAAGGAACCAGATTTCCGATGGTTACTGCTGTCCCCAGCGGAAGCATTTGTATGGAATAGAAAAAGCAGATCAGCGAAAACATACCAACCAATCCGCGCAAGATCAGAAATGTTTTATTATTTCCCCAAACAGAAACCTTTGCTTGTTTGATAGCAATATAACAGAATACAATTGAAAAAATCGATCGCAGGAAAATCGTTTGTACAACCGGAATGTCTGGTATCGTTTTCACACACAAATGCATGAGTGAAAACGAAACGATAGAGAGGAGCATGTAGCGGATACCTAAACTCATAGTTCAGAGTACGGAGTACTAAGTACAAAGTACGTAGCGCTCTAACTTAGATTAATCAATAATAATTTCTTTTTTTGTACTCTGTACTCCGTACTATATACTTAGTACTTCTTCTTATTTTTCTTCGCCCACATAACGCTCCCACTTATCCAATACAGCCTGCATATCATCTGGCAGCTTGCTATCGAACTGCATAAACTCTTTTGTAGTAGGATGTATGAAGCCCAATGTTTTTGCATGCAGTGCCTGACGCGGTAATAGCTTAAAGCAATTCTCAACAAACTGTTTGTATTTACCGGTTACCGTTCCTTTCACAACTGAATCACCACCGTAGCTCATATCATTGAAAAGTGAATGACCAATGGATTTCATGTGTGCACGGATCTGGTGCGTTCTGCCGGTTTCTAAGTTACACTGGATCAATGCTACATAATGATAAGCAGCCAGCGTTTTAAAATGCGTGATTGCAAGTTTACCATCTTCTTCGTTTTCGTAGGTAGTTACGATCTTACGATCTTTTGTACTTCTGCCTAAGTAATTTTTAATGGTTCCGCTTTTAGGATCAGGAACTCCCCAGCAGATAGCATGATAGGTACGTTCAATGCTGTGGTCCGCAAACTGCTTCGCCATAAAGGTCATGGCGTAATCCGTTTTTGCAATCACCAATAAACCGGAAGTATCTTTATCAATACGGTGTATCAAACCCGGACGGATTCTGCCGTTTACGTGCGTCGGTAAATTTTCAAAGTGAAATGCCAATGCATTTACAAGTGTACCTGTCCAGTTGCCATGTGCAGGGTGTACAACCATGCCTGGTTTTTTATTTACAACCAAAATTTGATCGTCTTCATATACAATATCGATCGGAATATCTTCCGGGATCAATACATCTTCGCGTGGTGGGTGCGGCAGAGAAATGGTAATGACATCTCCTGGTTTTACTTTATAGCTCGATTTTGTTGATTTATCGTTTACTTTAACAGAGTCTGTTTCAATACCATATTGTATGCGCGAACGTGTTGCGTATTGAATACGCGACATTAAAAATACATCAATACGTAAGGGAGACTGTCCCGGATCGCAAACAACGCGGTGATGCTCAAATAATTCGTCTTCACTAAAGCCGTCTTCTAATTCTTCCGGTATTTCATTTTCTGCCATAGGGACAAAGATACGGAAAGCCTTTTGTCTGAACTAGGATTATAAAAGGATTAAAGGGATAAAATAGGATTAAAAAAATTTGCAGATTTTCATGTCAATCCTTTTAATCTCTTAAAATCCCAGTTCAGACAATTATATTTGTTTATGCAAAGTCCACTTCAACCCATTATTCTTCCCCAAACCGAAAAGGCTGGTGTGACTTTGTATCTGAAGCGTGACGATCTTATTCACCCTTTGTATGGTGGCAATAAGATCCGGAAACTGAAGTACAATGTGCAGCAATGTTTACGTGAAAGAAAAACAGGCTTGCTTACTTGCGGCGGGGCTTATTCAAATCATATTATTGCAACCGCAGCGTATGGTAAAGAACATGGATTGAAAACCAAAGCAATCATTCGTGGGGAAGAATTGCTGATTGAAAATCCCACGCTGAAAGATGCAGCAGCTTTGGGTATGGAATTCGTTTTTGTTTCAAGAGAAGCATACCGAGCTGTTCGTGAAAAGCCTGAGTTGGCTTTTGATATGAGTCATTCTACTAAAGAAGATTTTTATTTTATTCCCGAAGGCGGAACAAATACATTTGCTGTTGAAGGCGTTGCAGAATTGGTAAACGAAATTGAGATGCCGTTTGATTATATCGCTACGCCATGCGGCACGGGTGGTACGTTTGCCGGTTTGATGAAAGGTATTAAAAATGTGAATGCTAAACTGTTTGTGTTTTCGGCTTTGAAAAATGGCGAGTACGTTATTGATGAAGTAGCAAACTTATTGAAAGAAGATTTTGACAAAAGTAAGTTAGCGCTCTTTACTTCGGAGTATATGTTTGGTGGCTATGGAAAAATGAAACCTGAGCTAATTGATTTTGTAAAAAGCTTTGAAGAACAAACCGGAATTTTGCTCGACCCGATCTACAATGGAAAAATGATGTTTGGTTTGCTGGATAAAATTTCAACCGGATATTTTAAAAAAGGTTCTGTGATTGTGGCGCTGCATACAGGTGGTGTACAAGCGTGGAGAGGATTTCAACCAAGTTTTATGTAATAGGTTTTAAGTTCTAAGAATTTTCTAACATTTTTTGCTGTTGTATTGATTTTCTTTTCTTAAAACCTAAAACTTAAAACCTAAAACTTCTATATTTACATACTATACTCATAACCAAATACTATGTCTCAACTTACTGCTGCTTCTGTTTCTGCTTATGTAGAACAAAATAAAGATCGTTTTATTGGTGAATTGTGTGACTGGTTAAAAATACCGTCTGTTAGTGCAGATAAAAAATTCAAAGCAGATGTAATTCGTGCCGCTGAATTTGCGAAAGAACAATTTTTAAAAGCCGGTGCAGATAAAGCAGAACTATGTGAAACAGGCGGAAACCCGGTGGTATATGCAGAGAAGATGGTTGATCCTTCTAAACCAACAATCCTGGTTTATGGTCATTACGATGTTCAGCCTGCAGATCCGTATGAGTTATGGACTTCTCCCCCTTTCGAACCGGTCATAAAAGATGGCAACATTTATGCACGTGGTGCCTGCGACGATAAAGGTCAGGTGTACATGCACATCAAAGCGCTGGAGATTTTAACAGCGATGAAGGATGTTCCCTGCAACATTAAATTCATGATCGAAGGTGAAGAAGAAGTTGGTTCTGACAATCTTGGTCCGTTCTTAGAAAAAAATAAAGAGAAGCTTAAAGCCGATGTGATCCTGGTTTCGGACACGGCAATCTTTTCTGTAGAAACACCTTCAATCACAATTGGTTTACGTGGTTTAAGCTATCTGGAAGTTAAAGTTACCGGCCCGAATAGAGACTTGCACTCAGGCGTTTATGGTGGTGCGGTTGCGAACCCGATCAACATTTTGTGCGAGATGATCGCGGGTATGAAAGATGAAAACAACCACATTGTTATTCCTGGTTTTTATGGGGATGTTGTTGAATTGACTGAAGCAGATCGTAAAGCATTAAACAGCGCGCCTTTCAATTTAGATAATTATAAAAAGGCATTGGACATCGCCGATGTAGAAGGTGAAAAAGGATACTCCACATTGGAGCGTGTTTCGATCCGTCCAACCTTGGATGTAAACGGAATCTGGGGCGGCTATATCGGCGAAGGTGCGAAAACGGTATTGCCTTCTGTTGCTCAGGCAAAGATCTCTATGCGTCTGGTTCCAAACCAAACACCGGATAAGATCACGGAATTATTTACAAACTATTTTAAAAGTGTTGCTCCAGCATCGGTTAAAGTAGAAGTGATTCCACATCACGGCGGCGAACCAGCTATTACACCAACGGATAGTGCGGGCTACAAAGCAGCTGAAGCAGCCTTTGCTGAAGCATGGAACAAAAAACCGATCCCGATGCGAGAAGGCGGAAGTATTCCGATTGTTGCCTTGTTTGAAAAAGTTCTTGGATTAAAAACCGTATTGATGGGCTTCGGTCTGGATTCAGATGCGATCCATTCACCTAATGAGCACTATAGAGTATTCAATTATCTGAAAGGAATTGAAACGATTGTGTTGTTCCATAAATATTTCAGTAAATCAAACCTATAAGGTTTTTAAAAACTTATAGGTTTGATTTACTTATTAGGATGTTAAATTTCAGTATTCGTCTTTAAAAAGTGTGTGTTTATCTAAAGCTGTCAGGAAATGAATACGGAAACGACTAATTAGTCGTTAGAAACTTAATGGCTTAGAATTTTGTATAGTATTGAATATGAAACGAATTATAGTACTTGCCTTTTGTTTATTGTCGTTGCTTACGCAGGCGGAGAATGTTGATCCTGTAAAATGGTCTTTCTCTTTGTCTTCTAAAGAAATACATATTGGTGATACCATTGAAGTTATTGCAACGGCCAGCATCATTCCGGATTGGTATGTATATTCAAATGACTTTGATCCGAATCTTGGTCCGACAATTACGAAATTTCAATTTGCTGCTGAAAACGGTTATAAGCTATTAGGAAATACGAAAGCCATTAAGCCAAAGAAAAAATACAGTTCTATCTGGGAAGGAGATGTTACCTATTTTGTTGAACATGCAGAGTTCAGACAAAAGATCATCATTTTAAATGATGCTCCCAAAATCGCATTAACAGTTGATTATCAAACCTGCAACGATGTTCTGGGTCGCTGTATTCCCGGTGATGCAGAGTTTGAGTTTACTGGCTTAACGATTTTACCTGCAAAAAAAATTACTAAGTCCTCGGTTGGACAAACAGATCCCGGTCTGCAGGGCAAACCAGCCGAAGGTACAGTCAAAACAAATGATAAAGCAAGTTTAAAAAGCTTAGAGGCTGAAAAGAAAAAGTTGATTCAACGAGACGCACAAGGTAACGATGTGAGTGTTGACTATTTAAAAAGTTTCGTTAAAAAATACAGTAAATAATGAGAGCATATATTCTTTATCTGTTTGCCTTTTTGTTTTTATCCTTTCAGATACAAGCTGCAAAAAATGTTTCCATACCCGAAGCTGAATTGCAGAAACTTGCGCATCATATCGATAATCTCGTTAAGAGAGATAGCATTAATGAAGAGATTATAAAAATTTTACGCGATAGTTTAAAAGGTGAAAGTGCTTCTTTAACAAATCCACAAACAAAAAATGTTGAAGCTTCAACTGTAGAAATCACTGTTAAAGAACGTGGCGGAGTAACCGGAGATACATCTTTATTATTGTTTGTGGTCTTTGCTTTTGCAGCTGGATTGTTATCCATCATTACCCCTTGTGTGTTTCCCATGGTGCCGATGACTGTCTCTTTTTTCTCAAATACTTCTACTTCAAAAAAAGAATCTATCCGCAAAGCAATAATCTATGGATTATCGATTGTTGCTATTTATACATTGATTGGCGTAGTGATTGCACGGATCAATGGTCCGGAGTTTGCAAATTACATGAGCACACATTGGTTTCCGAATGTGCTGTTTACAGTAATCTTTATTGTCTTTGCCCTTTCCTTCTTTGGTTTGTTTGAAATTACACTTCCAAATAGCTTCATCAATAAGATTGATAAGCAATCGGATAAAGGTGGTTATATAGGTATTTTCTTTATGGCTTTCACGATTGTACTGGTATCATTTTCCTGCACAGGTCCGATTGTTAGTACAATCTTATTATCCGCTGCTGGTGGTGAAATCCTGAAACCGATTGTTGGAATGATTGCATACTCATCAGCGTTTGCTTTACCATTTACATTATTTGCTTTATTCCCTAATTGGTTAAAGTCGTTGCCTAAATCAGGTGGCTGGCTGAACACAGTTAAAGTAAGTCTGGGTTTTATTGAATTGGCCCTGGCGTTAAAGTTTTTAAGTATAGCCGATCAGGTTTATGGCTGGGGCTTGCTGAACCGAAACGCCTTTTTGCTGATCTGGATTCTGATCTTCTTCACATTGAGTCTGTATCTGATCGGACTGATAAAATTAAGTGATCACGACAAAGGGAAAATCAGTTGGCCAAGACGCGTGCTGGCGATAATGGTTTTTGTCTTTGCAGGTTATTTGGGAACAGGTGTTGCAGGTAATCCGCTCAAGCAGCTTTCAGGTTATCTTCCGCCCCTCGAAGATTATACAACCAGTACAGATAAAATTTGCGGAACACCAAAGTATAATGATTTTCTACATTTGCCTTTGGGATTACAAGGTTATTTTGATTATAAAGAAGCACTTGCCTGTGCAAAACAGCAAGGCAAACCCTTATTTATTGATTTCACCGGACATGGCTGTTCCAATTGTAGGGAGATGGAACGAAATGTATGGGCAGATTCTACGGTTCTTAAACACCTAAACGAAGACTTTGTTGTAGTCGCATTGTATGTGGATGATATACACGAGCTACCTGAAAAAGAATGGTATACATCAACGAAAGATGGAAAAACAAAAAAATCAATCGGCAAGCAAAATCACGATTTTCAAAATACACGTTTCAACTTTCTGGCTCAGCCATTTTATGTAATTCTGGATCCGAATACAGAAAAAGAATTGACACAGCCGATGGTGTATGAGCGTAATGTTGATATCTATATTGACTTTTTGAAAGAAGGCAAGTCGAATTATAAGAAGTTATACGAATGAGTTCTAAGCCGAAAAGATATTGAAGAGTCCCGCTATATGGCGGGACTTTTTGTTTTTACCGCAATGAATACGCAATGTTCATTTACAATTGCCTTTCATTCTTGGGGCGATGCCCCAAGAAATAAGTAATTTATTCAACCTTTCTTTTAATTTACCCTGAGTCTTTGGAGTAAAAAATTTTTAATAAAGCATGGACAGTAAAAACTACAAAATTCAACAAATTGAAAAATGACCCATTTTATTCAATAATTGTAATAAATCGTGTTAAAAATTAAATTTTACGTTTTCCAACAAATAATTATATTGCACTATAATCTGATTATTAATTCATTTAGGTATTTATAATTACTATGTCTAGGGTTAAGTCAAAAAGTCTATTTGATCTGATACATTCGCTGAGTCCGAATGAAAAAAGACACTTTAAAATCAATCATACTGGCAGCGGAGATCCGGATGATAAGAAAATGCTGCTTTTATTTGACTATTTGAACAAACAAAAGGTGTTTAATGAGGAGCGCGTGTCGGAAGTAATACCAGCAATCAAGTCTTCTCAGCTCTCTAACCTGAAGGCGTATTTGTACGAAAAGGTCATGCTCTCCCTCAGACAGTATAATTTACCTAAAATTCTGGATCTGCAGATCCGGGAACAGATTGATTTTGCGCAGCTTTTATTTGAGCGCCGTTTGTATCAGCAGGGAAAATCCTGTCTGAAAAAGGCTCGTCGCTTGTCTCAGGTACACGAAAATTTGGAGCTCACTCTGGAGATCATCAAACTTGAAAAGAGTATTTTGATGCTGACCATTGATGAGGATATTGAAGAAACGGTTGATACCATCATTGATGATGTGCGGAAAATCAATTCCCAGATCCACAACATCAATATGTTTTCGAATTTGAGCATCAAATTAAATTCCTATTATACCCGTATCGGGTTCATTCGTGATGAAGAAGACTCAATCCGTGTAAAAGAATACTTTATTAGTAATTTGCCTGATTATAAGGAAGAAGCTCTTTCTATTGGAGAAAAAATGACCTTGTATCTTTTATACATCGGTTATTATTATTTTCTGCAGGACTTTTCGAATGGACACCTGTATGCCAATAGGTTAGTGCACTTGTATGAAGAGAATCCAGACCGCATTAAATTTTCTCCAGAAAATTATGTTAAGGCATTGAATAACTTAATGATAGCAGAATTCAAGTTGAATTACTTCAATGAGTTCGTTGAGAGTAAGCATAAGCTGATTAACTTTACAAATGATAGTACCGTATATTTTAATGAACGTTTGAAAACCAGTTTATTAAAGTATTATTTTATTCATGAATTGAACCTTTTTTTCCTTACAGGAGAGTTTCATGCAGGTGTAAAGAAGCTGTTTGTGGACCGAAAAGAGGACATAGATGATCTGCTTCAAAAGCTCGATCCGCACTCTGCTCTGATCTTAATGTATAAGATTTCATGTCTGTATTTTGGAGCCGGACTATACAACCATTGTTTGAGATGGCTGAACAAGATTATCAATATTCCGAACGTTGATATTCGGGAAGATATTCATTGTTTTGCCCGGATCATAAATCTGATCTGCCACTATGAACTTGGGAATTTTGACGTGATCAAATACTATATTATTTCGACGTATCGATTTTTATGGAAGCGTGACGATTTACGGATGTTCCAGAAATACATTCTTAAATTCCTGAAAGATCTGAATGATGATGTAGATGTAAATGAATTGGTAAGCAGATTCCGAACCTTAAAAAATCAGCTGGAACCAATAGAAAATAGTGCTTATGAAAAAAGAGCATTTATCTATTTTGATATTATATCCTGGCTGGAAAGTAAAATTGAAGGAACAACCGTTCAGGAAATTATAATGAGCAAGGCGAAAGCCAAAGGATTTTATCTGGACCCGGAAGAACTATAAAATACGATCCACTACAATTGGTCAAAGAAAGATTCTTCGTCAGCACTTAAATTAAGTGTCGCTGGTTTCGGCTGTTCTGTAGGCGCAGATTTTAAGTCGACCAAAGAACGGCCATAGCTTTCCAGAGCGCTTAATGCAGGAATCATTTCTAATGCTTTTGCTGTTAATTTATAATCAATTTTTGGAGGATTTCCTTCAACAACAACACGTTCAATAAAATTTTCCTCTTCAAGTTCTTTTAATTGTAAGCTTAACATTCTATCTGTAATAGATGGAATGTTTTTTCTTAAATCTGAGAATCTTAGTGGTTTATCAATTAAATTCCAAATTATTATAAATTTCCATTTTCCGTATAGAACTTCGTTTAAAAGCTCTAAACCAGACTTGAACCACTTATTATTATATTTTATATCACTCATAAATTCAATATTTTAATATATAATATACAAATATAAAAAGAATAGTTATTTAATAAAATCCCTTATTTAAAGGTCAAAAAAAAACCTGTCCCGATGGCTATCGGGACAGGTTTTTCCAAATAAGGATTTAATTTTTTAATAAGGGTTTGTATAGCTATTAGGAGCTACAACAATGTACTGACCAACTAAAATCATAATTGCTGAAATTGCAATGATTGCTGCAAACATAACCTCTTTTGATTTTATAATAGCACCGTTGGAATCTCTCATCGCTTTAGCGTTTGAAAGCATATAGCCACTGAAATTTCCTACAATGAAACCTACCACGATCAATATTGTACCTAATGTACCCATAGTATATAACTGTTAATGATTTTAAATTTAATGACCAGCAGAACGCAGAAGCTTTCTACAATGTGAACAAAAATAATAGATACAAATCAATTCCACCACTTTTTTGACCATTTAAATTTTAAAATAACTTTAAATAATAAAAAAACAGCTATCCTTATTCTATATCTCTGTATTCTACTGTGGTTTCACACATTTATTAAGTAAATTTGGCTGTTAACTTAAAAAATTATTGTCTGTGAGAAAGTCTATTACGTTACTGTTTATCTTCTTTTTAACACTTTTCGTTTCTGTTGCACAGTTTAAAAGGCAACGTGAGTATTCAGGCTTTTTCGATACATATTATTATAGAGGTCCAATTACATTTACACTTGGAGGGGGTGTTACAACCTACAGAGGTGATTTAACAGATGGCATAGGCTTAAATGGCTTAGGTGCTGGATTTTCATTGGGTGCAAATTATAAACTATGGCCTCATATCGTATTCGGTGCAGAGTTTTCATATTTAAAATTGCATTCGAATGATTTCAATACAACCCGCAATTTATCTTTCAATACTACAGGTTATGAACTTCAGATCTATGGGAGATTGTATTTGATTGATGAGATTGTTCGCGTAGCTCCCGATAGAAGAAAGGAATCGCAGTATACGTTTTGCAAACCCTATATACATGCGGGTTTAGGCGGATTGTATTACAGTCCGACTGTCAATTACGATCCATCTATACAACTTGGTGGTGTGACGGGCAGCGGCGGGATGACGTTTGTTATTCCAGCAGGTTTAGGTCTACAGTTTACAATTACACAACGTTCATCACTTTGTGTTGAATACATATATAGATTTACAATGACAGATTACTTGGATGGGTTTTCAAATGCAGCTAAGAATGATGGATACGGACTTTTTCAAGCAAAATTCCAGTTTGCACCAACGGCACCTAAAAAGAAAAAGAAACTTAATTTAGCACCTCCGGCTAAATACGAAGGAGCAAAAGGAACAGAGACTTGGAAAACAAGAAAGGCACAAGGAGATACAAACAAACCTCAGAAAGAAGAATATCAAATGCCGGATGAAAACGTCGAACAAAATACAGACACTCAGGAAGGCGAAGAACAAAACCAGGAAGGTGAAAATCAAGAAGGCGAAAATCAGGAAGCACCTGCAGAAGAGGCAACTCCAGAATAAAACCAGTATTGAAATCTATTTTGTTTGAGGTTATTTAAAAGAACAATACATGAAAGAAATTATTGATACGCTTGCTTTAATTCCATGGTGGGTATATCCATCCTTATTGCTTGTGTTTATTGCGGTTAAAGATATTTTCTTTAACAGACGTCATACAATTAAACACAACTTTCCTATTGTTGGCCATTTAAGATATTTATTAGAAAAAATCGGTCCGGAGTTACGTCAGTACATTGTTGCAAACAATAGAGAAGAACTTCCATTCAATAGAAGACAGCGTTCATGGATTTATGCTTCTTCAAAACAAGAAAATAATTACCAAGGCTTTGGTACTGATCAGGATCAAAATAGTCCGGGATTTGTATTCATAAAACCTTCTATGTTTTCGTATGCAGTAAAAGAAGGACATCCAAATAAAAAGAAACCTGATTTTGTGCCTTGCGCAAAAATAATGGGTGAATACAATAAAAGAAGAAGGCCTTATCGTCCGCAATCCATCATTAATATTTCCGGAATGAGCTATGGTTCATTGTCTGCGCGTGCAGTTGAATCATTAAACAAAGGCGCGTTAAAAGCCGGAGCATATCAGAATACAGGAGAAGGTTCATTGGCTCCGCATCATAAACATGGTGCAGATGTTATGTTCCATTTTGGTACGGGTTATTTTGGTGTGAGAGACGAACATGGAAACTTCTCAATGGCTAAAATGAAAAAGCTTGTAGAAGACAATCCATGCATCCGTGTTATTGATGTGAAACTATCACAAGGTGCAAAACCAGGTAAAGGTGGCGTATTGCCAGCTTCTAAGATCACGCAGGAAATTGCTGATATCCGTGGCTTGCCTATGGGTAAAGATGTAATTTCTCCGGCATATCACAGTGCGTTTTCGAATGTTGCAGAGATGATGGATTTCATTGAACGCATTGCTCAGGAAACAGGCTTGCCTGTGGGCTTTAAGTCTGCTGTAGGTAAAATGGAAATGTGGATCGAACTGGCAGATCGAATGTTAGAAAAAGGTTATGGTCCGGATTTTATAACGATCGATGGTGGTGAAGGCGGTACAGGTGCTGCACCTCCTGCTTTTGCAGATCACGTGTCGTTGCCGTTTGTATATGCATTTAGTAACGTCTATAAAATATTTGCAGAACGTGGCTTAACAGACCGAATCGTGTTTGCAGCATCCGGTAAATTGGGTTTCCCTGAAAGTGCGCTAATGGCTTTTTCATTGGGTGCGGATGTCATACATGTTGCAAGAGAAGCAATGATGTCAATCGGTTGTATCCAGGCGCAGGTATGCCATAACAATACGTGTCCGTCGGGTGTGGCAACACAGAACAAATGGCTGCAATCGGGTATAGATGTACCGTTAAAAGCAGATCGTTTATACCATTACGTAAAAAACTTACGAAAAGAAGTATTGGAAATTACACACGCATGCGGCTATGAGCATCCTTCACAGATGACGATGCATGACATCGACATCAGTATGGGAGATAACAATTTAACCATGCCTTTGGTTGATGCGTATAAATATAATAAGGTGCCGGTAAAATTTGAATCAATGCAACAGCTATTGGATTGTGAATATTTAGGTAAGGCGGATCCGACGATAAAATTCAATTAACTTTTAAGGCAGGTTCATTTCTACTTTTTTTGTTTATAGAAATGAACCTGTATGTAATAATGTGAAAAGAACCGTATTGATTTTTTTATTTATTGTAGCCCGAATTTTTGTACATGGGCAATCAAGTCCACTAGTTTTAGAGGATACAACGCAACGCTTTGACTGGTCCAAAGGCTACTATTCCATCTATTATGATTCCTTAAATAAGAGATCATTTGGTGAAATTGTTGAGATCTCTAATAAAGGAATGTTTACACAAACCCTTTCAGATGCACCTAGGCTGCAGTCGTTTAATAAAGAGATGTGGGCAAAAATTGATGTTCAGAATAAAGGAACAACAACAAAAAAATACCTGATCGAATTATATGATTTTCACATAGATCTATATGATGTTTTTGTTTTTAAAAATGATACCCTCCGATATCATTTTTCAGGAGGCGATTTTTTTATTTTCGATTATAGAAAAGTGCAGCATAAAAATTTTATCAATGAAGTAAACTTCGATCCAAATTCCAACTATACTATTTTTGTACGTATTCAAAGCAAGCAATCCGTAACAGCTTTCGGTACAATCCGAACACCTGAAAATCTGGTTTATTATTCAAATAAAGAATATACATTGTTATCCATTTTTTATGGATTCTTATTGTTAATGGCGTTGTACTGTTTTATAGTGTATGTAGTTACCTTAGAAAGAACGTATCTATATTTTACAATAAATGTAATCAGTGTTGCATTGTATAGTCTGTCGAATGATGGTCTTGGATATCAATATCTCTGGGGCAATCATATAGTGTTAAATGAGTATGTTCAAAGCTTTTCCATTGCGTTATTTTCTGCTACTGCATTACTTTATTCCGCCTCTTTTTTGCAGGTATCACGTATTTGTAAAAAATCCATCTTAGCGATCCGTTTGCTAGTTTGCCTGCGTATCGGGATGTTTATTTTTGGTTTGTATTTTTATGAACCCTTGTTGTACATGTATCATTTTGATATTCTTATTTTAATCTTTATTTTTTATATAGGAATCTACGTTTATTATAAACAATTCATTGCTGCACGGTTTTTTATACTGGCCTATAACGCTTTATTTATAGGCTTTACGCTACATTTTCTAATGGTGTTGGGACTTATAGATAACAGTTTATTCACCGTATATGCGCTGAACTTCGGAACCATCTTTCAATTGTTTTTATTTTCTTTTGCGCTTGCAGATCAGGTCCGCCTTGTGAATAGAGAAATACGTATCACGCAATTGAATTTAATTAATCAATTAAAAGAAAATGATGCGTTAAAAGATAAAGTGACGCAGGAACTTGAAGGCAAAGTTCAGGAACGAACAAAAGAACTTGAATATAAAAATCAGCAGCTGGATGCTTTTGTTTATAAAGCCTCACATGATATCAAGGGTCCATTAAAATCAATTATCGGTTTAGCTAAATTGGGTTTACTGGATGTTGAAGATGAAAGTGCCCGGGAATATTTTAGTCATATAGAAAAAAGCTCTGAACGTCTGGATAAACTTGTTGCAGATCTGTTGCAAGTATCAAAAATAAAAAGCTCGTTTGTTAAAAAGACTCAAATTGATTTTGAAGAAATTATTGAAGAAATAAAATACAGTCTGAATAATTTACCCGATTTTGATGCATTTCAAATTGACTTAAATATTATTCAAGACGGAGATTTTTATTCGGACAGAAATATGATTTATTCTATTTTTCAAAATCTGATCGAAAACGCCTTTATCTATAGAGATGTTTATAAAGAGATCTGTACATTAAACATCCGGATAGAAATAGATAAGCAAAAATCCGTTTTTGAGTTTAGCGATAATGGAATAGGCATTAATAAAGACATAAAAGACAAGGTATTTGATATGTTTTTCAGAGCCAGTGATATTTCGGGTGGTTCAGGTTTGGGTTTGTATCTGGTAAAAATGGCTGTAAACAAAATTGGTGGTAGGATAGATATTGAATCAAAAGTGAAAAAAGGAACTACGTTTACAATAGTTATCTAAACTATAATTTTTATCTTTATCAAATAATTACGAATATTGATCAGAACATAAAAAATACTACCCGTGAATCAACGTTTGCCTCTTATTTCTCTAATTTTAAATGGTGTATTAGCCATTGCAGTTATTGTATTGTTTGTATTGCATTTTGATGCTCATAAGTCTCCGTCTGCTGATATAGCTGCTACAGACTCAACGCAGGAAGCAGAACTTACATTGGATAGTCTACCGGATCTGGGTTCAAATAATGGTGCGATTGCTTTTATTGATCTGGAAGAATTGACAAAAAAATATAAGTTCTATAATGATGGTAAAACCAATATTGAAAACTTTTTCAAGAATAAGCAGGCAATGCTTATGAAAAAGAAAGCTCAATTTGAAGAAAATGTGATGCAATACGAACAGCTTGCTCCGAACCTTACACCGGCAGTTAGAGAGAAGCGCGAAAAAGATTTGAATGCTGAGCGTGAGAGTTTAATGGAACTAAACGAAAAACTGAATATAGAATTACAGGATAAAGAACTTAATTTTGAAAAAGAATTTTTATCAAAAATTGATACTTATCTAAAAGTATTGAGCAAGGAAAAAAATTATTCGTATGTATTTACGTATGTGAAAGGAAACCCTGCTACAATCGTTTATGCAAAAGATACATTGAACATTTCAGATCAGGTGATTCACGCACTGAACGAGCAATACAAGAAAAAATAGTACACGATTAAAGAATGTCCAAGTCAGACAAGATTATTTCGTTCTCTTGATTAAAAATTCTTATAATAAAAAAGTCCCCCGATAGCTATCGGGGGACTTTTTTATTATAAGAATAACTTTCTCAACTTATTTATTTGGCTGTGGTGTTGTTCTTAAATAAGGTTTAACACGTGTGTAACCTTTTGGAAACTTCGCAGCAATATCTTCGTCTTTAACTGCAGGCGTAATCACTACATCTTCACCGTCTTTCCAGTTTGCTGGGGTAGCCACGCTGTAGTTAGCAGTTAATTGCAGCGAATCAATCACACGAAGGATCTCGGTGAAATTTCTGCCAGTAGAAGCCGGATAGGTAATGATCAATTTTATTTTTTTGTCATTGCCTATAATAAATAGTGAACGAACAGTGAATTTTTCACTTGCATTTGGGTGAATCATATCATACAACTCAGCTACTTTTTTGTTTTCATCCGCAATGATCGGGAAGTTTACAGTAGTATTTTGTGTTTCATTGATATCTTTGATCCAGCCTTTGTGTGATTCAAGACCATCAACACTTAACGCAGCAACTTTTACGTTACGTTTTTCAAATTCTGATTTAAGTTTAGCAGTAGCACCCAATTCGGTTGTACAAACCGGTGTGTAATCTGCAGGGTGAGAGAATAAAACTCCCCATTTATCTCCTAACCACTCATGGAAAGAAATTGGTCCTTCAGTAGTTTCTGCTGTAAAATCCGGTGCGATATCGCCTAATCGTAAACTCATGATCGTAGATGTTTTATAGTTAATTTTTTAATAAACATGAAATAATGTTCTGAATTTATGAAGTATTTTATTCAATTCAAAATAATATTCTGATTGGTACAACAAGGTGTTCCTGCAGAATGTTCCCTATTCTCAATCTTTTTTATCCTTAGAAATGAAGTGTTTGTATATCAGATAACAGAAATAACCGAAAGCGATAAAAACCAGCACATTTAACAAAAAGTTAAAACTGCTTTGAAAACCTGCATAAGCAGAATTATTCATGATCTGGATCTTTACAAAAAACAGTGTTGTGAGCAAAAGTACAACCAATCCGAAATTATTCAGAAAATCCTTTTTCATAAGACAACTCTTAACGCTTTTTTTCCAGAATGGTGGAATTGATTTCCTCGGATTGGTTTTTTGTAAATCCAGTTACAACATGTGTGGTGCTGTTGGTGAAAAAAGTTAACGTACTATATCCAACAAGGGGATTATCTATGCTAATAGAAACGATGTCTATGAATGCGATGAATGTAGACTTGCTGTTATATATACCGGGCTCTTTGATCTTGATACCTGTAGCTTCAATATGTATTTCTGTAGGGAAAATTTTATTTCCGGAAGATAATCTGGACGAAATATATTTCATGGAAGTATTATCTTAAATAAACAATATCGTTCGTGCAGCCATTTTCATCACATGATTTGCAGGTAAGCATTCCTTTAAAGAACTGAGGTTTTAAAACAGATGTTCCCAACAGCATGCGGATACATTCCTGTATCCCTTCAATGATAGAAGGGTGCGGGTGGATCATGTCTGCCAATTCTTCAACACCTTTATCCATTGAAATCAATAAGGCAACGGCTTGTATGGCACTTGAAGCATGTACACCTACAGCTCGCATACCTAAGATCTTCATTTCATTGTCGTTTGTTACAAGAATTTTAAAGAATCCATCGTTGTTGCGCATTGCAATTGCACGAGGGATCATATCGTAACGGATCTTAACAACTTTATAAGAGATCTTATCTTTTAATGCACGCTTCTCGTTCATTCCAACACCAGCAACTTCGGGCTGTACAAACATAATGGTTGAAACGTTGTTGTATGTAATCGGGTGACTGGAAACACCAAACATTTTTTCAATTACATGTCGGCCTTCTAATTCCGCAACATTCACAAGCGCTACATCAGAAGAAATATCCCCGGCAACATAGATGTTCGGCACGTTTGTTTGTCCGTCTATGTTATCAATATTTCCATTCGGTAAAATGGTTATACCCACATCTTCCAGACCTAAGTTTTTTGTATTTGGAATACGGCCAACCGAAACAAGTACCTTTTCTACACGGTGCATTTCTTTGCGGCCGTCTGTATATTCAATGATGTACTCCACTTCACCATCTACAATTCGCATGCTTAACAAGTTCGATTTTTTATGAACCGTAATGCCTTGTTTCTTCATGTTTGCTTCAACAACATCCGTTACATCATCGTCTTCAAATGAAAGAATACGCTCTGCTTTGTCAATGATGTTTACAGACGTGTAGCCGAAGTTTGAAAAAATGGTTGCCCACTCACAACCAATAACCCCTGCACCTAATATTACCAGGCTCTTCGGGAAGTTCTCAAAATTTTCGACACCATCACTGGTTACAATGATCTTTTCATCAATCGGAATATTTGGAATTTTACGCGGACTGCTGCCGGTCGCAATAACAATATTTTCAACTTCTATGACTTCTCTTTCTGTGCCTGTTATTACTTCAACAGCATGTTGGCCAACAATTTTTGCTGTACCTTTCAGAAATCTAAAGAGTCTTGCTTCCTGCTGAACAAGCGATTCGATCTGGCCTTCAAGATGAAAACGACGGTTGGCAATACCACCGCGAACCTGCGTCAATACTTGCTGATAGGTTACTGAAAAATGTTGATCAGGACTGTATTGCGCTAAACGTTTGCGTGCAGTTTGTATGTCTTTAGATAGCTCCCAGAACGTCTTAGATGAAATTGCTCCGTTATAGAGCCCTGCTCCTCCGATTTTTTCTTTTTCAATTAATAATACAGATTTGTTTAAATCTAACGCTCTGATTGCTGCTGCATAGCCTGCCGGGCCAGCACCTATAATACATACATCGTACTTCATCCTATTGAAATCTCGTTTATACCCCAAATTGCAAAAAAAATGCGCAGTTGCCAATCTTTATTATAAACAGCTCTAAAATTGTATTTTTTCTATAATATAAAAATTCATTAAAATCTATTGAAAAAGTACTATTTAAAAATATTGTGGTCTAAAAATGAATCAATATATAGTATAA
This sequence comes from Cytophaga aurantiaca DSM 3654, assembly GCF_000379725.1. Lineage (GTDB taxonomy): Bacteria > Bacteroidota > Bacteroidia > Cytophagales > Cytophagaceae > Cytophaga > Cytophaga aurantiaca. Next base: position 258,222 of record NZ_KB903621.1, read on the forward strand.
ATAATCATTTATTTAAAAATATGGTTTAAAAATGAACCAATTATATAATAAATATCTTTTTTGGAAAAGGTTTTTGTCTAAAAACGTAAATTTTAAGAATTATATTAGATTATTTATATTATTTATTATGTATAATTATGTAACTATTAAAATAAGCAAACGTACAAAAATGCTCTTATATGCATTATAGTAAATATATTATTTAAATATTTTGCGAATACAGAATATACCTATATATTGTCAACATATAAATTAAGTTATATAAATTATATCCGTATTGGTATGGAATCACAAACTGGAATATTTAATTCTTACAAGATAGACCCAGCTCATTTTGATGAAGCATGGACTCCAAACGGTGACATTAGAGGGCATTATAAGCATTTAATGGATACATTCAAACATTTAGATATGGATGAATACATCAAGATAAATGAAATTGCAAAAAGTGACTTGTTTAATCAAGGAGTGACTTTTAATGTATATACAGAAGAAAATGAAGGCGTAGAACGGTTATTTCCTTTCGATCTGTTTCCGCGCATGATACCAAGTGAAGAATGGAAGACCATTGAAACCGGGATTAAGCAACGCATTAAAGCACTTAATTTATTTCTTTGGGATATATATCATGAACAAAAAATATTAAAAGATAAAATTGTGCCAAGTGAATTACTTTTTAGTTCACAATTTTATAAAAAGGAAATGATAGGTGTAGACCCGCCAGGAGGGATTTACATTCATATAACAGGTATTGACATCATCAAACACAACGATGGAAAATATTATGTATTGGAAGATAATTTACGTTGTCCATCCGGTGTAAGCTACGTGTTATCGAATAGAGAGACTATGAAAAAAATATTTTTCAATCTCTTTAGCAGATACCATGTTAAACCCGTGATGCAGTATACAGAAAGACTCCTTGCAACAATTCGTTCGGTTGCGCCAGATAGAATTGATAATCCGCTATGTGTAGTACTTACGCCTGGTACATTTAACTCTGCTTATTTTGAGCATTCTTTTCTAGCACATCAAATGGGGATTCAATTGGTGGAAGGAAGAGACATGTTTGTTGAAAATAATTTCGTCTACATGAAGAACATACATGGTCCGAAGAGAGTAGATGTAATTTATAGACGAGTAGACGATGACTTTATTGATCCGCTTGTGTTTAATGAAAAATCGGTATTGGGTGTGCCCGGCTTAATGGCGGCTTATCAAGCAGGAAATGTGAATATTATTAATGCACCTGGTACGGGTGTGGCAGACGATAAAGCAGTGTACACATATGTTCCGGATATCATTAAATATTATTTAGATGAAGAACCTATTTTAAGCAACGTACCAACGTATCGTTGTGAACGTCCGGACGAAATGAAATATGTGTTGGAAAATATGCATAACCTGGTTGTTAAACCTGTGGATGAGTCGGGTGGTTATGGAGTTTTTATTGGTGATAGAAAAACCAAAGAAGAAATCGAAGATTACAAAAAGTTAATACATGCAAATCCTAGAAAATATATTGCACAGCCGATTATGTCTTTATCTATGCTGTCAACATTTATTGAAGATACAAATGAATCAGAACAACGCCACATTGATTTGCGCGCATTTGCTTTGATGGGTAAAGATGGCATCTATGTATTGAATGGAGGTTTAACACGGGTAGCATTACAAAAAGGTAATCTTATTGTAAACTCTTCGCAAGGCGGGGGTTCAAAGGATACATGGGTTATTGAAAATTATTAAAATTCGTTGAAGTATGTTATCTAGAATTGCAGGAAATTTGTTTTGGATGGGTCGTTACCTTGAACGAACAGAACATATCAGTCGTTTTGCACAAGCACATTACTTTTTCAGTATTGATGCACCCAAATCGATCAAGAAAGAACACATATTAGAATCTGTTTTAAACATGGCTGGTTCGTATGTTGAATATATTGGCCTACAAAATAAAATGGAGACCGATGAGGTTGCTTATTTTATTGGCTTGAATGATTACAATTCATCTTCTATTAAACAATCTGTTTGCCAAGCTCGTGAAAACGCCAGAGGCGCAAAGGATTCTATCTCTACGGAATTGTGGGAGTCAATCAATACCTATTACCATTATGTAAAATCAATGGATAAGGCGAAGTTTGAAGAAATAGGTATTTTTGGATTTTCAAAAAAAGTAATTGAGCTAAATGCCATCATAAATGCAAATGTCGACAATACATTGCTGCACGATGAAGCTTGGTCTATCATACATTTGGGAAAACACATTGAACGTACTACTCAGATCATCCGGATTATAGTAACAAAGATCAATGATATCAATCGAATTCCTAAAAAGGAATATTATAACATGATTGAATTATTTGAAAATGTTAATTTGCTTAAGAGTACAGAGGCATACGACATGAGTAAAATCCATTACAGAGAAGTACCCAATGTAAGCCATAGCTTGGAGTTTTTGACTTTAAATAGAAATTTTCCAAAGTCGATTGTATACAATCTAAGACACATTGAAAATTGTTTACTACGGATAACAAATGTTTCTAAGCATCAGCCAAACTCGCTGGAGTTCTATGCAAGTAAATTATTATCTACCGTGCAATACACTTCTATTCAGGATATTGAAAAAGAGCCACTTGCCTTTTATCATGATCTATTGAATAAAGTTGCAAAGCTGGCGGATATGCTTGAAATAAAGTATCTGCAATATTAAGTGATGTTAAGTCATATTTTAAAAACCATAAAAACCGTATATTTCGATTTGAAATAGAATACAATCATTATGACATATTGTTTGGGTGTTAAATTAAAAGATGGATTAGTTGCAATAGCTGATACACGCATAACTTCTGGTACGGATACAACAACTGCTAAAAAACTATTTGTTCATGAAAGCGGACATGGAAGCTTGTTCTTGATGACAAGTGGCTTACGTTCTGTTCGTGATAAAGCTATCACTTACTTCAAAGAAGTATTAAAAGACGAATCGGTTATTTACACACAGTTGTACGAAGCCGTGAATGCTTTTGGAAACCAGCTGCGCAGAGTGGCAGAGGAAGATCGGAAGGCATTGTATGCTGCAGGTTTTGCATTTAATTTACATACCATTGTTGGTGGTCAGTTAAAAAATGATACCGAGCCAAAATTATTTTTATTATACCCCGAAGGAAACTGGATCGAATTGACGCAAACAACTCCGTTTATGATTATCGGTAACAGCGGATATGGTAAGCCTATTCTGAACCGTACAGTCAAATATGAATCAACGCTGGAAGAAGTATTGAAGGCCGGATTTTTATCGTTCGATTCAACACGTGTATCTGCAAATGATGTAGATTTTCCATTGGATGTTGTTATTTATTATAACAATACATTTAAGATGATTGAACACCGTTTTGAGAAAAAAGATATGGAAATTATCTCCAGTACCTGGGATAATGAATTGAAAAAAGCGTTGGATAGCGTACCAGAAGATTGGATGAATGTGGTATTTGATCAAAAAAAGTGATTTAAAAGAAATATCTGTCAGTTGCTTAACTTAAATATATTTTATTATATTTATATAGAAACTAAACTTAAACAACAGACTTTTCATTAACCAACAATCATTATGGCACAAGAAGAAAACAAAAAAAGTAATAATCTGATTTTTATATTAATCATCCTTGCCTTATTGGGTGTGATCGGATATTTATTATTCAACAACAATCAGAAATCGACTAAGATTGAAGAGCAGGAGAAAACAATTATCTTAAAAGACGATTCGTTGGCTACCAAAGTTGCTGAATTAGAAGGCTTACAATTACAGTACCACAGTTTACAAAAACAAGCAGCTGACTTGGGTCAAAGAAATGATTCATTGGATGCTAAAATTGCAGAATTAGATAATGCAATTGCAAGCTTGAAAAAAGGTAACGCTGTTAACATGAAAAAGCTGAACGCTCAGATCGAATCATACAAAAAAGATCTTGAAGTGAAAGAAGCTGAAATCGTTAAGTTGCGTGAAGAAAACAAAAACTTAAATTCTTCTATCGACACATTAAAGCAAGACAAAGCTGTAATGAATGATTCAATCAACAATCTTCGTACAGTTCGTACAGATTTACAGCAGAAATATGAGTTAGCATCTATCTTGAAAGCTGAAAACATAAAAGTTAGTGTGATCAATGCTAAAGGAAAAGAAGAAACTGACACTGAATACAAAGCAAAACACATTGCTAAAATCAAAATTGTATTCACTCTTGCGGATAACAAAGTAGCTCCTAAGAACACAAAAGTAATTTACTTACAGGTTATCGAACCAAGTGGTGCTCCATTGTTTGATAGTTCTTTAGGTGGTGGTTTCTTCAAAACTTCTGAAGGAAAAGAAATTCCGTTTACTGAAAAACAAGCAATCGATTTCAACAACACCAATCAGCCTGTATCATTTGTATATGCTAAAGGTGGTGAATACAAAATCGGTACATACACACTTAAAGTTTGGCAAGATGGCAACTTGATTGGTACTACATCTTTAGTGGTTAAGTAATACGAACACGATTGATAGGATTAAAATTGAATACAGGATTTCCTTCTGTAGTTATTTGAATCCTTCGTTCATAAAATAAAAAGAAGTCCCGTTGATTCATTCAGCGGGACTTCTTTTTTTATTGTTTAATAAGTAAATACAATAGATATAGCATAAACATTATCACTTGTGGCGATATATGAATTTTCATATAAATCTCATTTGTGTTAAGCCTTCTTGTTTATTATGCCGTAGAAAGATTTGGCAACTACTAGTTCTATTGAATGCGAGAACCAAGGCAACTAAGGTTTATTTAATGTCTAAAACCCAATGACAACTATTTGTATTTAATGGAATACAATCCAACTAAAAAGTATTATTACGAATATAATGGATTTTTTTGAAAATATTTAATCCAACAAATAAATCTTCCAAAACAAAAATCCCGATGGAAAACTCTATCGGGATTTTTATTTTTAATTACTGACCACTGTCTACTGACCACTAGTATACCGCCAGCTTTTGTGTTTTTACTTTTTCGTCTTCCAGATATTCTTCGTATGTCATTGTTTTGTCAAGGAAGCCGTTTGGTCCCAGTTCAATGATGCGGTTGGCAACTGTGTTGATGAATTGATAATCGTGCGAGTAGAATAACATCGTACCTTTAAATTCCATCAAGGCGTTGTTTAATGCCGTGATGGATTCCAGATCCAGGTGATTGGTTGGATCATCCATTACAAGCACGTTCGCAGATTCCATCATCATTTTAGAAAGCATGCAGCGCACTTTTTCACCTCCGGATAATACGGTACATTTTTTCAATGATTCTTCACCTGTAAATAACATACGGCCTAAGAAACCACGAATAAAGCTTTCGTCCTTATCTTTAGAGTATTGACGCAGCCAATCCACTAAATTCAAATCTCCATCAGAGAAATATTCAGAGTTGTCTTTAGGGAAATAAGATTGCGAAGTTGTAACACCCCACTTGAATGAACCAGCATCCGGCTGTTCAATGCCCATCAACACATCAAAAAGAGCAGAGATACTTAAAGGATCTTTACTTAATATAGAAACCTTATCTGCCTTTTGTATGGTGAAGGTTAAATCTTTAAATAGATATTCTCCATCCGGCCCTTTTTTACTTAAGCCTTCAACGGTAAGTAATTGATCACCGGCCTCACGTTCAGAGCGGAATTGAATACCCGGATATTTTCTGCTTGATGCAGTAATCTCATCAATTACTAGTTTCTCTAATAATTTTTTACGGGAAGTAGCTTGTTTTGATTTAGAAGCATTGGCAGAGAAACGCTCTACGAAGTCCTGTAACTCTTTACGCTTATCTTCCACTTTTCTGTTCTGATCGGCTTTTTGTTTTGCAGCCAATTGAGAAGATTCATACCAGAAGGTATAGTTACCGGTATATAATTTAATCTTCGCATAGTCAATATCTGCAACGTGCGTACACACGGTATCCAGGAAGTGACGATCGTGAGAAATTACGATTACCGTATTTTTAAAATCAGCTAAGAAATTCTCTAACCACAATACCGAATCAACATCCAAGTCGTTGGTAGGTTCATCTAACAACAATACGTCGGGGTTACCAAAGATGGCTTGTGCAAGTAATACACGTACCTTGATCTTACCATCAACGTCTTTCATCTGCACAGCATGCAGTTCTTCTTTTACACCTAAGCCGCTCAATAATTCAGCCGCTTCTGCCTCTGCATTCCAACCATTTATATCAGCGAATTCAGATTCCAGTTCAGATGCCTTGATACCATCTGCTTCAGAGAAATCCGGGTTTGCGTAAATTTCTTCACGTTCCTTCATGATCTGATACAAACGTTTGTGACCCATGATTACTGTTTCTAAAATCGGAAACTCATCAAATTCATAGTGGTTCTGCTTTAATATCGCCATACGTTCTCCCGGCGACATCTCAACTTTGCCCGTTGTCGGGTCAATTTCGCCGGAAAGGATTTTTAAGAACGTAGATTTTCCGGCACCGTTTGCGCCTATTAAACCATAACAATTGCCTGATGCAAAACGAATGGTAACTTCTTCGAAAAGGGTTCTCTTGCCGTATTTAAGAGAGATATTAGAACAACTAAGCATGGGTATTTATTTATTGAAGTACAAAGGTACAAAAAACCCTACAATCAAGTAACTGCTGGTTCTAAAAAATACTCGAAGCGTCTAAAATTGGGTGGGGAACACCTAAGAGATTTTCAAAACCTCGTAGGTGTTCATTGTCCAGCTTTCGGCTGATTGTGAATATACGCCGTGATTGCTACTCCATAGAGCTTATAACGCAGTTTTTCAGGAAGAACAAACTGTAATATGCCGGCATCAAACAGGTTTAGCCAAAAAGGGTATTTCATCACCGAATACAGACCTTTAAGAAACAGCTTATGTTGGTGTTTTAATATGGGATCCTGGCCATACAGATCGGGCTTTAAGGATGCTGCCAGAATTCTGTTTTTTAAATATGCTTTTGAGCGTTCGGCATATTTTCTAAACGTAAACTGATCCAGATGTACAGCAATTGCGGTATCTAAATAAAACGTTTCAATTTTTTCAACTCTGGCACGTAATGCAAAATCGTAGTCTTCAATATCTTTTAAGGATTCATCAAAGCCTTTGAGTTTATTGAATAAGGATGTTGGAATTGAAAAATTTGCTGCAGATAGCACAACACGCTCACTTGGAATAACAGCGTTTCTATAAGTCTTCAGCGTACTGTTCCAGGTGGTGTTTAAATAATCTTTGTATTTTTTTATTTCAGAATCTTCTTTGGTAGCAGGTTCAAGAATCTCTCCCAATGCAATACGGTTTTTATGTGTGCTATTGAAAGAAATAAATTCCTGTATACAAGAAGAAGCAGGAATCATGTCGTCATCAAAAAATAACAGCAGTTCTGTTGTTGCCTGTGCAGCGCCAGTATTTCGGGCACTTGCGCGCCCGTTGTTTTTCTGTTCAATAATTTTTAACGGAAATAATTTCCATTCGATGCTATGGATGGCTGCCGCACTGCCGTCTGTTGAACCATCCAGTACAACAATCACTTCAAACGAGCGGTATGTTTGCTGTTCCAGAGAATTCAAAAGTCGGATTACTTTATTTCTGCCATTATAGCTCGGAACAATAATGGATACTTGCGGTGATGTCATTAAAAATTATTCTAAGTATTTGATTGCAAATACACTAAAAATTATTCGTTGCGCAAATTTATTGTTAAAGAATTCGGTTAAACATTCTTAGTAAAAAATACTTTTTTTGTCTTTTGAGCGTGTAACTTGCATACATTAATTTTGATACAATGCGTATTTTGAAAAAAGGGATTAAATGGATTTTAATTGTTGCAGCAATACTTATGCTATTAGCAGTATGTATCCTGACAACGGTTGATCGTACACCTTATAAGCAAATGCCTTATTATTCTGCGATGATGAAACAGTTGGATACGTTTCAGATAACGCAGCAAATCAAACAGGGAGACACGTTGCGAGCAGGCTGGTACAAAGTAGCCCTGACGCCTCATGCGTTCCCCTATCCCCTAGCAGGCTATGGTATCCGGGATAAAGCAACAAGGGTTGGTGATACCACTTATGTGCGAACATTTGTACTGGATAATGGTAAGACACGTGTTGGGTATGTGTGTCTTGACCTGTTGATTTTTCCTCCTGCATTAAAAGATCGTGTTCGTTCAGTATTAGAAAAAAAATATAAGTTGAATGTATATCTTACTGCTACGCATACACACAGTGCTGCTGGTGGCTGGGAACCTAAAATTGCAGGCAAGTTTTTAGCTGGTGATTATTCAGAAGAGTATGTTGATCTGCTCTTTGAAGCCATTGAGAAATCGATTGATGGTGCTGTTAAAAAATTACAAATAGTTGAGCAGGCATATGTGCGTGCTATGGCGCCAACCGCAGTGCGCAACCGTTTAAAGGGTGATGAAGCTCCTAAAGATGTATTTATTCGTGGCCTGAAATTCAGAACAAAGAGCGGTGAAGAAGCATGTTTGTTTACGTTTGCTGCACATGCGAATTGTCTGGATTCAGATGTTACCTATATCTCAGCAGATTATCCGGGTAAAGTTTCAGCATTGTTAGAGAAAGAAGGATGGGCTTCTTTTGTAAGTTACGCTGCCGGTGCTGTAGGAAGTCATGGTCCTGGTTTTAGCCAGCTTCAAAACGGTGAAAAGGAAGGAGATACCATCGCTGTAATTTTAGCAACGCAATTAAAAGATGCGAAAATTAATTATTCGTATACCAATACATTATACTATCACCGCTTTCCATTGCATTTACGCGAACCGCATTTAAGAATTGATAAAGATATCCGTATTCGTCCTTGGGTATTTCATACGTTGCTTGGATCCGATGCTCCGGACATTCAATGCATGCAGGTTGGTGAAACAATGTTCCTTGGCATGCCTTGTGATTATTCAGGCGAACTGATGCCGCCTTTGGAAAAACTATGTAGTGCAAATAAAACAAATCTTATTCTAACCGGATTCAACGGCGGTTATATTGGCTACATCACAGACGATGCCTGTTATGACTGGAGCAAAGGTGAAACGATGGATATGAACTGGCATGGTCCATATAACGCAGCTTATTTGACTGAAGTGAATGAGCGCATATTAAAAGGGGTCAGTGGACAGTAAACAGTGGTCAGTCTATGGATAGGGTTGGGTATACCAATGATCAATAAATTAACAAACGAAGAAATCCTGTATTCAAATTTAATCCATTAAATCGTGTATCTTTTGCCTTTTCCTGCATTATGTCAGAAAAAAGATATGAAACAGGCTATCAGCATCAGTATATTTTTCAGCATTTTTATTTCCTGTGCGCAAGTAGAAACCTTTACGATTCCATCCGGATGGGATACAACAGCCATATATTCAAACATCCTGGAACGAGCCATTCCTGATTCAAGTGCTACAGATTTTTTAACGTCGTATGCATCGCTGCGCAAACACATAGAAAGCAAACGCCTTGAATTAAATCTGCAATACATGAAAGCAACAACGCAAGACGCAAAAAATGTATGTCTGGATTCAGCGTCAAGATATTTGCAAATGGCCTTGGTTGAAAATGTATTTCCGTATTGGTATGGAACAGCCTGGGATTTTAACGGGATCAGCGATAAACCTCAGCGTGGATACGTTGCTTGTGGCTATTTCGTTTCAACTACTTTAAAACATTGTGGTATTGAATTGAACCGGTATAAAGTTGCACAGCAATATTCGCATTCAATCGTTAATACATTATGTTCAGATGTTAAAAAATACACCGCATTAAATGCACTGTTGGATTACATAGCGTCGCAACCGGATAATGTATATGTGGTGGGATTGGATAATCATGTGGGTTTTATTTCAAAGCAAAATGAAGCAATCACATTCATTCACTCAAGTTTTGTGGGACCTGCATGCGTTGAATCCGAGCAGGCAAAGGAATCGCCGGTTCTGGCATCTTCAAGATTTTATGTGTTGGGGAATGCTACGGGAAATAAAAATTTATTGCTGCACTGGCTGCAGAGATCACCTGTTGCTATTGTTCCTTAAACTTCTTCCAGCTCAACAATCTTAGGAGGTACGTGACCTTTAAGGTTTGGAAGCGTAATGGTGAAAATAGAACCAACACCTTTTTCTGACCATACCGTAATGCTTCCCTGTATTTTTGTAATTGCTTCTTTGGTAATGTATAAGCCTAAACCACTGCCTTTGGTCTTCTCATCGGTTTTGAAAAACATATCAAAGATCTTATCGATGTATTCTTTATTGATACCTACGCCATTGTCGGCAATGGATATTTCAATATTGGGAGAGAGATTTTTTACTTTTATGTTAACTGTTTTATCATTGTTCGTAGATTTTGAATAACGGAATGCATTTGAAATAATGTTATTCAGAATCATACGTAATCGGTTTTTATCTGTATGAAATTCACCCTCATAATCGCAATCAAGCGTTACGGCAACATTTTCATTGTATACCGAATTCATTTCAATGGAATTTAAAATTTCTTCTTTAAGGGGAACAGGAGAAATTTCAATTTCTAATCGGTTATTTTTTAAGTAATTTAAAATATCAAAAATGAAATTGTCCAACCTACGTAAACACGCTTCTTTCAGCGTTTCGTAGTACTTCAGTTTTTCCGGATCACTTTCTATTTTACTTATTTCGATTAGTCCCAATGCAGACGCAATTGGTGCACGCAAATCATGGCTGATGCTGTATACCAAATGATCCATCTCCGAATTTGTTTTAAGAAGACGAGCATTTTTGTATTCGATCTTTGCTTTAGATAATAAGATCAACTTGCTGGAAACAGAATGGTCGCGAATGATGAACCATGCAAAAAATCCGCATTGGCATAAAGCACATAAAAAATTTATTTGGCCGTTGGTGTTTGTAAAGCCTTCATCCAGTTGTTTAAAGGATTCATTTGTAGGCTGGTTGAAGAACATCAGATACGTACACAAGCCAATTGGCAAAATCATCTGAAATAAGATTAGAGCAATTTTTTTATTGTCGATAATAAATGGAATACCAATTAACAATGGCATATAAAAGCAAAATACCATGGACGCCAAACCTGTTTCGATGCATTGCACAAATACAATGAATGAAACAGTCAGTACCACAATGTTTGCAGCAAGATTTGTATGGTTTTTTTATTTAAAAAAAAGCAGATTCCGAATATTACTAAAACAAAAGAAACGGCAACAATGGTATTAGGCACCCAGTAAATAACTTCAGGGATCGTAGCTAACGAAATGATAAGGGATGCACCTTTGATAAGGTAATCTAAAAGCCTTTTTCGTTTATCTGTACTTTCTAAATTTAAATCTTTGAAAGGTGCTTCCAAGGTTGATACGAATTAAAAATAAGTTTCTCTAAGATCACGAAACTTTTTTACATCTGCAATGATTACTTTGAAACAACGATCGGTTTTTGAATTTCTTTAAGGATTTGTAAACCTTGTTCAATGGATTGAATTTCTGAAATGATGAGAATTAATTTTTTGTTAAGTTCTTTCATTTTACAATTCTTAGAATGAGTTTGTACAAATGTTAAAATAGTGCCAAAAACATCTGATGTATAATAGCTTGTTCGCTCTGAAGGCACAAACTGACAGCGCATTATGCCGCTCTTAATAGTTAGTTTCTCAAAGCCGAGCTCTTGAGCCAGCCAACGAAGTCTGATGGTTTCTGTCAGATCGATCACTTCTTTTGGTAGAGGGCCAAAACGATCTTTCAATGATGTAATAAACTCATTCAGTTCGATTTCATTTTTAATATTATCAATGGTAGAATATAATGACAACCGTTCTGAAATATTATTTACATATGTCTCTGGAATAAGAATGGAAAGATCGGTTTCGATAACACAATCCTGTACAAGATTTTTTAAACGTTGTTGATCCAATTCATTTTTGAATAGGTCTGCAAATTCTGTTTCTTTTAATTCCTGTATTGCTTCATCCAATATTTTGTGATACATATCAAAGCCTAAGTCTGTTATGAAACCGCTTTGCTCTGCACCCAGCATATTACCTGCACCACGAATATCCAGGTCGCGCATGGCAACTTTAAAACCATCACCTAAGTCTGAGAATTCTTCCAGCACACTTAAGCGTTTTCTGGAGTCACCTGTAAGAGCTGCAACCGAAGGTGTTAACAAATAACAGAATGCTTTTTTATTACTTCTTCCTACACGGCCACGCATTTGATGCAGATCAGACAACCCAAACATGTGTGCCGAATTGATGATTATGGTATTTGCATTTGGGATATCTAAACCGGATTCAATAATATTTGTTGAAACCAATACATCGTATTCGCCTTCAACAAATTTCAGCATAACTTCTTCTAACTTGTCACCTTCCATTTGTCCGTGTGCAAAGGTAACACGTGCATCGGGTACCAGTTTCTTAATCAGGAAAGCCATGCCTTCAATATCACGTACCCGATTGTATACAAAGAAAACCTGACCACCGCGTTTCAATTCAAATGCAACAGCATCACGGATAAATGCTTCATCAAATACATGGATCTCTGTTGTAACCGGCTGGCGGTTTGGTGGAGGTGTAGCGATGATGGATAAATCGCGTGCGCCCATTAAAGAGAAATGCAGTGTACGTGGAATCGGTGTTGCAGTAAGTGTTAATGTATCAATATTTATCTTAAACTCACGTAATTTTTCTTTTACCTTAACACCAAACTTTTGTTCTTCATCGATGATCAAAAGACCAACGTTTTTAAACTCAACATCTTTGCTGATCACACGGTGTGTACCGATCAGAATATCTGTTTTCCCTTCTTTAACACGCTTTAAGGTTTCTTTGATCTGAGCCGCTGTTTTAAAACGGTTTATGTATTCAACCACGCAAGGAAACTTTGATAAACGGTCTCTGAATGTTTTGTAATGCTGCATTGCCAGAATGGTAGTAGGTACCAGGATTGCAACCTGCTTGCCATCGCACACTGCTTTGAATGCAGCACGCACAGCGATTTCTGTTTTACCAAATCCTACATCCCCGCATACAAGTCTATCCATAGGGTGTGGCGACTGCATATCTTTTTTTACATCTGCAGTTGCTTTGCTTTGGTCCGGCGTATCCTCATACATAAACGAAGATTCCAGTTCAACCTGTAGAAATGAATCCGGTGAATACGCAAAGCCGGGAGCAGCCTTACGCTTGGCGTAGAGCTGGATCAATTCTTTTGCAATGTCTTTAACCTGACGTTTGACTTTGCTCTTTTTATTTTCCCAATCCGCCGAGCCCAGTTTCGACATCAGAGGCGGTTGTCCGTCTTTACCGCTATAGCGGGAGATCTTATGCAGTGCATGGATAGATACCACCATCAAGTCATCATCACGGAAAACCAAACGAATGGCTTCCTGCGCGTGACCGTTATTTTCAATGCGTTCAAGTCCGGCAAAACGTGCAATACCAAAATCTGAATGCGCAACGAAATCGCCGGGTTGTAATGTGCGTAGTTCCTTGAGCGTGATGGATTTTGATTTTGAAAAACGCTCTTTGGTTTTGTATCTGTGAAAACGATCAAAGATCTGATGATCGGTATAACACAAAACATTGCGTTGTATGTCAATGAAACCTTCGCGCAATGGAGAGATCAGTTCATCAAAGCGTAAGTATGGATCAAGTTCTTCCAGTATGGAATGCAAACGTTGGATCTGCTGATGCGACTCGGATGCAATGATAATTTTATAGCCTTGATTTATCCTGAGTTTCAGGTCATCAAGCAGCATGTTGAACTCTTTATTAAAAGAAGGCTGCGGTTTTGATTCGATCTCAATTTTTTCTGAACCGGAGATATGTGATTGAGAACCGAACTCGATAATGGAAAAATGTTCAATGCTTTTTTTGAATGACGTTTTGTTTTCAAACAAGGCATCGGGTGATGTGATTAGTGCACTGTTGCCGCTTGCAGCAAGAATGGTATCAAACTGTGCTTCTACTTTTGAAAACGATTCTTCAATGACTTCAGTAGTAAGTGTATAGTCTTTGATCCATATCAGCGTATCCTCGGGAAGAAACGTGAACAAAGCTTCACGTTCTTCTTTAAGTAAACGTGTCTGTACGTTTGGTGTGATGGATAAGACCGGAATGGTTGCTATGGAAAGCTGCGATTCCGGATTAAATGTTCTGATGCTTTCTATCTCATCACCGAACAATTCAATACGGTATGGGAATTCATTGGAGTAAGAAAAGATGTCAATGATCCCACCACGGATGGCGTATTGGCCGGCTTCATAAGCAAAGTCGTTGCGTTCAAAGGAATAGCTTTGTAAAAACTCTTCCATGAATTCGCGGTTCAGCTTTTCACCTACCCGGGCAATAAATGTATTTTCAACGAGCGAACGTTTATTGATTACTTTTTCAGAAAGTGCCAAGGGATACGTAACAATGTAAGATGGTTTATCTTGATTGTTAACAATATGATTTAGTGTTTCTGCACGTTGTAAAATATTGGCATTTTCAACCTGCTCGTAGTGATAGGGTTTTTTATAGGATGCCGGGAAAACAAAAACAGGCTGACCCAGCAATTGCTGTAAGTCGTTTTGAAAAAAGTAGGCTTCGTCTTTATCGTTCAGGACGAAAACCTGCGTTTGAGAACTGGTTTTGGCAAGTGCAGCGGCTAAAACAGCATCTAAACTTCCGGATAAGCCCTTTAAAAAGAGATTGTTTGTTCCCCTTTCTTGAAGCTTTTGTTTCAATAGCTGAATATGAGAGTCATTCTCATATATGCCCAATAATTCAGATACTTTCAAAGTGTAATAGCTGCGTACTTCTACAAAAATACAATAAAAATCAGAGGGATTGGCAGAATATTAGAGATTATGGTTGCATTAATAATATTGAATCTGTCAAACATAGGAACACATAAAATGGAATTATATGAAGTAAAAATAAAACTATATGAAGTAAATAATTAATGTAACATTTTAAAAAAATACATACCTAGTTGTAGGTATTTATAATCTGCTTTATGGAATTATTTTAAAATTATAAAAACACAAATTCCCCTATCCCTTATCAGATAAGGTGTTAAGAACGGATAAGTAATTAATAAGTCATTTCAAATGAAATGAAGTATAATTTGTAGTCATGTAATTTTATTCATAGTTTTGAGTCTTATTACCCTGGCTATTAAAAATGAATAAATTACTATTAGTATTTTTTGGAGTTTGTTTTTCAATATCTTCTTCATTCGCACAATTAAATGCCATGGGTGCTGCAAGCCGCACCTTAACTTCTGTAGAAAATGTTGTACAGGGAGCTCAGGCAAAAGTTGATGAAATTGAAAGTGTTCTCAACACTGTTAAAAACAACAATTTATATAAGTCGCTTATTGATGGAAAAGAATTTAAGTTTCCGATAGGCGTACTTCCAAGTGATGCCGACCGCAATTATGCGTTGGTTATTAATAAAGTTTTTATGACACCGGATGGTATGTATGCCGAGGTGTTTATGAAAGTAACTGTTTCATCCAAAACAACGCTTTACTTTTTAGCTGACAGAGTGCCCTATAGCCGTTCCGGTGGTTTTGCAGGAGACCTGCGTTTGTATTTATTGGTAACGGATTCCGTTCAGGTTGGTAAAGGCTATAATATAGAATTTAAGGGATTAGCAAGCTCGCTTAAAGCGAACCAAACAAGCGTGAATCTTGCGCAGGGCAATATAGATGATTGTTGTTTTATTACATTCAACTGTAAAGGCTTCAAAGATGTTACATTAACAGGGTCGGTAAATTTTGATAAAAAAACGATCGTATCAGATTCAAAAACCAAAGCACAGGTTTCAATAAAATATCAGATTCAGGCGGCAAAGAAGGTTTCCAATTTTACACTCGAGCTCAGTGATATTCCCGACTTTGAATTTACAAATCTGCCGGGCTTTAAATGCTCCATGCCGCATTTAATTGTCGATAACAGTGAAGTTGCAAATGCACAGGATTTTGCATTGCCTCAATGGTACAAAGATTCTGTTGCTGTGATAAACAACAAAAATCATGTAACAGCAGCAGATACTGCGGGTACTGGAAAGATTGATGGAGTACAATGGAAAGGTGTTTATATACCGTCTCTCGTCATTGATATACCAAAAGCATTTAAAGAGAAGAATCCGAATGAAATCGTTGTTATAACCGGTGAAGATATTATCATTGATGGAAATGGTGTAACGGCTTTAACACATGCTGAAGGAAAAAATAATACACCGTTTTATGATGGTACATTAAAAGGTTGGGAATATCGAATCGATCAACTCAACTTTAATATGATCGCCAGCTGCCTTTCTTCGGCAAGCATTCTTGGTGGTATTACGTTGCCGGTCTCTAAAAAAGGCGCCCAAGATCAAGTAGGTTTTATACTTCTTGTGTCAAAAAATCTCGCTGATAACGACATGAGTTATGCCGGAAAAGTTAGTCTGGAAAACACAGGTAATAAGAATGGTTTAATTAATGTACAGGCATTTGGGCTTGCAAAAATGCAGATCAGGAGTGCAGACATTTCATTTAATTATGCAGCCGGTCAATTTTCCCCGTCCGTAAGTATAACCGGTTCTCTATCACTAGCACCCAGCAAAAAAACAACAGATACCAGTGCAGCAGCTCAAGCCAAGCCTGCAGCGGGATTTGGAGTTGTCTTTCAGCGATTAATTATTTCCACGCAGGCACCTTATATTGATATTGACAGGACGCATGGCGGTTATTGTAAAATGTCTACAGGCGGACAAACCATGTCGAACTTTCCTGTATCCATTGACACAATTAGTTTGATTAAACAATCCGGCGGGCAACGGGTAGGTATTCAAATATCTTTAACGGTACAACTGCAAAAATCTGGCGGAGGAAGTAGCGGAGGATCAGGTTTTGGTGGCTCTGCAACATTTACCATTTGGGCGAAACGGGATGCTGTTACCAAGAAATGGGAATACGATGATTTCAGTTTAGATCAGATCATTATAGATGTAAATAATGATGCATTTAAACTTCATGGTGAACTGTCAACGTTTAGAGGCGACACACTTTATGGAACAGGCTTCTGTGGCAAAATTAAGCTGTCCTTAATGAAGGAAAAACTGGTTATTGAAGTAGCAGCTATTTTTGGACGAACAAAAGAATATATACCGAGTGTGGATACTCCGGTTGATACAGCCGCGCTTGGAGATAATGCTATTTCTTATCGTTACTGGTTTGTAGATGCCGGCGTTACGTTCCCTGTAATTCCTGTTGCACCAATGGTAGGGATCAATGGCTTTAATGGTGGATTGTATCACCACATGGAAATGTTGAAACCGGGTGCATTACCAAAAGTCCAATCAACAGTCAGCTGTAAAACTACATCCGGCTTAACATACGTTCCCAATAATAATATACACTTAGGTTTATTAGCCGGTATCGGTTTGCAATCGGTGCCTACCGATGCGGTGTTCAATGGTAAGATCACATTTGGTATTGAATTTAATAAAAGTGGTGGTGTAAACATGCTGGCGTTTTTTGGTGATGTAACCATATTTACACCACCTGTTAATGTGCCCGGTTCTGATAAGTTAAAAACAGCAATGAAAGTTGTTGCGGTTGATTCGATCAGCGCCAATAAAGATAAAACCAAAGCAGAAAAGCCGGTGGAAGAAGATCCAAAAGGTTCTGTACGTGTGAAATGGTTTACACAATATGTGTTCCCTACAGAAACATTTACGGGTGATTTTGATGTATATGTAAATGTGATCAATGTAGTAACCGGTGGCGGAGAAGATAAAAAAGCCGGGCACATTGCAGTAATGTTCTCTCCGACGGAGAAGTATGTGTACATGGGTGTACCTTCAGATCCTATATCGTTGGAGGTAGTAAAATTATTTAAATGTCAGGCATATTTCTGTGCCGGAAATAAATTACCGGTTCCTCCTATCATGCCTTTACCAGCTGAATTCGGAACGCCTCCGATCGATTACAATGCAATGGAGACAGGTGCAGGTTTATCTTTTGGTGCACGTGTAAGTCTTGAAGGCGGATTTAAAGGAAGTGCCAATTTTCTTGGTTGCAGTGTTAATCCGTATGCCAAGCTATGGGTATCGGCCGGTTTCGATATCCTGATCACACAAACGTCTCAGCCTGTATATTGTACAGGTGGTGTAGAGCGTGGTATTAATAATTGGTATGCTACCGGACAGGCATTTATTATGGGTGGAATAAATGTAGGCTGTGCGTATGATTGTAAAATCAAGAAAGGAGATTTCACACTCGTGTCGGCAACTATTTCGGCATATGTTTTTGCGCAATTACCTAGACCAAGTTATTTAGTCGGGAATGTTTCCATATCATTCAAGATCATAAATATGTTTGGCGGAACTGCAACCTTCAATGTTAAGTTTGGAGAAGAATGTGTGAAGGAAGAGCTGGATAAAAATATTGTATTCATCGAATCTATGCTTCCTTCAACAGGCTCTACAAATGTAGCGGTGACACAAAACATTGTAGTTAATTTTACGAAGCCTATTGAAAAATTCCATTTTGAATTAGCAGACGAAACAGACCCGGATAAAAAAGTTCAGTATAGAGGAATGTTATATCAATCGGATGTGATCGTGCGTTCCGGAGCAAAAATAATTCCGTGTGACTTTAAATGGAACTCTGATAAAACACAATTAACATTGGTGCCAAAAGAGTCTTATCCTGAAAATTCAGAAGTGGTAGCTGTTGTAGCGGTACGATTAGAGTGTGATAAAGGTGCCGGTTGGGTAGCTAGCGGTGAAATTGAAAAAGATACAACTATTTTTCATACAAAACTTGAGCCGTATAAAATCGAAGTATCGAACGTGAAGTATGCGTACCCGATGCCGAGCATGAAAAATTAT
Organism: Cytophaga aurantiaca DSM 3654; assembly: GCF_000379725.1. Taxonomy (GTDB): domain Bacteria; phylum Bacteroidota; class Bacteroidia; order Cytophagales; family Cytophagaceae; genus Cytophaga; species Cytophaga aurantiaca. The sequence continues at coordinate 277,134 of NZ_KB903621.1, forward strand.
TATAAAAATGAAAGTAATACGGGTTACATAAATTTACTTTCATTGCCAATTAAACCGATGCGCATACAACCAAACTTTGCGTATCAAGTGGTGTTTTTTGATGGTTCCACAGAGGTTGCGCGAGTTACCAATGTTACCGTAGTCAATCAAAATTCAAAAGATCAGTTTACGTATCCGATTCCAAATGCTTCGTTGCAGAATGGTAAAACGTACACGCTTAAACTTATGAAAGTAGAACTGGTTGATCAAACAAGGGATGTAAAAGTTAAGACCGATACAACCCAAAAAATAGGAACGTATGCGCAGGCACCTAAGGATACAACCATCTTAGAATATAATTTTACTGCTAGTAAGTTTGGAAGTTTTGCAGAGAAGATGGCTTATTACAATGTAACTGAAGTTGAAGTATCAGGCCGTGATGTAGTACATAGCTTAACACCAAACAGCAAAGATGTTAAGGCGAATAGTGCAGAAGGTTTTTCAGACATGGAAACATATGGTGTGATGATCGCAGCTGTAAAAGTCTCTGATGCGTTTGTGCGAACTTCAGGTGCTGATTTCTCTAACGGATTTGCACTGAACGGTGTTCAGATGCCGGATAGTGTTGTATATAGTTATTACAGCAATACAATGCTTGTTCAATACAATGTGTTCAGTGAATTACAAACACAAAACCAAGGTGTAACAGCCAAAGCGATTACCTGTACTGTGCAAAACGATATGAATACATGTGCTTCAGGCCGCGGTTCATCTACATTCCCTGCTGGTAAATATTATTACAAGATGGCTTATTACCTGCCTGGTAAAAACATAAAAACATCAGAAGTGACGATCGGATTTGATTTACCGTCACCAATTACAGTACCCTAATTAAAATGAAAAAAAGTATATTCTTATTCCTGACAATGTTTCTGTCACAGCTGATTTTTGCTCAGCAGGGCGATAGTCTTGGATTAATGACACAGGTTAAAACGAATAGCGTATTATTAAAATGGATTCCTTCCAACTACAATGCATGGATGGAAGGTTCCCGTTTAGGATATGTAATTCAGCGTACAGAAGTGCAGCAAGTGGATGGCAAGTGGAAAGTTGTTGGAACAGTTACGTTAACGTCTGAACCGATCAAGCCCTGGTCTGATGAGCGTATTGAAAAGGAAGCAGAAACAAATCCGGATTTAAAAAATGCAAAAGTATTGGTTGCGGGAAGAATTTTTGAGGAGAACCTGGGTCCCAATCCTCCGGTTGGAAGTGTAACTGAAATACAAAGTCAAAAAGATTATCTGCACATCATGTCTGTGCTTGCCAGTTTATTGAAAAATAAATCATCGGAAGCGATGGGTTTATTTTACGAAGATAAAACAGCCTTAGCCGGAAAAACTTATTTGTATGAAGTGCGCCTGAATACACCTGCCAGAGAAGTTAAAGGAATTGCTGTTGCTGTAGTGGGTATACCTGCACAGTTACCGAATGTATTGGGCTTTGATTATAAAGTAGTAAACAAAGCAGTAGAATTATATTGGCTTCAGGCTAAGTACTCGGGCTACTTTGCCTACGATGTTTACCGTTCTACATCAAAAACAGGTGTTTATACAAAGGTAAACAAAGATCCTTATATCGGAGAGATGGGCCTCAAGCTGGATGAGAAAAGAGTGAAGTACATCGATTCATTTCCGGAAATGAATAAAACATATTATTATAAAATAAAAGCTATAAATGGTTTTGAGCAAACGAGCGCGTTTAGTGAAATACTGATGGTTAAAGCGGTTTCGTTTATTCAGCTTTCACCAACAATTACCAAAGCATCTTCCAAAGATAATTTACGCATTGATCTGGAATGGGAAGTGAGTGCAGAAGATAAAGGAAATATTGTATCGTTTTCTGTATGGACTGCAAAAACTCAAAACGATGTAATGAAGAAATTAAATGACAAACCGATTTCCCCAACTACCTATACCTATACCGATGCACGGTTAAATAAACCGACGTTCAATTATTACAGAGTATGTGCGTATGGTGTCACGGGCGATTCAGCCTGCTCTATTTTGAAAGATGGTTTTTTAGTGGATTCCTTTCCGCCGGCAAAACCGATTGTAGTATCGGGTATCTGTGATACCAATGGTGTAGTTACATTGATCTGGAAGAAAAATAAAGAAGAGGACATGTATGGCTATCGGATCTTCAGAACATACTATAAACATAAAGAACCGAATCGTATTACAGACTCTACGTTTAAAGACACGTTGTACATTGATAAAGTTGATGTTAATTCCGGATGGAGAAAAATCTACTATGGTGTAGTGGCTATTGATCAAGTATTTAATGCCTCTATACAATCCACGTATTTTGAAGTTTTATTGCCGGATAAAGTGCCGCCGATCAGTGCTGTATTTAAAGATTTTAAAACGAATTATTCAGGTATTACACTCATGTGGACGTCTAGCCCCTCAGAAGATATTAAATACCAATACCTCTATAAAAAATCTGAGTTTGAATTTCAGTGGCAGCCCTTTTTAAAACTTGGTGGAGATAGTTTGAAAATAACATCTATACGCGATACCTTAACACAAACAGATGTGTGGTATCAATACAAGTTGGTGGCGGAAGACTCTTCAGGTCTTCGTTCGCCGGAGGAGCAAGTGATTCGTGTTCAGCAACCGGAAAAAGATCCGTTCCCGCAGGTGACAAATATTAAAGCAGTAGCAAGCAGACCAAATAAAATGATCAAGCTAACCTGGGATTTTAATAAACAGGCAGATGGCTTTAAGATCATGCGTTCGCAAAACGGACAGCCGGTAGAGACCTACGAATTTGTAAAGGGAAGTAAACGCGAATTTTACGATACCTGGTTAACAACCAATACCGAATATAGCTACGCCATTATAGCCGAACTGCCCGATGGCAGAGAGTCAGTAATGAGTGTTGTGATTAAAGTAACCTACTAATGAATATAGAAACGATGTATAGAATATGTGCATTGCGCAGATAAACAACACATCCGCTTTATATAAAAAGATAATTAACCATCTATGAAAATGAGACCATTCATTTCAACCGCACTTTTGTTTTTTGCATTGATTTTTTCGAATGCATTGATTGCGCGTACGTATTATGTAAACGCTAATTACACCGGCACGACCGAAAACGGTTTGAGCTGGGCAACGCCGTTTAAAAAACTGGAGCCGGCTCTTGCTGTAGCTGCAGCGAGTGATGAGATCTGGATTGCGAAGGGAACGTATGTGGCACCTAGTGCTGGGTATTATGTAAATGTTGGCATGAATATTTACGGAGGATTCGCCGGAAATGAAACAAGTATTTACGAAAGAGATTTGGTCCTGAATAAAACGTTGGTCAAATCCAGTGTTCATGGGGCAATTTTTTTTCTCAAGAAGAACAGTTCATTTAAATTAGATGGCTTAGAAATGAGTGATTTTGGTGCTGGTATATACCAACAGCAAGATACCATCACGTTCACGTACAATTACGTTCCAACCGATTTTTTTAAAATCAATATTAATAATTGTAAATTTTATGATGGAGGCCTTGGTATAGGTGGTCCGTACGGTTCAGATATTCTTGTCCAAAACACAACATTTTTTAATTTAAATTCTCCATTAGTGACGGTTAGTAATAATGGAACAAGTTATTCAGCTACTGACTTTCAATATGCAACAGTTAAATTTGATAATGTTACTGCTGGACAAAACAGTTCTGTAGCACTTTCTGTAACTAATACTAAATTAGAAGTTTCAAATTCTTCATTTAACGGATATAACTCACCGTTATTTGTAGGTGATTATTATTCAACATCTATACAATCTACCGTTTTTACAGGGTGTAACTGTCAGATAATTTCCGGCAATTTGCTAGATCCAAATGTTGTTATTGATGGCTGTACCTTTCAGGATTTCATGTTGAATTGTGGATTTATCAATTCAGGCAGGGTAAATCTTAAAATGAGTAATAGCAGTATTAAAAATGTTGTTACAAACAATAATTTTTTTACCCAGGATAGCATTGATTTTGACAATGTTGAACTGAAAAATATTACGTTAAATACGAAATTCTTTTCCCCTCAAGGCAATGTACGTATGAATAACTGCACCATTGATGGTGTTACAGCTGCGAGTGGTACTACTCAATTTTTGACTGCTCCTTTATTGTTGGATGTTCGGAACTCAACGTTTAAAAACAATGCCATGCAACTTTTTGAGCAAAATAATAACAGTGCAAAATGTAATTTTTACAATTGTGTATTTGATAATAATACCGGCGTACTGGCTGATGCCTCTTATTATCCTGATATGATGTATTTAACAGGTGAAGATATACGTATTGAGAATTGTCAGTTTACAAATAACAGTTATACAAATAGCTTAAATAATTCTACAACTTCTGGCTTAGTAACAATAAAAGGCAGCAATAACAGATTGAATCTGATCAATACAACTTTTAAAAATAATAAAACGGTTTATATATCAGGCGCTGTATTGATTTATTCCAGTACATTAGAAGCACAAATAACAGATTGTATTTTTGATGGCAATACTACATCAAGTATAGATATGACTGCAGTTGGAGCATTATACTTATCCGGTATAAGCTTAAATCCAATAAAATTTAAAAATACAAACTTCATCAATAATTATTCGAATAGTATTGGAGCTATTAATAGTGCAAACAATAGCCTCTTATTTGAAAATTGTTTGTTTCAAAAGAATAAATCAACTCAGGCAACATCTTCTGCCACTTATGTCGGATATCAGACAAATGCTGGAGTTATTACATTAATGCAACACGGCGGAGGTAGTTTGATTCCAAGTAAAGTTTATTTTATTAATTGTAATTTTTTGGAAAATGAATCAACATCAGGCTTAGCTGGAATAGCTTGTCAATTTTATTGGGGTGATTTAGTTATTCAACAGAGTGTCTTTAAAAAAAATAAATCATTAGCACCAATCATATTAAGCGCATCCGCAAATATAAAACTTGAAAATTCGCTTTTTGATAATAATATTGTCAGTGGCATTAATCAATTTGGCAGTATTATCTATCATAGGGCAAATACTGCAGTGGACTGTATCTTTAATGTTTATAATTGTACCTTTGTAAATAATGGATCTTCAGGAATTTATTCTGTATTGAGTGGTGTTCAAGCAAACACTATTAATAATTCTATTTTCTGGAATAATGGCACGAATCAGACACTTCGCTCAATAGGACCTTCTCCTATAATCAAAAATTCTAACATACAAGGCGGCGGTTATACAGGTACAAATTTGTACGATGTGAATCCTTTGTTTGAAGATGCAGCTGGCGGTAATTACCGTTTGTCCTGCCAATCTCCATTGATCAACAAAGGTAATAATGCCTATGCTTCCGGCTTCGACCTGGATGGCAAGGTCCGGATCTTTGCAGATACCGTTGACATTGGCGCATACGAAAAACAGGTAGACCCGGCAGTAGTGAATATGGCTATCGTTCCTGATTTTACTATTCCTGCAACGGTATGTAAAGATGAAGTAGCAACAACAGTCAATGTTACTGGGAATCCTGCTAACTACATATACCGTTGGAATTTTGGCAACGGACAAACATCTACACAAGTTGCCCCAACATTTTCTTACACACAGCCTGGTAGCTACTCGATTCAATTAACTGCATCTAATATGTGCGGTCAATCAAATTCCATTACAAAACAAATTACAGTACGTGCAAACAATGCACCAACCATATCTACAGCTTCTGTCGTTTGTCCGGGTGACGAATCTGTTTATACAACAAATGCAACCTGCTCCAGTCTGGTATGGACAGTTACCGGCGGTAACATTACAAGTGGAAATAATACAACAAGCATACATGTAACATGGGGCAATGGTGCATCCGGTAATGGAAAAGTTGAGTTGCTTGCTACAGGTTGTGGTACCGGTGCCTGTGAAATTCCCGTGTCTATTGAGATTCCGATTACTCCTGTAAACTTTACCTTAGCAGGTAATACTAAAGTATGTCAGGGAAGCATCACACATTACGGTACGGTAAATAAAGATAAATCACCTTCAACCATGTATACCTGGTCTGTAAAAAATGGAAATATTTACGGGACAAGTACAGGTTATAATCTTGCAGACATTGATGTACAATGGAGTACAACTGCTTTAGACGGGGTTGTTTATTTAACAACCTATAATGAATTTTTAAAGTGCGGCAGACAGGATTCATTTATTGTAGCATTACGTCCAACATTCCGTATAAGTGGTTCAACAGAAGCATGCGGTAATGGATTCAACAATTATAGTGTCACTCCTACAATAAATGTGTTGTGGAATGTTGCAGGTACGGGTAACACGATCAATACTGCAGGAACAGCAACGTGGGCAAATACAGAAGGTAGTTATAAAATAACAGCTGTACCTCAGAATTTAGATAATGCCTGCAATGCGATCGATACATTTATTGTACATGTTACTCCGCTACCTGTTGTAACAGGCATCACCGGAGAAAAAGAACTTATATTAAATTCTGTTGATACCTACACAGCCCAAACAGATATCAACCAAAACAATCTGAACTTTTTCTGGTCAACTCCCGGCGGATCAGTTTTGTCAACGTATGCAAATACGGCAACAATCAAAAGAGATAATTTCCTTCCGGATAATATTTCTGTTTTTGTAAAAACTAAAACAGGAAACTGTGCTTCTGCTCCGGTAAGTCTTGCGGTAACACAACAATTTGTGTATACCATTTCTGGTCCGGTGAATGTGTGTATTGGTGAGACGGGCTCATACACAGTCAATACAAATCCACTGAGTACATCAGATACGTATACATGGAAAAGTACATTGAGCGGTACATCCTTCACAGGAACTACGTTTGATGTAGCATTTACAAACCCGGGTACTCAGCAAATATTATTGACTGTTGTAAGCAATGGTAAAACATTTAACATTATAAGAAACGTTAATGTTAATTATACTCCTTCCAAAATAAGTATTGAAGGCCCTGCAGTTATTGACCCTGCAGGTTTGCAGACTTCAACCTATACAATTAAAACTCCAGCGAATGCTGCGTATACCTACAACGTTACCGGAGGTGTAATACAAAATAAAACAGGAAATGTACTTACCGTTAAGTGGAGCGGTACAGAACCTTTTGAAATTACAGCAACAGATTATTTTGGTGCATCAGCTTGTACAGGTGTTCCGGTGAAGTTCGTAGTGACGAAAGCGCGCGAGCTGGATAAATTATTTGCTGCAAGCAAGCCGGCTTGTTTGAATTCAAGTGTTGTATATACATTCACTATAGATGAGCATACAAAAGGTTTATCATGGAGTTTAAATGGCGGCGGTAATATTGTGCAAACAAATAACAATACTATAACGATTGAATGGACACAAACAGGTTCACATACACTTACATTAAATTATGATCGCTTTGGTGCGCAGGTAATAAGCTTGCCGATTGTTGTAAATGCATTGCCGCAGCCCCAGGTCAGTTCAGGTACAATATGCGGTACAAATGGTTTGACGTTGTCTACTACTCAAAATTATTCATCGTATCAATGGTATTTGAACGATGCACTTACTGCTTTCTCAACGCTTGCAAACCCATCGATAATAAAAGAAGGGATGTACATAGCTCAGGTAACAGATAACAACGGTTGTGTAAATTCAGGAAGTGAATACATCAAACAGATTCCATTACCTAAAGCAGGTATATTCAGTTATGATAAACTTGCAGTTTGTTATGATGCTGCTTCATCTGCAAATACAAACATCAGTCTTTCAACGTTTGAAGGGCAACACTACAACTATCAATGGTTTGTAGATAATGTTGCTGTCCCTGGAAATAATACGTATACGCTTCCGGTAGCTAAACCACTCAATGTACAACAAGTGTATTCGTATAAAGTGAAGGTTACGTTAGAGACATGCGAGCAGACTTCTGAAGTTGCATATGTTAGTGTAAGCCCATGCAACGGTGGCATCGCAACCGGCTGCACAGAACCTTCGGTTTCTTTTGTTGTAAATTCATTGTCAGCGTGTCAGCCGATAACATTTACAAATACATCACCTTCTACAGATGAGTTTGGCTGGAGCTTTGGTGACGGAACGTATTCAACTAAAAAAACTCCGGATCCAAAAACCTATACCGATGCAGGTTTATTTAATGTTCAGCTGACAAGACGTTGTCGTGGGTACGGGACTATTATTGAAGTTCCGGCTGCAGCTCTTTTCAAACTGGATGAGCCAGGCTGTAAAGGTCAATCATTATTATTTAAAGATCTATCAGTAAATATTCCACTTAGAAAAATTGCTGAATGGAAATGGAACTTCGGCGATGGTACTGAAATAATAACTACATCAGGAGCAAGAGATCAGCGTCACGCATTTGCGGATACTGGTAAATACACAGTAAAACTTACTATTAAAGTTCCCAATGCTCAGGGCGATTTATGTGACTATTCGTATTCACAGGTGTATCATATTACAGCTCCTCCGGTTGCAGACTTTCTGGTACTTGCACCTCTATGTACAGGATCTATCTATACTTTCATTGATAAAAGTGTTGTGACATATGGCAGAGGTAATAATGAATGGACATTCAGCAATTCGCAAACATCTTATCGTGATACTACGTTACAACAATTTATTCCGGGCAATCAATCGGCACAATTAAAAGTGACAGATTTGTTTGGCTGTACAAACACAAAGACAACAGCTCTTACGGTTACGGCTCCATATCAGATTGGTGCTATTACAAAAACATCAGCAGATACGTTATTGTGTAATGGAAGAAAAGTAACATTAACGGCTCCTCTTTCAGCAGTTGCTTATCAATGGAAAAAAGACGGCGTAGATATTTCCGGTGCAACAGCTCAAACATATGATGTTACGCTGGCAGGAAACTATAGTGTTACGTATGCTCCTGCTATTGGCTGTACGGCAACCACAGGAATTCATAGAGTGAACAGTTATTCTGTACCGAATTTAGTTTCAGGAGAAAAACTGAATTGTGTGGGCAGTTCAATAACGATAAAAAGTAATTTGAGTCCATCGGACTATTCTTATAAATGGAAACACAATACAGATAGTTTACCGGACAATAATGCTGATCTGGTACTCTACAACATTACCGCAGCACAAGCAGGTAATTATTTTGCAACGGTTACGCAAAGAGCAACGGGTTGTTTTGCAACATTGCCGGCATATGCGATTACTGTTAATCCAAATCCTGCTAAACCAAATATTTTTGCTGATGCATTAAATATCTGTTATAGCGGAACGACGAGCATTCATACAACAACTATCAAATCAGGAAATACATTCTCCTGGTATCAAAATGGCATTCAATTGACGTCTGTAGATACTGTGATTACTACGAACCCGTTGCCAGGAGATGCAACGATTTTTGTGAAAGTAAAAAGCAATGCAACAGGTTGTTCTACTTTATCCGATAATCTTATCATACGGGTTGCTCCTGCTATATCTATAGTACTTACAGGAGATACTGTAGTTTGCCAGCAAGTGTCTGCAGAATTAAGATCGGCACTAAGTACTGCTAATTTTGATTTTCAGTGGTATAAGAATGGTATAGCTTATGGATCAAATAATTCTAAGCTGTCGTTTTCTTCTATTCAGCAGGCAGATTCAGGATCATACAATGTTCGTGTGACCAGCAAAGGAACAACAAACCAGCTAGGTTGTACAGCTGTTTCAAACACCAAAACAATTAAGGTTAAGGCCACTGCTCCAACACCTGTTATTACAGGAGCTCCCGAATTCTGTTCAGGAAGCAGCACTACCTTAACAACAAATCTTGCTTCCAATTTTGTTTGGAATACAGGTGCAACAACACCTGCAATAACGGTATCTTCAGGAGGTTCTTATTTTGTTACTTCAACAAATCCTGCTTCTGGTTGTACTGTAAAAACTACTCAATTGGTTACGCAAAATCCACTTCCGGATCTGAACTTTATTCCTTCAGGTGAATATGCAAGATGCGGCACAAACAAAATTGCATTCGACGGACTTAACCCATACCCTACAACAAAATGGTTTATTAGCGGTCAGCTTTTCAGCACAAATAAAATTATTTATCCGATAGAATCCGGAAAATATACAGTAACCGTTTCAACCGCTAAAGGTTGCACAACTATTTCGGATACCATGATCATTAATACCCAGGAGTGTGCTTGTTATGTAATCAATACCAATGATAGCGGTGATGGTTCATTACGTGAAGCGATCAACTGTTCAAATGATAAGCCGGGCAAAGATGCGATCAAATTTAATATTCCTGGTACAGGTCCGTTTATAATCAAACCAATCACAGCATTGCCTGTTATTAAAGATTCTGTTTTTGTAGACGGGTTTTCACAACCGGGTGGAGGTATATATAAGATCATACTTGACGGTTCAGCGAATACGATTGCGCAGGCACTGGTGTTAAAAGACAATCTGTCGAATGTAAAAATCTCAGGTCTTACGTTTATTGATTTCAAAACGGCAATTGGCTTATCTGCAGGTACATTTAATAATACGATAGAAAAAAATATTTTCAAGAATACAGATAATACATCTGCTAACATTGTCATAAACGATAAAGCAAACAACAACCTTGTTCGCAACAATCAATTTGATGGAGGACGTTCAGCAATTGAACTTACTGCTAAGACAAATAACAATATTGTTGAATCCAATACAATTGCAAATACAGTAAATGGAGTTGAATTTAAAGGAGGTACAAAAAATACCGTTCGATTAAATACAATTTCAGGTTCTACAGGAAATGGTATTTTAGTACAAAATGCTCCCGGCAATACCATTATTTCAAATACGATCGGTACATCTGCAAATAACGGTATCGTACTACAATTAGGTTCTGACAGCACTACAATTTCTTCAAACTATATTGGAGTAGATGCTGCAGGTGTTATTCAAGCAAATCAGAAAAGTGGTGTGAGCGTTCTAACAAATGTTAGAAACACAATTATCAGTAGTAATACGATTTCAGGAAATGCATTAAGCGGATTACTTATTAAAGGTCAACAGGCAACAATTAAAAATAATTTTATTGGGATAAACAGTTCCGGCACTATTTTGCCTAATAAAGACTATGGTATATATGCAGCGGATAGCGCAATGATTAGTGGCAACACAATTTCCAATAACAAAAACTACGGCGTTCTGGTAACAAAATCTGCTACGGTTGTAAATAATACGATTGTAAATAATACTTCCGGCGGAATATATGCAGAAGAATTATTTAATACGATTTCTAAAAATAAAATTACAAATAGCACTACAACTGTTAAGGCAATTGACTTGCATGCAAGCACAACTACTCCGGGAAATGCAAATAAACAACCGGCAGTATTTAAAAGTTACAGAAGGTCAAGTTCGGGAGGGATCATCATAAGAGGTACGAGTGTTGCTGGTGATACTGTAGAAATATTTTATAATAACAACAGCCCTCAGCAGGCATTGTTCTATGTAGCGTCAACAAAAACAGATGCTGCAGGAAACTGGGAAATTGAAATTCCTCAGGGAGCTGCATTCAACCCGAGTGATAAAAACTATTATTTAAATACTGCTACTAATTCTGTAAAAAATACTTCTGAACTTTCAACGCCATTCTTAACAGGCTGCTTCACGTGTGTGTGCGAAGTACTAAATACAAACGATAGCGGAACAGGTTCATTGCGTGCAGTTATTGATGAGGCGAATGCAGGAGGCTGTATGACAATTAATTTTAAATTGACCTCTCCGGATACAATTCAGTTAGCAACAGCGTTGAATCCAATCACTGTACCAGTTACTATTGTTGGACCGGCTTCAAGTGGACCGGATCCTATGATCTTTATAAAAGGGTCAAACACATTTAATGGATTTGTAGTCAATAATGAAGGAGCTAAAATTATTGATCTCGGCTTCACAAATTTTAAACAGGCTGTCGTTCTTAAAGGAGATTATAATGTTGTACGAGATGTAACCATTATAAATTCTACCAGACCGCTTACAATTACAGGTAATAATTCTCAGGTGTTCAGTAGTGCAATTAATACTACCTGGGCAAATGATCTAAGTACATTTAAAGCAGATACGCTTGTGTACATTACCGGTAGTGGAAATCAGATCGGTGGAACAGGCGTTGACAATAAGATCACGAATGGTACTACAGGTGTATTAGTGGATGCTGGAACAACAAACAGTATTTTAAATAATGCGATCTATAATACGACCAAAGCGATTTCATTAATAAATAATGGAAATACGAATTACGATAAGCCGGCAAGTCTGCTTGGTTCTATCAGCGGATCAACAGCTACGATCACAGGTACTGCAAAACCAAATGATAAAATACAGATCTTTTCAAGTACGTATATTCCCGAACAGGCAACCGGCTTTGTTGTAGAAGTAACTGCAGATGCTTCAGGCAACTGGACAGCTACGATTCCGTCAGCAAACGTTGATCTTACGAAAAACAATTATTTTGTAGCAACTTCAACAAGTACTACTGGTAATACATCTCAATTATCTCCTCCTATACGTGTTGGTAATTTTGTGCAGGTATGTTATGTAACAAATACAAATGATACCGGTGGAGGATCATTGCGTGAAGCAGTAAATTGTGCAAACACAGCAGGCCTTGGTACAAATGGACTTCCGGCACGAATCGAATTCCAGCTTCCTTCAACTCCCAATGTAATAAGCCTTGCATCCGGTTTAGCGATTACAAATAATTATGGTGTTGAAGTAAATGCACGCAATATACCTGTATCTGTTAAAACAACGAATTCAACGTTGAACGCCTTTACCTGGTCAACAAATAATTTTAAAGTCAAAAACCTGACGTTTGAAAACTTCTCGAATGCGTTGTATTGTACAGGTTTGAATGCTGTTATTGATTCCAATAATTTTGTAAACAATACAAATGCAATTTATGTCAATGCTGCTGACAGTATTATGCAGCAAAGCATAACAAACAATTATTTTACAGGCGGAACAAGCAGTATCAACAGTACAAGAGGTTCATTGATTATCAATAAAAATACTTTTGGTATTTCTAAGGCAGGTGTTGCTGGACCGATTACAGGTTATGGTATTTCTGCTACGCGTGCAGCTGCTGTTGTAATAAACAATAATACATTCGCAAACATAAAAAATGCAACAGCAACTTCACCAGTAGCTGCAAACGGATATGTAATATCCATTGAAAAGGCTGTATCAACAATTTCAAACAATAGAATTACTGGAAATGTTTCAACGGCATTGCCGGCAATCAGATTGTATGCAAACAAAAACTCATCTGTTATAGCGAACAAAATAACTTCGGCTGCCGAAGGTATTCTGTTTGATCGTTGCGATAGTGTTATCGTTTCTCAAAATGCATTAGCTGCAATTTCTGACAGAGGTCTGAATATATATAAGAGCAATAAAGTTAAGTTAACACAGAATACGATTGTTGGTTTGGCGGCTGGCGAAACGCCAATTGATCTGAATCTGGCTGCTCCTGCAAATGCTTCTAACAGCAGCAAAGCGGCACCTGTTATTCTTACATCAACCTACCACGATGGAAAATTATTCCTGATCGGACAGTCGGAAAAATTTGATGAAGTAGAAGTGTTTTACTCAAATAATGATAAGCTTGATCTGGTTAAATACATAGAAAAATCAGGCGCGGATTCTACAGGTACATGGATTGTTTCATTCCCTATTTCTGCTCAAGGTTCTGATACGTTATTCTTCAGAGCCGTAGCAACAAAAACGAATAACTTATCTTCAGAAGCATCGGTTGCATTTACTCCTAAATTAAAAATCTGTCTGGTTACTACAGATGCAGATTTGGGTGTAGGCTCGTTGAGAGAAGCAATTGATAAAGCAAATTTAAATCAATGTAATCTGATTCAGTTTGCAATTCCAGGCACGGGTGTTGCTGAAATCGAAACAGTTTCTGAGCTTCCCGCTATTACTGCTCCGTTATTGATTATTGATGGTACATCACAAAACGGCTATAAAACAGGCTCTCCAACGGTAGATCTTATCAATAATATAGTTGTTCATGGATTTAATGGACAAGGTGGAAATCAGCTTGATATTTATGGAATGAAGATCACCAATTTTGGAATTGCAATAAATATTGTGAATAGTAAAATTGTTAATACAAGCGATAACGTTATTGCAAATGCAACAGATACAGGTATCAATATTAAAACGTCTGGATTTATGTATGGCAATATTGAAAACAATACCATTGCATCTCAAAGCTCATTCAATACAGGTATCAATGTAGATGGTACTTCAAAAATAGAGATCACTAAAAACCGCATTTCCGATTTCAGGAATACAGGTATCAGTGTTCAAGGAAACAATCAGAAACTTATAAATAACACGTTACGCGCTTCAAATAACACCACAGCAATAGGTATTTCTGTTACTAATTCTTCTAGTATATACATGGAAGGAGATACAATTGTACAGGCAAATGTTGGTTTCCAAATTAATAATGGATCTGCGAATTCAGTTGTATCGGGTGTAATCGGTAAAACAGATTCTGTTTCTAAAGCACGTAACTATATCGTTAAAGACATCGGTGTATCCATTACGGCAAGCAATAATTGTTTTGTTACAAACAATACAATCAATGTAAGTAAAAATGCAGTAGCAGTTACAAATGCGAAGGGCTATCTCATTAATACCAATACGATCAAAAAAGGTGAAACATCTGTTCTTCTATCAAATGCACCGAATGGCAGTGTAAGCAATAATACCTTAGATTCTGCGCTTGTTGGTGTGCAGGTTGATGCGTCACATGGTGTGGAGATATACAACAATGTAATTACACGTGTAATTAATTATGCTGTTGTTTTAAATACCGGCTCAGATACATGTGTACTTACAGGTAACCTGATTGGTGCAAGATATCTTGGAGATCCTACATATGCACAAGGCACTGGCGTGTTGGTTAAATCATCAAACAATTACATCGGTCCGGATGATGAATTGGGCTTAGGGAATTACATTAAACAAAATAAAAAGGGAGGGGTGATTGTTGATGGCGGAACTAAAAATGCGATTAAATATAACTTCTTCTACAACAATGATGTTACGAAAGGCAGACCAACAGCCTATGCAATTCAATTAATAAATGGTGGTAATAATACGAAGACAAAACCTTCTATTACTTCGCACAAATGGATTGGTGATACCCTGCACGTTTATGGAACAAATAATAATACCTCTGGTGATTCCATACATTTATATATGGGTACAGGTGGCTATGAAGAAACGTCGCAGTTTTTAGGACGGATTGATTCAAAGGTTGCAGGTAATTGGCACATCATTGTTGATACCGCAATAAGCAATTATATCCCTGCGCGCACTACCTGGTATATTGTAGCAACAGCAACGGATGCAAATAAAAATACATCGCCATTGAGTGATATGTATATCCTTGGTGATTGTTACATCACGTCATTAAAAGATACAACGGATAATCAATACCCATTGCCGAACACCATGCGCATGGCGATGAAGTGTGCAAACGGTCAGGCAAACCCTGTAGGTATATATTTCAATGTGGCACAAGGCGGTGCTAAAGAAGTAAAACTGCAAATGAAAATGCAGGATCTGAATAATGCATACGGTGTAAACTTTAGTGGTAAAAATATTCCGGATGGTGTTATTGCAGGAATGAACGCACAAAAAATGACAGGTACATCCTGGACGATAGCCGCAACAAATGCAAAATCGAGTATTACGAATTTCCAGATTGTAAATGCTTCCAATGGTCTTGAAGTTTTATCGGACAGTATCCTTGTTCAGAAAATGCGATTTGATAAAATTTACGGAACCGGTATTTTGGTTAGCAACAAGAAGATCGTTGTTGATTCATGTGTATTTGATTCGTTACGCATTGGTATATTCCCGGCTTCAAATGCACTTCGTTCTACGTTCAGCGGAAATACATTTAATGCTACCAATCAAGGGATTCTTGCAGCAAACGTAGATAGTTTGATTATCCGTACAAGTACATTTAATAATGGTGTATTTATAGGCATTGATATAAATGGATCAACGCACGCAGATATTTCAGCCAACAGATTCAACAGCAATCAGTCTCTTGCTAAATCAATTGTATGGAATAATTCAAAAGGTTCGATTCAAGGCAATACGTTTACCGCACATTTTACGCAAAATCCGGTTTCTGTTTTAAACGGGTCGCAGATAAACATAACAAACAATACATTTAGAGATAGTGCAGATGTTTATTTAGCACTTTCGGATGTTTCTTATGCCACAGTTACAAATAACACGTTTACAGTTGCAACGCAAAACAGCATCAAGACAAGCAATGTTACGCATACTACTATTATGAATAACACTGTGACACATGCACGAAACGATGCCTTCAATTTAGAAAATTCTTCTACGGTGTTTGTATCTAAAAACATTGTAACTAATGTTAGTCGTAGATCCGCAATAGACTCTGCTTTGTGTATCAATATTCATAAGGGCGAAGGTGCTCCTCAATCGAATTACGGAAAAGAAGAACCTAAAAATCTTACGTATGAAGTGAAGAACGGTCCGGATAGAAGAAAAGGAATTTTTGTAAAAGGTATTGCTCAAGCGGGTGACAGCATTCAATTATTTTTCTCGGATAGTATTTCTGCATCCATGAATAAATATGTTATGAGTGCATTTGTACCTTTAGATAGTAATGGCAGATGGGCTGTTAAAATACCTAGAGAGTTTTATTATCAGGATACAGTAACCTGGTATCATGTAATTGCTGTTGCTATTGGTGCCGATAGCAATACATCAAAGACATCTTCTGTATTGCATATTCCGCCGAGTCCGACTAAAATATATGTATTGAACGAATACAATGCAGGTCCGAACTCATTGAGACAAGCGCTTCTGGATGTTACGTATTCAGATCTATATTCAAAAGTTATTTTCAGTATTAAAGAACCGACACCTAAACCGGGTCCATATAATATTAGAATTGATAGCTTGTTCGATCCGGTGAATAGCTACATGGGCTTTGAAATGGATGGCGCAACACAAAAAGTGTTTGCTCCTTTCCTGGGTGATCAACGAATCATTGTAAATGGAAAGCTGATACAGAATAATTATGGCTTGGATAT
Source organism: Cytophaga aurantiaca DSM 3654 (assembly GCF_000379725.1). Lineage (GTDB taxonomy): Bacteria > Bacteroidota > Bacteroidia > Cytophagales > Cytophagaceae > Cytophaga > Cytophaga aurantiaca. The sequence goes on from NZ_KB903621.1 coordinate 294,280, forward strand.
TATAGATTCTTCTAAAGAATGTTTATTGAAAAACATCTGGATGAGCAACACCAAAAATGGTTTGCGTATCAGTAACGATAAAAATACAATTGAAAAAATATATTTTATTAATACAGATACTTCCGGAGTGGCGCAATTAGACACGGCGTTTGTCATTCAAAGCGATGAGAATAAAATTAAGAACATTGGTATTTCAGATTACAAGCTGGGTGTCTTGTTCCAGAATCAAGTTGGTAAAAACCAGTTTACAGAATCAACAATAGACAGCACCGTTATTGGTATTGCAGTGAAAGATAGTTCATACCAAAACTATGTAGCGAAAAATACATTTACCAATACGTCACAGCATGCAGTACTGATTGATTCGGCAGCAGCGGATAATAAGCTGGAGAAAAATATTTTTGGTAAAGAAAATAAAGCAGTTAAAGGAAATGCGATCACAATCAGAAACAGCAGTAACCAGACTGTTGTTGCCAACCGCATATCGTACTTTGATGAAAGTATTGTGTCTCCTACCGGATTCAGTGCAATTGTTATTGAAGGTAAATCTTCAAACAACTTTATCTATAACAATAGAATTGGTTTGGATTCATTAGGCACCACAGTACACATAGCAAATACACGTGGTATTACCATTCAGAAAACGACTGTTGGTCAGCCTTCAGGCAATTCAATTGTAGGGAATGAAATTAACGGAACGAAACGTGCTCCGATCTACATTTCAAATTCGTCGCAGGATCTGATTAGTGAAAACATAATTGGTGGTGATTCTTCACGACATATATTTGGTATTGATACAACAGCAATTTTTGTAACCAACAGTATCAACGAGCAAATAAATGACAATACCATTTTAGGTTATTCTGATTATGGTATTGAATTGTTGACCGCGTCCGGCATTCAGATGCATCGAAATGTTATTTATACTAAGACGAATTCGAATAAGGCGATCAACATCCATGCAGATGATAATGCAATTGCATCAAATGGAGCGATCGCTACACCTACTATCACATCAGGTATATTAACCGACATCAGCACGATTAAACTTACAGGTACCGCTTTACCAAATGCAATGGTGGAGATCTATCAATCGGTTAAAGATACGCTGCATGCTATTGACTATGTTGATAAGGCTTTTGCAAGTACTAATGGAACCGGTGCTTGGGAATTAAATGTGCCCAAAACATTCTTCTCCTATGCAACACAAAATACATTTACGGCGCAAAACCATTTGAATGGAAATTCATCTGAATTGGGAAATACATTTACACCGGACCCTGTATTGTGCCAGCTTCAGAATACACCGTCAATAAAAATTATTGAACCTTTGTACACGCCTTGTCCGGGACCTGAATTCAACATAGAACCGACACAACTGGATAGTGATCTTCATTTTGCATGGAAGGCTCCTTCATGGGTTGATTCAACAAGAACAAGAAAAATAAGCTTAGCAGATACAACAGAAAATCTGGTGTTGAAAGTTACGGATAAGTTTGGTTGTGCACTTGTGCGTACAACAGATGTTATTTTCAAAGCAGAACCAATGCATCCAAACTTTATCATCAGCAGCAATGTGTATGCAGGCGATACAATTGTATTGGTAGATGTTTCCCTTCCTGTGCCTACATCTTATACGTGGTATAGTTCTGCGGGTGTAACGGTGTTGCATTCTAAGGATACGGCTGCCAGAGATCTGATTGGCGAAGATGGTAATGTATATCCAAAAGGTGTACGCTACATTCAGTTTGTATTGCCTGATTCCGGAATCTATTCTATCCGTCAGACATCTATCCGCGATGGTTGTTTTGTAGATCAGACGAAAGAAATTCATGCAGTAGAAAAAAATGTGAATGTTAACCATCCATACTTTGTTGCACCTGTTGTTGAAAGCGTATATGCGTATCCAAACCCTGCAGCAATCAATCAGGATGTATTCGTACATATTCAGGTAAATACAAAAGACGAAGTATCGCTTACCTTAGTTACTGTGGATGGTGCTGAAGTTGCTACAGCAAAAGTTTCCGGTAAACTGGTGTATGACCTGAAATTACTGGGTAACGGAAGCAATCAGTTATTTACAAATAATTTATCGGCAGGTGAATACGTATTGAAATTGGTGACACCTCAAAATGATAATATTGTCTTTAAAATAATTATCGGTGCAGTAAAATAACAGTAACTGTTTTTAAAGGAAAAGCTGAACCAAAATTTTCATAACCTTACATGCATAAAAGCTGTCCGGTGTTAATTGAATAAAATGAAAAATATTTTAAGTATTTGTTTTATGTTGATGGCTGTTGTGCTTCATGCGCAACAGCTTGAAAGCATAGGTATAAAAAAAGGAGTAAAAATAAATGGCGGTGTATCATTAGCCAATAACTTTTATACAGCATCGGGTATTTCAAACCGTTTGAATCCATACTCCTATGTGCTTTCCGGTAATTTGAACATCAATGCGTTTGGTGTTTCAATTCCACTTTCGTTTGCATACTCAAATCAAAACTTTTCATATAGACAACCTTTTAACATTGTTGGCGCAAGTCCTTCGTATAAAAAATTCAAAGCACACATCGGTTATCGGAATTTAACTTTTTCACCTTACACATTAAGCGGCCATAATTTTTTAGGTGGTGGTCTGGAATATAACGGAGATAAATTTTCTGTTGTGGTTATGTCGGGCCGTTTATTAAAAGCAGTTGACTACGATAGCAACAATGTAAATGCATTGCCGGCATACAAGCGTATGGGTGCGGGTATAAAATTATCATACCGCAACAAAGGGGATCAGATCTCGATATCAAATTTTTATGCAAAAGATATAATCAATTCCATCGACTCAGTTCCTGCGCGAGTAGGTTTGCAGGCACAGGAAAACGTTGTCTGGGGAGTTTCATTTAAAAAAGCGCTGGGAAAAAAATTCGCACTTACCGGAGAGCTGGCACGTTCTGCATGGACGAAAGACATTACCGCGCAGGAAGTTCCGAATCAATCAAAAGGCCCACTTGATGCGATATTTTATATTAGAGGCAATCAAAGTACAGTTACCTACAATGCAATGAAATTTAATGGTACCTATACGTTTAAACTGTTTTCATTGGGTGCAGGCTACGAACGCATCGATCCGGAATACAGAACACTCGGAGCATACTACTTCAACAACGATTTAGAAAATATAACAATGAATGCAGCAACTGCTTTCATGAAAAATAAAATTAAAGTATCCGGTAATGTTGGTTTGCAGCGCGACGATCTGAATAAACAAAAATCATCCTCCATGAAGCGTACCGTTGGTTCTGTATCGCTGGGCATGACACCAACAGCGCGCTTGAACATTAATTTGTCGTATTCGAATTTTTACAGTTATGTAAATATTAAACCGATCGATCTGCAGTACTTACCTAATGCCCGATACGACACACTGAACTATACGCAGATCTCTCAAACCATTTCCGGATCGGTTGGGTACACCTTATTGCAAAGCGATAAGGTTACAAAAATGATTCAGCTTTCAGGTTCACAAATGGGTGCAACAAGCAAGCAGGCATCTACCAATCGCACGAATACCATGCTGAATGCAACCGTTGCATACAATCAGGCATGGAAAGAATCAGGTATAAGTCTGGGTGTAAGTGCGAATGGGAATCAATCCAGATTTGAAGACAATACAAATCTATACGTTGGCCTTGGTATCATGGGCGGTGCGCCTTTGTTTAAGAAAAAGCTGCGTACCAGTCTTGGCCTGAACATGAATCAGAATTACGATAACAATACACTCGTTGCCTATCTGTTTTCGGTCAACAATGGTTATTCATACAGATTAGGCAAACATCAGTCATTGAATGCCAGCCTGCGTTATACGGGCAGAACAAAAATTGCGAATGCAGTTACCGGAAGATACAACACAAGTTTTAATGAGTTTATGGGTTCGCTTTCATATAGCTATAGCTTCTAACCATTATTGAATTTAAGACATTATACGAAATGAATATTTTAATGAATACGAATAAAATGATGCGGATTTTATTTTTGATGCTGTTGAGCGTAAGTATTTTTATTGTACCTAGCCAACGTTTGTTTGCACAACAGACGTATCCGGTGCAGATACAACCGGCTGTATCTTTTCCATCAACTATGTTGAATGATTACGGAGATCCGGCTAACACAAGCATCCGTGTGTATCTTGCCGATCTGACTAAAAATAATTATACGATCAATATTCGTATAAAGTTGACCAGTACAAAGCTTTCCTATACAAGTATCCATGGGATAAATATTACGATGGATGGCGGACAGGTATATTTTTTAAATGCCAATGAACTGTCGCGATTATTTGCATTGACCGATTTGACTATAGATGCTACTACAAAAAGTGATGAACCGAACTCCTTACCGGAAGGCCCTTATAACCTGGCTTTACAGGCATTTGATGTAAGTCTTTTTCCAACGTTGGTGCCGGTATCAAACGTTCTTTCAGATTTTACCATTTTCAATGTTGTGCGGTACGATCCTCCACTTTTGAATTCACCAACCAACAAACAAGAGTTTGATCTGCAAACAACAAATCAAAACATCTTCTTCAACTGGACACCACGTCACATTGTATATTCACCAAGTCAGCATATACAATACCGTTACCGCATGATTCGTGTTCTTCCGGTAGATCGTAATCCGTATGATGCCGTAAATACAAGTGTTGCAGGAGCTACAGGAAATATTGATGTAAATGCCTTAGACTTTGCAACGTTCATTTATTCTCCTTCAGATCTGCAGCTTGAACCGGGAGGAGTATATGCATGGCAGGTACAAGCCTATGAAATGATCAATGGAATTGTATCAACCAGCAGATTTAAAAATCAGGGATTATCAGAAGTATTTACGTTTTCCATTAAAGAAAATTGCGGACAGATCACACTTGCACCGCCAGTTGTTTCGGCTAGTTCTGTAACGTTTAACTGGAACAAAGATCCGAATTCAGTATACAACGAATATGAATTCAATTACCGCGCTGTAGGTTCATCTACCGGATGGATTCCGATCAGTACGGTGCAGAATACCATTACACTTACGAATGCCGTTCTGCAAACAGGTATTCCGTATGAATACAATGTACGTGCACGCTGCAACAACTGGCTTACTCCTGTACAAGGCAGCACCTTTACTCTGGCAACACCAACCTGCGTTGCACCTACTCCGATTACTGTAAATACAAGCGGTACAGCAACGGTGTTGAGTTGGACCGCTGCGCAAAATGTTGACAGCTTAAAATTATATTACAAAATCACTGGAAGCGCCGACCCATACAGTACAATTCTACTCAATCCCGGTGATGTCCAATGTTCATTGCCAAAGCTAACGTCTGGCGGTTATACCATACATTTAGATGCACTTTGTGGTACTTCACAAACGGCAGGAGCTACAAATGACTTTGCATATAATGATAATGGCATTGTAGGTCCTTGTCCTATACCGCTTCCGTTTCAGTTGATTGCTAGTCGTATCACAGGCAAAGTTGATATGGCTAACCTGAATTGGAATACTGTTACAGGCGCACATACAGGTTCAAGCATTACGTATTGGCACAAAGATTCGAGTACGGTAACCTATTCACTTAATGCATCAATAGCCAATGCAGGCGCAGGTGTATCCGGTTCACACATATACGATGATCAGCTATACAACTATAATATCACCTATTTATGCGGTACTAAAAATGTGACCACGCCAATAGGCATGTTCCGGATTTTGTCTGCAGCTGCTAAAGTTAACATCGATCCCCCAACGGCAAGTTGTTTCCCTCCCGTTGATATCCGTGCAGAAGCGCGCGACTCTGTAACCGCACGTGTAGAATGGGATAAAATATCCGGTGCAGATAATTATGAATTAAGCTATCGTGTAAAAGGAACAACAACACCTTTTATAACCTTTAACACAACTGCTACCAATGCCACATTGAAACCGCTACAGGAAAATGCGCAGTATCAGTTGCTGGTACGTGTAAAATGCAGCGGTGTATTCAGTATCTATTCCGATACGGCTTTGGTTGATCTATCAATTGGACGCAACCGTAATTGTGATACGGTAGTGTTTTTCAAAGCCCTTAAGAAAACGATAAATAATATACAAACCGCTTGGAACTTCGATAGCACGTGTACAGGCTATATCATTAAATACAGAGAAGAAGCACAGCCGCTGGCATCCGAGTATACACAAGCCTTTACAAATATTGACAGTCTGAAACACAACAATGTAGTATTGGATACAGTACGTTATACGTTTCAGAATTTAAAATCAGGCACAAAATATATTTTCCGTATTCAGAAAATATGCGGACAAAACAATGCATTGTTTAATCTGCCATTGGCTGCTTCTACTTTGCCGGATGCCAAAAGCAGCGGGGGCTGCGGAAGTGGTAATGTGTGTAATAAAGATTCGACAAGTAAATTACAATCTTTAAAAGTGAAGGATACGATTTATTGTGCCGATTACATTGTACTGGTCGATAGTATAACTACAGGAACATCCAATCCATCTATGGGTATCTACTCCGGCTTAGGCCACATGGATATGCCGGTGCCGGGATTAGGAGATTTTGTAAGCATGCATGTGAGCTTTAAAAATGTAAAGATCAACGCCAAACCCAATAGTTGTGTGTATGGCGGTACGATCAACATTGATAGTATGAATGCCAGCATCATACCAACGAAAATCCGGGATTCGGTCAAGGCATTGATGGCAAAGGCCGAGGGACTTATTGATGAAGCCAATGCAGCACTTGCTCAGGCACAAGGTTTGATAGATAAGCTGCAGGCTGGCTTACAGCAGGGTATTGATTATTTCCAGGGTGGAGATGGTGTAGGAAATGTTGTAACAGGCGAGTTGGGTGATAAGGAGATAGCCACAAATATATCATCTTCATCACCTGTCACGGTGAATGGTACTGAAGTAACCGTGAATGGAGTCAAGAAAGATGTAGGGACGCTTCCTGCTTTGTTAAAAGATACAGAAGGAGAAGTCTATCAGGTTACCTCAACCGGTCTGTTAACCTATGTAGGGAAGTACGATACAACGTTTGCTAAAGATACAACCTTAGATATTTCAGCACAGGTGGTGACTTATACTGAGTATACAGGAGCTATCTATGATTTTGATCAACGTGAAGCTGCATACAGTGTTTCCGAACAGATCGATCGCGAATACGAAAAAATAGGAGCCAGCTATTATGTAGCGGCTAAGTTTATCACTCCGGGTGTACTGGATAAAGTAACAGCAACGTTAAGCGGCAGCGGTGCAGATCCATCTAAAGTGGTCTTTTCAAACGGCAAAGGATTTGTCTATGATAAAGGAACTAATCCGGGTAATACCTTCACGCTGAATCTGGCGGGTGGCCCGGCTTCCGATGGACAATACATTTATGCCTGGTATGTAGATGGCGGTAAAAAGAAGGCTATTGGTAAATTATTGCTGCCGAGTTATGCAACGCAGACGAAGAATGTAGTATTGATACCTGTTAAAGGAGCGCAAACATATAATGCAGCAACGTATGAAACGTATTTGAATCAAACGTATCAGAAAATAGGTATTACCTATCATGTAACAGTTGATAATAGTTTTAAAACAAACACGTCTTGGGCTACTGGAACTAATTTGACTATACAATCCTCGGGGAGCAATTTATTAAGTAATGATTATCAAGGTAAGGAAAGAGATATTATTAAGGCTTATGTAGCTTTCAAAGGTGCAGCAAATATAGATCCCAACACAGCTTACTTTATAGCGGTATACGAACCGACACAAATAGAAAGTAAGCTACTTGGCAAGATGCCAGCGGAAGAACAATTTGGATTTTTATATTCGGGTAATTTCCCTAATAATGGTTCAGCACAGGATGATGGACTAAAACGTACCATGGCGCATGAGCTTGGTCACGGAGCTTATCACATGGAACATATTTTCAACGCCATATATCTGGGTGTAGGAAGAGATAGTGTGAATGTAAAATCATCACTTAACCTGATGAGTTATTATAATACCCAGTCAGCAAATGAACTCTGGAAGTTTCAGTGGGATATCATTCAGGATCCGGGACATGTGTGGGGTATCTTGAAAAGGGATAGAGATGCGCAAATGGCTAGTATATCTAATATAGAAGTTTTATATGCAAACTTTAAAAACGATGATGGATCTTTGACATTTTTAACTCCGTCTGGGAAACCGATTACTATTAAAGAAAAATTAAAGCAAGTAAATTTCGTAACAGGTGATTATTGGTATAAAATTAATTCAGATGGGTCTCGTACAATAACTGATGATCCTATTCCGTATGGTACATTGGCATCTTTTACATTGGAAAGCGGTGATACTGAATATCATTCAAGAGTAGACTTGACTTCGAAAATTTTTGAAGGTTATGTTAAAGCCAATTCAACTGATTATTATAAAGAATCACTTTCGTATACAAAAAAGTACACATATGTAATTACTGGAGTTCCATGTTTAAAGAGTGGTAGATTTATATATAATATATTTCATACAAATTTTTTAGAAGCTACTTCAAGTGCAACAATTCTTGCTGATGTTAAAGAATCTAATCAAGGCGAAGGTCTGTGTCAACCAGAATTATTTTTACAAAATTATTTATCAAATGCAAATGATGGAAAGGAAGTTTATGCTGTCATTTCTGGCTCAGAAACGTTTGAAAAAGTTTTTCTAGATACAAGATTAGATTCGAGAGGAGATGTATGTGGAAAGGAGGCTATTTTTGCATTCAAATGTGCAATGGTATTATTTGATGATGGACTGGGGGAAACAGAAGGATTATATAATTGTCTTGATGAAGCAGAAGATGCAGTAGTTCAATCATTGCACAATGGGTATTCTGAAATGGTTGGAAATAGCTATGTTCCAAGACCTGTTCCTGCTGTTTCAACATCTGTTTATAACGCTGCTCTTGATCAGGCAAATCAAGCTTCAGGCGATAAGTTCGCAAAAGATAATTTTTTCGAACATTTACTTCCAATACTAGTTGATCTTTCTAACATATTAATATACCATCAGCCAGCAGAATCTCTTGCAGATACTGATATTGATGACATTGTTGATTTTTTTATAATAAAAGATGCAAATGGAGAGACAAATATTGCCGGTAGAATGTGTCTTTTATCTAGTTTGGATATTAACATTAGAAAGAAAATTATAAAGAGAATTAACTCCAATACATGGTCTGATGAAAAGGAAAAATTAATGGTGGATATAATTTCAACAACTCCTAATGATCAGGGATTGCTGATGTTAACATTTTTAGCGGAAAATAATTACGAATGGTTTGAAAAGATATATGATGAAATTCATCTTTCTCATCGAGACCAATTTGTTTATTCAATTTCATATATGGCATTAAACCATTGGGACAGAAAAAATATAGCTCAAGCAATGCCACCGGATTATGATGCAGCAAGTAGTATTTTTAATAATTCTACAGATTATGTTTATGCTTGTGGTAATGAAATTCTTGATTGTGATACTAAAGTTTTTGGTGTAGATCGTGAAGTGTCAGGAATTAATTATAGTTTACTAGGTGATATAAATCCTTTAGCCAATTATCAGGTTAAGTTTGCTTATTCTTTAGGTGAAGGATGGGAAAAAGATTTTGTATGCAAAGCTGATCCGTTTGAATTTATAAAAGTATCATTTGTTAGTGATTTTAATTTTCCATTGATAACAAGTCCTACGGGTAAAACTATTAAAACAAATGAAATTGTTGAAGTTCCAGCTTTTTGGCTTTATTATATATTAAGAGAAAAAACAATAATTGAAAATGTTTATGTTGTTAGAATAATTGCAGATGTAGCTGCTGTTGGAGCTGCAGTATTAACGGCTGAACCAGGACCGGTTTTAATAGCAGAAGCACTTTTCGCAGGTGTTGATGCAGGTGTAGCAACTTACGTTGAAAAATTAAGTGATCATGATCCATTTGCGGAAAGCCTTAACGATTCTTGGAATACTATTTCATTAGGAGTGGGTGCAGTATTTATTACAAAAACAGTGGTAGGATCTGTTACTAAATTTGCATTAGACCCTCAAAAGTTAACAGCTTATATTGGTACTTTAAGATCACGAAACATACCAAGCGAAATAGATGCATATCTATCACAAACATCAGCTTTGTTAATTAATTTGGCAAAATTTAGCACACAATATGGAATAGATAAAGTTAGAAATATATTTTATTCAACAATGTTGAGTGCTTATATCGAAGTAAAAGCTTTAACATATACTAAAAATCTGAATACAAGCCTCACACAACTAGTAAAAAATGGGAATCAACTCGTACTTAGAAATGCTAATAATGTAGAAATACAAATTGCAAGCCTAACCGAAATTGAGAATACGGGATCACTTTCATTAACTTCAACGCGTTGGTTACCGGAAAATACTCCTGCAGCCTCAATCACAACAGTAGGGAAAGTAGAGAATATTACATATACTTATCCTAATCAACTTTCAAAAGTAGGAGATCTTGAATATGTGACAGTTGGAGCTGGGCAATTGTATATAAGAGTAGCTGTAAGCAGTTCAAACAAATTATTTACTGTCAATGAACTACAAGTACTTAAAAGAGCAGATTTACCTGATTTTGTAAGAAATAATCTTGATGACTTATTAAGTGATGCAAATAGAAATGTAATATGGTCTTTAACTGATGAAACAGCTGGTCAATTTAAGAGAGGGGATTTGATTGAAGAAATTTTTAATCAATGGAGCAGCAAATATAAAAATTATCAAAATCTTAATGAAGTTATACCAAATTACAAAACATTGGATTTTGATGGAGTATTAAATAATACTAACGAAGTAGTTTCTTTAAAAACATATCAACCAACTTCGGCAACAGAAAAGACTTTAGTAAGCATAAATGCGAAACTTGACAATTATACAAGTAAGCTTTCTACAGCGACTTTAGATCCTTCACACGCAGGAAAAACAAGAGTTTTGGACTTTACTATTAAAAAAGGAGAATGGGACAGTTTCATGGATGATATTTTGGATCATGTTGATGATTTACAACAGACTTATCCAAATGTAACAATTAGAATAACTGAGTTTTAAAATGAATAAAATTTCGATAGATTTTTCATTTAATAGTTTTTCATTCAAAAATGAATGGGTAAAATTTATTGATATGAATTTTCAATATGGGGTGATCAAATATGAAGTTGATTTTGATTGGTTTGAAACAAAAAATATATTTGACCTTCAACATATTGAAACAAATCATATCTCAATAGAATTAAAAGATGGAGGCAAAATTTTAATTCAAAATATTAAGAATTCATTACCCAGACTTTGCTTTTTAGGAATTGCTATTGAAAGTTATAACTCAATTATATTTTTTTTAGAGAGCAAATTCACAGCTGAAATTGTTTATGGTCGTGTTTTAGAAAGTATAGATAATATTTTACAAGAGAGTGATAAAATAGATTCATGGAGGAGAAAGAAAAGGTCTATTCCAAATAATATTGATATACTTCCTAATCCTATTTATACCAATGAAAGGGAAAAAGAAATTATAAGTATTGAAAGTTTACCAGGACATTCACATATAATGAATTATGGTGATATGCTATGGTTTGGAAGTTGTTGGCAAATGTATTTTAGTTCAATCTATTATAAATATATTCCAAAGTTTTTATTTGATTCTTTTATTGATTGTTATGAAAAAAAAATATTAGAAAATGGTTTGCAGAAGATTACTTTATTTGAAAAGGTAGAAGACTTTGATTTGCCTCAAAATAGAGCAAAACAATGGGCTTTCAGAAGAGCTTTAGGTATAGATAGTATTGCTCATGAACTTACAAAGTCTATGAATCGAATCGAACCTAAAAACTTATCAGTAAAAATAACAAAAGAGAATTCTTTGCAGGGAGAAATAAGAGTTGAAATTTATAAAAAAGATAAAATTGAGATTAAAGAATTTTTAAATGATGGGATTACAATAACCTACGAACAAACTAAATTTCTGTAACTCATGATATACATTTAAGAATACAATTCCTCCTAAGAATGTATTTTCGCCGTGGTTGGCAATCCCACTTCTCCCCAGACCTAACTGGCTCGCCGTTGTGCCTTTTCGGCCAAGCATCTTCTACTGCTGTTGGCGACCATCACTTTCACCTAAGCACCGCTCAACTTGCTGTTGTGCCAGCGGCCAACAGCTCACTGCTATCAAAGTGAAGTTTGAATAACAAATAGTAAAGAGTATTTTTGTTTTGCTATGGAAAAAATAATTTACTATCCTGTATTTTTTACAGCGACAATCAGACACTGGAAACGGTTATTAAAACTAGATAAGTATAAAGAAATAATTCTTGAACAATTGCGGGAACAAATAAAAAAGAATCAACTGATTGTGTATGCTTACTGTGTGATGGATAATCACATTCACATTATATGGCAAGTAAAAGGTATTATTGATACTTCAGAAGTTCAGAAACAATTTTTAGAAGGATGTAGCAAACATATCAAAGCAGATTTAGAACTGCATCATCCCAATGTGCTTCCTTTTTTCAAATCTTCACAAAAAGATAGAAGTTATCATTTCTGGAAACGGTGTGCTAAATCAAAGGAGTTGTATGACGATGATATTTTTGAACAGAAGTTAGATTATATTCATCATAATCCAGTAAAAGCAGGACTTTGTAACTTGCCTGAAGAATACATATATTCAAGTGCGCGATATTATTTAGAGAATAACTTTAGTGATGGTTTATTAACTCATTAAAGAGGATAGAGCAGTTGGCTGTTGGCCAGAAAAGGCACAACAGCGAGTTGAGCGGTGGTTAGGTGAAAGTGATGGACGCCAACAAGGAGATAAGGATTTATCACTAAAGAACAGGTGGGTAAATTGTTGGGAGTAGATTATCAAACCCTTGATCCAGATAATTATATTGATGATTTAATTACAAAACTAAATGAAGACGCAGTATTTAATTCCATCTTTAAAACTCAGCAGTAGAATTCATAATTTTCAGACACAAGACGAATTTTTATACGTTCAAATTTCACACGAAAATCGATTGTTAGTATATGAAAAATTAGAGTTTTATAAGGAATACGAAAACAAACCTGGATCAATGTACAATGTATCAGGAATTGTAGCATCTGATTATGCAAATTTTTTTGAGAGAGGAGAAATTGACTCTTTTGCTAGAGATTTAGGTTATACATATTCTGGACATCATTATAAAAATAAACATCTTATTGTTAAATTTCCTGAGATAAAAAGATCTTATTATGATAGAACAAATAAAACTATAACAGAGGCTACAGGTCATCATACTCTACCGGGATTTAACTTGTTTACAGATGAGTTTATCATTTATAGTGAAAAAAATGAATTAGATAAAGTTGTATATAAGGTAAAACGAGATTTTACAACCGGAGAAGAATTGTGGCGTTTTGATATTCGAACAGTAAACGCCGAACTTAAGATAGATAGATGGCAAGACCCTGTATGCCTATATGAAAATCTACTCATTTTTTCTAATCATCTAGACCTATTTGCATTAGATATAAATACAGGAAAACTAGTATATCATCAACCATTAGGTGGCTATTTACATCATATTTCGTTTGACAGCGGTGTTATTTTTTTGGAAGCATTTCGATCTCCTAACGATCATAAGTTTCAGTTGAGGGATTGTAAAACAGGAGAAATTATAAAAGAGAAAATATATAGTAGAGAGCTGTTTACTAAGAAAACGAATGAACAACCTACATTTACAAATGCTGTTATATATAAAAACTATTATGTCTTTGCATATATAAACTATCAAGTATGTTTTATGAACAGAGAAACCATGGAAATAGAACATTTATTTAAAATGAAACTTACGGTTCAAGAAAAAAGTAAAGCTTCGTTAGATAAAATTACTATATCAAATGGTATGCTACACGCTCGATCCTATAATTTTAATTTTTGGGTGTTTGATTTGGAAGGGATAGTTTGATATGGTGAAAATAGAAAAAGTAAACGTGCCTGCTATAATAGGATGTATAGCTGCTTGGGGAGCATTGGTATATTTTTTACTATATCCCGAAGTTTACGATTCAGATGTAGTTCTTTTGGAACATAGTCCACGTAAGCGTAATGCAAAGTTGGTTTATCTTATATTTCATTTTGCACATAATTTTATTGGGAAGTCCGGATTGTTTTTATTGTTGGGTATTGTAGGGGCAATCTTCTTATTTTATAGTGTTAGATTTCAAAAAAGAATAAATCAAGAATAATCCCCGCCATTGATTTCGCCATTTAAACTCTACACAATTTGGGTTTATTCAATAATTATTTTAGCTTTATGTAACTGTATATTTTCAATCTAATATATTTTTATTCAAACCAATAATGAAAAAATTACTTCTTTTACAGCTTCATTTAATAAAAAGAAAACATGCTAAGTTTGTTTCCAGACTTGAAAGAGCACTAGGCGATGGTAGTTTTCATACAATGCATCTGAATCAAAAGAATAAATTAGTACAACGTGTAGAAAGAGTAAAACTTCAATTGTCGCGTTTGGAAAGTCTTATTCAATACGGAAGTTTAGCTGCAGTAACAGCGCTTGCGTTAGTTGCTACAGATGCAGACGCTCAGACAATGACTCCTCAGGGAGCTGAATTCAGAGTGAACACATATACTACCAGCAACCAATCTCCGATTTATGTAGGTGCTCCTATTGATCAGATGGAAAATCCTGTTAGTAAAACTTCTGCAATGGATGCCAATGGCAATTTCGTTATCACCTGGCAATCTACAAACCAGGCTGGCGCTAGTTCAGGCTATGATATATATGCACAAAGATACGATGCTGCAGGCGTGGCACAGGGTGCTGAATTTTTGGTAAATACATATACGACCAATCAACAGTTTTTTCCAACTATTGGCATGGATGCTTCCGGAGACTTTGTTATTGCATGGCAATCGGTCGGTCAGATAGCTAGTTCAGGATATGATATTTATGCGCAGCGGTACAATGCTTCGGGTGTAGCACAAGGTACAGAGTTCCGTGTAAATACAAACACACCTCGTTCTCAGACTTCACCAGCAGTTGCAATGGATAATTCAGGTAATTTTGTTGTAGCATGGTCTTCTTATAATCAAGTTTCTACAGGTTCGTATGATGATGTTTATTTACAGCGTTATGATGCAGCCGGCGTTGTACAAGGGACAGAAGTGTTGGTGAATACGTATACGACTAAAACACAGCAATTGACATCTGTAGCGATGGATCCGACTGGAAATTTTGTTGTAACCTGGCAATCATATCACCAAAATGGCGCGTATAGCAATCTGGATATATATGCTAAAAGATATAATGCTTCCGGAGTTGTTCAAGGAGCGGCTTTTTTAGTAAATACAGGTACAACATATAATACACAATCGTATGCTTCGGTTGATATGGATGCAACTGGTAATTTTGTTATTGCCTGGCAATCCAATAATCAGCTTGCTTTGGATGGTACATATAATATGTATGCAAAACAATACACTAAGGAAGGATATTTATTGAAAGATGAATTTTTAGTGAACACAACAACTGGTAAGCATGCAAGAAATGCATCGGTTGCTATGGCCGATAATGGGAACTTTGTTATTGCATGGATTTCTATCAATATAGCATCTGCAAACTCTGTAAGAGATGTATATGCACAACGATACAATGCTTCTGCTGCAAAGCAAGGCGGGCAATTTCTTGTTAATACCTATACAACAGGTAGTCAAACCGTGCCGTCTGTAGCAATGAACGGAGCAGGTGATGTAGTAATATCATGGGCTTCAAAAGGTCAGGATGGAAGTGATTACGGTGTGTATGCACAGCGCTATTTAATAGCGAATCCAACAACAGATATACTTAATTCGAGTGCGGATTCAGATAATCTTTTCAGTTTTTATCCTAACCCTGCTAAAGGAGTAGTGAATATAAGTACGCTGAAAGATTTGGGAGAAACAGCAATTTCAATAAGTAATTCAACGGGAGAAATTGTATTAGAAGACAAACAGAACCTGAGTCAGGATGGTATCAATACTATTGATCTGTCAGCCTTACCTGCCGGGATTTATATAGTAAAATTAACATCTGCAAGCGGTGTTGAATCTAAGAAAATAGTTATTCAATAAAGTATAGTGAGCGGTATTGAAACAAAAGCTTTAATATGAAAATATTAAGGCTTTTGTTTTTTATTAGTAAAGCATTCAATATCTTTCAGGATAGGTATGAATAATTATTTGGATCAACTTTTCACAATGGCACATCGTGCCTGGCAGCAGAAGTCATATAAAACGGCTGAAAATACATACCGTCAGATTCTTAGAGATTATCCAAAGCATCCGGATGCACAGCATTTATTGGGGCTTGTATACAGCGAGCAGGGCAAATACGAAAATGCCATTCGGTATATTTCTGAAGCCATTACAACGAATCCCGATAACACCGCTTATTACTCTAATTTAGGAGAGGTATATCGCCTTGCAGGTGAATGGGATAAAGCATTATCTCATTTTCAAAAGGCGTTGCAGATACAACCTGACTTTGTAGAGGCTAAATTCAATCTTGCAAATGGACTGCATCAAAAAGGAGATACACAGCAGGCTTTTGCTTTATATGCAGAAATTTTAGTTGTACAACCAACCCATATAAAAGCAGCATTTAATAGTGCAAATATATTGATGGCAAATGGCCAGTACAGATCTGCGATTGATGCTTTCAGAAAAGTACTTGCTATGAATAATAACCATGCAGATGCCCACAATAATCTTGCGATTGTATTATCTGAGTGGGATCATTTGGATGAAGCAGAAATCCATTATAAAAATGCGCTTGCACTAAATCCACAATTTTCTGAAGCCAAAAAGAATTTAATTAATTTACTTGAATCAATTGGAAAATCAGAAGAAGCAAGAGAACTGATACGATCTGAAGATTCTTTTCGTAGGCAACAAACTTCAGCACTTCTTCATGAAAAATCAATTAGTCCAACAATACATTGTTCACAAACTGAAATAGCAGAATACAGAGAAGAATTGCTCAATCTCTTTACTAGCCTGCCTTTCAATAGTTTTAGTTCCGATGATTTTATTCGATTTTCAACATTGGAGTTACCTACATTATCCAATCTGATTTATCAGGGAGAGGATGATCTAAAAATTAAAACGTCTTACGCTGCATTATTCAAATCTGTTTTTCCGGAATATACACCTAAAGGTTCCGTATTTAAAAAACACATAGGTATTGTTGTTACTTCTGGTCACGAAGGAGTATTTCTTAAATGTATGAGGGGAATATTAAATACTATTTCTACTGAAACATTTAGAATTACGGTAATCTGTAGTTATCCTAATGGAGAAAAAATTATACGTCCTGTATTAACCAATCCGGATGTTGAATTTCTTTCTATTCCGAATGTATTATCTGTTGCAGCTGAATTGATTTTAAAATCTAACATTGATCTTTTGTATTATTGGGAATGCGGCACAGATAAAATAAATTATTTTCTTCCTTTTATGCGATTGGCTCCTATTCAATGTATAAGCTGGGGATGGCCTATAACCAGTGGCATTCCGAATATGGATTATTTTATTTCTGCTGCAAATCTTGAAACCGATAACAGTCAGAGTTTTTATACAGAACAATTATACATTCAAAAAAGGATACCTGTATATTATTATAGACCACCTATTCCGGTTAAAGATGTAATGAAACCAATATCGTACTTTGGTTTGAATGAAATCAATCACCATTATATTTGTCAGCAGAATTTAAGAAAAGTACACCCGGATTTTGATGCCTTAGTTAAGGGAATATTAGAGCAAGATCCTTTGGGAATAGTTATCTTTATTAACGACAAAAATAAATACGTTTCCGATCGATTCAAAAAAAGGTTGCAGGTAAGTTGTAAAGATGTATATAGTCGTATTGTCTTTTTGGAACGTTTATCTGAGAACGATTATTTGAATGTGCTTTTGCTGAGTGATGTGGCATTAGATACTACCCATTATGGCGGAGGAGCCAATACATGCTATGATGCTTTTGCATGCGGCACTCCTCTTGTTACATTAACCGGTATGTTTCATAGAAGCCGTTTTGCTTTTGCTGCTTATCAGCAGATG
The DNA here is from genome assembly GCF_000379725.1 of Cytophaga aurantiaca DSM 3654. Lineage (GTDB taxonomy): Bacteria > Bacteroidota > Bacteroidia > Cytophagales > Cytophagaceae > Cytophaga > Cytophaga aurantiaca. The sequence continues at coordinate 312,443 of NZ_KB903621.1, forward strand.
AACTATACATATTGCGTTGCGCATTCTTCAGAAGAATACATTCAAAAGGCTGTTCAACTAGGCACACAAAAAGAATTGCGTAAAGAAGTATCAGCGTCCTTAAAAAAAGCTTCTAACATTCTTTTTGAAGATATTGAAGCAGTAAAAGAATTAGAACATACATTTGAAAAATTAATTTCAATAAGTAAATCACACTAACATTCTATGAGCGTAACCTTACCTCCTTTTTCCTGTACACATTCTCCAAATCTTCCGGAGTTACTTTGGGAATTAAAATTTTCAATAGCCATTACTACGTATCAGGCAGGCAAAGTAATTATTTTTAGTGCAACAAGTCCTGAAGGTCTGATTCAGTTGCCTAGAAATTTTGAAAAGGCAATGGGGATGACAGTAGAAAATGGAAGGATGGCAGTTGCAACCCGCAATGAAGTTGTTGTCTTATCAAACTCAACGGCCTTAGCGCCTAATTATGGTATTCAGCCAAATGTGTATGACGGTTTATTTATTCCAAGAGCTGTTTATTTTTCTGGCGAAATTGATTTGCATGATATGGGCTGGAGCAAAGAAGGATTGGTTGCAGTGAATACACGCTTCTCCTGCCTCTCTCTTATTAATGATGAATTCAGTTTTAAACCAATTTGGAAACCAGCTTTTATAAGCGATTTAGTACCCGTTGATAGATGCCATTTGAATGGAATGGTTATGGTTGATGGTGCGCCTAAATATGTAACGGCACTTGGAGCAACAGATTCGGCGAAAGGATGGAGAACCAGTGTAGAAACGGGTGGTATACTAATGGATGTAGAATCAAATCAAATCATTTCTTCCGGATTGCCTATGCCACATTCTCCAAGAATATACGATGGGAAGTTATATGTTTTGCTGTCAGCTACAGGTGAACTTGCCCGCGTTGATGTATCTTCCGGCAAATATGATGTCATCACACGGTTCAATGGCTTTGTACGGGGCATGGCTAAGCACGGAGATTTTTTATTTATTGGATTATCAAAATTAAGACAAAACAGCTCTACATTCAGAGATCTTCCTATAGCTCAGAAGGCCTTACAATGCGGCATTGCTGTGGTACATTTACCTACGGGAAATGAAATTGGTTTTCTTAAATATGAAAATAGTGTAGAAGAACTGTATGATATTCAGATTTTACCCAATATGCGAAAGCCCGGTATTTTAGGAATTGATTCTATGGAACATCGCAAAGCGCTTGTCACTCCAACAGATTCCTATTGGTCAGAACCTGAACCAAATAAGGATCTATAGGGAGAATAGCTTACATTTTCCCTCCTAAACCTCTTTTAGCCCGCCGTGATTGGGCCAGATTGACTCCCTATATTTTTAAGAATAACCTATTCTGTTCAACTCGCTGTTGTGCCTTTTCGGCCAACAGCCAACTACTCTAAAAAGAAATTCCCTTTCGGATCGATTCAGTATAATAGGAATAGGTAAACAGCTTACTGCATTTTTATTTACCTTCCATTTCTTCAAATACATCACCTCCTTTGGAATGAACTCTATACCCTGTTTGACAGTCATTCCAAAATCACTTTTACAGCTAAAAATCAAGCAAATTTGATGTGTTTTATATAAAATACGGTTTCTGGCTAAACCCATTAAATTCCTAATAAATTAACATTTAACATTTTATAAGTAAATATTGAATTTATAATTACTGTTTTCAATACTAATAAATTTTTCACTTATCCACAGCCAAAATTGCAAGTCTTTTGTCCCGATTGAAAGTTACCAGTCAGAAATAGAACTACATTACAGAAGCCGTTTGATTAGGATCTATTGGATTAGCATCTTAAAACTGGAGGGAATCTACTTCGTCGGTTAAAAAGGAGATTTAAAGCACGGACAAAGCATTTAAAAACAGAATGACGATTTAATAATTTCGTGAAATCTAATCTTAATGTTGAAGGGTAGAAATATCTGTTGAAAATCGAGATAAAACATACATGAAAAAGGACTCACTTTTTCCGGCTTCGAAAAGCTTTTATGTCTAATAAATTTCTCAAAAAAGTGTCCGGGAAACTATTTTTTATAAAAAATAATATCTGATAAATGAACCCAAATTTTGTTGAAAATTCATTAAACATTTGCTTTAGAAGTCAAGAATTCAACTTCTTATTCAAAAAATTGTAGTGGTAATGAAAAGTTGATTTTGCAGAATGAAAATAATTTTTTAGCTCAAAAAGTGCTTTTTTATGTGGTATTAAGCGATTTTAAAAAATTAATCAAAAAATAGAATTTTTACCAGTTACTTTTGGACTCTTACAACGTATTCAATAAAGTAAAGTTGTCTCTAAGTCGGTTTAATTCAAAAGTAATATTGTATTATTGTAATATACAATAGCAATTATTCCTCACGTAGCATCTTTACACTCATTAAAAAGTTAGTCTATGATTCGGGTTTTTACGAATAAAAAGTATTCTCAGATTTCTTCCTTTTTCATGCAATGTATTACAACATTGTGTGTCGCTTTCTTAATTTTTACAGGTCAAAAGGCCAATGCACAAACCTGGCCAGGAGATACCATACATGTCCAGATCAATACAAATAATCCGGCATATCCTTTTCCTCAATTCTTAGAATATCAATCGGGTAAATCATTAGCTGCTAACAATGCGGTTGGTGTTACCCACGCAGATATGGAAAAAGCCATGCGCGAAGCGTACCAGATCATGATGCACCGTGCATTAAAAGTGCCGGGAAAAGTATTGAATGGTGTGCAATACATGCAGTATAATAATAATACAGTTCCGCAGAATTACGGAACCTTTGTTTCAGAAGGAGATGGATATGCCTTGTTAGCGGCGGCGTATTTTGCAGATAAGCCAACCTTTGATGGTTTATGGGCGTGGATACACGATAATCGCTTAAGTGGTGTTACAAAATATTATGATTGTTTGCCATTAAGAGCAGGATATCCCTATGGTGCAGGTTTTGCCGGCTGGAATTGTACAGCTGCGGATGGTGTTGGAGCTACATCTGTTAACTCTGCCGGAGATGGAGATGTGGATATCGCAATGGCATTATTAATTGCTAGCAAACAATGGCCTACAGGAGGAATCATGGATGGCTGTTCTACATTGAGAACGTATAAATCTGAAGCATTAAAAATGATCAAGGTGATGGTAGATACCTTGTATTATACAACAAGTCCATTTGGTGCACAAGCGGGTGTTAAAGGATATCTGTCTGGTATCGTTGGTATTGATGGGTATATTAAAAGTGGAAATACATGGGGAGAAGTTACGAACTGGCGTTACTCAGCAGCAAATACAGCCTATCCATGGGCACTGAACAAACCGGATCCGATTCAGGTAAATAGTCCATATGTCGATTACAATGCTCCGGCGTATTTTGAAGAGTTTGCTGATTTCTTAGCAGCCAATGGAGGTACCGCCTGGGAGATCAGTCAATACAGGCGCTGCGCCGCCTCTGCCGATTGGATCATTCAGCAAATGTACAACAAAGGCTATATCGCGAGTGCCGGTAATCATACGATCAGTGACAATGGAGCTACAACTACGTTTGGTTCGTTTAGTGCCGGAGAAGATTTCAGAATGGCATGGCGTACTATATTGAATTATATATGGCATGGCAATCCAACCACCACATGGAACCCGGTTACGCATCAGGTAGTACCAGGTGGAAATACATCGGAATATGATATGGCTTTACGTCATAAAGAATTTTTAAAATTTCCTAATTCACTTCCCAGTACTTCAGCGAATGCGTTTTGCAGTAAGCTTGGTGCTTCCCCCGATCCGGGTCAGCCGAACTGGAAAGGTGTTGCTCAGATAAAACAGCAATACGCACCGAACGGAAGTGTGTTGGCAAATTATGGGGTGAATTGGATGGCTGGAACGGGAATGCCTGCTGCTGTGGCTTCAGGTGATCTGGATTTAACGGCAGAATTATACAGACAATGCGAATTAAGCTGGGATGACCAGAGTGGTTCTGCTAAAGTGACTCCAGCAGAAGCTAGATATATAAACAGCACACCAAAATATTTTCACGGTTGGTTCAGAACATTAGGTATGCTTACGGCATCCGGAAATCTTCATGCACCTGAAGACATGGTTGCTGCAGCCAATATGAAAGTGTATATGGATGTAGATAAAACATTCGCATACGAAGGCGACCTTGTTAATTACGAAGTGAGCTACCGCAACTATGGATCAGTAGATGCCACAGGCGTAAGCATTACAACAATTGTTGATCCTGCTTATCAGATCGTTTCAGCAGTTGGCGGAACAATTTCCGGAAATACCATTACATGGAGTATTGGAACTGTACCGGGCTTTAAGACAAATGCATTAGCTGCAACAAAGGGTGTACGGAATTTTACTGTAAAAGTAAAACCTATAACAATTGCTACAATTGTTTGTCTTACAAGTACCATCACTTCAAGCAATGCACCCATATGGACAAGCAACGAATATCCAAACAATGCTACCTACACCATGGAACGCAATTGTGTGGATCTGTTGAAAGATCGTGTATTGGCTATTGAAAAGACAACCGATAGATCCGTTATGAATCCGGGTGATGTTGTAAACTTCACCTTGAATTTTGAAAACAAAACAGGTTCTAACTTGTGGTTGAATGGCGGTAGAGATCGCGTAATTCTTTCATATGCGAATTATCTTAGTGGCACAGGTTTTTATCAATTCTATAGAATCTGGCATTCCGCTCAGGAAGCCTATATCAACTTAGGAAATTACAGGGTTTCTTATTTTATGAACGATGGTGCTGCTATCGGGAAATACAATGCAACCACCAATCCTACAGGTTGGGATACCTATGTAGATAATCAAAATGATTTAGATAAATATGGATACAATCCATTAACGCTTCCGGTCAATCAGCAATTAAATTTTACCTATCAAAAAATCCCTTGGGGTTCGGATGCCAATGGTGCATGGAATCAGCGCGTGATCACACAGTTTGCGCAAGTATTGTCGGCTCCTTCAACACACATATTTGATAAATTAGATAGTGAATATTTAATTCATAAAGGCGTTGTTGGTCCAGGCTTTACCCGTACCCGATTTGAATCAAAACCTTCTTCTCCTTTAGCACCTAGAGTCGCAGACGATTGGTCTTATGATGCGACGGCTGCCAGTGGTAGTCTGGATGGTCAGGGATATTATTTCTTTCCTGTTACTCCTTCTTACACGAACGCAACCACTGTTCCAAAATTTGCACCGGTTGTCGTTAACAATTACAGCAAGGATGCGTGCGGCGGACCCGTTCAGAATTTTTCAAAAGTGTTGTTTGAAGAGTTTGATGGATATACCTGGAGACGTATTGCAGGGAATGGTCCATTACCGGGAAGAGAAACATACAATGTTGTTGTAACCGATTCTATTCCGATCGAATTGGCGTGGAGTGCATTTATAGATGACAATGCGGTTGGCATTACAGCTACTTATACGCCGTTAACAGGTAATCCTAAATTTTCCGGTTATGTAAAATGGTCCATACCTGTTATGCTTACCGGCGAAACAGGAAATCTGTCTTACAAAACAATTGCAAAGTCTCCGTGCGCTGAAAAAACATTTATCAACGCAGGCTGGATCTGGTCAGACGTAGACTCTCCGGATTCTTCAGCAGTTAACTTACGATTAACTTGTACTACAGTGCCGCCAACACCACCGATAGAAACTTCTTTGGTGAAGACAGCAGATAAAACAAATGTTGTGGTGGGTGATGTGATAAACTATACCTTAACATTTACAAACAAAGACGGTTCAACAGCATCGTGGGCCGGTGCAAGCACGGTACTTACAGACTGGCAGACATTGGGTTCAAATGTTACCATACCAAAATTGAACAATGCAGTTATTTCACTGGATCAGAATGGCGGCAACAATTCTCCGGGCAGCAATGGATATGCGTTTGGTCCGAAGAAAGCGCATGGTAAAAACGGTTATGTAGAAGCTACCATTGTACCAACCAATTCCAGTAATTTATCTTTTATATACCGTTATCAATCCGGTACACCTGGGCAATCTGATTTTGTTGGTGTACGACTTGAAATGGCTCCGAATAACGGCGGTAATAACGGTGTAACATTTACGCTTTATAATAACGCAACTGCAATTGCAACATTAACCGGATTAACATTCCCGGGAAGCTTCAATCCAATAAAGATCAGAACACAATTACTGGATGATAAATTATACATCTGGGTGAATGATTTTAGTGGTGCGCCATTAAAAGTAATTTCAGGAATCACTCAGCAAGGTGCCGGTTATGCAGGTATTTATGGAGGTGCTGGTGGTAATAGCTCTCAACAGACACTTTCTGCCTACACAGCACACTTTGATTCCGCATTTGATCTGGTATTAACAGATCCTGTGCCGACCCAATTAAACAATGTTGTTAATATTTCGGATGCAGGTGCATTGGTAGGTTCAACAGTTACCTGGCCATCCGTAGCGGGTCCGATTTTAGCAAATGCAGTTATTACACGAACATTTAAAGCAACCGTTAATACCTGTACAGACTTTATTACAAATATTGGTAAGGCAACTGTATATGGTGTTACCAATATTCAATCTCAGAATGTTGTTTTATGTGGTGCAGTAACACCGCCATGTACAAAACCTGTAATTACTTCATCTGCTACAGGTTCAGTGTGTTCTGGAATTGCACAGGCTTATAGCATCACGAGCAGTTTGCCATCAACGTATACATGGACAAGAGCTGCTGTTACAGGGATCACACCTGCGACCGGTTCGGGTTCAACTGCAACGATCACCGAAACGTTGACTAATAGCGGAACAACGCCGTTAACGGTTACATACGTTATTATACCAACTGCCACTTCTCCTTCTTGTGTAGGTAACCCGTTTAATTATGTTGTCACGGTAAATCCTACTCCAACAATAACAGGTACTGCAACTGTTTGCGTAGGTTCAACTGTAACATTAACGGGTTCGGCAACAGCACATGCAACAACACCATGGACATCCGCAAGTCCATTGATAGCAACAGTAACAAGTGGCGGAGTAGTAAGCGGAGTAGCAGCAGGTTCAAGTATAATCACGTATATGAATACCAACGGCTGTACACAAACACAGACCGTAACCGTAAATGCGAAACCAACCATTACAGGTGCAGCAGTAGTTTGTGTAAGTTCTACAATAACATTAGCTGGCTCTGCCACAGCGCATGCAACAACACCATGGACTTCTGGAAGTCCGCTGATAGCAACGGTAACAAGTGGTGGAGTAGTAAGTGGAGTAGCAGCAGGTTCAAGTATAATCACGTATATGAACACGAATGGCTGTACAGAAACTCAAACGGTAACTGTAAATGCCAAGCCAACGATTACTGGAGCATCAGCTGTATGTGCAGGTTCTGCAATAACATTAGCAGGTTCTGCCACAGCACATGCAACGACACCATGGACCTCCGCTAGTCCGTTGATAGCAACGGTAACAAGTGGCGGAGTAGTAAGTGGAGTAGCAGCAGGTTCGAGTATAATCACGTATATGAACACGAATGGCTGTACAGAAACTCAAACGGTAACTGTAAATGCCAAGCCAACGCTTACAGGTCCATCAACCGTGTGCGCAGGTTCAACAATAACATTAACAGGTTCGGTAACGGCACATTCAACGACACCATGGACTTCTGCAAGTCCGTTGATAGCAACGGTAACAAGTGGAGGAGTAGTAAGTGGTGTTGCAGCAGGTACAAGTGTTATCACTTATATGAATGCGAACGGCTGTACGGAAACACAAACCGTCACCGTCACAGCAAGTGTTACTCCTACTGTAGCGATAGCTACCCCATCAACAACAATCTGTACGGGTACAAGTGTAACATTTACGGCAACCCCTACAAATGGCGGCACGCCAACGTATCAATGGAGAAAAAATACGGTCAACATTGCGGGAGCAACCAATGCAACATTTACAACAACAGGAGCAGCAAACGGCGACAGCTATGATGTAGTAATGACAAGCACAGCAACGTGTGCAAGTCCTGCGACAGCAACCTCGAATGCCGTTGTGATGACAGTAACAACGGCAGCTACCCCAGCGGTTAGCATTACAGCNGTACCGGCAGGAGCAATCTGNGCGGGTGCGAGTGTAACGTTTACAGCAGTTGGTGGTAACGGAGGAACAGCTCCGACATACGAGTGGTTTGTGAACAATGTGAGCAAAGGAGCAGCA
>NZ_KB903622.1 GCF_000379725.1 Cytophaga aurantiaca DSM 3654
ACAAACGCAACGTATACTGCAGCTGCTTCTGGTTCCTATACGGTTGAAGTAACAAATGCAAATACGTGTAAAGCTACATCTGCTGCAACAACTGTTACGGTGAATACTTTGCCAACAGCAACGATAAATTTAAGTCCAGGGTCGTCGTGTCAGAGTTATTTATTAACAGCGAGTGGAGGGGGGACATCCTATAAATGGTTTAGCAATGGAAATGTGATCAGCGGAGCTACTAATTCTACTTTTGAAGCAGGGGCTGGCGGTTCATATTCGGTTGAAATAACAAATGCTGCTGGCTGTAAAGCTACATCATCTATTGTGCCGACTCCGGTGACAACAATAATAGCACCTACAATTACACCTTCAGGATCAACATTATTATGCGGGGGTGGAAGTGTAGTACTAACTTCCAGTACAGGTTCTTATTACCAATGGAATCTGAATGGTTCTCCGATTGCAGGTGCAACAAATGCATCTTACGCAGCAAGTAATACTGGACAGTACTCTGTCACAGTAATAGCATCCGGATGTAGCAGTACATCAATAAATGTACAGGTTACTGTAACAGGTACATTAACCTGGTATGCAGATGCAGATGCAGATGGAAAAGGAGATGTATCGGTTTCTACACAATCATGTACCCAACCGAGTGGCTATGTTTCAATTGCAGGAGATGCCTGTCCAAATGATGCCAATAAAATTGCACCTGGAAACTGTGGTTGCGGAGCGACTGAAAGCAGTTGTATCTCTACATCAACTCAATCTGCTTTGGCAACAAATATAAAAATGTATCCAAACCCGACTTCTGATAATTGTAAAATCGAATTAATCGGATTTGAATTTAGAGTTACCATCTATACAGCTTCCGGCATACAGCTTTCAAGTAATGAATATACAAACGAAGCCATCATTGGAAACGGCTTGCCTCAAGGAATCTATTTGATCCGCATCGAACAGGATGGGAATGTGGAGTTGAGAAAGTTGATAAAACAATAGGTAGTTTCCAGTTGCTAGGTACTAGTTTCTAGAAATGGAAATAGAATAGTAATGTATTTGACGACAAATAAATTAAACAAATACAAAAATAAAAAACGCAGTAGGGATATGTCTCTATTGCGTTTTTTATTGTCTAGAAACTAGTGTCTAGCAACTGGAAACTACCCCGCCCAGTTCTCTCTATCTAAGCTTCTGTATTGAATGGCTTCGGCGAGATGTTCGGTTAAAATAGTTTCTGAACCTGCTAAGTCAGCAATGGTTCTGGAGACTTTTAAGATGCGATCGTATGCGCGGGCAGATAAGCCTAAACGCTCCATCGCTGTTTTCAATAAAGCGTTTCCTGCACTACCGACTTCACAAATATCTTTTACCATTTGCGAAGGCATCATGGCATTGCAATGTACATCGTCAAACTTTTCAAAACGCTGCGTTTGTACTTCACGTGCCTGTATTACTCTGGCGCGTATTTGTTCACTGGTTTCGGTGCGGGTGTTCGCAACCATTTCATCAAATTTTACAGGAGTTACTTCAACATGCAAATCGATGCGATCCAGTAATGGTCCGCTTATTTTATTGAGATAGCGCTGTACAATTCCCGGTCCGCATACACATTCTTTTTCGGGATGATTGTAGTATCCGCACGGACACGGGTTCATGCTTGCAATAAGCATAAAGTTTGCTGGGTAGTCGATTGCAATTTTCGCACGACTGATTGTGACTGTACGTTCTTCCAGAGGCTGGCGCATTACTTCCAACACCGCACGTTTAAATTCCGGCAGTTCGTCTAAAAATAAAACACCGTTATGTGCTAAAGAAATTTCACCCGGCTGCGGAAAACTTCCACCACCTACAAGTGCCACATCGCTGATCGTGTGGTGAGGCGATCTGAAAGGTCTGCGCGTGATCAAGGATGTTTTGGATCCGAGCTTACCTGCTACCGAATGAATCTTAGTTGTCTCTAGTGCTTCGTGTAAAGAGAGGGGAGGAAGAATGGATGAAAGCCGTTTCGCTAACATGGTTTTGCCGGCACCCGGCGGTCCGATCATGATCACATTGTGCCCGCCAGCAGCAGCGATCTCTAAGGCACGTTTGATATTTTCCTGGCCTTGCACATGCGCAAAATCTGCTTCATAGACGGCAACCTGCTGAAAGAACTGACTGCGGGTATCAATGGTCAATGGTTCAATGTGAAGACGGTTTTCAAAAAAATCAATTGCCTCCATGATGTTTGAAACACCGATCACATCTAAGTTGTTTACAATAGCAGCTTCCTGTTCATTTTCCTTCGGTAAGATGAATCCTTTAAAGCCTTGCTTGCGTGCTTCAATAGCAATTGGCAGAACGCCTTTAATAGGCTTTATATCTCCATCTAAGGATAGTTCACCCATGATCATGTATTCATCCAGACGATCGCCGGAAATTTGCTCTGAAGCCGCCAGAATGCCTAAGGCAATAGGAAGGTCGTATGCAGATCCTTCTTTTTTAATATCTGCAGGAGCTAAATTGACAACAACTTTTTGTCTGGGCATGAAATACCCAAAGTTTTTCAGAGCAGCGTCTACACGCTGCTCGCTTTCTTTGATGGCACTGTCGGGCAGGCCTACCATATAAAATTTGTTTCCTTGATTGACTACTGTTTCAATGGTAACAGTAAACGCATTCACGCCATGAACGGCGCTTCCAAAAGTTTTTGCGAGCATAGCTGATTGTTAGAGCATAGATTGCTCAATCAGCAGAATTAGAATGTGAATGATTTTGATATGAACTTCCTGAACACGGTCGGCAAAACCAACATGCGGTACATTTACACAAACATCCGCCAATGGTAAAAGTTTGCCTCCATCTTTTCCTGTTAATGCAACCACAAACATTCCTTTGTTTTTAGCTTCTTTAACAGCTTCTAAAACATTTTCAGAATTTCCTGAAGTGCTGATTGCAAGTAATACATCGCCTTTGTTACCTAGTGCTTCCAGGTAGCGTGAAAAAACGTATTTGTAGCCATAATCATTTGCTACACACGACATGTGGCTTGAATCACTGATGGCAATTGCCGGCAGCGCTTTTCTGTTTTCTCTGTAGCGTCCTGTTAATTCTTCTGCAAAATGCATGGCATCACATGAAGAACCTCCATTGCCGCAAGAAATAATTTTCCCTCCCTTTTTTAAGCTTGCAGCAATTAGTGTTGCAGCTTCAGCAATGGAGTTGTTTTTTTTTTCCTGTTCAATGAAATTTCTTAAGACAGCTGAAGATTCTTCAAGTTCTTTTAATATGGTTTGTTCAATCATTATCTTTTCTTTTTCTGCTGGTTGAAGAATTAATAATACTACAAGTATAAAAAAAAAATGTCAGGATACAACCTGACATTTTAAGTACTTATCTTATGTTAAAGATAGAGATTAGAAATTATCATCCCAACCGCCATCGTCGTCTGCATCTACATCAAGATCGTCATCTTCGAAATCATCGTCTTCCACTTCATCTTCTAAATCGTCCGGATCAATTTCCTCTATTTTATCCCAGTCTTCAATTTCATCCTCATTGAAGTCGTCTTCATCAAAGTCATTGTCAAGGTCATCATCTTCCTCCTCCTCTTCAGAGTCCTCATCTTCATCTTCGTCTTTGATCGAGCCTTTAGCCTTGGCCAATACGTCATGTAATGCAATACCGTCAATACCTGATAATAATTCCTCTAAAGAAATTTTTTCTTCGACTAACGTTTCATTTTGTAGAGCATCTAAAGTTGTTTTCATATGTGCAACGATTCTTATTTTTTTATCTATTTATCAAATCTATAAATCGAAAAAGAAATTTTATAGTGTCTAACGAAATATTTTTTCTTTTTTCGAATAAAGTTTAAAATTCTTGTTTATGAATAAAATTCAGCTATTACAGTTTTACCTCCAACAGTCATTTGATCCAGACTTACATGAACTTTTGCGTCAAGTGGAATAAACAAATCTACGCGAGAACCAAATTTAATAAATCCAAATTCCTCGCCTTGCGTAACTTCAGAATTTTCTCCAATATACCACACAATTCTGCGAGCCAATGCACCAGCTATCTGACGCATTAATATTTGCTGATTGTTCTTTGTTTCAATAACGGTAGTAGTACGTTCGTTTTCCGTACTTGATTTTGGATGCCATGCAACCAGAAATTTCCCCGGATGGTATTTGAAAAACTTAACTACTCCAGATACGGGATTTCTATTGCTATGAACATTAAACGGAGACATGAAAATTGAAATCTGTCTTCTTTTTCCATTGAAATATTCAGATTCAACAACTTCTTCGATCACTACAACTTTACCATCTGCCGGAGCAATAATTTGTTTATCGTTTATTTCAATAACCCGGTTTGGGCTACGGAAAAATTGCAGTACGATTATAAAGATTAATAGAGAAATAGTCAAGACAATCTTTTGTAGAAGAAATGCTTCAGGGAAAAAATAGGAGATACTTACATTTAACACGCTTAAAAAAATTAAAACGTAAAATAATGATCTGTATCCTTCTTTGTGTATGGTCATGTTATTTTTAGGGGGTTATACCAACTGCAAATATAATAAAACAAAACAAACAGAACGAATGGATCAATTCTCTATTTGAAATATTTTTATATATGTTTTAAGCCACTATACTTAGATATAAATAGATGAATGGAATGGCGAAAATTAAGGCATCAAACCGATCTAAAAAACCGCCATGGCCTGGCAATAAGGTACCTGAATCTTTTACATTCAAGGTTCTTTTTATCATGGATTCTACCAAATCTCCCAAACTGCCTGATATGACAACAATCACACATAAGCCCATCCAAACAGGAATGGAGTAAATGCCATAAAAATAAGACAATAGGTATGTGAAAATCATGGCAGTAACCAAACCACCGATTGAACCTTCCCATGTTTTTTTAGGAGAAATGCGCTCAAATAATTTATGTTTACCAAGAGATTTTCCTACAAAATAAGCACCTACATCGTTTGCCCAAATTAAAAATAGTATTGCAAAAACAATTTCAAACTGATAAAAGTGATTCGGGACTCCCCATCTTACGCATCCGTCAGCAATTGGAGCCCAAGGAATAAGAGTTAACAAACCAAATGGAACAGCAACATACATAATTCCGAAAATGGTATATGCAACGCGGGCGAGAGGTTGTTCGTTCGTTGAAAATAATTCAATTAACATATAAACCATAAATAACAAGCATGGTGCCGCTATAAGTATTGGACTTAGATTGAAATTCAAGGCTTGAAGAACAAATAGCGTATATACCAAAATACTTCCTGCTATTCCTGCCGGAGCATTATTGGGAATGCCGCTTTTGGTAAGTAGTTGATGATATTCATAGCTGCTTAATATTGTTACAAGAAAAAATACAGCAGCGAAACTATAAAAGCTGAACCAAATTGCAATCAGCATAAATGCTGCGCCTATAACTCCTGTGATAATGCGTTGTAGTAAATTACTCATGGGTATTGGTTATGTAATTCGACAAATGGTTGTCGTATGTTTTTTTTCTATTGTATAAAATTGCAATACAAGCCGACAATGTTAAAAATACAAATACGTATGGAATTTCTTCACTTGATTCAGGATTGAAATTGCTGTACCCCTTTTTATACGTCATTAACAAAATAAGGGTTAAGGCGTTATTCGTAAAATGCATCAATATCGGCACAAGTAAAGAACCAGACCAAACGTACATATAGCCAAGTAAAGCACCTAATAATACTCTTGGGAAAAATCCCAAAAATTGAAAATGGATGAAGCTGAATATGCATGCAGTGATCCAAACGGAAAGGTGCACGTTCCTTGTTTGTTGAATCAATTCGCGCTGGCAGAAACCACGGAAAATAATTTCCTCTCCAATGGCAGGTATTATTGCAATGGCAACAAAACTCAGCGCAATGTCTGCAGGTGTATCAACACGTACAAATAACATGGTAAGTTCTCCTGCAAGTTTTTCGGTACTGCGCAACGATTTTTCAAGCGAACTTAACGATTCAGGCAAATGAATATTCTGATTCAGTTCAGCAAGAAGTGTGATGGATGGAAGGCTTAAGAGTAGTGCTGTGATGCCGAGTATAATGCTTAGACTGTCAAAAGGAATTCGTTTGTCCTGTATAAACGGGTTTGTATTTTCCTGTTTTGAAACTTTTAAATAGACTAGCGGTAAAAGAATAAAGCCAATTATTTTACCGATCATATCGCTGAATGCAACCGTACGGAATAAGTCGGGTAGCGTCTGTATAGATGTGATATTTGAATACGTTGAAATCGGGTGATTTCCAATTAATGGCAATAGTATTGCTGTGATTCCTTGTGCCAATATAAAATATGCAAATAATCTTAAAATGGTACCTAATGGTTGAATTGCCTGCATTCTGTTTAATTCAAATAGTTTTCTTAGCGATAAAGATGTAAATTTATGGAAAATAATCAGATACCAAGGTGGTAAAGATAGGCGATATTGAATTAGGTGAATTTCCGTTGCTTTTAGCTCCAATGGAGGATGTTAGTGATCCGCCGTTTCGTGCGCTTTGTAAGCAGCAGGGAGCCGATATGATGTATACGGAATTCATTGCTGCAGAAGGCTTGATCCGGGATGCAGCTAAAAGCGTTCACAAGCTTGATATCTTTGATTATGAACGCCCTATGGGTATTCAGATTTTTGGTGATAAGATTGATGTGATGTGCGATGCAGCAGCTATTGCTGAAGAAGCAGGTCCGGAGTTGGTGGACATCAATTTTGGTTGTCCGGTTAAAAAAGTTGCTTGTAAGGGCGCTGGATCAGGTGCCTTGCTGGATATACCTAAAATGGTGAAAATGACAGAAGAGATCGTGAAACGTTGTACGCTTCCGGTTACTGTTAAAACACGTTTGGGCTGGGATCACGATTCAATTCATATTGTTGATATAGCAAGAAGGCTGCAGGATGTTGGGATCAAGGCACTAACTATTCACGGACGTACGCGTCAGCAGATGTACAAAGGCGAAGCCGATTGGAGCTGGATCGCTAAAGTAAAAGAACAACAGGATATACATATTCCGATCTTTGGAAATGGTGATATTGATTCACCTGAAAAAGCATTGGAATATAAAAACAGATACGGCGTTGATGGCATCATGATCGGTCGCGCTGCAATCGGTTATCCATGGATCTTTAAAGAAGTAAAACATTTTTTTGCAACTGGCGAAAAACTTGGTCCGCCGGATATACGTGAACGTGTAGATGTATGCAAAAGACACTTGGCTTTTTCTGTAGAATGGAAAGGACCGAAAGAAGGGATTTTTGAAATGCGCATGCATTACACCAATTATTTCAGAGGTATACAGAATTTTAAACCATACCGCCAGCGCTTGGTTGAGGCAGGTTCGTACGAAGAGACGCTTGCAATATTAGATGAAGTAGCAGAGAATTTGTCGGAGTATGTGTTTTAGATGTATGAAAATTCTTTTTTAATATAAGCTTCATTTGATAAAAATCTGCCATTGAGACAGGCTTAAATAGGAGATTTTTTTGCTGCCAGCTTTTGATATAAGTCAAGACATTCCTGCTGTAGTACTTGATTTAACTCACCTTTATAAGAAGGAGTATTTTCGAATCTTTCCACCTTACTGATTGGGATTTTCAAACCAGTGAATTCTGATATTGCAGCAATAACCTTAACTGGGGTGTGTAGAAAATCTTCATATTGCACCAACATGCGGTTTGGATCATCTTCCAGATTCAAAATTACTTTAGAGTAATTGATCCATACATGGATCCAGTATTCTATGGTCTCAGGATTTGCATCAGCTGGAATATTCGTTGTAGCGAATTGGAAATACTTCAGGTTCATTCCAAATTCATGATGCGCCAGCCAGTTCATATATTCCAGCGTGAAAGGATCTTCCTGATGCAGTTTTGAAAAACGTTGGTGTTGTTTGAATAAGGAATAGGCGTGTTCTATCGGATGTCTGAAAAGGAAAACAACTTTAAAGTCTTTATTAAATGATCGAAGAGAACGATAGCGAAGAATAAAGTTGTTGTTTTTAGCAAGGTAAGTCGTTTCAGAATCTCTTTTTAATAATTGTTGATAGTGTAAATAGTTGTTATATGTTTTTTCATCTATGTTGTGTTCACTCAATGTTTTTTCCTGAATAAAGCCATCGTGTAAAAACGTTTTAAAATAAACTTCTTCTAATGCTTCAATTGTTGAATAACCGAATAGTACCTTATCGCCGTGTGCTCTTTCTTTAAGGTTTTTGTTGGTAGGGGAATATAGTTTACTCCATGCATTCGGGCTTAATGTAAAAGGCATGTTGGCATAACTCAACGAATGAAAAATTCCAGACTCATGCAACAAGGTTGTAAGCGCACTGGTTCCTGATCTGGCAAGGCCGGAGATGATAATAAAGTGCGGGTTGTTTTTTTGTTTTTTTGAAGAGAAGATTTTTTTTTCAAGAAAAAAAAGTTGTTTGGAGATATTTCCATTGTCTAAGATCATACGGTGCAATAACATGGATGTCTCTGTGTAATCTCCTTTGGTCTTAACAACAGAAAGTAATAGGAAAGGGGCTGTGCTTCCGATCAACATGGCTATGTAAGAGAGATAAGAAAAATCTAATTGTTCTAACTTTGCCCAATTAAAGTTGGTGTAGATTAAAAAAGGAAGTAAGGAGCAGGTGGAGATAATAAGGATAAGACTGAAGAAAATAAATAGAGAGAATAGAAGGTTTCCCAGATTTCGAATGAGTAACGATTGTTTCTGTTCATCAGTTGAGTGATTATCTAGAATGGTGTTGAGCATCGCCATCGTATGGAGTATCATACGAAAAATGAATGTTCTTCCTAGAACTAATCCAGTTGAAAGGATCAGTG
Source organism: Cytophaga aurantiaca DSM 3654 (assembly GCF_000379725.1). Taxonomy (GTDB): domain Bacteria; phylum Bacteroidota; class Bacteroidia; order Cytophagales; family Cytophagaceae; genus Cytophaga; species Cytophaga aurantiaca. The sequence goes on from NZ_KB903622.1 coordinate 8,863, forward strand.
AAGATAGAAAAACAAGTAGTAGTAAAATCATTTGTTTGATTTGCTAGAAAACAACCATCGGAAGAAATTTTTAATAGGTATCCATAAGATTAAACCGAAACTCAGGATAACAATTAAAAGGATGATGAGAACTAGAAGTATTGTTCCGATACCCAAGCCTGGTCCGATGTATAATAATGTACTTAGCATGTTATTAATAAGGTAATTGTTCGTAAATTCTTATCCAATTGAGTTGATAGATAAATGGTGAAGAAGGTACGTGCAGTATTTTTTTGAGCACAACCCCTGAATCATTTACTATAAATAGCTTTCCCTGATTTTGAGATTCAACAAAAATATTGTTGTTTTTCAGAAAAGTAAATCCGCCCTGGGTTTTGGTCTGGATTTTTTCGTTAATAAAATGATCTTTTAATAAGGTTTTAAATGTCGAATCCTTAAAGTTGTAAACGACAATTTCAGAACTGTTCATTGTATTGGATATACGAAAAGTGTCCTCAGGAGCATCGGGTTTATCTTTTACACGTTGTATGAAATTGTTATTAAAGATGGCAATTTCAGAGTCGGATATCACATCAACATCGTGTTGATTGATAAATTCACCAAAAATTAAACGGATAATTTTATTGGTAGATGGTCTGTATAAAAATACCAGAGAGCGATGTCTGATACTTATGAATACATCGCCCTTTTTCCAGTATGGAGAATCAGTTAGTACTGGCTGTATGTCATTTAGGTGAATAGGATCATTTGCGAATGCATTTGGATTGCTAAAACCGAATACGAAATTAGAGTAATGATTATCCCGTAAAATTTCTGTAATTCCTTTTTGAAATAATATTTTTCCGGTTTTAGAGTCGATTTGAATGATATAGTTTTCCTTGTATTTAAAGATAATCGATTCGAAGTTTTTAACGGCTTGTAACGTTATCTTGCCATTAGTATTGAGAGCAGAACCGCAGACCCAAACATTACTATCTGCGTCGAGTTCAAGTGAGTGATGATAGATGAACTCGTGATTTGACCAAAGTATATGCGAATTAGAATCAAGACGCACTAAGTTTGCGGATTCATCAGCGCTGACAAGGAGTGATTTGTTCGGAAGTATGATGCAATTTCTTGGACTGGTATTAGGGAAAAACCAAGACGTAGTTGACATGTCCAGATTTTTTTGGGAAAGTCTCCATTGAAAAGATGTAGAATCATTTTTTAGATTAAAAAGTCTGATTTCCCACTCTTCTTTAGCTGCATCCCAAAACGAGTTAAGCGCGTAAACAGGGTAAGTAAGTTTGTTTACTTCCTGAAAAGAGGAGTCAGCTTTTGTATATGTTGGAGGTATTCCTGCTAACTCGTCTGATGTAAGTGTTTTTGTTATAAGATCAGGGAATTGGGAAAAATCAGTTAGATATCCGGCTAGTAAACCAGACTTTCTACCATCAATTGCCGCATTATATACCATATTACTGAAGTAAGATAGTGCAAAGAGGCAGACAACTACCAGGCTGGCTCTTTGCACTATCTTATTTATTGATGATTTCATTAGATCTACTTAATAGTACAGATTAAACGTAATTTTAAAACTACTAAATTTATTTAAAATGTGTTCTTTAATTAGACGATCTCAACACGAAAATTGTAGAATTTTCGTGTTTTTCCCCTTGGCGATTCAATTTATTGTTTTTAAACGTATCTGTTTTAAAAAAATGTCCTATGAATTGTATTATGCACATATATTGTTTTATAAAAAAGGAAGTGGCTAATTTCACTCCCCCTTTTTTATATGAGTATGTCCCGTCCTAGGATGGAACAGTAACGCCTAAGTGAAAGATTGAATGCTTAAAGTTTGATTTAATAACAATATCTTTTTTAATAATCAGAATTTCCTGTATGTAAGGTAACTCCAGCGTTTGTATCTGTAGTATATTAAGTATCTCCGCCTCCTGAATGTTAGCTTTTAACTATATTCTTCGATATATTGTATATAGAAGAATATAGAATATACCTCACATTATTTTGGAAAAGATACTAATCATAGAAGACGATATTTCGTTACGGAACATTCTTGAAAATTTCCTTCATAAAAATAAATTTGAGGTAATTACAACCGATAGAGGTAAAGCCGGACTGGAAATAGTAACTTCTCAGGACATCGATTTTGTACTCCTGGATTTGAGATTACCGGATAGTAATGGAATTGAAATTCTGCAAGCCATTAAAAAAGTACATGCGCATATTCCTATTGTTATCATGACTTTTTATGATGATGTGCGTTCTGCAGTAATGGCAATAAAATCCGGTGCACGGGATTATCTGACTAAACCGATTAATCCTGAAGAATTACTTAGCTTATTGAAGCCTGCTGCAATACTCAATAAAAATACAGAGATCTGTAAAGAAGAATTTGTTAAAGGTAAAAGCCATTTATTTGAATCCGTACTTGAACATGCGTCTCTGGTAGCTCCTACAATGCTTTCTGTATTGATTACCGGTGAAAGCGGGACGGGAAAAGAAGAGCTGGCAAAATATATTCACTCAAACAGTTTACGCAAACATAAGTCATTTGTAACAGTCGATTGCGGCTCTATTTCAGAAGAATTATTCGGTAGTGAATTTTTTGGACATATAAAAGGGGCGTTTACAGGAGCAATAAACGATAAGCCTGGACTACTAGAATCTGCAAATGGCGGAACCTTGTTTCTGGATGAACTTGGAAACCTGACGTATGAAAATCAGATCAAATTATTAAGGGTATTGCAAGAAAGGAAGGTAAAGCGTATTGGCGCTACGAAAGAAATTGAACTCGATATCCGATTGATTGCAGCAACGAATGAAGAAATCATTTTGTCCGTACAGAAAGAAAAATTCAGAGAAGATTTATATCACAGGCTAAATGAGTTTAAAATTCATGTGCCAGCGTTAAGAGATCGTAAAGAAGACTTAAAAGAATTGACACAGCATTTTATATCAAAATCCAATACGGAGTTTAATAAGCATGTCAAACAATTTTCTGATACTTGTTTTAGAGTGTTGGCCCATTATGCTTTTCCCGGTAATATTCGTGAGTTGAAAAATGTAGTTCGTCGTGCCGTACTTCTTGCCAAATCGGATGTTATTGGTACGGAAGAACTACCGCAGGAGATGTTTCAGGCGCAATCAGTTTCTGCAGACACTGTAGATCTTAAATCATTACAGGAACAGCAGGAAAAGGATACAATTATTAAAGCATTAAAAAAGACCGGAAACAATAAGAGTGAGGCTGCACGTATTTTAAATATTGACCGCAAAACACTTTACAATAAATTGAAATTATATCAACTCGAATAAAACGTTTTCCAGTGTTTATATAAGTCGGTGGTACTAAGATAAAGTGTTTCATTGTTTTTATGCACGGAGTAGGTACTTTCTATTTTTTGAATCTGTTTGATCTCATCCCATTGAGCCAGATATCCGAATGCAGTTTTTATCTGATGTAGAAGCGATTCTATATTTACATAATCCTTATTCTGAAGTGCAATTTTCAATAAATGCAATTTGTCAATTAACGATTTCCTATGAATATCTTCAGATGCATCATGGAATTTGGTAGCATTAGTTGTTCTAATTCCAGAATCAGAAATAATAGATAGAATTTCTTCAATTGAATATGGTTTTGCAAGTGTAGCATAATTTAACTCTTTAAGCTGTGCTAAACGATCATGATCTGCACTCATAAAAATAATTTTTGTATTGGCTGCCACAAACGGAATGATTTCTGTGCCCATGGATTCATGAATATATAAATCGCATAAGACAATATCGGGTATTGTTTGCTCTAAAATTGTTTGTGTTTCTTCTAATGATCCTGCTACATATACATGTGTAACATATCTGGATAATAGTTGATGTGTATAAAGTAAATTATAATTATCATCATCAACCAGTAAAATAGAGACATTCAGATGTTTATATACATGAGGTGATTTTTCCTGTATGTGGGGTGATTTTTCAAACAGAATATCGAATGAAAAAGAAGTTCCTTTGTTTTCTTGCGAAAGAATAATGAACTCAGAAGAAAAAAGTGCAAGTGTTTTTTTCGTAATCACCAATCCCAAACCCGTTCCTCCAAATAGTCGACCAGTTGCTGTGCTGAGCTGGTTATATTCATCAAATAGTTGATCTAACTTATTGGCAGGAATGCCGATGCCGGTATCCGATATTTCAAAACGGATCTGTATGTATTTTTCGGTATCTAGAAAGGTTGAAACGGTTAAACGTACATCACCGTTTTCAGTAAACTTGATTGCATTACTTAATAAATTATACAAAATCTGTTTTAATCTAAAACCATCTGATAGGACAAACAGATCATCAGGCAGGTCTGAGTTGTGCAAGTAATTTATTTTTTTATCCTGAGCCTGCATGCTTAAACTCTCAAATACATCCTCTATACATACCTTCAGATTAAATGAAATGTGTTCAAGTTCTAATTTTCCGGAATCAATTTTACTTCTGTCAAGCAGCAGATTAATTGTTTGAAGCAAATGAGTCGATGATTTTTTTATTATTTCACTATAATGATGTGTTTTATCAGGCGCAGATTTATTTTGTTGATACAGCAAATCTGAAAATCCAATAATGGATTGCAATGGAGTTCTTAGCTCATGTGCCATCATGGATAAGAATTGAGATCGATTATTTGCCAGATTCTGATAATTCTGTTTTTCCAGAATGAGCTTTTCCTCATAGCGTTTGATGCGATATGTGTCCATGATCAATAATATGTACAAACAAATACAGGTAAATAAAATAAATAGAAAAATCCAGAATATCTGGTTGATGGTTTCATTGCTGATATTTTGAATAGCAGTAATGTTGATCAATGCATCTGCCTGCTCTTGTTTCTGTATGTTTTTAATTTGGTTGAAAATTCGATTCCGAATGAAAAAATCTTTTTCTATAACTGCAAGCCTTTTTAAATTAACGATGGTGTCATGTTGCATCTTTTCCTGCAGTACATTTTTTACTTGCGCCTTATCCACTTTGTTGAACGCCTCTAGTTTTACAAGAGTGTCTGTAAATACGGTGTCCTGTTCTTTATATGTGTAGGAATAAAGTTGCAAGGCCATATTTTCAGACGAGTCTACAACCAAATCTACTTCTTCTTTTTTGTCAAACATTTTTTTGACTTTGGATACCAATCCCCGGCGCTGCTCATTATTGAAAGGGATTTTCTTTATAATAACCAATGAGTCGTGAATAATTTTTTCATTATGAATCTGAGTAGAATAAAGTGTGGTATCCTTTGATTGATCTACTAGTTTGCTGATGACCAAAATATCAGGCTTATCGTTGTTTAATTTGATAAGCTCTTTATTTTCCTCTAGTTTTTTATTCCACCATATTTGAATGGTATCTATCTGCCGTGTTTTAAAAGTATCTCCGGAAATATAATTTCGATACATTTTAAAAAGCTGATTAACACTGTCTGCAGATTTATTGTATTTGTGAATGTATGCTTTCTGTTTGGTAATGGTATATAATCGTAAAAACTGGTCTGTATTGTTAGTCTGATCGGAGAGGTTGCTTAATAATTTTATTTTTTGATCCGGATATTGAAATTCTTTTACACTTTCACGCAGAGATGTGAATGCATTATGCCCAAAAAAACAAATAGAACAAATACCAATAATCCCGATAATTAATAGCAACGTTAATTTTATTTGAACTTGATTTTCTCTCCACTTCATCGCATTAAAATATAGAAATAAAATGTAAATGTATTTACGACTTTTTTAGTTTGTGTAACATGTGTAGCATGTTTCTACAGGTCTGTAGAATTTTTCTACACATATTTACAATGGTATTTTTGTAATGCGTTGGTTGTGATATTTTTAAATACTTGGCACCATTTTGATTGTAATGGAAACATATTAACTAAAACAATTTAAGTATGATCAAGACATTATTTACAATTGCAGTAGCAGTATTAAGCACGAGTGCTATGGCACAAACGGATTCTGCTAAAATTAAAATAAAACAAGACACAATCAAATCAAAAGAAACCGGAGCATTCATAATGAATGGAAAAATGATGGCTTTTGGTCCGCAAGCTGACAGTACGAAAGCAAAAACAAAATCAAAACCTGCTGCGAAACCGGATACATTAAAGACGGGTTCGTTGAAATCATCCGCTTTATTTTATGCAATGAGTCCGCAAACAGATTCGTTGAAAGCAAAACCAAATTCAGTGGATACTGTCAAAACAGGATCAAAATATGCAACTGTATTGGATGCGAACGCATTTGTTGCGTACAATTCAGAAGATGGCCCGCAGACGGATTCTACAAAAACGAAACCCGCATCTATTAAGCCGGATACTTCTACAACAAAGCCTGTAGATAAAAGAACTGGTGCAATTCAGATTGACAGATCTTTATTGAAAAATGAAATCTTAAAAGCTTAAATAAATATATTTCTAACCCAAGTTTCCTTATACTAAAAAGCCTTTCTGAAAGTGATTTCAGAAAGGCTTTTTAGTATAAGGGTTTAAATAAGGAGCATTAATGATCTTGCTCCTTTCTTTTTTGTTTGTAGATTATATATGCATCTATGATTGTTAGAGAACTTATGCATAGTATGCAGATCCAATAGCCCCATAATATTTCATAAGCAAATAGTGCATACGGACTTGCAATGAATAAAAATCCCGTTGCACAAATTTCCAGAAGTAAAAATATTTTTACAGCATTCTTATCTATTAATTTTGCCAACAACCCAAGTAGTAATAGTATGAAGGTTATGGTTGTAGCAAAAAGGGAAACAAATTGAATTGTATTAACAATGGTAGCAAGGCCAGTATACGTGCTAGATGCAGGCATTAATAGCGGTTTCAATATAGGGTATTTTTTAATGATTTTTTTAGAGGAGAATTCTTCTTCATCACTTGTAGATGTCTCTGTAATGGTATCGGCTGAAATTATTTTTACAGTGTCCAAAGAGTAGCTTTTTTGTGAAATAGAATCTTCTTTTTTAGGAACAATAGGAACAACTACAGCAGTACTATCTACATATGCATTCTGGGGTTTTTTATCGCTACAGCTGTCGTAAAAAAACGGCAATAAGAAACAGCACATTGTAATCCAATGCAGATGAAAAGAGCAGTTCTGAATTTTTTTCATGTGATTGAAAATTTTGGATAGAACGTAGTGTCGTTTTAAAAAGTATTAAGTACAGAGTATAGAGTACTCAGTACAAAAAAGGGAAAGAGACTTTTACACCTCTTTCCCTTTTAATATGAATGACCAGTTAGATAATTTTATAGTCTAAGTACTCTATACTCCGTACTTAATACTCCCTTACACTCCTTCTGCAACCACTTCGGTTACTTCCGGAACCATGCGTTTCAATAGATTTTCAATACCTGATTTCAATGTAACGGTAGAAGAAGGGCAGCCGCTGCAAGAACCTTGCAACTGAACTTTCACCACACCATCAATGAATGATTCAAAATTGATTGCTCCGCCATCCTGTTCAACAGCCGGACGGATGTATTCATCTAATACTACTTTTATTTTTGTTACCACTTCAGGCTCGCCTTCTACCGGTGCAGTATGGGATACAGGTTTATGCGTTTCTTTGAACAAAGGTTTTCCTTCTTCGATATATCCTTTGATTAGGGATTTGATCATGCCGCTTACTTCATCCCATCCCATGCCTTCAGACTTTGTAACAGTAATAAAGTTTGCAGCCATGAATACACGTTTTACAAAATCAAAACGGAACAGATCCAACACCAACGGGCAGGATTCTGCTGTAGATGCCGAAGGGAAATCTACGCTTCCTTCTTCAATCAGTGTTTTATCTGTAATGAATTTTAATGTATTTGGGTTGGGTGTATATTCTGTATAGATTTCTACAGTTGTGTGTTTATTTTCCATGATATTCAATTCTTTAGTCTCTAAACACCTCATTTTGCAAAGAGGTTCTGTAAAGGTACAAATTTTAGTTGCGAGTTGCTAGTTTCTAGCGGTAAGACAAAAAGTGCTCAAAAAGACCATATTGTAATTGTAGATATTAAAATTAAAACCTACCTTTAAAATTCATCAGATGATATTATGAATTATTCCTCCGAAAAAATAGAAGTCGTAAAGTTAGCGGATCAGGTTGCTGCTAAGCTGCAACAGCTTATTGCTTCGGGCGAGTATAAGAAAGGCGATAAAATACCAACCGAACCGGAATTGATGGCGCGTTTTGGTGTTGGTCGTTCAACCGTAAGGGAGTCGGTGAGGATACTGGCAAATGCCGGTCTGGTGACTGTACAGCAAGGGAAGGGAACATTTGTTCAGGATGCGAATGTGGTGACGGAGCCGCTACATCAGCGACTGCGAAGAGCAAATACCAAAGAATTGAATGAAGTTCGGCATATGCTTGAGATAACAATGGTTCAGAAGGCAGCTGAAAACCGAACGGAGAAAGAAGTAAAACAAATGCGTACGTTGTTAAGTCAACGTAAGAAAGCAATCGAAGAACAGGTTCAGGAAGAATGCTTAAGCGCAGATATTGCATTCCACGTTGTGATTGCAGAAGCTTCTAAAAATCCCGTACTGATTGATCTGTATAAAACCTTTGCAAAAGTGATCAGCGATTATTTCCAAACGGAATATCCCGACACCAAAGCATACAAGCGGTCGCAGGGATTACACGAAAAACTCTGTGAAGCGATTGCAAACAAAGAATCAAAGAAGGCCGGAGAATATATGTCTCAGATCTTGAGTCTGGATTAAAAAAATTTCAATTAAATCATCAGATGATAGGATGAATTAAATCAATAAAACAAATACAATTATGGAAAATGAAAATGAAGTAGCAGAACGGGAGATAGGCCAAACGATTCAAACAACGGTATATCCCATCCTTTTTGCAATCAGTGGTGCACATTTATTAAACGATCTGATTCAACAGTCGATCCCGATGATGTATCCGGTATTTAAAGAATCGTTACAACTCAGTTTTACACAAATCGGGTTGATTACGTTTGTGTTAAACGTTACTGCGTCGCTGCTTCAGCCAGCAATTGGTTTGTATACGGATGTAAAACCTAAACCGTATTCGTTGCCGATCGGTATGTGTTTTACCTTGGTCGGAATTATTTCGTTGTCGTACGCAACGAATTTCTATCTGGTCCTGGCGTCGGTGTGTGTGGTTGGTATCGGTTCTGCAGTATTACACCCGGAATCTTCACGCGTTGCTTATATGGCATCCGGAGGTTCGAAGAAAAGAGGGCTTGCGCAATCCATCTTCCAGATCGGCGGAAACACCGGTAGTGCGATAGCACCGTTGGTTGTAGCATGGTTGATTGCGCCTCAAGGGCAGCATGGAATTATTTATTTAACGGCATTTGCGGTACTTGCAATTGTTATTCAATCGCGGGTATCGATATGGTATAAAAACTATTTAACAAACAGAAGTAAAAAGAAGGCAGCATCTTCTGATGAACATAATTTATCCAGAAAAAGAGTGATTGGTGCATTAACGATCTTAGTGGTATTGATCTTTTCGAAGTTTGTATATGTATCAAGCATCACAAGTTATTACACCTTCTACTTGAATAAAACGTTTGGTTTAACAGTAGAACAATCGCAATTCTATTTGTTTATCTTCCTTTTGTCTATGGCCATAGGTACTTTCCTTGGTGGACCGATCAGCGATCGTTTCAACAGAAAGCATGTGATCTGGTTTTCTATCTTAGGAACTGCACCGTTTGCCTTATTATTGCCGTTTGCAAATTTATTCTGGTCGGGAATATTGTGCGTAATGATCGGCTTGATCTTGTCTTCAGCCTTTTCGGTAATACTTGTGTATGCACAGGAATTAATGCCGGGCAAGATTGGTATGGTGTCGGGCTTGTTCTTCGGACTGGCTTTTGGTATGGGCGGGATCGGTTCTGCAATCTTAGGATTTGTAGCAGACAAAACGTCGATTGAATATGCATTTCAGATTGCATCCGTACTTCCTTTGTTGGGGCTGGTTGCAGGGTTTTTGCCGAATCTTAAAAAGGAAATGGAAGCAGGGAAGTCAATGTAGTTGTAGTTTAGTTTAGATTTTAAGCTCACTCTTATTTAGGGTGGGCTTTTTTTATTTATAAAATTTAACCGCAAAGGACGCAAAAGGAAATATTAAAAATGAGTTGTAAGTATAGAAACTCATACTGACAACTGACCACTGTTTACTGGCCACGCTTATCCTCCATCCCCGAAACGGCAATCGCGCCACAGGCATCACCCGCAACATTGATAACCGTGCGGAACATATCCAATAAACGGTCCGGAGCCATAATGAGTGCGATGGCTTCAATCGGAACATGGATGGCATCTAATACAATGATCAGCGTAATCATGCCTGCGCCAGGAATGCCAGCAGCACCTACAGCAGATAACGTTGCAGTTAACGCAATGATCACCATTTGTCCGACTGTAAGATCAATACCTGTAGCCTGTGCAATAAATACGGCTGCAATGCTTTGATATAAAGCAGTGCCGTCCATATTGATGGTTGTGCCAAGAGAAAGAACAAAATCAGAAATTTCTTTTTTAATGTTAAAGCCGTTGGAAACACGCTCCATGGTAACGGGTAACGTTGCGGCACTTGAACTCGTAGAGAATGCCATTAAAAATACCGGCTGCATGGTTTTGAAAAATCTTCCGTAGGTAATTTTTGAAAACAAGCGAATGATAAACGGGTACAGAATAAATAAGATCACCGCTAAACCAGCAATTACAGTAAGCATATAATAAAGTAAGGATAAAAATACACTTACATTGAAACTGATGGATGCGATCAATGCAAATACACCAATAGGTGCGATGAGCATAACCAGCATTACCAATTTCATAAATGTTTCATTTAAGCCTTCTATAAACTGTATAACGATGTCTGATTTGGATACATCTACTTTAGATAAGGCGATACCGAATAAAATAGAAAATATTACAACCTGCAGCATCATGCCGTTGTTGCTCATGGCATGGAAAATATTATTCGGGACCATTTCCGTTATCATATCCATTGCACCGCCTACACTTTGCTGTGCTTTGTCTATCAGTCCGGTTGTTTTTTCCTGATAGGATGAAAGTAATTCTGTTTTTGTTTTTTCGGGAATAGCAGATCCTGGTTTGAACACACTGGCAAGCGTCACACCAAGAAGGGTAGAAGTTAGGCAGGTAATAGTAAACAAGGCAAGTGTGCGTCCGCCGATGCGGCCAAGTTTATTGATATCCCTTAAACCGGCAATTCCACTGATAATCGATGTGATGATCAGTGGAATTGCCAGCATTTGAAGTGATTTAATAAAGACCGTTCCGAATGGTTTGATGTAACTTTGTGTCCATGCTGCACCTTCCGTAGTATAACTCGCAGCAATGCTCCATGCTATACCCAGCACCATACCTGCAAGTATTTTAACATGCATGGGAATCTTTTTATTTTCCTTTTCAGTCAAAACGTATGGCTTTGTTTCTTAAATAAAAATCAACCATAACGATTGCTGCCATTGCTTCCACAATTGGCACTGCACGAGGTACCACGCATGGATCGTGTCTGCCTTTGCCACTTACAGTAACCGTTTCGCCTTTATCGTTGATGCTTTCCTGGTCGATCATAATGGTTGCAACCGGCTTGAATGCAACGCGGAAATAAATATCTTCTCCGTTGCTGATACCGCCTTGTATACCACCTGAATGGTTTGTTTGTGTGCGTACCGTGCCATCTTCGTCTGCATAGAATTTATCGTTGTGTTGTGAGCCGAATAGTTCCACACCTTCAAATCCGCTGCCGTATTCAAAACCTTTTACAGCATTGATGCTTAACATGGCTTTGCCAAGTTCTGCATGCAATTTATCAAATACCGGTTCGCCTAAACCTACGGGAGATCCTTCAATCACGCAGCTTACAACGCCACCAACCGTATCTTTATTCTTACGCGTTTCATCGATGAAGGCAATCATTTTTTCAGCAACTTCATCATCCGGACAACGAATGATGTTTGTTTCTGCATTCGGAATGTTTAATGCTTTGTAATCTGTTGTCAATTTCAACGGACCTACCTGCGAAACGTATGCCTGAATTTTAATATTTGCTTTTGCTAAAATTATTTTCGCTAATGCTCCTGCAGCTACACGTGCAAGGGTTTCACGGGCAGAGCTTCTGCCGCCGCCACGGTAATCACGGAAACCATATTTTTCCTGATAGGTATAATCTGCATGTGATGGACGATAGCGATCTGCAATGTGCGAATAATCTTTGCTGCGCTGATCTGCATTGCGCACCATCATAGCGATCGGGGTACCTGTAGATTTACCTTCAAACACACCGGATAAAATTTCTATCACATCGTCTTCCTGACGTTGTGTAACAATTTTAGATTGTCCCGGTTTTCTGCGAGCCATTTCTGATTGAATAAATGCTTCGTCGATTTCGATATTAGGCGGACAGCCATCTACTATAACTCCGACAGCATTACCATGAGATTCTCCAAAGGTGGTAATGCGAAATATTGTGCCGTATGTATTGCTCATTTTTTTATTACAAGAATTGCGGTAACTACTAACATAATCAAAATAATCAGGTTCGCCAAGTAGTTGAACAAATCATTCTGATTGGTTTTAAATAAGGTATTGTTCGTTTGATAATTATATCGATTATAAAATTCGTCGTTGGTCAGCATGGCATTGCTTTCCGTGATGCGGTCTCCATAAACAGTCAGTACAGATTTGGGATGTATCGTATCGTATTTTTGTTTTGAAGGATTGAAATATACATATCGAAATGCATCTGCTAACTCATATTGTCCGCTGCGTAAGGGATTGATCTGAAACTTAAATTCTTTACGCACACGCCACTGGTCAGTATCAATCACGCGCAACGAAACAATTTCTTCTCCCATCAATTCAATATCGGAAGAAACAAATTCAAAATTGCCTATGGAAGTAAGGTCTGTATTGGTTTCCAGCACAATCGATAAATACGTTGCCTGTCCATTGCGGATACGTTTCGTATCGAGATAGTCTTTGATGTAAAACAATCCAACAGGAACTATTTTTGTAGAAGTTGTAGCGGGCAAAGCTTTTACTTTTATTGAAATGCTTTTTTCTTTTAGAAGTATTTTTTCAGGAAGCCGAACAATGCCTTCCTCATTTGTTCCCCTTTTATACCCATAAACATACCATTCGGTAGCAGGAATAATGATTTCGCCCGACTTTTGAGGAAAGAGAAATTGATCAATGACTGTGAGTTTTAGAAATTCAATATTGTCTTTGGTAATGGTGTCACGTTCGAATGTATTTGATAAATCCTGGTCCTGTATAAGGCAATTATTATTTTTGATTTTCTTTTTAAGCAGTTCTTTTTGCTCATGACTATTGACGAAGGTAAACGGAATCGTATTGTCGATAGGTATTAGCAGGTAGCCCTTGATATGAATAGGCTGCATGGGATACAATTCTTTTGTTGAACTTGTTACATGCCATTCAATAGAAGGAGCATCAAATTGTAATTTTGTTTTTCCGATCCACGGCTCTGCAGGTGGTTCTGTTGGGTTGTCCGAAAGTTCAGACAATACCGAAACGGTAAAAGAAGGATTGGTAAACGTTTTATTTTTAGTTTGAATACTTATTGCGGGAACATTTTTGGTTCCGGGTTTTATGGGTTCATACCATTGAGTGATCGTATGAGATTTATCTACACCTTCTTTATCGTCAAAGTAGGTATGAGACTTCACCATATCTGCGATATCCGGGAATTGATAACTTTTATAGGCGTTGTATTCTTTCTTTGCATCCTTTGAGAATGTAATAGATATACTTAAAAAATCATTTTTATGTAAGGTGGTATTATTGCATTTAAAAGAAATAGTTTGACTATTTGAAGAATAGCAAATTGCCAGTCCAACAAATAAGGCCAAAGCCAGTCTATTTATTTGATTTAAATTCAATATCTGATGATTTAGAGGTGATTTTATACAAAAATGACAAATAAACCGGATAAATAGTTGAGAGGTTACAACCTTTCATGTAATATTAGCGTAATAATTTAAAGTTTTCACCAAAACACCTATTGGGCTATATGTTAAATTATGCAAAATTTATTCTTGAGAAAGTAAGCTTTGATCAGCAGCTTTTTGAGAAGGAATTGATTAAACATTTGAGTGAATTGATTGTAGAAGAAGTTGTAGAGCTAAGAAATTGGTGCTACGAACATTTTGGGCATAAGCACGAATTGGTTTTGAAGCGTTGTTTTGCTTAAGAATCTTTTTTTATAAATGTCAGATTTCTGGAGAGCCCTTCGATTTTGGTTCTTTTTATTGCTGAGTCTTTAAAAAGGATATTGAATACTTCTTTAGTGATTTCTTTTAAAGGCATTTCAAAATATTTTTTGAGTTCTTCCGAAGGGGAGAACTCATTTTTTTTGATAGGGGTGGCAAAACTGTTCCAGGGACAAACTTCCTGACAGATATCACAGCCAAAAGCCCAGCCTTGCATCTGCTCTTTAAACTCAGGCGGAATCTGCTCCTTCAATTCAATGGTTAAATAAGAAATGCATTTGCTACCATCTACCTGATACGGCTCTGTAATGGCGTTAGTCGGACAGGCGTCAATACAGCGTGTACAGGTTCCGCAATAATCTTTGATCGGTCCGTCGACATCCAGCTCCAGATCAATGATCAGTTCGCCGATGAAAAAGTAGCTGCCGGAATCTTTCGTAATAATGTTGCTATGCTTGCCAACCCAGCCTAAACCGCTTTGTTTGGCCCAGGCTTTATCCATCACCGGTGCGGAGTCAACGAATGCTCTGCCGTTCACTTCACCTATATGTTTGGTAATGTACTGCAACATTATTTTAAATTTATCTTTCAAGACATGATGATAATCTTTGCCATATGCATAACGGGAAATTTTTACATCGCCTTCTGAAAGGGTAGTATCTTCCGGAGCTGGAGTATAATTCAGCAATACCGATACAACGGATTTTGCTCCGTCTACTAATTTCCGGGGATCTAACCGTTTGTCGAAATAATTTTCCATCCACGACATGGTGCCGTGTTGGTTGCGGTTGAGCCAGGATTCAAGGCGCGGTGCTTCTTCTTCTAAAAATCGGGCTGTAGAAATGCCGCAGTAATCAAAGCCCGCTAGTTTTGCAGCTTCTTTAACAATACGCGTGTTGTGCGATGTCTGCAAAGAAGCCATTTCTTATTCAAATAAAGTACCTGATTGTGCCGGCGGTGTGCGTTGCAAATGCTTGTATGCAAGTGGTGTAACCTCTCTGCCTCTGGATGTACGTTTCATGTATCCTTCCTGAATTAAAAAAGGTTCGTACACTTCTTCAATGGTTTCGGCTTCTTCGCCTACAGCAGTAGCAATCGTTGACAGACCAACCGGTCCGCCTTTGAATTTATCAACGATGGTTGTAAGGATGCGGATATCCATATCATCCAAACCGTTGTGATCTACATTCAATGCATTAAGCGCCATACGTGCAATCTCCAGCGTAATGGTGCCATCGCCTTTGATCTGAGCAAAGTCTCTTGTACGTCTTAATAAATTATTTGCAATACGAGGAGTACCTCTGCTTCGGCGGGCAATCTCGTATGCTGCTGTTTCAAGAATCGGTGTATTTAAGAGATCTGAAGAGCGTTGAACAATCTGAGTAAGTAATTTTGCGTCGTAATATTCTAAGCGTGCATTGATGCCAAAACGTGCACGCAGGGGAGAGGTAAGCAAACCCGCACGTGTAGTAGCACCGATGAGAGTAAACGGATTCAAGCCGATCTGAATGCTTCGGGCATTAGCACCCGAATCCAGCATGATATCAATTTTATAATCTTCCATAGCAGAGTATAAATACTCTTCTACCACAGAATTCAAGCGGTGAATTTCATCGATAAACAACACGTCGTTTGTTTGCAGATTGGTAAGCAAACCTGCCAGATCGCCCGGTTTTTCCAATACAGGGCCCGAAGTGATCTTTATATTCGAATTTAATTCGTTTGAAATAATATTTGAAAGTGTTGTTTTGCCCAGTCCCGGAGGTCCATGTAGCAATACGTGATCCAAGGGTTCGCCGCGTTGTTTAGCCGCACTGACAAAAACTTTTAGATTTTCGAGTATTTTATCCTGTCCGGCAAAATCATCAAAAGAAAGCGGCCGCAATGCCCTTTCAATCTCCTTCTCACCGGGAGTAAACTGTTCGTCGTCTGATTTTAAATAGTCTTCACGCATTGGTACAAAGATAATGAGTTTTAGGTGTAAAGTTTTAAGTTCTAAGATGATTCTCTTAAAACTTATTACATAGAACTTAAAACATAGATTCTTAAATGAACTTCCTTTTGATTAATATTGTATATAATTTCCAATAGCCTGTTTAAAAGAACAAATATGCCTCAGTTACAGAAAGAATGGTTTGATACCTGGTTTGATACGCCGTATTACCATATTTTGTATAGCAACCGCAATGAATCTGAAGCGGAAGTGTTTTTAACCAATCTGATGGATCATATGGCTGTTCCAAAAGGGGCGAGCATACTTGATCTGCCGTGCGGAAAGGGAAGACATACATTATTTCTTGCTGAAAAGGGGTATACATTAACGGGTGCTGATCTTTCTACCGCAAGTATTTCGCTGGCTAAATCCTATGCACCGAAGGGGGTTACGTTTTTGGTACATGATCTGCGTAAGCCTGCATGGAATGAAGCCTTTGATTATGTATTGAATTTGTTTACCAGTTTCGGATATTTTGAAACGGAAGCAGAAGATAAGGCTGCGTTTACAACGCTTTCAAGAGCTTTGAAAGTAGGAGGTTCGCTGGTGATTGATTTTATGAATGTAACGCATGCCGTGAATTTGTTGAAGGAAGAAGAAACGAAAGTAATGGAAGGCATTGAGTTTTATCTAAAACGATATGTGAAGGATGGATACATTCATAAAGAAATTCGTTTTGAAGCAGATAATACACCATACTTCTTTACTGAGCGTGTGAAAGCATTGACCTTAGAAGATTTTAAAGAATTCTTTACCTTTGCCGGACTGACACTGGTTGATACTTTTGGTAGCTACAGGCTAGATGCTTATGATGCTGCAGAATCGGATCGATTAATAATGATTGCTAAAAAATAACCGAAATGTTACTGAGTGCTATAATTTTATTTTTAGTTGCGTTTATTCCCGCTTTGCTGGTTTATTTTACTTCCGCAAGAGGAACAGAAAACTTCAAATTTATTTTGTCGTTTAGCGGAGCGTATTTATTCTCTATCACGGTGATTCATATTTTACCTGAAGCAGTTACGGAATCGGGTAATTTTAAATTGGCAGGAATCTTCGTATTGGTAGGATACTTTTTACAAATGCTTATTGAGTATTTTTCTACAGGTGTTGAACACGGACACATACATTTACATCACGATCACAATGGTTCTCAAAAATATTTCATCATGCTTGCTATGTGTGTGCATGGTTTATTGGAAGGGACTTTGTTGATGCATCCTTCACACATGCATGCGGAAGGCGAACACAATACATTACTTATAGGATTGGTGTTACATAAATTACCTGAAGCATTTGCTTTGGCAGCCGTATTGATCGGCTTGATGAAAACACGCACATCGATCTTTGGTTGGCAGCTGGTATTTGCGCTGGCATCTCCGCTTGGTTTATTTGTAAGTGATTACTTATCCGATCAGGGAATTCTGAATGCCGAAGGTATGGGATTATTATTCGCGTTGCTTGCAGGTAATTTCTTGTATATCTCAACAACGATCTTTTTTGAATCAAATCCACAACACAAATTTAAAGCAAACCGATTGGTGATGTCGCTGCTGGGTGCCGCTACTGCTGTGGTTGTGGAGTATGTATTGGGGTAGTAGAGACGCAATTTATTGCGTCTTATGTGTATTTTATTTCTCTTCAATCAACTCTTTAGATAGCTTTTGAGTGACCTTGTCCAGATCTGAAATATTTTCTACGATTTTAGATTCGCAAAATTCTTTTTCTTCCTGAGAAATATCATGTTTAACGATATTTGACAAGCCTATTATTCGAGCAATGTAAGATCGTATTTCATGCGCATTGGTATAAGCAAGATTTTTGATACGTTCGTTTTGTAAAGATAATTTAGCGGTACGTTCAGCTACTTTATTTTCCAGAGAGGCATTAAGTGTGTTGAGTGCTTCATTTTTTTGATTTAATTCTTCTGTAGTCCTCAATAATTTTACACGATTATTATGATACATTAATTTAAACATTAAAAAAGTGGTATAAAGAAAAACGGTAATTGCTATTTTGGCAAAGAGATAATACAAATAATATTTTTTTATGAAAGCAAGGTCAGGTAATTGATCAAAATGAGACAGTAAGAATTCATCAAATCCCACAACTAATAAAACATATAATCCGATTACGCTCAGCATGAGTATTTTCTCTTCTTCAAAGGAAAAAATAAAAAATGGAACAACACCCAGAGCCATTATCGCATAAGGGATCCAAAGAAACATGCCGGCATGAATAAAATGACTTATGAATATAGGATAGACTATCAATGCAAAAACAGGGGTTATGCACGTTACAATTTTAGCAAGTCTGTTTAAATGAAACCTATTCATTAGAAGACAACATATACTACATGCGATTAATAAAATGAATCGTCCATAGCTATTTATGGTATCGTTTGTCAGAGAAGTTATTGCAATAATCAACGGGATTGAAACAACAAAAATAAAAAGCAAATTGATCGAGTTCGTAATGCGGATGTATTGTTGGTTCAACGGCTTTGTTTCGGGCGAAATTCCGAGATTTATAATTTTTTGAAAAAGGTTCATACAGCAGGTATTTTAATAAAGTAGATTCTAAAAGTATTCCTGAAAAATGTATTGGAATATACGTATTAAAGTACGTAAAGGATAGGGCATGTGAAAATATCGCCTGTAAGCTAAACTAGGGCAATTTAAAATACTGAAACAAGTTTAATATTTCAAATTCCCATCACCCATTACTGCAATTTCTGAGCCTTCAGCCAGAAAAATAGAAGTAGGCTTGGTTTCCAAATAGGGTACAAAAGCCTCTCCGAATAATTCTTTGGTACTGAAAGAGAAATTCAGATTGTGCATGCGGTATACTTTCCAGCGTGGGTGTACAACTTCATACACAGAAGTTTTTGTCTCCGAACGTTTGGTGTATCCCCAATAATGTTCGGTGATGAATTCTGCCTCACTGCCTTCTTTGATATCTACAGGCTCCAGACCTGTTTTAACCCGCAGGTAATTCCATTTATTATTTACTTTCCATTCGTATTCGATACGCTGCTCATTGTCCAGAATATCCCATTGATGGCGCATTGGAAGTGTTTGATACTTTTCGCCATAAATTGTATTTGCAACAATTGTGATCATTCTTTTGGGTACAATTTCCTTAATAAATACCACACCTCTTTTCCATTCTCCATCTTCAAAGCGACGTACATAAAAACGAAGGTTCACTTCAGGAAAAGATTTATGTCCAAAAATAGAAAAGCCTTTCACTTTCACCTCATCAAATAAAAATCCAACGACAGAAACATAGCAGGTATCGTTCCATAGGTCAAGCTCTGTACCGGCAGGCACATATGGTTTTAAAACTTCAGGATCTATGGCATAGTTCGCTAAAATTAATTTCTTCCATTGAGCGGTAAGGAACGGTGTTGGCATAAGTCGGGTGGTTTATAAGGTAAATATAAAAAGAATCTTTGGACCGTCGATGTTTCTATCCTTAGAGTTAGCGAAGCGCTCTAAGGATCAGCAAATAAACAAGAGTCTTTGACTCGTTTTAAATTCTCATCAAATACTTAATTCGAGTCAAAAACTCTCTTCTATTAAAACATCCTTAGAGCGCTGTGCTAACTCTAAGGATAGAGATGGGGGCGGCCGACAAACTATCTCTGCGGCTGATAATAATGCTGAATTGTAAGTGAGGTAAGTTCTGCTTTCATTGCCGTTGGCTTTAGCCAACGGGACAAATAAAAAGTCCCGCTCAAGGGCGGGACTAAAAAATATGTATAATCACTTGACTAAAGTGGACAGCTTTAGATGGTAATATCGAGATTACCTGCGAGTAAGTCCTGGTCAGTTGGCAACGGTATGTTTTTTTCAAGTAGCTCTTTGTCCATGACCGTAACTTCAGGCAATGGAGACACCATCATTTTTTCTTCGGTTGTAAATGTTGCATCACTTGTAGGTTTCGCTTTATTTGCAACCAGTGATGCGATTGAAAATTCTCTTGAACGATAGCTGAATTGTGCCGCCTTCTTATATTCTTTTGCAAGATATAATTGCTTCGCATAACGTTCGTATTGTATGGCTTTGCCAAAATCGCCTGTATATGTTTTACCATTTTTAACAGCCATATGATTCATGCCCAATAAACGATTCGTCTTTAGAATAAGATATTTTGTTTTTGTCGGATCAGGCTGAACAGGTGATTGAGATTGTAAAATAAATGTTAACAGAACAAATACGATCAGGGATAACTGCTTTTTCATGGATTAAGAATTAGTCTACTAAATCAAGTTAAATCATTTCTAATAAACAAGCAATTCGCATTCTTGAATTCTTTGTTTTAACTCAGTACGTGTGAATAACTTATTGGTTGTGTTTATAACCGATTATCTAAAAACGACGATCTGAGCGCTATCCGTTGTCATGCTGCGTTTAACAGGGGCAACGGATAGTTCCGGACAATCGCATTGCGTAAGCAGAATGGTATCTCTTTTTTCGTCTTTTATTTCAAATGCAATCTTACAATTTTCCCGAACATGTGTAAAATGCTTTCCATCTGCAGATGCAGCATGACTCATATAGCTATCTAATGTGTCATGATATTTATTTTCTACACGTAAAACAAATTGTGCCGTAGAATCTCCTAATGAAAACACTTCAAGAGACTGTTCTATGCTATCGTTTGAAAGATGGTAATTGTGTTTTAATATATCTGCTGCGGGTAGTGTGGATGAGCCACAAGAGCTGAGTAGTAAGCAGGCGCTAAAATAAGCAATGTATTTTTTCATGCAAATTGAATGATATCAATGAATTATTTCAGTTGAATATCTGTTAAAAGTATAAAAAAAAGTTTAGATGGCCTTCACATACATGGATAATAAGAACGTTAGATATTGGCCTTATTCTTGTGTATGTTCAAACATCTATGTAAATTATATATAATCAAACCGTAATACACGTAATACATATGAGAACTAGCGCAAAAATAATTGGCTTCGCCGCAATCGCACTCCTTGCTTTGGCAAGCATGTCTTTTTTATTAAAACCTGACTACACGAAAAGTTCGGTAGCATTTAAAATAAAAAATGCCGGAATAGGTGTGGACGGATCTTTTAAATCATTTGAAGCACATATCGATTACAATGAATCTGCCCAGGCTCCAAGTTCAATAAAAGCAACCATAAATGTAGAATCCATTGATACAGGCATTGAAGGTCGTGACAAGCACTTGCGTAAAGAAGATTTTTTCAATGTTGCCACCTATCCTAAAATAACATTTGAAAGTACTCAGATTCTTAAAACCAGCGGAGGCGGTCTTATTGCAGAAGGTAAACTTACAATCAAAGGTGTAACGAAGGATATCAAAATTCCTTTTACACATACCAATGGTATTTTTGAAGGTACTGTAACGCTTAATCGCTTGGACTATGGTGTAGGAGGAAACAGCGTGACAATGAGCAATGAGGTAGATGTTTCTATAAAAATAACTGCTTCAAAATAATAAATAGTTAAGCAGCACAGTTTAATATTTAATAGCGTGAATGTAATTATTTAGACCTACCCTGATACATACTATTTTTAAAATGCGGTAAAAATAAATTCATGCAAATTCGTTTTAAAGAACACTCGCAGCTGATAGTAGGGTTATGACCCCAGTCGGGGTCATATGTTTATAGAGGATCAAATTCAAAACAAAATACGCACAATACCGAAGGTATTATTTTCCAATAAAATACCTTCGGTATTGTGCGTAAAAAAACTATTATAATATATGCTATAAACATGCGACCCCGCTGGGGTCGTCCTTTAAAACACTTTTAATTGATTTAAGTTATTTTTTCTGAACGTTACTTGGGGCATTTAATCATTCAAAGGATGAGGTGTGGAAATATTTTTTTGTTAAATCAATTGAGACGCAACTGTAAAAGAAAGATAGTTGTTGTCCATTTTATGTATTGAAATATCTCCATGAAGTTTGTCCATAATTCTTCTGCAAATGTAGGGCTCACTTGTAAGGTTGTATAAGTAACTAAGGTCTTTTTGATACGGTGCAAAAAAGACAGATAAATATTTATCGTCAAGTTGAATCGCTTCAAAAGTAATTGTAAAAGAAAAAATTACTCCTGTAATATTAAGTGTCAATTGAGGTTTAGTGTGTGGAGTTAGTCTTAGTTTTTTAAAGATGGAATATAAATTATTCATTCCTTCTGTAAGCAAGGTGACATCGGCAAGGGTATTGTATACAGAAAGATTTTTTTCGACAATTTCAATATCACTGGTTTTGTAATAATCAGCAGCAAATTGATATAAGTTAACCGGTTCTAATGTTATAATATGTTGGTTGATCTTAAATATCTGAGAGGTGATCGATAATTCTTCATCCAGCTTAATGGCACTTTCATTTACCAGCTGAATTAATTCTTTTAATTTTTCAGAGTTGTGCTCTAAGATACTGATGTTGTATAGCCCCATTATAGATCGTATGGGGCCTTGAAGATTGTGAGATGCTCTGTAAATAAAAGTCTCTAAATTTACTTGTGCATTTTCAATTACTTTATTTTTAGTGTTGATTCGTTTATGCATTAAGATCAGATAATTTTCTTTGGCAATATTTTCTTCAACATAGGTATAGAACAAATACATACTTGCTATTACTGCAAGAACAATATTTACGTTACCCATGATCATGATGGCGTCATTTTCGGTAACGAAGAGTTTGTAATTGTAAAAATTCAAAAACTGAGCTGCTAGTATAGAAAAACCGATATGGACGTGGTTTATGATCAGATAAAATTTATTTCGTGTGTCAATTACAAGTAGCAGCATGATGTATTCTGCAATGTAGTAATAACTGTTATTGGCCTCCATGCCATAAAACATATTGGAAATGAAAATGGAGCAGGTGATGTACAGCAAGAGTAATGTTCCGGCTACGTCGGTACGTTTTTTATTGAAATAATATGCGGCTAATAAAATTGGGGAGAGAATGCCGATACAGATCACGGCTGGATATACACCTAAAATAAGATCCGGTATTGAACCCAATGCAATTATAGTGGATGTAATAAATACATATTGCTTGATTCGGCCTTCCCGCCTGATTAATTCGTTTTTGTAAAAATTATTCATCTGTTAAAAAAAGTCACTCGTATATTAAAAGCCACGTTAAATATTATCATTTAATTATTCATTATCAAGAAGATATACGCAAATTAATAACCAGTAGAGGTAAATTCGAAACAAATTATCCGCTTTTTGTCAACATCCATAGTAACAGTGCCGCTGATTAGAACGTATCAGGATATATTAAGTTTGATTAAATAGAGCATGAAAGTTATATCCATTCTGTTTTTGTATCTGTATTTGGGATTATTGGGCAAATATGCAACTCATTACGAAGTAGAATGCGGTGAAAAGGCACTATGGCTGAATGGGAAGAAAAGTTGCAGTATTTACGATGACCCTGTTTTTTTAAGTATCTACGATGAAGCGAACCATGATGGATTTACCGTTTTCAGACTTAAAATTCAGAATATTGGAAATGATACGATAACAATCAATCCTAAAGATTGCAGCATCAGTCGTGTATACGCGAATGGGAACATGGATTCTGTAGCGATCTGTAATCCTGAAATACATATTGCAAAAGCAGATGCGGAGATTGCCCGATCTGAAAAAGAAATCAATACCCTTGTAAAAAGCCGAAACACAGGGAATACGGCTGTAAGCATTGCTAAAGTTACGCCTTGGGCCAACAAGATCAATACTACTACGCAGACTAGCACAACCATTTATAATGAAAAACTGAAATCGGAACAAAATAATCTGCTGGATGCAAAAGCTCAAAAAGCTTTTTGGGAATCACAGGCCTTACGTGCGAATACCATATATCCATTGAGCTATGTAGAAGGAAATATTTTTTTTGAAACGAAAGAGTGCATAAAAGTTATTCTGCATATTAAACTGAATGGGAAACAATATGCTTTTTTGATCAATCAGGTAACAGAGTAAATTTTCTTTTCCTATCTTTAGATGAGTAGGCCGGCAAGCGCGATTTAGATATGGATAGCGGAATAAATTCTGAAGAAAATTTTATTGTTAATTCGAATCCGGAAGTACCTGGTGGGCAAAATCGGGTGTGGGTAGATAAGGTACAGAAAGCATTTCCTGCTTTTCAAAGCACAAATTATAAACTCTATTTTTCCGGACAGCTTGTTTCTATGATCGGAACATGGATGCAAATTGTCGCGCAAAGTTGGTTAGTGCTGCAATTAACTGAATCTGTTTTTTTGATTGGTCTGGTAATGGCCTTGTCTACGCTTCCTACACTTCTTTTTACATTGTATGGCGGTGTAATTGTGGACCGTTTTCCTAAAAAAGAAATTTTATTTTTTACACAAATCTGTGCCATGGTACTGGCCTTGTTGCTGGGCATATTGACTGTTTTTGACTGGATCACCATCTGGGAAATATGTGTGATTGCATTTCTGTTAGGTACAGTGAATGCCATTGATGCACCGGCACGACAAGCATTTGTTTCTGAACTTGTAAATAAAGAACAGCTGCCATCTGCTATTGCTTTGAACTCCGGAGTATTTAATAGCGCACGTGTTATTGGCCCCACTGTTGCCGGACTGATGATTGCAATCATTGGTACCGGAGGTGCATTTATTCTGAATGCACTGAGTTACGTTGCCGTATTGCTTGCATTGCGGAAAATAAAAATGGAACACGTAAAGCCTGCTCATCTGCCGGATCCGATAAAGGCAATTAAAGAAGGAATACATTATTCGGCGACGCATCCGATCATCCGTACATTGTTTATTGTGATCGCGATTGTTTCTGTATTTGGCTGGTCGTACACAACGGTGTTGTCTATTATGGCAAAAAATACTTTTCATGTTGGTGCAGCGGGGCTGGGTTATCTGTATGCATCGTCGGGTCTGGGATCTCTCTTGGCAACACTTGTGATAGCCTTGTATTCAAAAAAAATATCTCCTATGTATTTTATTTTCGGAGGCACACTGGTGTTTTCGATCAGTATCTTTTTATTCAGTTATACAACCGATGTGAATACCGCATCTATACTATTGTTCTTTAGTGGTTTTGGATTGTTGTCGTTTGCATCCCAATCCAATACTACGATACAGACGCTTGTTAAAAGTGAATTCAGAGGAAGAGTGATGAGTATTTATGTACTGATGTTTATCGGGCTGACACCACTCGGAAATTTTCAGATTGGTTTGGTGTCGGAGTATATGGGCACAGCCTTTGCTTTAAGAGCCGGTGCTGTTGTTGTAGTATTGGCCGGACTTACCGTATTTATTCTTCGCAATAGAATTATAGAAAAGTATCGGGGGTATAAGAAAGAACATTGAATGTTCTATCTAAAAATTTAATTTTTCTTTTAATAAACTATATCCGGTTCTGCTGATTGGCAGTGTAGTATTGTCTTTTAAAATGACCTGGTACGAAGATTTTTCATACGGTTCAATACGCAAGATTTCGCGAACATTAATTAAATACGAACGATGAATGCGAATGAAAAAAGCTGGATCAAGCGCATGTTCAAAATACTTCATGGTTTGCTGTTTTAGGAATTTACCTTCATGCGTATAGATCATTACATAATCGTCCTGTGCTTCCAGATATTTGATTTCAGAAGCAGGAATTATTTTGATCGAATTAATAGTTTTAACTACGATTCGATCGATCGTGCCATGTGGCAACGGCGGTTCCTTAATAAAATCTTTGATGATATTCGGATCAACTGTTTTTGATTCAATACGTGTCACGATTTTATCAATGGCTTTTTTGAACCGATCTTTTGAAAACGGTTTTAATAAATAATCCAGGGCATTCAGATCGAATGCTTTTATCGCGTGTTCCTGATAGGCTGTTGTGAAAATGACCACCGGCGGCTGATCAAGCAGTTCAAGCATTTCCAGACCTGTTACCTTCGGCATTTCAATATCTAAAAAAATAACATCCGGCTTCAGTTCCTGGATCGCTTTTAATCCTTCAAATCCATTGGCACATTCTTCGATGATCTGAAAGGATGTATAGTCTTTCAGATACAAACGGATCAGATCTCTGGCAAGAGGTTCGTCGTCTATGATTATAGTGCGTATTGTATTCAAATCAATATTGAGGAATAATAAGTTCTACCTGAAAGATACCGTTTTCATCTTTAATTTTCACCAGATTTTTTCTTCCGAATGATAAAGCGAAGCGATGTTGTACATGCGTTAGTCCCAGACCATTTCCGTTTTGTTTGTGTACAGACGGATCGTGATTGTTTTTTATAAGTATGTGCAGCGCATTGTCTTCAACAAAGCTGACGATTTCAATCTTAACCATTCCAATGAATCCAAACAAGCCATGTTTGATGGCATTCTCAAGAAGCGGCTGTAGGATCATAAAGGGAGCCTGACATGAAAGAGAATCTTCTGAAATCGTTGTTTCAATATCCAATCTGTTCCCGAAACGGATTTTTTCTATAGAGCAATACAATAAGCCATTTTGAAGTTCTTCCGAAAACGGAACCGATTTTTCTTTATTCTTTTCGATTGATAAACGCAGGTAAGAAGATAAGTTTGTAAGCATCTCCTGCGCTTTTTCCATATCCTGATACATCAATGCATGAATGGAATTTAAGCTGTTGAAGATGAAGTGCGGTTGCAGCTGTGATTTTAATAAATTCAGTTCGCCTTCCTTTACCAGCGTTTTCCATTCGGCTTCTCTTTCTATTCGTGCCTTATACGAGCTGTAATATTTATACAGGTAATACGATAAAGCGAGTATGCAATAGAAGAACAATGCGATGACAATTCGGAATGGTGTTGTGGTTTGAATGAAATTCAGAAAATAAAAATCGTTGCTTAGGATTTTTAAAATTGAATTCGAAATAAAAAACCACAGCGTAATAAAGAGCAGTGCAGCAATAAAATGATTTAATATAGTAAAGAGGATTTTTGTATTGTCAATACTTATAAAACGTACGGTGTACCAGGAAAGCATGCCGATCATGGCAAAGATACCAGTAGATATACCTGCATCGATGACGCTTAACGTGGTAGGTATTTTATAAATGTATATATCAATGAATGCATGAATGCCTAATACGGGCATCCATGCAAAGATATAGGTGTATAGTTTTCTTTTAGATACAAATAAAGGATGCTGCATTGTTATGCTCTTTTAATTTCAATTCCACCCATTACCACACTGCCACGTAATATAATTGTTGCAGCCGGATCAATATGTACATTGTTCGCATATTGACCTTCATCTTCAATGCCACTCATGATCGGTGTAATTTCAGATTGAATGTTCCATTCGCGTGATATCTTAAGACTTACACCGCCCATTACAACAGACAGGTCAATGATGCAACCTTCTTTTGATAAATAGCAATTGGTTAAGTCCAGTTCTACACCACCCATAACGGCAGTGATTGTACCTCCTTTGAAATCGTATGAACTGATCTGACGTGTATTGCCGCTCATGATGGCGGTGATATCAAACAATTCTTCATTTACAGTATGTGTAGTTGACATAGGTTTTGGTTTATGGTTTTTCTTAGATCCGAATAGAACAATGATGCCGAGCAGAATAATAAGTGCCGGCCACATTTTTTCAATCTCAATAGGTTGAATAAATCCTGTTAAGGGTAAGATGAAATACGTTCCGATACCGATTAAGATCACTCCTTTGGTGATGGATCTGTAAAGCAGATAAACACCTACAAGGATCAACAGCATCTGCCAGGAGAATACATAGGCAGGAACTGCAAAGGGGAGTGCATTGAAATTATGTAAGAGGTAGAATGTACCGGTTAAGAGCAGCAGTGTACCTGCCCAGATTCTTTTGCCTGAAAATGATTGTGCCATAATGTTTGTTTTTATTATGGATCAAACTTACGCAATTCGAAAAAACGGAAAAACAAGGAATCGGTAAGCGGTAAAAAATAGGAGGTGAACGGTAAAAAACGAAAGGCATTCTTACTAATAAGAATGCCTTAACGATTGAATAGAATTAATGAATTTTCATTGCACCAATGCAATATTCACATATTCTGTTAACTGAATGGCAAATGTAAAGATCGAAACAACAGCCATTAAACTGATAATTAAAAAGGCAATTGCTTTTGAATTTGTTTCCGGACTTTTTTCTGAGATCAGTTCGATCAGTTTTAAAAGAGTTTTTGTTGAACGCCAGGAAAAAATACAAAACAGTGCAAGTGGAATGATGATCGCTATAATTACCAGTGGTATGTTATGCAGTGTATAGAAATATCCAACGAGTATGGAAATAAGTCCGGAGGAACTGCCGGAGATCAAAGCCGTTTTAGCTTTCATGCCAATGAATATAACTGAGCCAATGCCGCAGCTGATCAGAAAAAAACCGTAGAAAATAAGAATGATATTCATGTTTGTTTATTTAATTGGTTGATGTTAATTATTCTTAAATAGCATACGAATATACGATAAACAGCCTGAATGGGTAAAGAAAATGTAATAAATACCAGTATTACGTCTCTTTAAATATTCTTACTTAACGGATTATTCGCTTTCTTTTTAATTGAAAGCTACTCTTTATTTTCTTTAGGGTTTGTATTATGTATGTTCACATTAAAAACCGGAGATTTATAATCCTCAGAAAGATAGCTTGGAGGAATGGTTGAGGTATTACCATCGCGACCAGCTCTATAATGCGGCGACATGATTTCTATACCTCTTTCATTATATTCATCCTGAATTTTTTGATGCAAATCTGAATATATCGTTGCTTGCTTGTTTGCTTCCCGAGTGTATGCATTGATCTGACACGAAACATAAAAGTCTTCCATGCTGGTTTGTAATACAAATGTCTTCGGATCTTCCAGTTTTTAACGCAGCATCAATAAGTGACTGGTGCATATCTCTCCATGGCAAGTCATAACCAATCTTAACCGTTGTATGAATAATGAGTCCGTTGTTAGGTGCATCACTGGTATAGTTTACAGTATGGCTATTCATAATGGTTGAATTCGGAATAGACACAATTTTATTTTTGATTGTCCGTACGCGTGTTACCAGTAATGATTTTTCTATTACATCGCCGGTTACATCACTGATCTTTACTCTGTCGCCTATTTTGAATAAACGCATATAGGTGAGAATAATTCCTGCAATGATATTGGATAAAGAACACGCAGATCCGAACGTGAATAAAAAACCTAAGAATACAGATACTCCCTGAAAGACATGGGAGTCACTACCTGGCAGATAGGGAAAAATAACAACGATTAAAGGATCTATTGAAGATCGTACACGGCTATTTATATGAAATGAAATTTCAACACAATACGTATCATTAAAAATAATTTTATATTCTCATACTTTCTTTTTTCATTATTTATGAGTCTTACAGGAAAATAATATTCATTATTATTTTTAATAATATGCTGGTATCATCTTTCAGATTTCATTTATAGATATATTTTTCTTATATTAATAATAAGTCATTTTTTCGTTTTTATTTTATTTAACCTTAAAATCAAAAAGCATGGAGGTGCCACACAAGTATGATATGGGTGTTATAGGCAATTGTTCTTTTATTGCATACGTAAACAAAAACACAAATATTGATTGGTTGTGTTTGCCAAGATTTGATTCTGACTTTATGTTCGGAGGATTGCTGGACAAAAAAAAAGGGGGACAATTTTCTATTAAACCTGCAGATGAAAATTTAGCAGAATACGAACAGGCCTATTTAGAAAACACAAACATTCTGGTTACTATTTGCCATACGCCAGATGGAAGTTATAAGGTAACAGATTTTGCACCACGCTTCCAACAGCATAACAGAAACTTCAGACCACTCATGTTGGTTCGGAAAATAGAAGTGATGCATGGAAAGCCACGTATAAAAGTTACCTGTATACCTGGCAATATGAGAGGCAATAGAGATACAGCTACATCGTATGGAAGTAACCACATTCGGTTTTTACATTTGGATGCAGATGTTCGGCTTAGTACGAATATTCCGATTACGTATATCATAGATGAAAAGGAATTTTCCTTAACAGAAACGAAATATATATTTTTTACTTATGGTCCTCCGCTTGAAGCGGCAATAGATTATACGGCTGAGGAGTTTCTTCAAAAGACACGTCAATACTGGAACAGCTGGGTAAAGACCACTTATATTGTAAATTTTTATCAGGCACAAATTATCCGATCCGCACTGGCTTTAAAGTTACATCAATTTGAAGATACAGGCGGCATTATTGCAGCGGGTACAATGAGTTTGCCTGAGAGCAATGGCTCAACCCGGAATTGGGATTACCGCTATTGCTGGATGCGTGACACCTATTATACGCTTCAGGCATTTAATACAATTGGTCACTTTGAAGAATCCGAAAAATATTTTCATTTTATAGAAAATATTGTGCAAAGTGAAATAGATCGCATACAGCCACTTTATGGAATTGATTGTTCAAAAAAAATCGAAGAAATAGAATTAGATCTTGAAGGATATTTAGGTAATAAACCTGTACGTGTTGGGAACGATGCATATACGCATATTCAAAACGATGTGTATGGGCAAATACTGGCAAGCATTACACCGCTATTTACAGATCTTCGTTTAATAAGAACAAACCGTTTTTCAACAGATATAATTTATAAGTTACTTTCATTCATTGATAAAACAATGGATGAAAAGGATGCAGGCTTATGGGAATTCAGACATCTTAGACAATATCACTGTTATACATTTTTATTCCATTGGGTAGGTGCAAAATCTGCATTAAAAATTGGCGAGTTATATAAAGATGAAGAGTTGATTGAAAAATCAAAATCAACAATTAAAAAGGCAGCTGAAATGATCGAGCGATGCTATGATCCGGAACGAAAGGTATATACACAAGCTGCGGGATCGAAATATTTAGATGCTAGTTGTATCCAATTAATTAGTATGCATTATCTGGATCCATCTTCTGAGCGTGCACGATTGCATTTAAAAGCTATCGAAGAAGATTTAATGGTTCAAGATGGTTTGCTTTTTCGCTACAAACACGAAGATGATTTTGGAAAACCTGAAGTGACATTTCTGGTATGTGCATTTTGGTATGTAGACGCCTTGGCGTCGGTAGGCCGTATAGATGATGCTGTTTGTGCATTTGAATCGCTGATGAAATATTCCAATCATCTCGGCTTGTTGAGCGAAGATGTTGGATTAGATGGAAGTCAATGGGGTAATTTTCCACAAACATATAGTCATGTGGGTTTAATGAATTCGGCTTATAGAATTGCTAAAAAATTAGATAAGCCATCTTACATTTAATGAAAGGAGAGGAAATGAATGATGAAAAAAGATTAATAATTGTTGCATATAGAATTCCATTTAAAGTTACATTTCAGGAATCAGGTGAACGTACCTTACAACAAAATTCAGGAGGACTTGTTTCTGCGATATTATCGTTAGCTGAAAAGGGCGAGGCTATTTCTGACAAACAAAAAATACATTGGTTTGGTTATTCTACACCTGATATTTTACAGGAAGGAGAGACAAAAGTTGAAAATGAAAATTTTATTGTCCATCCTGTTTTGCTAGACGATGAGTTAAACGAAGCATATTACGAAGGTTTTTGTAATAGTACTATCTGGCCGATATCACATTACTATCCGTACCTTACCAGTTTTGATGAAGATCATTATGAAGCCTATGTAAAAGCAAATAAAATTTTTGCTGATAAAATAAATGCGTTTATCCGTCCGGGTGATATTGTCTGGATACAGGATTATCAGCTCATGTTGTTGCCTGCTATGATACGTGCAGAGCATCCAGAGGCATCTATAGGTTATTTTCATCACATACCTTTTGCAACGTTTGAAATATTTCGCTTGCTTCCGAAACAATGGCAGTCAGATTTGTTAAAGGGATTGATTGGTGCGGATTTAATTGGGTTTCATACAAATGATTATAGTCAATATTTTTTAAGAAGTGTACAACGTATACTCGGTTATGATACTACAGTACGTGATATAAGTATAGGTAATCGCATTGTTCGTGTAGATACATTTCCAATCAGTATTGATTACAATAAATTTCAAAGTCTTTATGACAATCCTCAGGTAATGGAAAAGCGAAAAGAATTTCTAAAAGACTTGGGCCGGGAAAAAAATATTTTTTCTGTAGATCGATTGGATTATTCTAAAGGCTTAATACATCGCTTAAATGGTTTTGAATATTTTCTGGATCAGCATCCGGAATGGCATAGCAGGGTTGTTTTTACAATGATTGTTGTTCCATCCAGAGAAACGATTTTAAAATATGCTGAAATGAAGCATGAACTGGAAGAAGCAGTTGGCAGGATTAATGGGAAATATGGAACGCTTGGATGGCGGCCTGTAGTATATTTATATCGTTCATTAAGTTTTGATGAATTAGGAGCATTATACACGCTTGCAGATGTAGCATTAATTACACCTATTCGTGATGGGATGAATTTGGTTGCAAAGGAATTTGTTGCAACGCGTACAGATAAAAAGGGAGTTTTAATATTAAGTGAAATGGCCGGAGCTTCGTTGGAATTGACCGGTGCAATTTTAATTAACCCGACTGATAGGAAAAAATTATCTGATGCAATCGTTCAGGCATTAACAATGGATGAGCAGGAACAAGCACAGCGTATGCAATTGATGCAAGACCGCGTTAAAGTTTATGACATATTTAAATGGACTGAAGATTACATGGATCAGTTAGATATAATAAAAACCAAACAATTAAAATTCGAAGAGAAAATTATAAATCAACATGTACTGGCTAATTTTAAACAGATATTTGATGAATCAAGCAGACGTTTATTTTTATTGGATTATGATGGTACATTGTCGCCAATCGTAGCGGATCCTTCAAGTTCTAAACCAAGTGTTGGAATTGTTGAGTTGTTGAAAAAAATAAGCAGCGATTTTAATGTCAATGTTGCTATAATCAGCGGTAGAGATAAAGAATTTCTAAACTACATCTTTGATGCAAGTACAATTTTATCTGCTGAGCATGGAGCCTTTCTGCGCATACCCGGGCAAGATTGGGAGTTACAATATCAATACGACGATCAATGGAAGCATATGGTATTGCCAATATTTCAAAAATATACAGATAGATGTGCAGGATCCTTCATTGAAAATAAATCTACTTCGTTAGCATGGCATTATAGAAATACTGAAACGGAATATGCACATATCCGATCAAGAGAATTTATTGAAGAGTTGGAGAATAAAATTGGGGCGAAATCAAATTTAACAATTATAGATGGCGACAAGGTTGTGGAAATGAAACCATCAGATGCTGATAAAGGAATAGCTGCAAGAAAAATTTGCGATTTGTATCAACCGGATTTTATACTTTCTATTGGTGATGACCGGACGGATGAAGACATGTTTAAGGCATTGCCGGATAATGCACTTACTATTAAAGTAGGCGTTAAAAATAGCTACGCGAAATTTACAATTAAGACCCAGGAAGAAGTGAATACTATTTTACAAACATTTCTGTAAAGGTTATTTACCAGCATAGGCTCATAACAAAGCAATATACTTCCACTCTTAAATACTTTTGTTTTGATAAGCTGAAGATACAAGTCTTGTTTCTTATTGTGAAATAAAGGAATGCCTATGCCAACGGATGTCGTTAGAAGCATCTTTGTGAACTCCATTCAATGTAAATGAAATTAAATGCAATTAGTTTTCCCATATAATTACGGGTTTTAAAAATCTATTAAAATATACAGATTTACGCATCATATCTTTCCGGTTTTTCACCGGGTTTTAACAATTCAAATCCATCGCGATTAATATCTTTTAATGGTACTTGATTCAAACTAATACTTGTTTTGTATTCTTTACCTTTTTCGAGGGTAGATGTTACAAGCAACGGTAGAATTTTTTTGTTCAAATAAAAAGCAACAAGGTCGTTGGTGGGTGAAAAAATAAAGAATACTTGCTGACCTTTTTCAAAAGCATCAAAAATGTATTCGTAAACAATAAAATGTTTTGCAATGGTATCTGTAGTATATTTTTTCAAACCGGCTTCAGAAATTGTGTAAGAAGTATAATGGCTTGGATCAGGAATGAATAAATAAAATGTGTAACTGTCGTCTAAAGATTCCGGATCGTCTTTATAAAAGGGCGATCTTGGACGGTTCCAGCATTCCTTTCTTAATAACGCAAATGATATCCCAATGGGTAGTTTTTTTTTACTTGTATGCGTAGCGTACCAAAAATAAGCTGCAGCCGGGAGTGCAATAATAAGTGCAATCTGAAAAACAAAAAGTAAAATGAGAGCGCAAGCAACGCATGTATACATAAGTATGCGATACATGTGCAGATCTTTCGAAAGTAATGCTTGTAAAGAAGCATATTCTTTTTTCCAATCCAAATTTGAAAGTTCTTTTTCGAAAGACATGTCTTTTCAATTCAATAATGTATCAATAACTGCTGCTGTACACAATGTCATAATAGCCCGCATCATTTTTCTCAAGCGAATAATACGAACCGGCTTTTTCTGATAACGGTGCATATTTTGTAGAGTCTGTGTTCCAATCATTTATGGGATTGTAAAACAACATGTCGATTAGCCGTATCAATGTTTTTTTATCATTGCTTTTTGTATTGATCACATAATTTGTCCCGCTTTCCTGGCAGGTAGATTTATTATAGATAATACCGGATTTAAATTTTTGTTTCCACGAACAAGGTGTTCCTTCACTTGGTTCTTTATCAGTAGAATTTTTATAAGATAATGAATCAAAGCTGTTCGATATATACATATACCCCGGATCTTTTTTCGGCTGATGTTGAAGCATCGCAGGCGTAGGCAAAGGGAAATAACTCCCGTCCCAATCTTTGGCATATTCTTTCAGCTTTGTTATTTTAAAAGAATCCAGATCAGACGGTACGATCACAGGACGGCTTGCATCCATCGTATCGATTATGCTATTTGTAGAATCTATTGCATTCGTTTCTTCGCTTTGCAGATACGAACAATTAAAAAATAAAAGCACAGAAAATAAAGATGCGTATTTCAACATAGCTTAGAGGATTTTATTCAATATAAATAAAAACGGATAATAAGAAAATCATTTGACGAGTGTATTTGATATTTTGCAACGAAATGGGTTTCGATATAAAACAAAAGGTCACGCCATTAGCGTGACCTTTTGTTTTAGTATTATGAAATTAATTCAAATTAATATTTAATTACTTTAGAAGTATACACTTCGTCTGCAGATGTTACCTGAAGAATGTAAATACCGGCAGCAATTTTTTCAATATCCAATGTAACAGTTGAAGTACTTAGATCAACCTGTTGTTGTAGTTGAACAACACCCGCCTGATTCAGTAATTTAACTGTGCCAGTAACATTGCTGCTTACAAGATCAAAAGAGATTCTTGTAGTTGCCGGGTTTGGATAGGTATTTAGATTTAATGTCTTGGCATATAGTACACCTGTTGAAGAAGAAGTTCTTTCTTCAATGTTTATAGAAGCATCTTCTACGGTTGAAGAACTACCATCTGTAACAACTTGTACATAACCCTGTGTTCCTGAAATTGCAGTGCCACCTAGTTCAGGTACAGCTCTGTATTTTCCTGCCACAACATCTGTAAATTCGTATTTGCCTTCAGAATCAGTTAACGTATATGCAACGGTTGCTCCGCTTGCATTTGTTAAGTAGACTGTTGTATTGGCAGCAGGCACTTGATTTGCAGTAGCTGTTGTACGCAAAAGAACTTGTCCTGATCCACTTAAATAAACAATACCTGCAATAACGTCGTTACCTGTATCCCATGTAGGATCAGCACTTGTATAAGCAGTTAATGGAATATTTTTAGTTGTATTAGAAGTCAAAGAGAATACTTGTGCCTGATCCCATTTCTGAACGCCGCCAGAATAGGTTGGTAAAAACGTATTTGCGAAAGTTGAAGTACGTGTTGGTGTGGCAAAAACAATATAATTTCCTGCAGGAAGATTTTCTGCACTATAAGCACCTGCATCGGAAGCAGCAAGATCTATTTTTTGAATAAGTCTGACTGTAGTATTTTCTTTTTTGTAGATCAATACTACACCTTCGTCAAGCGCATTGGTAGCGGCTTGTATCACACCGGAAAGTGTAAAGGTATTTCCGATTGTTACATACATATTATCAGATGCGGCAGCGCATACACCGTTACCTGTGCTTGTTAGTGTTAGTTTTACTAAACCATTTACGATATCCTGTGCAGAAGGGGTATATGTTGCAGATAAAGAAGTTGCAGAACTGAATGTTCCTGTTCCGCTTGAAGTCCATAGTGCACCACTTGCGCTGGATACAGCCCCGCTTAAAGATACTGTTGTACCTGTTATTACCTGATCTAAACCTGCATAAACGTTTGGAGAAGTTGCACTTGCAACTGTTACCGTTACCTGATCGGAAACACTTGTACCACATGTACCGGTAGTAGTAAGCGTAAAGGTTACAGAACCAATATTCGCATCTGAATTTGAAAAAGAATAAGTAGTGTTCAGGTATTGAGCAGAAGGAGCAAATGTACCCGTACCGGTTGTAGTCCAGATGCCGCCAGTTGCATTCGTTACAGTTCCATTCAAATTGACATAAGATTTACATGTTGTTACATCGAGACCTGCATTTGCAGCTGCTGTTGCACCTGTGAATGTTACAGCTACTGTTCCGGATTCTGAAGGACAAGAACCGTTTGTGCTGGATGTTACATTTAGCGTTACTTGTCCGGCTGTGTAATCCGCTGCAGAAGGAACATAGGTTGGTGTTAGCGAAGTTGCATTTGTGAATGAACCGGTGCCGGATGAAGTCCATGTTACAGTACCTGCGTCTACAGCTACTGTTGGGAATGCCGGAGCATTCGGACAAACAGTAATTGCTGGACCTGCGATCAATCGAACCCGAGCGTTAATGGTTACAATAAGCTGATCGGATGCAGCAGGGCATGAGCCGTTGCTTGTTGTAGTTGCCGTTAAGGTAGCTATTCCGGCAGTACGTTCTGCTTGAGAAGGAGAGTATGTAGGGTTTGCAATGGTTGTGCTTGAGAATGTTCCTGAACCTGATGAAGTCCAGACAACGCCACCTGCACCGGAGAACGTAGCATTCAATTGAACGCTGTTGCCGCACATGGATTGATCTGCTCCGGCATTTACAGATGCGCCGCTGTTTATGATCGATACTGTAAGAGCATCTGAAGCTGTACATCCGCCGCTGCTTGTAGCCGTAAGTGTTAAGACAACATTACTTGCTGTAATATCTGCAGCGGAAGGTTGATAGGTTGGATGTAAAACAGTAGTACTTGAAAATGTA
This sequence comes from Cytophaga aurantiaca DSM 3654, assembly GCF_000379725.1. Classification (GTDB taxonomy): domain Bacteria; phylum Bacteroidota; class Bacteroidia; order Cytophagales; family Cytophagaceae; genus Cytophaga; species Cytophaga aurantiaca. The sequence goes on from NZ_KB903622.1 coordinate 46,488, forward strand.
CCTGTTCCGGAAGTGCTCCATAGATAGGTTGTAGCATTTGTAACTGTTGCGTTTATTAAACTCACGGGTGAATTCAGACAGCTTGTAAGATCTAAGCCCGCATTAACAGATGGGGAAGCAATGAACGTAATTACAACCTGGTCCGATGAAGTACATGCACCGGCACTCGTAGCCGTTGCTGTCAATGTAACAGAGCCGTTTGTTAGATCTGCTTGACTTGGATAATATAATGAATTCGCTGAAGAAGGATTTGTAAATGTACCTGAACCGCTAGCTGTGCTCCATGCTAATGTGGCGCCGCCTGAAATGCTGGCAGTCATCTGTACATTGCTGCAGCTTGTTTGATCCGCACCGGCACTGATGCTTGGCACCGGATTGATTGTGATCAACACTGTAGCTGTTTTAGCAGTACACGATCCGCCGCTGCCTGATAGGCTAAGTGTAACAGAGCCTGCTGTGATATCTGCTGGAGAAGGTGAGTACACCGTACCCAGATTTGTTGTTGTCATAAATGACCCTGTGCCACTGGTTGACCATAGGTAGGTGGTAAACTGTGTGGCTGTCCCTTGAATGGGGAATGAGCTTTGAGTAGAGCAGATCGTAAGATCAGAGCCTGCGCTAATTACGCATTGTGCATTACTTAGCAAAGGTATTAATCCAATGGCTAGTAGTAAAAGTAGAATTTTTTTCATGATGTGATTAATGTAAAATATAGATTGATTTTCAAAAAGATAGATAGATAAAGGTATTCAAAACAATTTGAAATGATGGTATTTGAGATGTAATTTTTACATAATTCCACATACGATGTAATCTATTGTTCCATTCGCTCATTTTGTGGTTTTTATTGGCTCCTATACTTTTTAAAGAACCATACTTTCAATAAATCAGCCGTAAGGATGTAACAAGCAACAATAAACAACATCAGTCCCAGATTTAACATAGGGAGTGGCGCTAAACCGATGTCTGATGCAAAAGGCATATAAGGTAAACCTAGTGTTAAAATAAGGCCAAGAACGCTTAAAAGAAATAAATATTTACCAGGCTGACTTTTGAAAAAATTCTTGTGTGTGCGGATGATAAATAAAATAAATAATTCAGTAAGAACTGATTCAACAAACCAGCCTGTTTGAAATGCAGATTCTTTTACTTTTAATACAAATAATAGAGTTATGAAGGTAATAACATCGAAGATGGAACTATGAATACCAAATATGACCATGTAGCTTCGAATGAATTTAAGATCCCATTTACCGGGCTTGGCCAATTGTTCCTCATCTACATTGTCAGATGCAATAGTTAAGTATGGAAAGTCTGTAATAAAGTTTGTAAGCAAGATCTGCTTGGGCAGCATAGGTAAAAAAGGCAAAAGCAAAGAAGCGATTGCAACACTAAACATATTGCCAAATGTAGAGCCAGTATTTATGAAAATATATTTGAGTGTATTGGAAAATGTTTTTCTTCCTTCTTTAATTCCATCAATCAATACCATTAAATTTTTTTCTATTAGAACAAAATCCGCCGCTTCTCTTGCAACATCTACAGCATTCTCAACAGATATCCCAACATCTGCTGCTGTAATAGCTGATACATCGTTAATGCCATCACCCATATATGCTACTGTATAGGATCTTCGGAGCGCCTGAATAATACGTTCTTTTTGCTGCGGTTCAACTTCAGAGAAAATATGTGTTTCCTGTACACGTTTATTTAAAGCTTCTGTGCTTGTTTCAAGCAAATCCTGACCCGTTAATATGACCGGATTGGTTATGCCAATGCTTAAAGCAATGGAGGTTGCTATGTTTCTATTGTCACCGGTTATGATTTTTAAATCAACATGCAATTTTTTCAGTTCAGTAATTGTTTCAATAATGCCAGCCTTAATTGGATCATGTAATAAAACAAATCCGGCAAAGATCATTTCATTTTCTAATTCTTTCGAAATGGTTTGTACATCTATATTTTTATAGCATACAGCAATTGCACGCAAACCGTTTTTTCCATAGGTTTCAAACTGTTGTTTGATGAATTGTTGTTGTGTAGAGAGTTCGACAATGCTTCCGTCACTTAAGCGCGCTTTGTTGCATAATGCTAAGATCTGAATAAATGCCCCTTTACTGATCAGCATTTTATCACTGCTCGTTTGAATAGCTATGCTTAAACATTTTCGGATAAAATCATACGGAACTTCACCAATTTTTTCAGGTAATGGTTGAGCATCCATATTTTTCAACGCCTCATCAATCGGGTTGGAGTAGCCGCTTTCAAGCATTGCATTCCAATATGCAATTTCTTTAACGAAGCTACTGCTTGAGCCGAGTGTATCAACAATATCCGCTACGTTAATCGAGCCTTCCGTAATGGTCCCTGTTTTGTCAGTGCATAATAAATTAACCTCACCTAAGTTTTGTATCGACGATAGTTTTTTAACAATTACTTTTTTTGCTAATAATCTTTTTGCACCAGCGCTCATAGCAATAGTAGTAATTGCAGGCAGTAATTCAGGTGCCATTCCTACAGCAAGAGCCAACGCAAATAGTACCGATTCCAGAGGACTTTTGTGGTTTAATAAATTAACAACAAGGATAAAAATGGAAAGTATTAATGTTATTTTCATTAGGAAAAAACCGAAGTCTTTAATCCCTTTTTCAAAAGAAGTCTCAACTTTTTTTAAACTGCCTTGAGCAATATTTCCAAAAATTGTTTCATCACCTGTATGAATGACAAGTGCTCTTGCTGTACCGCTAACAATGCTGGTTCCTTCCCACAAACAATTTGTTCGTTGAGCCAGTGCAGTTTGTTCGTTCAGAATTCCGACCTGTTTTACAACAGGATAGGATTCGCCGGTTAAGCTCGCTTCGTTTGCATGTACTTCATTTGCTTCAATCAGTAAACAGTCAGCCGGGATCATGTCGCCAGCTTTTAATAACAATACGTCACCCGGTACGATATTCGTTGAAATGACTTCCAGTGCTTTCCCATCGCGTAGTACAACGCTTTTCAAGGCAATCATAGATTGTAGTTTCTCTACGACTTTCCCGGCATTACGTTCCTGGAAAAAACTCAGCAAGCCGGTGGATACTACAATGAAAAGAATGATAAATACATCTGAAGTGTCGCCAAGAAAAGCAGATAGAATAACAGCACCGATCAAAAGCAACATGAGCGGACTTTTAAACTGACTAATAAATAGCTGTATGTCTTTTTCTAAACCCGATTTGGTTCTTTTGCTTACCAGGTATTGTTTACCTATGGTTTCAGCATTATTTTGAGTAAGTCCTTTTTCAGAACTGTTTAACTGCTGAAACCAGTGAGCACTATCAGATGTCCAAAAAAATTTAGGTTGTTGATTTTCCATATATATCTAAAATAGATTCAGCTAATAAAAACCAAACATTGACAATTGGATCTATTTCGCATATAAGCTACTATATACACTATTTTATTGTAGACAACCTGTAGTTTGATTTATTTTATCCCTAATATCAACATATTAAAAAACTATAGCCAACTCTTAGCTATATTCTCGGGTCAAAGGAGGTATATCTGTGATTACTGGATTTTTTGTATTGTAGCTTATGTTTGAATATTGTAAGTCCGTATTCAAATCAAAAGATCAAATGCTTGGTGAGGCTTCTAATAACACGTATTGGATGTGTGCTTATTAAAAAAGAAATAATATAGATTGAATGAAAGGACAGAATACCTGGTGTGTAAGGTTTGTGTTCCCTGATCTGTTTTTAGATCGAACGTATAGTTTCCATTCAATGAATACTGATACTCCAGACCATATTCTATTCTTCCGTATTTGCCCCGCGGGTTTTTGATCCGTGCGCCAAAGAGAATACTTGAAACCATTGCAGGATTTTCCTGTTTCTTTAAAAAGCCTTGCGTGTGCCAGTCCATTGCAATGCCTCCTGTTAGTTTGAAACGCATATTGGGTTTGCTGTTCATGCGAAACATATACATAAATTGAATTGGAATCTGATAGCTGTTCACGCCGATATTCGCATCCCAGCCAAGTGATTGCAGCAGGGAAGGGTCGGTAAGATCTTTTCTGGAATACGATTGATAGGTATTTAGTATTCCGGTTTCTATTCCGATCGTGTTTCCCAAAACATATTGTCCTAACATACCGCCTGTATAAAATGCATGTGTACGCAAGGAATAAGATTGTCCGTTTATATCAAGCGAGGAATTCGGATCGGGGAGTGAGGCACCAATACCTCCTTTGATGCCAATACTGAACACGCTTTGTGCACTGCTGTATGCACTGTAAAGAACGGTAGCGCAGCTGAAAAATAAAATGTAAAGCGATCTCATGTATATGTCCAAAATATATGAGCATAACGGACAAATAGTAGAGGATAGTATGTAGCTGCTTGTAGTATTAAAGAGTTAAATATTATTCGGATAGGTAGTTTTTAACCAGATGTTAAGAATTTCAAGAGAATCAAATAGATGCTCCGTTTCTTCGCCGGTTATATGTTTGCCATCAAATTCTTCAGTATATATTTCAACGTCACAATTACGTTCTTTTACATGTTCCTGCATGCTTGTAACCAAACTGTTGAACAATGAATGATTGAATGTTGCTGCATTCGTTAAGATCGAGTGATTGATCTTAAGAACTTTTGCTTGAGAAGTTGCTTGTTCCATAGCTTATGTATTTTGGTGTTTACATAAGATACAGAGATTTTATACAAAATACTACAAAAGGATGTTGTGATTTTGAATCTAAGGTAAGGCTATTGGAGGATCATATATTGGTACAGGTCTCGAAGAAGATTCAATATAAATTAAAATAGAATCGATTTCTGCTTTTGTGAATGATGGAAAACTCGTCATTATATTTTTGTTGTATTTATTATACAGATTAACTGCCATTGTATCGCCTTTATTTATTAGGGCTGAAGAATTTTTGATAAAAGCATAAATCCATTTTCTTGGACGTCTTTCGGTAACTCCCAATAATGCCGGGCCAACAGATACTTCGTGTATTTTGTGACAGCTTTTGCAATTTTCTTTAAATAATTGTTCTCCTGCCTCATGGCGTGGCTCAAAATCAATTTGTTCGGAAACATGTTGCTCTATAATTGGGGGATCGATTACACCGCAATAAAAACGATTTGGCATCTGATCATTAAACAACTCAATCGTTAAAATACATATCAATAAAAAAACAATAATAAAAAACAGAAACTTAAGTTTGGTAGCGTGTTTCATCTGGTTTAAAATTTATGAAATATAAAAAATGGAGTCATAGTAATCATTATTTTTTATAACACAGAAGTACGCTTCCGCTTTTAAATACTTTTGTCTCTGTGAGTGTAAAATTCAAATCTTCTTTTAAACCGCTAAAAAGGGAAGTACCTTTACCAATAGCCGTGGGGTCGATCATGAATTGAAACGTGTCGATTAAACCTGCTTCTGCAAATTGAGCTACAATGCTTCCGCTTCCTAAAATAGTCAAATCTTTTTTCGATGTTTTTTTCAGTTGACGGATTTCTGAAACAACGTCATTTTTTATAATTGTCGTATTCTTCCATTCGGCCTTTTTTAATGTGTTAGAAAAAACGATCTTCTCTGCATTGTTCATTCCCTTTGCTACTTCAGGCATAGAAGAGAGAGCCATTTCTGTTGGCCAGAAGCTGTACATCATTTCATAGGTAGTTCGTCCGAAAAGAAGAATGTTGTTTTGCTTCAGCATCTCTCCGGAAAACTCGCCTTCTTCTTTTCCATGCTGGTGCCAATGGATGTCATTGGAAGCATCCTTATAAAAACCATTCAAGGTAATAAAATTAAATACGCTGAGTTTGCCCATAAAATCTTGAATTAACGTTTATGAAATATAAAAAATAATGCTTGAATAATGACCTTTGAACCTATTTGTTTTTTTTGCTATAAAGATCTGACCCCTGCCGGGGTCAGTGCAGAGATAGAAAACACAATTTCATAAAAGGTTTTTATTTGAACCAAATTCATAATTCACTAAATTGACTGCATCTATGAATTCTTCAAAAAAGCTACTAGCATTTATTATAATTCTTTTTTATCTGTGCGAAAACACACCTGTTTTCGCACAGCAGCTTACCTTGTTTAATATAGATACCAGTCGCTATCCGACAGTGAAAGCTGATTTTTTTGCCATAGATCAAAACGAAAGTCAAGTAACAACTTTAACAGCAGCAGATGTTTTTATTACAGAAAATGCAAGTGCACAAGAGGTTGTTAAAGTTGTTAATCCAACAGCATTAAAACCGAAGCAGATTTCTCTTGTATTGACTATTGATGTTTCGAGTTCGATGGAAGGCGCGTATATACAGTTAGCTAAAAATGCAGCAAATGCAATTGTCAATAAACTTCCTTTAGATCTGTCCGAATGTGCCATAACAAGTTTTGATGATATCAGTTTTGTGAACACAGATTTTACGAGAGATAAACTGAGATTGCAGCAGTCGATACAGACATTGACTCCACATGGCGGAACGGATTACGATAAGGGTTTTACAAAATCAAATGCGGGCGGACTGGATATTTTAAGAAACGGTTTGCATGAAAAGGTATTGATTTTTCTAACAGATGGATATGGAAATGTAAATCCGCCGGAGATCATACAGAAAGCAAAAGCCATGGGTGCAAAGGTATACGTCATTACCTTAGGTATGAATACGCCGGAAGAGTTGAAAAGAATTGTGCAGGCAACCAATGGATATTATTATGAAAATGTTATTTCAGAACAGGAGATCAATGCGGCCTATCTTAGTATTCTGTATCGCATTCAGGGATTGACACCTTCTACGGTTGAGTGGGTTAGTACTGCTGCCTGCGGCTATTCTAAAAATGTTTTGTTTGGAGATAAACGGAATGCGTTCAAGGCTGCAGCAATGAAGTATGAAGCACCGCTTAAACATGTTGTTCGTCTTGTTTTGGATGTAAATAATATAACGTTTAATGCAACTACATCTGAAATTCCTGTTTCAATAAAAGCGGTAAATGGAAATTTTTCCATCACATCTTTTAATTCTTCCAAACCTTATTTCTCAATTGTTACTCCATCTATACCGCATACAATAAAAAAAGATGCAACAGATACATTCGTTATAAAATATACCGGCTCTTCAACCGAATTTATTTCAGGCAGAATTGAATTGGTTTCCGCTGGCTGTCAATCCACATTTATTTATTATCAATATCAGCCGAATTCAACTAAGCCTGCAATCAATCTGATTGCGCCGGATGGGAAGGAAGCATTTTATGCAGGTACGGATACATTGATCCGATGGAATCTGCAAAACACGTATGCACCTGTTAAGATTTCATTCAGTTCAAATGCAGGTAAAGACTGGAAAATTGTAAAGGATAGTTGTACCGTAGATCATTTTAATTGGAGAATTCCGAATAAGCCGGGTGCAACGAATCTGATAAAAGTAGAAACGATCGTAACAGAACAAAAAGCTACCGCTGAATCAAAAATTGTATACGATCGTTTTGCAGGCATCATGAATGCGTATAATTTAAGTCCGGATGGGTCAAGATATATTTCACAGACTCCCACGGAATTATTGCTGATGGATACATATACCAATACCACCATTTTTAAAATAAACAATACGATCCAAAACGGGTATTTTATTTTTTCTCCGGATGATAAATATATTTTTATTTACGACGAAGGAAAACCAACGAAAGTATACGATGCGCATACATTTCAATACATAGAAGAATGGGGCGTATTTAAGAAAACGTTGAGCAGTTTTATTGAACCGTACATCAACAACGATCTTACACAATATGTTGCTCTTGATGCAGACGGTACGCTAGGTATTTTTAATTTTAAAACAGGAGCAAAGGTTAAAAGTGTTGCCTTTGTGAAAGGCAAAGAAGTAACAGACTTCACAAGAAATTATATTGTATCGCTGGAAGAATCAAATCATCAGGTTTGGGTATGGGATTATAAAAAAGGAAGTAAGCTGTTAAGCATTTCGATTCCTAAGGAACGAATTGTAAATGCAGAATTCAATAAAGATGAAACGGTATTGTTTGTATACACCTGGGGGGCGGATGGAACGAAACAGGATTTTACAGCCTATGATCTAAGCGGAAAAGAGTTGTATCGATTTCAAAATTCAGCAAAGTCATTCATGTCTTTAGATACGTATCAGAATTATGCGATCTGCTCTGTTGACAATTATCCTGCGCTGGTAGATATGAATACAGGAAAAGTAATACATATCTATACATTACCGGGTGCGGTGAAGTTTGGGTGGTTTGTGCCTTTTAGTAATGGGACTTATATTCTGTTCACAAACGCCGCATCTAAAAATGTATACATGGTTACATCTGGTATTGAAAATAATAAAGGCGGACTTCTTTCAGATCAGTCTTCGTCGACATTTACTATTGTATCTACAAAACCTGAAGTGAAGAAAATTAATTTTCCATTGGTATATGTAGGAAGTAATAAAGATAGCATTGTTACTGCATTCATGAAAAATAATGTACCAATTGAAATACCCGTAAAGTCTATTTCAATTGAAGGAGCTGGAGTAGCATCTTTTAAACTGTTAAATCCGATTTCGTCTTTTACGTTAAACGCTTCATCCAAACAAAATCTTGAAATCCGGTTTGCACCTGTGAAATCAGGTTTGCAGGAAGCTGTATTGAAAGTAATAACCGCATACGATACGGTGCGTGTTACCATTTCAGGAACAGGTATTGTTAAACCATATGCATTAAAAAATACAGAATTGAATATCGGTCGTATTCAGGTTGGAAAAACTATTGATACATCTTTTATAAATGTATTTACCAATACAAGTAAGAACACTCTATACATTACTGGCATTGAATTGGCGGGTCCGGACAAAACACAATTCAGTTTATCTTCTCCGTCAACATATACCTTAGCTGCCGGAGCATCTGCATCCATTCAGATAAAATTTACGGCAACACAACGCGGAAGAACTTCTACGAGTTTGGTAGTTCATTTGAAAAATACTCCTGATGCTGTTCTGATTCCGGTATATGCAGAAGGACACCTTCCGCGTCAATACGATGTTCAATTTAATTTTACAGACGAAGTAACTAAAAAACCGATCACTGCAACTATTACCTGTGTAGATGCTCAATCCAATAAGTCTATGTTGCCTGTATATATAAACAATGGACAAGGTATACAAACGGAATTGTATGCTGATCGCATGTATATTTTTTCAATACAGAGAAAAGGATATAAAACGATTACAGATACCATAAATCTGTTGGATATAAATATCAGTAGTAAAATTGTTCAAACATACGAACTCATTCCGGACGGCACTGCAGAACCAGTAATGCAAACGCTTTCAGGACGTGTTGTTAATAAAACAACTCAGTCACCGCTTGAAGCAAACATTTTATTTTTTAAAACGGATAGCAAAGTGCTTATTAAAAAAGTGACAAGTGCTGCAGATGGTTCGTACAGTATTATATTGCCTGTTGCTTTATACAGTGTTCAGGTTGAAAAAGATGATTATGTAAATGAAAATACTTCTGTTGAAGTTGTGGAAGGTAATCAAAAACAGACTGCATATTTTCAATTGATACCGATCAAAGTAGGAGAGACTCTTCAATTACCAAATGTATATTTTGCGCGTGGCGGTGTTGATTTGCTTGAAAGCAGCAATGAATCGCTGGATCAGTTGTATACCTTGCTGTTGGATAATCCTACCATGCGTATAGAATTGCTGGGGTACACCGATAATCAGGGTGATCCTGCGTTGAATATTCAGTTGTCTGAAAAGCGTGTGGCTGCGATCAAAGACTATCTTGTTGCGAAAGGAATTTCTTCTGCGCGAATTACAGGAAAAGGCTATGGCGGTGCAAAACCTATTGCAAGCAATGCCACCGAAGAAACACGTCAATTAAACAGACGTGTTGAATTTAAAATCGTGAGTAAGTAATGGTAATAAAACAATATAATCTGTAATTATTTTATAAATATAAAGCAGATTATTTTCATGATTTTTTTTAAATAAATAAAAATAATAGATTCGTAGCGCTATGGAAATTTAATTCTTAATAGATTACTAGGTGAATTTTTTCATTACATAGTTTTTAATTTTTAATCAATTAAACCAACTAACCTTTATGTTATTTTCAAAACAGCTCTTTGTAGTAGCCATGATGTTGTGTGGTATTTTGAGTTATGCTCAGAGTGGCACCACAAAATCTTTAACAGCGTCTAAAACATATCCGGATACGTATCAGGATTGGGAACAGACATTTACTTCTTTGTACAGTTTTAATCTTCCGCAGCGTCTCCCTGTTACTTCAGGGAATGCAGGTACGGGAACAATTTCATTTGCGTTTAATTATAGTACCAGCGGTATCGTTACCAGTACGTATACTGCATCTGCAGATGGTTTGTATTATGAATTAAGTTCTGCACCTCAAGGGTTGGCAGCACAAAGCATCGTTACAACAGATTATATTAAACTCCATTTAAATGATGGAAATGCTGCAGCAGGACAAACAACTGTCTCTGTAGTTCTGCAGGGCGTTACAGTTTCTAAATCGCAACTGGTAGCTCCTTTCCCAAGAAAGTTTCCTTCAGCTCAGGGACAATCGAACCTACGAGTTGGGCCGGAGCAAAACTGCATTACGGCTACTTCACTTTGTTACCTGACAGCTATAAATACATATGATGCATATTCTCTTCAAGGGAATACAATAAATAGCGCAACGAGTTGTTTAAGAGCAGGTGAATTAAATGGTGTGTGGTATAAATTTACAGCTGCAGTTAATGGGGTACTTAATTTTACATTATCTCCTGTAATCTCTGCAGATGATTATGATTGGGCTGTGTTTGATTTGACGAATGCAAGTTGTACGGATATTGCAACAAATCCATCTTTGCAGATAGCTTGCAATTCTTCAAGTACAGTTGGTCAAACAGGAGCGAATGGATTGTCTGGCAACCAGAACAATGCACCTATTACAGTGGTACAAGGAAATACATATTATATTTTTGTAAGCTATTATAATGGTGGTGTAGCTTTGACAGCAACTCAAGGAGCCGGGCATGGATTCGTATTGAATATGAGCGCTTCAACAGCAAATTTATTTAATCAACCTGTTGTTACAATGAATGTTTCTCAACAAAGCATCTGTCAGGGAGCATCTTCTGTATTGACTGCAATTGGCGCCGGACCAGGAGCTACGTACACATGGAAACCGGCTGCGAGTTTAAGCAGTACATCAGGTGCTGTTGTAACAGCTACTCCTCAGGCATTTACTTATTATGAAGTTACCGGACAAACAGCAGGAGGATGTCCTTTTTGGGCAGGTAATTATGTAAATGCAAATTCTTCGCCAAATCTTGTTGTTACACCTACTTCAATATCTTCATGCACACCCTCTCCTAAAACAATAACTGCATCAGGAGCATGGAATTATTCATGGAGCAATTCGTCAGGTGTAGTTTCATCAAATAATTATAATTCCATTACGGTGAATCCATCTGTAACTACTACCTATACAGTAACCGGAATGAATGGGCCGTGTACGCAAACCAAAAGTGTGACAGTTACAGTTGGTGCACCGGTAATTACAATCACTCCTTCTGCAACATCTATTTGCACGGGAGCATCTGCTACACTTACTGCAAGTGGAGCTTCAACATACACATGGTCACCTGCAGCAAGCTTAAACACTACAACGGGAGCTACAGTTACAGCAACACCAACAACTCCTACTACCTATACAGTTACAGGTTTGGCTGGTGCTTGTTCTGCTACAAAATCGGTAACGATTACACCGGCATCTTGTTCCGGTTGTCAGAGTTCGCCTATATCACGCTATTCTAAAATTTCTGCTACGCAAGGAAATTTAAATACAAGCAATTTCACATATTCCGGAGGCGTTAATTACATTGGTCGCGATGTAACACCTATTGGTGATTTTGATGGAGATGGAATTGAAGATATTCTTGTAAGTGCTGCCTATAATTATGGTGGCTTTGCACAAGGAAGTGTACACATTCTTTTACTGAACACAAATGGTAGTGTTAAGAGTCAGGTTAATATTACAGAAGGGTTAAATGGGTTTGTAGATTCGAAACCACATACAGAATATAATTTTCATCCATTCAGTTTTGGTGCAGCTACAACCTGGTTGGGAGATATTGATGGTCCGGGTGGATCTGCTGGAGCAATGGTAGTAGGTGTTCCAAAGGATGATGACGGAAGTCAGAATTATTATAATGTTGCTTTTGGTGCTGTGTATGTTGTCTTTCTGAACGCAAACGGAACGGTTATGAAGTCACAGAAAATATCTTCAACGCAGGGTAATTTCACAGGAGTAATTCACGGATCTGTTTCAGGTAACGGAGCGTACATGTATGGTATTGATGGTGACTCATTCGGAGAGTCGATAGAATATTTAGGTGACCTTGATGGTACGGGTCCTTCTGTAGCAGCCATTGCTGTTGGTGCAGATGGTTCTGAAGGTACAGTATATAACACAGGTCCAAATTACAGATACAGTAATAATGGCGCTGTGTTTATTCTTTATCTTGGTATTGATGGAAAAGTGTTGTACAACACAGTAATAAATTCAGACATTGCTCCACTAAAAGATATCTTCCGTTTTGGAATGGATATTCAAAATTTAGGTGATTTGGATGGTTCAGGCCCCGGTGCGCTTACACTGGCTGTTACTGCTTCCCGCGATATTTATTTAGTAACCATTGACAATACAGGAAATTATTTGAGCCATACATCGTTCAATCTCTCATTGCCGGCATTGGGTGGTATACAGTACACAAATTATCACCACGGACTTGCAACGCTAGGTGATATTGATGGCTCTGGACCCGGCATTACAACCGTTTTATTTGGATATGGTGAAATTGTATATCTGGTTAATGTTGGTGTAGGTAATACAATTCTTGGCCATTATAAAATCGGTAATGGATATTTAGGTTTGAGCCTTGATCCGAATACGATTAATCTAGGTATGGCTATTTCTGCTGTTGGTGATTTAAATAATGATAATATACCTGAACTGGCAGTGACAGCTGCATATGATGCAGACGGATTGGCTTCGGGTACATATGATTATCCCGGAGCCGTATATTTGCTGTCAATTTGTTCTGATTTATTTACACAGCCATATATGCGTGAAACAGATAATACAGATCTTGCTGCAGTATCAACAGTTACTGTTTCACCAAACCCTTCGTCTTCGGATTTTAGAATTCAGTTACCAGAAAATGAAACGCTGGTAGAAGTTGAAGTAACGAATTTGGCAGGTCAAAAAGTACAAACAATAAAAGAACTTACTATAGGTATTGACTTGCGTACAGGTATGTACATCCTTACAATTAAAACAACTAAAGGAACATACTTCCAGAAGATCATTAAAGAGTAGTTATCTGTTGTTCTGAAAAGATTTACAGTTTTAATATTGATCCCGGTTGCATAAAGCAACCGGGATTTTTTATATAATGATCTTCTAGTATGAATTTGGAACTGTAAATAAAAAGCCTTCAAGGTTTTAAATCCTGAAGGCCTCTTAATCTTAAAATGTGGTATGCAATTTATGCATATATCGTAACTGTACCTGAAACGATATCGTGTATGGCTCTGCGTTTTTTATTGCTGTTGATGGTAAAGAAAGATACCCACCCTAATAATGTTTTTACACTAAAACGAAGATACGCCTGGGCAATGTTAATTTTTTCCTGTGGTGCAGATAATTTTCGTACACGGATTCCCATCAGATAATTTCCCAATGTAAAACCAAAAGTATGAGCTAAGGGTTCATATACAAAAAACAAAAAGATAAACAGACCGGCTCGGAGTCCATCAGGTACATCAATGAAATTGTCCATTGCAACTGCTATGCACGACATCAGAAATAAAATAAATATAACATCAATCATGGAAGACTTAATACGATCGGTAAGTGAAGGATATTGAATGATGTTAACGTCCGGATTAATTTCTTTATTCTGAATTGCTTCTTCCATACCTGAATTATTTTTAACATTTCTATTACTGCCGAATTTAAGAATTTCCTCCGTATAACAGTATTTTTTCAGTACCTTATTCTGAAATTTAAACAACGAATATGAATCGTTCAGCAAACATTATTGATACCAAAGTTTTATCAAACAATCGCTTTTTGTTAAAAGAAGTAACAGTAAACTATACCGGTTTGGATGGAGAGATTCATTCGACCAAACGCGAAGTGTATGAACGTGGCGATGCCGCATCTGCTGCGCTGTACAATCAGCAAACAGGTAAAGTTATTTTAATAAACCAGTTTCGTTTGCCGACATTTTTAAACGGAAATCCGGGTGGGATGTTAAAAGAAGTATGCGCCGGTATGCTGGATGGAGATACACCTGAAACATGCGTTCGCAGAGAGATCATGGAAGAGACAGGATATAAGATCGATGCCGTTGCAGCAGCGGGAGAGATCTATGTTTCACCGGCAGGCTGTACGGAACGAATTTATTTGTTTACCGCACCCTATACAGCAGACATGAGGACAAGTAGTGGAGGCGGACTGGTAGAAGAACAGGAATACATTGAAATTGAAGAAATACCTTTTGAAGAAGCATTGCAGCTGATTGCACGGGGCGAGATCCGCGATGCAAAAACGATCGTATTGTTATATCATCTGCGGATTCAGGGATTGATGTAATTGAGTTGCAGTAGATAAAACTTTTTAATATGAGGTACGTAATTATTGCAACCGTATTTTTTAAAAGATCGATTCAATTAAATGAATGTTGCATGATTAAAAAAATCTCTACACTACTATTGATGTTTGCATCTGTGCAGATAAGTTTCAGTCAATGTCCTACAGATGTTTTTGGCGTTGCAAAATTTTATCCAACACTTACTTCCACACGAGAATGGAATTCCGCTCATTGGAACAACGGGATTGCACGTACTGTGAAGTATGCTTCCGATACCTATGATCCTACCGATTGGACAGAGGATCACAGCGGAAGTACCAATGGATTTTATATTGATGGCGCAGGTGTTATGAATATGTCAGGCGGCAGTCCGCGGTTTCATATTAATTCCACACGTACCACAAAAGGTTCCGCACAATTCTTTCTGAATATTGAATTCACTGCATACTACCGCAGGATTGGCACAACAGGTGCTGACTACGGCGGGATGATCGTAGGAGCCAGAAGCGCACCCTTAGGGCACGCATCCTCCGGAGGAAATGATTGCGATGCTTCAACGTACTATTCACGATTCCGGCACGATGGGAAGTGGGACTTCGAAAAAGAATTGAAACATCCAACAAGCGATTACTGGTCGGGATCCGGATTTCATACACAGGATCCATTGTGGTCGGGTGGCAGAAGATTGCCTGAAAACAGATGGATCGGAATGAAGTACATCATAACCAACATCGAGAATAATACGAAAGTAAAACTGGAAGTATACATTGACTCTACTTCAAACGGAAATCCGGTTAATGGAGGCGAGTGGAAAAAAGTAGGAGAGGTGATCGATGCGGGCAACTGGCCAGCTGCTGCATCTGCAATAACAGGCTGCAGTTATACCGATCAGAAAATGATCATTCTTCAAGGGCATGGAACATTGTTGCTGCGTACCGATGGAGATCAGGCAGAATATAAAATGGTAAGTATACGTGAGATCGATCCGACACAACCCTATACATATCCTTGCATTACAACAGCGATACAAAAATCATCTGCAGTTTCGTATGTAAAATCATATCCCAACCCTTCAAAAGAAAATATAACACTTGAAGCTGCAGGGGAATTTACCTATTCAGTTTATTCCGTATCCGGAAATGTAGTAGTCACGGGCAAAGCAAACGATGCATGTACGATTGGAAACGAATTGCAACCAGGTATATATGTGATCTCTGTACGAATGAATAAAGGCGTGGAGCAAATTAAGTTTATTAAGGAATAAAGCGAACGTCTTGAGCTGATAAAACAAGAAGTATATTAACCTAAAATCCGATAGATCAATAAAATGATCTATCGGATTTTAGGTTAATATTAGTTTGGATAAAAATATTCTTCTTATTTATTATCTCCTTTAAAAGGCTGCGGCTTCATACGAATCTTGTCGCTTCTTGTTTCTTCAAACTCATTTGGACCAACATGAGTTGATTTTTTAGGTGGTTGATCGTAATCATCCGCACCTGTTGACTTCTTCACTTTTTGAATGGTCTTAGCATTTTTCATTTTCCCCATAGTATTATTAATTATAAATATGTGGCTGATTATTTTTATGCTTCAGTTTTTTATCTGCAGGAAGTTTTCCTGTTTCAATATATTCTTTGAAATTTAGAATATCATCCTGTATCATTTTCTCGAATGTAGATGTAAATAATGACAGTGCTTTTTCACCTGCTGCCCCAAGAGGTGCCTGATAGCTAATTACTACATGTATCGTGGTTGCTTGCTCTCCCGCATGTTCGAAGATAACTTTACCTGCATTGTTGATTGTAGAACCTTCAATAGAGTTCCAGGAAAGTTGTTTGCCGGGTTCCTCTTTTACGATCTCTGCTTCCCAACTAATACTGGTGCCAAGGCCTCCGGGAATATAAGCTTGCCATTCAGACCTTCCATTTTCCAGCTGAGTAACAGATTTTAGATGTGTCATGAACAAAGGAAGATTTTCTAATCTTCTCCAGAATGCATACACCGTATCTGTCGGCTTGTTAACAGTGACAGATGTTTCGATGTTTATATTGTGTGCCGTATCAGGCAACCTGCTTTTTCCGATAGCGGCATAAGCCGGACAATGTCCTGTTACACCTCTGTATACAAGAAGTGCAGCTGGAGCAAGTATTCCGTATTGCTTAGGATCGCGTGCCAATGCACGGTAGATAAAGTATGAGCCGGCTAATACTGAAATAATGCGTTCGGTATTTGAAACATTAATGTTTGATTCTCTTTCCATAGCTGTAGAAATTATGAGTGAATAATTGATTTCAGAATTAATGTAGTACTTCTGAAAATACAAGCCAAACTTCTATGGAGAACATGTAAGCATTCGTGAAAATGATGTAAGCTGCTGCTTAGCTAGCTATCGTGTTAATGCGGATTAATCGAACGTATTTTAAACGTTAAAGCAGTAATTTTGGGTTTATTTCTTTATTTTTCTTTAAAAAATTTAGAGATTGTATCAATGGAATAAATCTTTCTCTTTTAATTTTTACGGCATGGCAAATGAAGAATTTTTAAACGATCGGATACGACCCATTTTGAAGTTACTTGAAGATGGTACGGATGCACATGATCTTTGTCGGAAGTATGATATAAGTCTGGATACGCTTTATAAATGGAAGGCACGTTATGGAGGCACAGAAAATTTATTAAGTCGTTTGCAAGAGCTGGAAGAAGAAAATTATACTTTAAAAAGCATGCTTTCAGATGTGCGCATTCAGCGTGACGCAAACAATACAGGAGATATCGATCGCATCTACCGCATTCTTGCTGCAAATATTCCCGGAACTGCTATTACAATTCTGGATCGTGAAGAACGGTACTTACTTGCAGAGGGTGATTTTTTAACAACCATGGGTTATACAAAAGAAACCATGCCGGGCAAGAAAATCTCAGAGATCATTACTCCTGAGAATTATGATGGATATTATAAAGACGTTATTCAGCAAGCATTTGCGGGCGAAACAATTTTAACAGAACGGCAAACGATTTCAGGTTATTTTTCATTAATGAAAGTTGTGCCCTTACGAGATGGACGGGGTGATATCTTTGCAATCATGTTTGTGCTGATCGATGTTACAGGGATCAAGATGGCACAGAATCAGTTAAGGAAAATAAATGAAAAACTCGAATTTATTGTACAGGAGCGGACAAAACAATTAAAGGAAGCAAATCGACAGCTCGAAGCATTCAGTTATTCGGTGTCGCACGATCTAAAAGCTCCGCTCAGAAGAGTTGCAGGATTCTCACGCATGCTGCAGCAAAATCATATAGCAGCACTGGATGATAATGAAGCAAAACGTCTTGCCGATCGAATTGAATCGAATGTGTCTTCGATGGAAAAACTGATCGACGACTTGTTGGCGTTTTCAAAATTCCAGCGTCAGGAACTTTCTAAGTCTTCAATCATAATGGAAAAAATGGTTCGAGGCATATTGCACGAACTTACTTCTCAGGAAACTTCAAGAACATTTGAACTGGTTGTATCACCTCTTGAACCCGCTTATGGAGATGTTAGTCTGATTCGTCAGGTGTGGATCAATCTCCTTTCGAATGCAGTAAAATATTCCCGCAAAAAAGATATAACAAAAATTACTGTGAGTTGTAAAAAAGAAGAGAAGAGGATCACGTATAGTGTGACAGATAATGGGGCGGGTTTCGATATGGCATACAGCGATAAAATTTTTGGTGTGTTTCAACGCTTGCATAGTGCATCTGAATTTGAAGGTACAGGTGTGGGACTTGCCTTAGCAAAAAATATTATCGAACGCCATGGCGGTACAATCGGATTTGAATCGGAGGTGGATAAAGGAACTACGTTTTATTTTACGTTGCCGGTGAAAGGATAGCTTTTGTAATTTATCTGGAGTTGGTGGTAGAAATTTCTTTCTGGCGCGAGTCTTTAGCGCAGCGGGACTCGTGTCCATTATTTAGCAGTCTTTGACTGCATTATATATTGAATTTTATATGCAGTCAAAGACTGCTAAAATGCCCGACACGAGTCCCGCTGCGCTAAAGACTCGCGCCAGGTATTCATTATTCAACAGTCGTCGACTTTTTTGTATTATTTATCTTTTGTTGTCAATCCTACATTTATTTTATCCTTACATTTAAAAAAAATATTTTTTCAAACTCACAGCTATGAGTTCCAAATATAAAATAAGAGATGGGCAGTATGCGCATTTCGTTACGTTTACTGATGTCAATTGGATCGATGTATTTACAAGAGATGAATATAGAATGATTATTATTGACAGCTTAAACTATTGTATAAACCATAAAGATTAAATGTACATGCATATTGTATTATGACTAATCATGTACATTTAATTATAAGTGCAAAAGATGCAGATATAAATCTCGCTTTTGTAGTACGAGATATAAAAAAGTATACTTCATATAAATTGCTAGATACGATTAGACATACTCCGTTTGAAAGTAAAAAACAATGGATGCTTTGGATGTTTGAACGGACAGGAAGTAAAAATACGAGTAATGAACGTTGTCAATTATGGCAGAATGGCTATTATCCGATCGAACTTAGCAGTGTAGCTTTGGTAGAGCAACGTTTAGATTACATTCATAACAATCCGGTACGTGGGGGCTTTGTATTATCAGCAGAAGAATATAAATACAGCAGCGCGCGTAATTATGCAGGAGGTATTGATTGTATGATGAATGTAACGTTTTTGTAAAATGAATTAGAAAGGACGCTAACCTGTCATTAATGTTAAGCGACGCGTCACAAAGGTGGGGCTTTTATCAGTCTTTGACTGCTGCAATATGTATTATTTAAAAGGCAGTCAAAGACTGCCAAATAGCCGGCGCCAGTCTCGCTACGCTAAAGACTGGCGCCAGAAAGATCTCTCTGAATAAAAAATTTACTCAACAATTATTTTTCCTTGCAAACTATTTTCTGATTCATCCAGAATGGTATAAAAATAAATACCCGGTGTAAGAGTGTTTATTTTTATGCTGAAATCATTGCCCGATAATTTTTCAGTTAAAACTATTGATCCGGTAATGCTGATAAATTGAATGCTTTTTAAATTTAAACTCGTACTTTTTATATGAAGCTGATCTTTTGCAGGGTTTGGATAAACCAAAATATTTTTAGCCACAGGATTTTTGTTTGCTGTGACCAATCCTGTACGTACAGCTACTGCACTGCCTTTTGAAAGATCCTGAAGATAATCATTCTTAATTGTCAAAATAGTTTCATTGGTAAGGATCGGATTATTGTAGTCAAAGAAGATGTATGCTTTATTTGAAAGGATTGTTCCTTCTGAAACATCTTCTTTAGGATAAATCGAATAAGATATAAATCCTTGGCTCTTTATAAGATTTGATGTCGAATCGGTTAATACGATTGGATCAAAAGAGAATTTGAGTACAGGGGTTCCTCTGCCGGATAGAGTATACGTATAGGCATGACTGGAAGATTCGACCAATAACGTTTCAATATTCAAATCGTTATCCAATGTGTCAATAACAACTACTTTGAAAGCGGTGTCTGTACCAACGTTTTGGAATTGTATCATATAAGTAAGCTTATCTTTTTTGTTGATATAATGTTCGGTTCCATAACCCGACGGTGTTACAGATTTATGATTTGGATCAAAACTTCCGATAATAGGCAAACATGAATATGCAGTATAGAACGAACGGTCGTCCAATGGTAAATTTGTAAGTGGAGTGCGAACAGGATTTGCAATTGTAGTTGCATTGCAGCTCTGTGTTGTTAGACTTGGGTTGCTAGGGAAAGGGAAGTCTGGATGTTGCTCTGCATCTACTCTGATCGACTTTCCGTTTGCAGGATACGAAACAGATAACGCCGCGTTTGATTCTAATAAAAACGTAGACGAATAAATAATTGTATCGTTCACAAACACGTTAAAATTTCTTGGTGCATTCATATCACCCGTTCCAATATTCTGTATAAAAAATACAGATGAATCGGAGCGGCATATTTGTGAAATTTTTATTTCTGAGCGATCCCATATTGGCGGTACAACACAATTTCGAACAGGAGATATTTCAGCTTTAACACATTGTGTCAATCCAATAACAGACTCGCTTAAGCACAATACAGAATCGGCTATCGTAATATATCCTTCTTGTCCGGCATTTAGTAAACCAATGTTATACGTTAATACATTCGCAGACATGCTTTGCCATGCAGGAGTACTTTGTTTGATCTTTATCTGATCGGGATATGTTATTTTAATAATTACATTCGACTCACTTGCTGTGCCATAATTGGCATATTTAATTTTAGTAATACCATTGTAACATCTTCTTCTTACTGTGTTCTGAATATCAATGTACAAGAGTGGACACGTTTGCGGATTTAATTTATCTGAAAAATCAATATTCGAAATAGTTTTTTCTGAACCTGTAAGTGGTACATTATAGCTGTCTGTACATGTGTTTAAATAGAGCTGTTGTTGAATGGGATTCAGTATTTGCTTAACCGTATACTGATACGTACCGGTATCTACTTTCAACACATATGAACCGCTGGCATCCGTGATGCTGTAATTATACCCCGGTTGAGCAACGATGTTCATATTATTGATACCCGATTCTGATTGTCCTTTGTCACACGATGCATCTGCATCTTTGAAAACAGTTCCGGTGATTGTGTTGAAGTTTGGTTTTTCAATTTGAATAGATACGATACGAACATCACTATTTATAGCACCATATAAATATGCAACGCCTCTTTTTTTATCATATACCACACCATCGTACCATCCTGCAGCAACAATTGCAAGTCCATTGTTTCCGTAAGATGCGTCAATCTGGCCTAAGGCATTTGTTTTAGCAACAGCGAATGTATTGCCATATGGAGAAGTATTTCCAAATAAAAATATGTTGTCGTTTTCATCTAATATAAGATCATAAACAGCAAAATTAATGGTTGGTAATGTTATAAATCCACTTGACCCAAATTCAGGAATGGCTTCACCCGTTGTGTGACTAAGTTTAAATAATAGTGCTTGAGGGCCAGGATTAAGGCCGCTTCCATACCAACCACTAACCACAATGTTACCATTAGAATCAAAATCCATAGCCGAACAAGTCGGATACGTTGGATAGAGATTTGGTAAAGAACGAATCACAAAACCATTGATACCAAAAAGCGGATCAATAATCTGATTAGAAATTTTGGTAACAAAAAAATCTGTTGTGGATGCTTTTCCTGAAATGTAGATTATGCCGGCATTGTCTATAATTGCTTTATTTCCATAAATAGAAGTACTTGTTGAAATGACCAATGAGCCTTGATTGCCATAAGACAAATCTATGTTTCCGCTACGAGTAATTTTAGTTATAAGTATTGAAGTACTGTTTATGGAATTTGAGAATACCAATAACGATGAATCCTGATCGAAGAGTAATTCAAATACATTGGTAAAAGTTACATCGGATTGATACGTAAGGATTCCGTTGACACCGAAGCTTGTAATTAGATTGCCATGTTTATCTGTTTTCGTAACCGCATTTCTGTTTAATGACTGATCTGTTGAATTAAATGAACCACCTGCAGAATAAATGTTTCCATTTTTTTCCATTAAAATTCTATTTAGACTAAACGTTTCAGGAGTGTATATTTTTTTACCATTATCTCCGAATGCTGGTCTGAGATTTCCTTCGGTAGACATAGAAGTTAATACAGGATAGCTATTCGTTAAATAACCCAATACAAATAGGTTCCCTTGCTGATCGAGTATTCCATGCGAAGCGTTATCCGATGAATTGATGTTATTGAATGCAGTTGAAAAGGAATTTGTAATAGTTCCCGAAGAATTTATTGATACAGTTTTAGCAAGCATTTTTCCGGCACCCTGATCTATAAATCCTCCGGAAGAAAGCGTTCCGTTTTTATTGATAAATAAATAATCTGTGCTGTTTAAACCTTCATAGATAAAGTTCATAATTCCATCTGAGTTGAACGAAGCATCATAACCTGTACCTGCAGCATTGATCTTAATAATTAAAGATTCGTAATAAGTACTGCTTGTTCGGCCATTTCCTGAAAGATAGATGTTGTTGCTTGCATCTATTTTCATATCATTCAGTGTGGTGCTGCTATAAGACGGAATGGAAATATTGAAAACGCCATTTGTGCCATAAGTAAGATCCGGAAGGCCTGAAGGAAGATAGCGGTATAGTGTATTTATTGTTATTCCATTGACAGTTGAAGTAGCATTGTCGTGATGTACAAGTACTCTTTCCTGATTATCTAAAACCATGTGTTTTGATGTCCATAAGTCAGGTAGCGTTACAACTCCATTTGTACCGAATGTAGTTACCAAAGCCCCGGAGGGATCCAGCTTCATAAGTGAGGCATAATTTGCATATTGTACAGATAGGTAGATATACCCTTCTGAGTTAAGCTGGATGTTAGAAATTACATTATTAACATATAGCTGATTAAATGGTGGAGAAGCTATTCCATTAGCGCCAAATGAAGTATCAAATGCACCATTTTTATCAAACTTAATGACATTAGTAGTAGTAGATACATAAAAATAAGTATCATCTTTTATGAAATCAGAAGCATAGTTTCCGTTTAAAATTAATTTACCTTTCGTTCCAAAGGATAAATCAATTTTTCCAAATCGATTGTATTTTGAAATAGTAAAAAAAGTATTATTGGTACTATTCGTAATCAAATAAATATTTTCTTCCGAATCAATTTGCATAAGAAGGACATATTGAAAATTTTCATCTTTCAGTCCAGTGATAATTTCTAAGCGTCCTTTATTGCCAAATAACAAATCGGGTTTGCCATCGGGTGCTATTTTTTCAACAGCGAGTATTCTGCTATCGTAGACACCAGCAATGTAGGTGTTTTCTAAAATGTCTTTTTTAATTATAAACGGATATAAATTTCCGGCATGTACTGTATCAAGTAAATTGATATCGACATAACCAGCATTGCCAAAATCTTTTTGTAATGCACCTACCTGAGCATGAATTGAATTTGAAAATGAAATAAAGAAGAATGCAATAAGATAAAAGTTGAAAGAACGTAACATGCGTAGAACGTTTAGCTAATAGTTAAATATGTATAAAGATAAAGAAAATAGGCCAGTAAAGTTTATATTCCTGTTTGAAACCCCTTGCATATAAAAGACATGAAACTTGTGACCATCCGGATCTGAAAAAAACAAAACCATAATATCCTGCTCTGAATGCTTCCGGTTTTGAAATAATTTGACCGCATGCGCTTTCAACTTTTTTCGCCCAGATCTTTTTCGCATTCATAATGGCATATAATAGAATGTCTATTTTAAATTTCTTTTAAATTCTTCTTCTTCTCTTTTGTTTGCTTCATAGATATGCGGATTCTTTTCTTTCATGAAGCGTTCAAAATCTTGTTTCTCTGTCTTCAAATAATCTCTGCAAGTGTCTGCATCTGATCTTGAACAAATGATCAGGTTGGGATCCCATCGTTTTCTTTGTTCATGATGTTTTAATGAATGTACTATTTTTGGAACCTCGTGATCAAATTCGAAAATTGCAAAATGACTGTGACCTTTCCATAGCATTGTATGGAATTTTGTACGATAATTTAAACAACCCCTTAGTGTTGCTTTCGTGATAACAGGTACACTTTCAAAATCATCCAGAAACATACAATCAAAATCCATTGGAAGCTGTGTATCATCAAAGGTATGCGTGATCACAACACCAATAAAATTATTTAAATTTAATTCCTCAATATGTGTTAATCCTTTTTGAGAAAGGAATTCATTTTGAACAGTATTCAAGGACATAAAAGAATCTACGTCGTCCTGTGCTTCTGCTCGTATGTAGTTAATGTGTGTCATATACTCTGCCTGAACGGTGATTCGTATGATTACTGCATATCGAATTTAATCCGTTTTGTACACTGCACCCGAACAGGTTTATCATGCATTTTGCCCGGAGTCCATTTGGGAGATTTAGATACAACATCTATCGCAGCCTGATCGCATGATGGCGAAATGCCTCTGCCAGGAATAACATGTATAGATGAAAGGGAACCATCTTTCTCTACAATAAACTGTATGAATACAGTTCCCATAATACCTTTGCTTTTCGCGTCTTCAGGATAAATTAAATTTTTTCGGACAAATGCATAAAAGGCTGAATCACCACCTCCCGGAAATACAGGCATTACCTCACTATAATATACTACACGTAGACTGTCGGGAGTATTGTCTGTACCTCCCATTTCCTCAAGTGTGCCCAATTGGTCTGGTTTTTTTGCAGACGCATCTTGTCCGTCAACCGTTTTCTCTGTTTGTGCTTGCGATTGAAATAAGATTCCAATTGCAACTATAAGGAGTAGGTAAAAACGCATACTATTTTTTGTGATGGTTGAATAAAGATCGTATTTATTTTAGATCAATCATTTCTTTTTGTCTGAACTATGATTCATGTGATTAGTATGATAAACATGAAATTGAATATCATAAATGATTCTTATAATAATTTGCTGCATATTATCATAGCAATCAGTTACATCAGGTGAAATCAGTGGTTCAGACGATTCTTACCTTAACACAAACCCAGCATACACTTGTGCGGTGGGAAATAGTTGCGGATAGACGGATGATAAAAAGCTATTTTGGCCCTGAAAACTATCGGCACTACCAAAGCGGAATTGAGGACCTGCCCAGCCACCTAAGATCACTCTTCTGGCAATCAGGAACTGAATTCCAAGCATTCCTTTTACACCGTATCCGGTAGCATGATCGGGGTATACTGACGCATACGGATTGGAAGGATTTACACGATCTTTGTTATAAAATATAAATGGAGAAATACCCACAAACAATCCGTCATACGCATGGTTTTTGAATAAAGCCATATAACGGATCAATTGAGGTTGAAACAGAACAAAGGTAGAACTGGTTTGATAGCTATAGCTGTCGGCTCCATAGGTCCAGGATCCGGCTTCCATGTATAGACCCAACGATGTCTTGCGCTGAATGAGAAATTCATAAGACGCGCCTATTCGTGGGTACTGCGTGAAAGGCACTCCCAGATTTATTTTAAAACAATGTTTAGGTCTGT
This sequence comes from Cytophaga aurantiaca DSM 3654, assembly GCF_000379725.1. Taxonomy (GTDB): domain Bacteria; phylum Bacteroidota; class Bacteroidia; order Cytophagales; family Cytophagaceae; genus Cytophaga; species Cytophaga aurantiaca. The sequence continues at coordinate 72,283 of NZ_KB903622.1, forward strand.
TTGCTGGTATGTCATAATAAATGTTCCGGATAAGCATCTGCAATGTTTTATGACGTACAGAAGAATAAATTTTCAGTGGTTTGTAATCCGACTCGCTGGAAGAAGCCTTCGTGAAGTTGTATATATATGTTTGGTATGTGGAAGAAGAGTAGGAGTATCCGGTATTGCCAAATCCGCCATTGCTGTAACCATAGGTGGGACTTGATGTCGTCATCCTTCTTGATACTTGTTCTTTACGCAGTGCATAACCATTATTTAAACTATCCATACTCAAGGCTTCCAGGCTGTCTTCCGAAATGAATACATAGTTGTACGGATAATACCTTTTGAAGATCTTCTTCGCTTTTTCATAATTATAGGGAAGTTTATCATTTTCTGAGACCGGGAAATACAGCGTGCGTTTAGCTAGATCTGCAGGTATACAGCTATCCTTTGCAAACCGCCATAATTTTTGAGCAAAAGAAGAAGTAGAACAACAAAGAAGAAACGAAAGAATCAGAATTCGAATGTACATTGAAGTAGGAGTAAAATATGTAGTGCAAAGATAAAGAAAAGTGTGAGCTGGGGAAATCGCCAATCTTAGGTAAAAATATAAATTTTTATTTTTATTTCCTTTTGTCTGAACAGCTCATGAAGCTGATTTATATGATGAACATGAAATAGAATATCTGAAGTGACTCTTATACTAATTTACTGCATGTTGTCATCTCAATCATTTACATCAGGCAGAATCAGCGGTTCAGATTTATTTTTTCAAATAGATTCCCCAAACGCAATTAGAAAATTCGCCTGCCGCAAATGTAACTGCTGTTTGTTCATTCGTTATTTCATAAACCGTAAAGATAAAATCCTGTCCGTATAACGGATCTTTGATTTGTATTGTCTCTCCTGTATTCTTCCAGTTGCTGTCCCAGATATTCAGACCGCCGACTTCAAACCGTTCGCCGTCTGTGATTGTGCGAGCGTGTTGCCAGTTGTTGTTATCGGTCATATTATATAGGTGTGCCAGGAGGATAAGAACATAGATTAAAATGAATAGACGTATGACTACTCAATTAAATTGTGTAAACGGATAGGCGGGTAGTCCGACCTTGTTGCATTGTTATATTGACTAATAACTTCAATCGCTTTAATAGATTCAATTTTAGGCGCAGCGTTAATAGAAAGAATCTCATGTTCTTCTAATGTGTTGAACGTATTTTCTATGAAACTAAAATACGGATGATCTGTTCTGCTGTCGATGGAATAATGATGGAAGTCGATCTGTATCGGATTGCTGTTGATTTGATACTTATATCCATATCGGGTGATTTTATCTTCCGCACCGCATTTGTCAAGATGTGAAGGGCTAAGATAATCCATGGTGTATTCAATGAAATCATACGCTTCACTTATTGCAATAATGAGTTTGGAATTGCATTTATGAACGTTGCCATTTTCTGTATAAAGCAAAAGTCTCAAATGGATAACTCTGCCATCGTCTTTTGTTTTAAAGTGGTAGCTTAAGCAATAATAAGATTTTAACATCGGTTTAGATATTGATGTTTTGGGGTATCGCTGAGACCTTGGGAAGTTCAGCGTATTGGAGTTAATTATTTATACCTGCAATATTCGATTTTTTTAGTATAAATACTATAGTAACGGGTCCTGTTTTTTTTGATTTGTTCTCTTAAAGGTGTTCAAAGTGGGTTTTCTCATGCTTGTTGGAGTTTTCAAAGCAGCGGATATCGTTTCTTTGCGCCCCCAATACGGACGAATAGCGGGACGGTGAAAAGGCCTTTTCTCACGGTATTGCTGAAAACAGATCTAACTTGGTATCGGTGTGGTCGGATGTGATAAATCACGGCAAACGAAAGACTTTTTATTGATCAGAAAACACATTACCTAACAATATACACGCATGGAGCTCCGTCCAGGAGAAACGTTTGTTTGTTATTTCTTGGCGTTACATTCCTTTTGTCTGAACCACTGATTAAGCTGATTGGACTGATAAGAAATGATAATTGAAGATCTGAAATGTTTATGATAATAATTTACGGCTTGTTATCATATTAATCATTTACATCAGGTGAATCAGCGGTTCAGACAATTTTCGATTGATCTTGGGAACTCCAACAAGGGTGGAGAATGCCTCCCTGTTTTGCAAAACATAATTTTATGTCCTGTACGATAAACAAACAGCCATATCAATTGTTTATAAAATAGTGTGAAGAAAGAACAGAATGAAAGCAGAAGCAAAAGCACATTACACATTACCTGATGTATTGGCTTTGGAAAAGAGATAAAAAGTCAATCGTATTTTCGAAGAAACCTAACTTTAGGCGCAAAACCTTTTGAAGAACTTAAAGATATTCCATTGGATTATAAAATCTAATTTCTCTCGTTGTATATATGTCAAAAAAAATATCCATTGTATGGTTTAAAACAGATCTCCGTTTAACGGATAACGAAACGCTCTTGCGTGCTATAGCCGAAAGCGATGAGATCATTCCTGTCTATTGTTTTGATCCGGATCATTTTAATAAAACGGAATTTGGATTTCAAAAGACTGGAAATTTCAGAGCACAGTTTCTGTTGGAGTCTGTAATAGCACTTGATCAGGCGCTGCGTAAAAAAGGATCGGGACTGCTGGTCTTAAGAGGAAGGCCGGAAAAAGAACTGCTCAATGTAATTAAAGAATACAACGTCAAAAAAGTTTATGCAAAAAAAGAAGTTGCTTATGAAGAGATCCAAAAGGAAACAGATGTTGAACGGGAAATATGGAAACTGAATTGTATCTATACAAAATGCAGTACAAGTACATTGTATCATGCGGAAGATCTTCCGTTTTCTATAAAAGACATTCCGGATACATTTACAATTTTTAAAAAGAAAACAGAAAAAGAAACACCGATACGAAAAGCATTTGATGCTCCGGAAAAAATTGTATCTCCTAACATACCTAAGGCGAAATTCCCTTCCATGAAAGAATTAGGTCTTCAACAGATCACGATCGATAGTAGGAGAGCTATGGCATTTAAAGGAGGAGAGGAGGAAGCATGCAAGCGTCTGCATACTTATTTTTACGAAACAAGAGCTATTGATACGTATAAACAAACACGAAACGGATTGATTGGTGCAGACTATTCTACAAAATTTTCACCCTGGCTTGCTCTTGGTTGTATTTCGCCGCGCTCTGTTTATAAAGAATTGAAGGAATATGAAAATGCATATTCTGCTAATGAATCCACCAGTTGGCTTGTGTTTGAATTATTCTGGAGAGATTATTTCAGATTTATGATGAAAAAATATCACAACCGGTTTTTTATGCAGACAGGGATTAAAAATAATTCCAACTACATCAATAAACACAATCCGGATTTATTTTATGCCTGGATTAACGGGACTTGCGGCGTAGATCTTGTAGATGCCAATATGATTGAATTAAAACGAACCGGTTTTATGAGCAATCGCGGTCGACAAATTGTTGCAAGCTATTTATGCAACGATCTGAAATTGGATTGGCGCTATGGTGCTGCCTATTTTGAACAGCAGCTGATCGATTATGATGTATGCAGCAATTGGGGGAACTGGGCATATCTCGCGGGCGTTGGCAATGATCCCAGACCAGACCGTTATTTCAATATAGAAAAGCAAGCGAAGGAGTATGATTCCAAAAGTGCCTATAGAAATTTATGGCTGCATGAGTAAATGTTCTTTACCGGAAGCGGATTGATGGGCGAAGTCCCAATGTCTGAACCACCGATTAAGCTGATTGATAGGATGAGAATGATCTTGAATATCTGAAATGATTCTTATAATAATTTACTGCTTGTTATCATATCAATCATTTACATCAGGTGGAATCAGCGGTTCAGACAATTGCCTGGTTGGTTATTTTTTTGATTGCCAGAATCTATCTTTTCCTTCTGCGATCCATTCCAACGATTGTTCAATTCTTTTTTGTCTGGTTGCATCTGTTTTTGCTTCGGCAAGCCAAACGATATAGCTTTTGCGAAACGATGGCGATTTGCTTTCAAATATCGCAAGTGCCTTTTTGTCTTTTTTTAGCGCGTCAGTAAATTCTTTAGGAGCAACAGCTTCTACGGTAGATTTCTCTTTAACCGGTTTTGGTTTTGCAGTTCCGCTTGCATTTAATTCCATTGCTTCTTTAATATAAGCAACCAGAATTTTCTTAGCAGGCAATTCAGATACATCCTTGATCTTGTCCATAAAGCCAAATTTCTTTCCTGCAAGCACACTTTCCTGAATGGCTTTATCTTTCATTAGTTCGGCTTTATATAAATTAAAGGAACAATGCTGTTTGAAGCCCGCCATCATAACTAAATGGTCGCCTTTGTATGAATAATGAGGTATTCCCCATTTTATATTTTCTTCCACATCCGGACAGGTACTATGTATAATTTCTCTCAAATGTGTAAGGATAGGTTTCGCAAAGTCAGCCATTTTTGCGATGTACTCATCTACTTCTGTATTGTGATTTACCATATCAATAAGAATAATTTATGTTACAATTTATAACGTTAAATTTTTTGAATGTTTAAGTTAAGAAAAATTGTGATTTTTTAGCATCATACTACACAGATTATCTACTGCGGCAGAGGCTGAAAAATCACAACCAAGGCGAGATGAGACGTGGTTATGGTTGTGCGGTAGATATGCATGCCAGATGTTATTCTAAACGATAACTGCCCACCAGAAAGTCATTACCCCAGCGGGGTAACATATCTGTAGAAACTACATCACCTGACAATATATACGCACGGAGCTCCGTCCAGGAGCGACGTGTTTTATTTGTTGAATGAGATGATCAATTACATTCTCTTTTGTCTGAACTATGATTCATGTGATTAATATGATGAACATGAAGTTGAATATCTGAAATGACTCTTATAATAATTTACTGCATGTTATCATATCAATCATTTTAATCATAAGAATCATAGTTCAGACAAATTCCGATAACTGCCAACCAGAAAGTAATTACCCCAGCGGGGTAACATATCTGTAGAAGATACATCACCTGATAATGTTTACGCACGGAGCTCCGTCCAGGAGCGACGTGTTTTATTTGTTGAATGAGATGATCAATTACATTCTCTTTTGTCTGAACTATGATTCATGTGATTAATATGATGAACATGAAGTTGAATATCTGAAATGACTCTTATAATAATTTACTGCATGTTATCATATCAATCATTTTAATCATAAGAATCATAGTTCAGACAAATTCCGATAACTGCCCACCAGAAAGTCATTACCCCAGCGGGGTAACATATCTGTAGAAACTACATCACCTGACAACATACACGCACGGAGCTCCGCCCAGGAGCGACGTTTTTGCAATACTTCATTACATTCTCTTTTGTCTGAACCACTGATTAAGTTGATTCATTTGATAAAAAATGATGTGGAAGATCTGAAATGCTTATTATAATAATTCACTCTATCAGATTAATCATTTGAATCAGGTGAATCAGCGGTTCAGACAATTGACTGCTTGTTGGCCGCTGGCGCAACAAGCCCTGTGCCGCTTTTGGGCGGGAGGGTTGAGTCGCGACATTCAATGCTTGTCGGAGACCCAAGACGATTATTATTTGTATACTATTTGTATTTTAGTTTGTCTTGGGAACTCCGACAAGGGCGGAAAAGTAGTCAAACATAACTCCATGAAATCTTCTGAAGACATTGTTTATGAACCAATGTTAGGGCAATGTGGATGTAAATAATTTGTAATGTGACTGCCAACATAAGTAAATCTAATTTTTTGAACTGCTAATCAATACAATTGTCCATAATATAAATTGAATTATAAAATCTATAGTATAATTTATCCAAGGTTTATTGAAAATAATAGGAATGAAATTTAATATCCAAGCGAAAAAAATTGAAAACCCAAATAATATTCCACATACTAATATTGCAGACACTAATAGTATACCAAATTTGTGCTTAGATTTCTGAAAGATTAAAAATGGAACAGCAGCAAATCCCATAATTAAGAAAAGATTGCTAGATATATAATGCCATGTATAACTTTTAGCTATTATCGGAGTCGCAATAATTTCTTCCTTTTTAATTTTTACTTCTGGTTTGGTTTTAATTTCTATAGAAGTATTTTTTTCTGTATTCATAAATGAAAATTTTTCAGGAAATGAATCACACATGGATGATAAGTAATCCAATTTGGTTCGATGACTCAATGTATAATCTCTTTCTTTCAAAAGGTGATCCTTTTGATTGTCTGTTAAGGTAGAATCAGATAGAAGAAAAGTTATTTTCTCAAGATGTTCTAGTTTTGTTGAGGTTCTATAGGAATTTATGAAGTCAAAAGTGTCATTTGCAATCCAAAGAGAAAAGCATATAAGAATAAAAGTGAACATCTTTGTCGTCCATTTAACAGCCTTGTCAGTAAAAATTTTTGTTACGTGGGAAATAGCATCAAACATATTTAACTTAGTTAAAATAAATTTAATAATGGTGTTTTATATTATTATAATAAAATTAATAGTTGGTTATAAGTTTTCTTTCTAGTTTAAATTGTCTCGGATTAAGTTCTGTTTCATAAATAGGTATATCTGGGAAATTAGTTTTACAAATGTCTAAAATTTCCACTTTATATTCGGGCTTCATGCAAAATCCCAAAATTATTTCAGCAACATCTTTACTATTATATTTAATAATTTGATTGACGAAATGGAGTTTTATGAACCGATATTCTTTTTCATGTTCCCATGAAATACTCTTATAGCTAAATTGCCTAGCAAAATTGTCAAAATTATTTAAGTCGACGCGTGGTATTAAGACTGGGTATTCGTTTTGATAACTTACTTCAGACAATGTGCTACATTTTTCATATATATTGTCGGTCTTTAATCCAATACAATAACCTTTGTGACTATCTCCATAATATCCCCACATTGGTATACTATCCCAAATAGCCGATAAACAATATATTCCTAAAGTTTTCCTTAGCTCTTCTATTTGAAGTTTGGCTTGTAATTCTAAGCCTTCAGGAGTATAAAAGTCAGGGTGATTTCTCAATTGTTTTCTTAGTTCATCTGTAGTTAGATCATCGGTTTTCAAAAGATTAATACAATATTGTTCAAACTCATCTATAGAAAGAGCTGCATAATCAAGCTTAATATTTATATCAAATGGGTCATTAAATTCTTTAGCAGAAACAAAATAAAGTTCTTTGTCTGTTAGTAAAGATTTATGATGAACATCGTACCAATTTCTATATTTATATAAAATTTGTGGAGTGTTTTTTATCGGGCCTACTTTTGGAATATTCATTCAATGATGGAAATGATTTTAAAATCTAAAACATTAAAGAAATTTATGTTAATCCTCAAAAACAAACCCCGGCTCTTTCAAGCCAGGGTTCATATTAATTAGTTCATACGTTGTTCCTAAGAGACTATCCGCTGCAGCTCTCGCAGCCTTCCGGATTGTCTAATGAACAAGCCATGTCTGCCGCTTTCTTCTCTGCTTCTGCAATAGAAGCAGCGTCTGGCGTACCATGTACTTCCGCTTGTTTCTCTACTGTGAACTGGATCGCGTTTGCAGCAGATTTCGTTCTTAAGTAGTACATACCTGTTTTCAAACCTTTGTTCCAAGCATAGAAGTGCATAGAAGTAAGTTTACCGAAGTTTACATCTGTCATGAAGATGTTTAAGCTTTGGCTTTGGCAGATATACGCGCCACGGTCAGCAGACATTTCAATCAGGGTTTTACCTTTGATCTCCCATGCTGTTTTGTATAGGTCTTTTAAGTTCTGAGGAATGTCGTTGATGTTTTGTACAGATCCGTTCATTTCGATCAATCTGTTTTTCATCTTGTCATTCCACAAGTTTAACTTAATTAAGTCTTTTAATAAGTGTTTGTTTACAACCACAAATTCACCTGATAACACACGGCGTGTGTAGATGTTTGAAGTATATGGTTCGAAACATTCGTTGTTACCAAGAATCTGAGAAGTAGAAGCAGTAGGCATTGGCGCAACTAAAAGAGAGTTACGTACACCGTGTTTCTTCACTTCGCGTTTCAACGCTTCCCAGTCATAACGACCGGAAGAAGGCGTAACACCCCACATATCAAACTGGAAGATTCCTTTAGATACCGGAGAACCTTTAAACGTTTCGTATGGTCCAAGTTTCGCAGCAAGATCTTTAGATGCAGTCATTGCAGCGTAATAGATCGTCTCGTGAATATCAATGTTCAACTGACGTGCTTCTTCCGATTCAAACGGCATACGCATCATAATGAATGCATCCGCTAAACCTTGTACACCCAAGCCAATCGGACGGTGACGTTTGTTTGATTTTTCTGCTTCCGGAACCGGATAGTAGTTTACATCAATGATCTTGTTCAGGTTTAATGTTGCTACATACGTAACATCATATAACTTCTGGTGATCAAACTTACCGTTGATCACATATTTAGGCAAGGCAATAGAAGCAAGGTTACAAACCGCTACTTCGTCCGGTGCTGTATATTCTAAAATCTCTGTACACAAGTTTGAAGACTTGATTGTACCTAAATTTTTCTGATTTGATTTACGGTTTGCTGCATCTTTGAACAACATGTACGGAGTACCTGTTTCAACTTGTGCTTCTAAGATCGCGAACCAAAGTTCCTGCGCTTTGATTGTTTTACGTGCACGACCTTCTTTTTCGTATTTCTCATACAAAGCGTCGAAGTCTTTGCCGTAAACTTCTGCAAGACCCGGTGCTTCTTTCGGGCAGAACAATGACCAGTCGCCATTATCTTCTACACGTCTCATGAATAGATCTGAGATCCACATTGCATAGAACAAATCACGCGCACGCATTTCTTCTTTACCGTGGTTCTTTCTCAAGTCAAGGAATTCAAATACATCTGCATGCCAAGGTTCAAGGTAGATAGCAAACGCACCTTTACGTTTTCCGCCGCCTTGATCTACATAACGTGCTGTATCGTTGAATACACGCAACATTGGGATGATACCGTTAGAAGTGCCGTTGGTACCTTTAATGTAAGAACCTGTTGCACGGATATTGTGAATGCTAAGACCAATACCGCCCGCAGACTGAGAGATCTTTGCACATTGTTTTAATGTTTCGTAGATACCGTCAATAGAATCATCCTGAGTTGTTAGTAGGAAACAAGAAGACAATTGAGGTTTCGGAGTACCTGCGTTGAATAAGGTAGGAGTAGCGTGTGTGAACCAACGTTCAGACATTAAGTTGTATGTCTCGATCGCTGCATCCAGGTCGCCTGCGTGGATACCGCAAGATACGCGCATCAGCATGTGCTGCGGACGCTCAACGATCTTACCGTCTACTTTTAATAAGTATGATTTTTCAAGTGTTTTGAAACCGAAATAATCGTATCCGTAATCACGATCGTAAATGATCGCTGAATCCAGGATCGATGCATTCTTACGAATAAATTCATATACCTCGTTTGAGATCATAGACGCGTTCTCACCCGTCTTAGCATCTACGTAGGTATACAAACGCTTCATCGTGTTTGCAAACGACTTACTTGTTTTCTTATGTAGGTTTGAAACCGCAATACGGGCAGCAAGTGTAGCGTAATCCGGGTGCTTGGTTGTCATCGAAGCAGCAGTCTCTGCAGCTAAGTGATCCAATACTTCCGTAGTCACACCATCATATAACCCATCAATCACACGTTTCGCAACGGATGTAGGGTCCACGTAGTTCATGTCCAAACCGTAGCAAAGGCGCTCGATACGGGATGTGATTTTGTCAAATTTTACAGACTCTCGTCTGCCGTCTCGTTTAAGTACTAACATAAGCAAAAAGCAAAAGGGTATTAAATGTTATCCTATAATTAAATATAATGAATTTCGATATTAAAAGTCTTCATCAAGACTAAATTTTTGAGAATCTTTTTCAGACATGACACCTGCCTTTTGGTATTCAGATACTCTTTTTTCGAAGAAGTTCGTTTTTCCTTCTAAAGAGATCATCTCCATAAAGTCAAATGGGTTGGTTGCATTGAAGTGTTTCGGAACACCTAAAGCAACAAGCAAGCGGTCTGCAACAAATTCAATGTATTGCTGCATCAAGCGTGCGTTCATACCAATAAGATCTACCGGCAATGAATCCGTAACGAATTCTTTTTCGATCTCAACGGCTTCCAGAATGATCTGAAGTACACGTTCAACCGGAAGCTTATTGTTGATATACTTTGTATATAACAAACAAGCGAAATCGCAGTGCAATCCTTCGTCTCTTGAGATCAACTCGTTTGAGAAGCTCAAGCCTGGCATCAAACCGCGTTTTTTCAACCAGAATACCGAACAGAATGAACCGGAGAAGAAAATACCTTCTACGGCTGCAAATGCAATGATATTTTCAATGAAAGAACCGTTGTCGATGAAGCGAAGCGCCCAATCGGCCTTTTTCTTCACGCAAGGAACCGTATCGATCGCATTGAACAGACGGTCTTTTTCTTTCGGATCTTTAATATATGTATCGATCAACAACGAATAGGTCTCAGAATGGATGTTTTCCATCATGATCTGGAATCCGTAAAAGCACTTAGCCTCAGGGATTTGTACCTTTTCAAGGAAGTTAACCGCTAAATTTTCGTTCACAATCCCATCACTTGCAGCAAAGAATGCCAACACGTGCGAGATAAAGTGGCGCTCACCATCGTTCAGGTTGGCCCAGTCGATCAGATCCTGAGAAAGGTCAATTTCCTCAGCGGTCCAGAAGCTGGCTTCTTCCTGCTTATACATCGCCCAGATGTCGTCATGCTTAATAGGGAACAGAACGAATCTGTTCTTATTTTCTTTTAATAATGGCTCTTCCAGTAGACTCATATATGGTGCACGTTTAATGCTGTACCAAACAGTACAACAAATAGTAAGCAAATAAAGTTTTTAAACAGCCTTTATAACGCTGTATATGATTATGGTAACTTGTATTTGGATCAGAACTTACAAAGGTATAGAGAAGCAGGAACACCGCGTGTTTACTCGCATTCAATTACATGTTGTAAGGCAAACAGATCAAAAAAGAATTACTTGACTAAGCTCAATCAGCACTTTACAAAAATGATAAAAACGGAAGTCAAAACCAAAGTGCATTCTAATACTGTTTTCCACATTTAAGCCTGTAATAAAAAACCTAAAATTCAATATTGACTGTTAGACAGCAGTATACAAAATAGTGAATAAATGGCAGGCCTTTTCCAGCTTATTTGGGAGGTTTTTAAGACTTCGAAACTTTTCCACAGAACGCAACATTGAATTTATTCGGGGGAATGGTTGGTTCTTTGGTCGGGAAGTGTTACATTTGCAGTCCTATTTATTAAAAGTAAACCAATAAGATCATGTACGCAATTGTAGAAATTGGAGGCAAGCAGTACAAAGTAGTTAAAGATCACTTTATCTATGTTTACAGACTTGAAGGAGCTGAAGGCTCTGCTGTAACGTTTGATAACGTTCTTTTACTCGCCGACAATAGCCAGTATCAGGTAGGTGCACCAAACGTAGCAGGTGCTAAAGTATCTGGAAAAATCCTTGAACATTTGAAAGACGATAAAGTTACGGCTTTCAAAAAGAAACGTAGAAAAGGTTTCAGAAAGACTGTAGGTTTCCGTCAGTCATTAACAAAAGTTTTGATCACATCGCTTAATTAATTTTAAGCTTAATATTTAAAATACCATGGCACATAAGAAAGGGGTCGGTAGTTCAAGAAACGGTCGTGAATCACATAGCAAACGTCTAGGTGTAAAATTGTATGGTGGACAAGCAGCTATCGCTGGTAACATCATTATAAGACAACGCGGCACGCAGCATCATCCAGGTGAAAATGTAGGTATCGGTAAAGATCATACATTATTCGCTTTAACAGATGGTATTGTAACGTTCAAAAAAGGTCGTCAGGATCGTTCATTCGTTTCTGTTCTTCCTAAAAAAGAAGCTACTGCTTAAGTAAGAATTCTTACTAAAACGTATAAGTAAAAGAACTCCTGTCCACAATTTGTGGATTGGAGTTCTTTTCGTTACAAGATTATGGGATTGCAGGATGAACAGGATTATGACACGATTATAGGATTGCAGGAAGGACAGGATTACGGCACGATGATAAGATTACAGGAAGACAGGATTCTTCGGAGCAGGATGTTAGCAGTATCTTATGAAGAGAAACGCTCCCTTCTCCTTTAAGGAGAAGGGTTGGGGATGAGGTAGTAGAAAGATTCTTGAGTGTTGCATCCGCCTCATTTCAAATTACGTTAAGAAATATATAGATGAAAAAGATACTTGATAACAATTGGTTTGCTATAATACTGATTGCAGTGCAAGTGATATGTCTGATTATTGGGATTCGCGTGGCCGTTAATGATGGCTGCCATACGTGGATTGCTTTTTTAGTTTTTACACTTACCGGGTTATTTTTATTGAGTACGATTTTAACGGTATGTGCTCTTGTTGTAAAAAGTACTAGACTGTGGCTTTACATAACACTCACGGTAATTTGGCTTTTACCAACTGCCCCAATGCTTACGGAGATTTTTGTTGACGAATATGTGTTTAGCGAACTGGACGAGTTAGAAACAGAAATGATGATAAAGGAGTATGAACAATTAGAAATGGATGCGGACTCTATTTATTATCTGGATTCAATTCGTAATGCAAACGATTCGCTATAAAAAATGTGTGTGTCTGAATCCTGAAAATCTTTTAATTCGGTAAATCCTGATTCAGACAATTAATGAATCCTATGCCAATCCAATTACGTTTAACAGAAATATGAAAAATGTATTGCTGTTCTCAGTCTTATCGTTTATCCTGACAACATCCGTACAGGCTTCCATTTTCTATGTAGACCCGAACAACGGAGGTTCAAACGGTAATACAGGTTTAATTAATGCTCCCTGGGCAACAATTCAACAGGCTGCATCTAATGCACAAGCAGGAGATACGGTATATGTAAGCACGGGTACTTATGCCGAGAAAGTAACATTTACTAATTCAGGAATTATTGACGCACCTATTACATTTATTGGTGTCGGTTCTGTGATCGTGGAAGAACCTGCAAATACAACCGTATGGTCTGGCACTTTTAACATCAATACCAAAAGCTATATCTGTATTCAGAATTTCACTGTTCAGAATTCGTATTGGTTCGGTATTTACGTAGAAGCAAGCGATCACATTTATCTGGAAAATAATTCAACGTATAATACCGGCGCATCCGGCATCAGTGTATGGCATTCTTCTTATGTATACGCTGCACATAATGTTGTTCGGAAGGCCTGCTATCAAAGCCTTTCAACAGGTTCGCAGGAATGCATTACGTTTTCAGGTGTTTCTAATTTTGAAATTCATCACAACGAAGTATCTGAAAGTGGAGGGTCTACTAACGGAGGTGAAGGGATCGATACAAAAGAAAACTGTTCATACGGGAAGGTATATAATAATCTTGTACATGATCTGATTCGCTTAGGGATCTATGCAGACAGCTGGGATAAGACCTTGCAGCATATTGATATTTATAACAACCGTGTATATAAGTGTAGTGATGGTATTGCGATCTCTTCTGAAAATGGAGGCACATCAACGGATGTACATGTTTATAATAATCTCACATACAGCAATGATGGATTTGGAATTATTGTTTCGCATTTTGGTACGGATGGTCCGAAGAAAAATATTTTGATCATGAACAATACGATTTACAATAATGGCTTTACTGATGCTTTGCCGTATTGGGGTGGCGGAATTATTATTTATTCAAGTAATGTCGAAAATATTTCAATTTTTAACAACATCGTTTCACAGAATGATGCGATGCAGATTTCTGATGGATCTGGTGTCGCCAGTGTATCTATTAATAAAAATCTTATTTATGGATATAGAGGACGGAGCGGAACAAATGAAGTGAAGGGTACAAATGTGATTGAAGCAGATCCATTATTTTTGGATGAAAATGGAGCAGATAATATCAGTGGCAATGCAGACGATAATTTGAATGTAACCTTATCCAGTCCTGTGATCAATCAAGGTACAAACACAACTGCCCCCGCATTTGATTTTGACAATTATGCAAGACCCGCTGAAGGTACCGTAGATATAGGTGCGTATGAATCGAATAGTATTCCCTTAGCAATTAGACACACTACTTCTAATTCACTCGACATTCAGTTGATTCAAGTATATCCAAATCCAAGCAGCAATGGAGAGTTTTATGTAAAATTCAATAGACAGGTTGAACGCTTAGAAATTATAGATGTAACAGGAACAATCATTCAAATTTTTACTGTACAAACCGATGCACTATCCAAGGTATGTGTACCACATTCAGGCATATATATAATACGTGTTTATTCCGGCGATATGTTTCAAGTATATAAAATCATCCATTCCAATTAAATCCATTTAGTTGAATTGGCTTTTAATGCCTAGCTAGTTCTAGTGATTTTTACTTTTTTCAGATTTGTTTAATTCCAAATTCATACCTTGTAGCTTTATTTATTAACTATATTTTAAGATGAAATCAACATTATTGATTTTTGCCAAACTGCAAGTTGTGTTGCTGTTTTTACTTATTTCAAGATCATCAATCGCTCAAAACTGCGGAGTAGGTGATGAATTTCATGAAGTATTAAAACAGTACAATACGAATTTAAGAACGACAAGTATATCACCTGTGAATGGGATTCTTTATATACCAATCACAATCCATCAAGTTAGACATACAAATGGTACCTTTTCAAAGAATAATTCTCTTGAACCATTTTATCATAGTTTGATAAGTCTGAATAGAGTATTTTCAGAAGTACACATTCAGTTTTATGTGAATAAAAACATAGACTATATAGATAACGATGCGTACTTGCTTCCTACACTAGATGGTGCAGTGAATCAACAATTAATAACCAATTATAAAAATGCAAATACAGCTAATGTATGGATTCTTGATGGTTGGTCTGACTCACAAGCTGATGGTAAGGCTGGACCAGGCGGTGTTCAATTGGCAGGTCTGAGTGAAAGAACAGTGATCCATGAATTCGGACATTTTTTTACGCTAATGCATACATTTGATACTGTAAATGGAGTTGAGAAAGTGGCACGTACCGGAGGCAATTGCGCAACTGCAGGAGATGGACTTTGTGATACACATGCTGATCCATACGGGTTAACTACCTCTCAAATAATTGGAAATGTAGTAACATATAAAAATTGCACCGTAACATCTAATACAAGGGATTTGAACAATGAAGTTTATACTCCTCCATTTGACAATTTTATGTCTTACTACGACAATGAGTGTGGATTAAAATTTACACCTCAGCAATATGACCGCATGGTTGCCAGTATTCCTATTTATCATTCAGCTTATACTGAAATGCAGGGAGCAGGAATTGCAGGAGCACCCTCAGCACTTAATATAGTATCGAATGTTGGCTATAGTGAAATAGCGTGGACGAACAACTCCGGTTCTATAGGTACGATTGTTGAATATTCAACAGATGGCGGAACAAGCTGGTCCGTTATGAATGGTGTTAATTCGACTTCTACAAAGACGGTTCTATCAAATATTTTTGTAGGAAAAACATATTTATTTAGAGCCCGACATTTAAATAGTATTACGTATTCAGCTAACATCACATATACACCAACCATTTCGCACCCATTTATTCCAATAGTAGTAGTAAGTAAACCAACTGATTTTTATTCAATCGGAGGGGTTTCAATCACAAATACGAATCTGGATAATCAAACGAATATTCAGGAAGATTACACAATTCATGCGTATAGTCCTGTTCCGAATTTTTTCATTGGAGGAAGTTTTAATCTCAATTTGAAGATAAAAACAATTGATCATGGCGGGGGAAATATTGGTGTAGGTGCTACATATATGTTTGTGTATTTAGATGAAAATGGTGATGGTGACTTTGATGATATTGGAGAAGTGAAATATCAAGAAACTCAATCTGCTTACCCATTGACCTTAACTATTCCTGTGTCGATTTCTTCACAAGCAACTACTGGATATAAACGTTTACGCATTCGTTCTTTTTCTCAGTATGCGAACCCGAATCCATATGCAATGTATGCTTATGGTGAAACAGAAGATTACATACTTAATGTCATTGCTGACAGTCCATCAATAAGCGCATTGACAGCTCAATTTAATACTTCAAATCAAACGGTTGCATTAGCATGGACAGATCTAATAAACAATTATAATTATGTTATTGAACGAAGCAGTGATGGAATAAACTTTACGGCTATTAAAACTACAACAAGTTCATTGCCATCAACATTTATTGATACGGATGTCGCACCGAATACTCAATATGCATACCGTGTTAAACATGTTGGCGGAGCTTTATATAGTCCAATAGCAGACGTGTTTTCAAATGATTATCCACTAAAATATTGCACACCACTATCTTCTAATGGTTGCAGCGGTACTGGTGGTACCGGTATTGATGAATTTGCGATTCCATCAATCAGTTTTGTAAATAACTCAACAGACAATTGCGGTTTTTCAGGAGGTGGATATTCGAATGAATACCCGAATAAAACAATCGCTTTGTCTGCTGGTCAGAATTATAGCTTTACTGTGAAAAATAATTATTTTGGTGGTGTTAATTTTTTTGATTTGTATTTAGATATAAATCAAAATGGCACTTTCGAAACCTCAGAGAGATTAGTAAACAATATTGCTTCAGGAACAACCTGGGCGTATAAGAATGGTACATTCACAGTTCCGGCTTCTTCATTAAATGGGGCAACCAAATTGCGAATTCGATCATATGCGAATAGTATTGACGGTGCGTGTGGTTCGTCTGCATATGGAGAAACAGAGGATTATAAAGTAATCATAAGCGGCGGAACAGAAGTGCCGGTTATTAATCCTGTGATTACAAATGTTACACAGAATAGTATATCTGTATCTTGGGCTTCAGCAGCATCTCCACTACCTTTAGGATATAAAATTCAAATTTCTACAGATGGTATAGTTTATTCAATTCCCGTTAATTTATCTACAAGCCAAACCTCGTATACATTTGCTGGATTAGTAGCAAACAGTAAATATTTTATTCAAATTATATCTGCGGGAGCAACAACTTCAGCTACAAAAAAACTTTGGACTCAAACATTATCTCTAACAACTGCAATAGCTGATGAAGAAATAACTAAAAATGTTGCTTATGTATATCCGAATCCAGTGTCGGGTATATTAACTATAAAAGCAAATGGTGTTGCTTCGTTGTTTAATAGTGTTGGACAAGCGATAAGAAGTGAATTTATTTCAGAGTCGGGATATTGGGATATGAATGGTCTTGCATCAGGCGTGTATTTTTTACACATTCAAAATGAAAATCAAACTCAGGTATTGAAAATTATTAAACAATAAGCGTTGAAGCTATAGTTAAAGTTTTTTTTAGAACTGTGATTTATAAAGTAATTTATAAATCACAGTTCTTCTATTGAAGGGAATTTATCTCCATAATATAATACGATCCCTTTTTGTTGAAGCAGCTGTGTTGAATAGGCTACAACTTCATCATCTGCAGGACGGTTAACAACTTTAAGGATGATAATATATTTTATACTCTCCGGAAATTTTTCTGCCATGCTTAAATAAATATCCAGATCCTGTTGTGTATTGTCGCCAACAAAAATAAATTTCTTATTGGTAAAAAAACGCAGCAGTAAATTCAAGGTTGTGAGTTTGTGTAAACTCTGTTCCGGGAATTTTTTACCACGAAATACATCACGAAGTTTGCGCATTTCTTTTAAAAAGATTGGACCTTTTGGGAAATTGTTGTGTTTTAAAAAACGATAAATAAGCGGATATAAATTCTGTTCGCTGTTTGATAAATAAAACGGTTCAACCCCTAAAGCATACTGATCACGAATCAATTTCATGGTTGGTTCTACAGCTCTTCTTCGTTCTACAGATGTAAACATCAGCGTTAAAAATTTCATGAATTTATTTGAGATATACGAATGAATTACGGTGTCATCAATATCTGAAATAAGGATGTTATCTGTTTTGATTTCATGAATCTCCAGATCATACAATTCTTTCATAAAGGTTACGGATACACCATTGATCTGAATATCTAAAACGAATTTCTGACCTGTAACTAAATCTGCTGTTAAATAAAAAGAACCTTTCTTATCTGTACTAGTAGTGGCCTTACCTGTATTAAATATAATTTCGATTTGCTGTTCTGAAACAAAGCTTGTTCGGTATAAAGATAGTAATGTGAAAAAAGTTTTTGTGGAGCTGAATCCGGTGAAGCTTAGATCTTTTATAAGTGAATGTGTCAGGTAGCCAAATACCATCAGCTTTTCTCCATTAGATAAAGCATAAAAACTCAGCAGTATGGGTTGCTTCGGCGTCATGGTATTAAAATGGATATTGCTGAAGGCAGCATTTCTATTTTTAAATAATTTACTTCCCCTATATATTCTCCATCAATTTGAAAATCTACTTTCTGATCAATAAAAACTTCCGCAAACGTGCAGCTGATCACATCTGTAAACATATGCTTGTCAATGAAAATATTGAATTTGGTAAGCCCAGCTTTGATAAAATCCGTCCAGCTTATTTTGGGTATATTCCGGATCTCAAACATACCGTCGTGTACAGAGCCTTCGGTAATTTTAATTCCTGTTCCGTACATATTTGCATTCGCGAAAGCTAGCATATAACCTTCCTGCGCTAACGTTTCTTTTTCCGTTTTGATTGTATAATGCAATAACGGAGTTTCTTTTACAGCATGAATGACATGGCGTGCATACCCGATCATACCGCTGTTGCCCGCTTCTTCGTATTCTTTAACCATCATGCCATTGATGCCGATATCTGCAAGATGCACACAGATATGGATATCATTTATGCGTAACAGGTCCAATGGCATAGCGGGCATCGAAGCAAAAAGATATTCGATCAATGCATTTTCTTCAGAAGGTATATTCAATGATGTAGCAAGTCCGTTGGCTGAACCAAGCGGCAATAAAACAATGGGAATGTCTGTGCCTATAAGATTTCGTGCTACAAGCTGAATGGTTCCATCGCCGCCGCCGGCAACAACTCTGTCTGGTTTGTATAAGTTGATCTCTTCGCGTATCATTTCATCATCCCGTTTACCGGTGGTATAAAGAATATTGATGGATGCATTTTTCAATGCAGCGGTTTCCTGAATACGGGCAATAGTTGCATTATTGCTACTTACTCCGGAATTGGGATTGATGACAAATAATATTTTCATGAATGGAATAGCTGGTATTATGAATATAAAAATATTCAGACAGTTTAGCTAGAAAAAATAATCCAAATTCAGAAGATAAAATATAAAAGACCATTGTATATTTAGTCTGTATTTTTATTTATTCGGATCAGCTGCTTATTATGCGGAACTATTTAGTATTCTTTTTTTATATCTGTGTCTTTATATCTGTGTCGTTAAAGACCAAGGCGCAATACATCTTTATTCCGGATGCAAATTTTAGAGCATATTTAGAATCTACATTTCCCACCTGCATGCAAGGCGGCATGATGGACACAACCTGTACAGGCATCACAAATGCAACAACTATAGATGTGCATTCAAAAAATATTTTAGATCTTACAGGAATACAGTATTTCGATCATCTTCAGGAGCTGGATTGTCATGAAAATTACATTGCTTTTTTGCCGCCCTTGCCAATCACGTTAAAATTTTTAAAATGTTATAAAAATATTCTTACATCATTACCCTCTTTGCCTAATATATTGGTGTATTTAGATTGTTCTGAGAATTTACTTACATCTTTACCTATCTTACCTGTTCCGCTGTTTTGGTTAGATTGTGGAATGAATCAGTTGAAGACCTTGCCAGTCTTGCCTGATCCTTTAATAGAATTAAGTTGTGAGATTAATCAATTACAAACCTTGCCAGTTCTGCCTGGACTGCTTCAATATCTGGATTGTTCAGAAAATGAAATCATTAATTTACCTCCATTACCTTCACCTCTTCTTACTTTATCATGTGATAAGAATTTGCTTACAGCTTTACCTGCGTTGCCTGCATCATTAATAAATTTAGGTTGTGTTGGGAATCAATTGACCGCATTACCCAATTTACCTGCATCACTTTTCACCTTATACTGCGGTTTTAATAATTTAGGAGTATTACCTCCTTTGCCTTCTTCACTTCTTAGCTTATCCTGTGTAGAGGCTCAGCTTGTTAATTTGCCTTCTTTACCAAACAAATTGAATTTTCTGGAATGCGATCGAAATGTAATTACTTGCCTTCCTGTATTGCCTAATAGCTTAACGATGCTAATAACAGATTATGTATGCCGTCCAAACCTACCGCCAAATCTTACGACGAACATGCCTTTAAATTCTCCGTTTTGTTCAGCAGTAAATTTTACGCATACACGCGTGTGTGCAGGTGATTCCACACGTTTTAATCTGATTAATGCCAGTTGCCATGTTTTTATGTGGAACTTTGATGATCCGGCTACAGGTGTAAATAATACATCAACGCTGCAAAGCCCCAAACATTTATTTTCTCATTCAGGTACGTTCAATGTAAAACTAATCAGTTATGCTACGAATCCGGCAACGGTGATCACTAAAATGGTAACGGTAGATAAGCTGCAGCACATTGATTTTGGAAACGATCACAGCATGTGTTCGGACGATGGTATTACACTTGATGCAGGAAAAGGATTTGAATCGTATCTCTGGCAAGATGGCTTAAACGCTCAGGTATATAAAGTGACAACAGCAGGCACATATACGGTAACCGCAACAAATACCTGTGGTTCTACAACAGAGACTATTCATCTAAGTGACTATACATTAACGCTGCCTAATTTATTTACTCCCAATAAAGATGGGCATAACGAAACATTTGAAGTTAAAGGATTGGATGGCGATAAGGGATTATTGCAGGTTTATAATTCCTGGGGAGCAGAAGTGTACCGTGCAGAAAACTATAACAACGATTGGAATGGTGAAGAGCTACAGGATGGTATTTATTATTATTCCTTTACACTAAAAAGCTGTCCTGTAAAGAAAGGATGGATACAGATCATACGGTAAAGTAGATCTGTACTGTTTTATTCTATTGGGTTTTTTATTTTAGCCAATAATATTTTGCACCGCAGATGCCACAGTCTGGATCATTGCCAGCACAGCACGATAATCATAAATGCTCATAAATACCAAGCCATAAATTGCACCATATAAGTGTGCGGAATGATTGACATTATCTCTGCTTTTCTTATCCATGTAATAAGAATATGCCAGGTATAAAATACCAAACACAATTGCGGGCATGGGTATGAAGTAGATCAAAAGAGTGCTGAAAGGCTTCAATATGATTGACGCAAAGATTACTGCAGACACCGCACCGGATGCGCCAAGGGATGCATAATTCGAATTGTGTTTATTTTTTAAATAGGTTGGAATATCAGAAACTACGATCGCAGATAAATAGAACACAATATACAAACCTGTACCCAACCATGCTTCAGCGATATATCCGAAGAAATAAAGCGAGATCATATTGAAGATCAGGTGCGGATAATTTGCATGAATAAAGCCGGATGTAACAAATCGATAGTATTCTTTTTTGCGCTCAATCCAATAAGGCGTAAGAAGAAAGCGGTTCATTAATTGCGGATTGTTTAATGCCAGATAGCTGACAATGCAATTAATGATGATTATAATAACGGTGGTAGAGAGCGCCTGCATAATAGTATAGTAGGGAAGTAAGATCGCAGCTTATTGTTCGCGGCCGATCAATGCAAGCAGGTAATCTTTGATGTAATGCTTACGAAAGATCGAACCTTTTACTTTACCTAACGATTCAACCGCCTGATCGAAGTACTGCTGAATCAATGCTTCGGTTTCTTCTTTAATTTCTAATTGGTCGTAAATTTTTGTTACGCCTTCAACTTTCGCTTTGTCTGAAATGGTTTTATCGGACAATAGTTTTTCTAATTCTTTTTTCGTTTTTCCTTCTGCTTTTTCAAGTGCACGGATCAATAAGAAAGTTTTTTTGTTTGCAACAATATCGCCGCCTACTTTTTTTCCGAAGGTTGCTGCATCACCATATACATCCAGTAGATCGTCTTTCAATTGAAAACCAATACCAGCAGAGATGCCTACAGTACGAAGGTGTTCGCAGCTCTTATCGTCTGCGTCCCCTAAGATACCGCCAAGCTCCATGCTGAAGCCTAACAATACAGCAGTCTTCAAACGGATCATATTGATATAATCATCCACGCTGATGGTTTCAAGTGTTTCAAAGTTCATATCAAACTGCTGACCTTCACAAACACCTGCTGCTGTTTCATTGAAACGATCCAATACACGCTTCAGATGTTTTTCATCAACAGACATAAATTGTTTGTAAGCTTCAACAAGCATTACATCGCCTGAAAGGATCGCAATGTTGGTGTTCCATTTTTCGTGTACCGTCGACTTGCCTCTGCGAAGCGGAGCCTTGTCCATGATGTCGTCGTGCATCAACGTGAAGTTGTGAAAAACCTCCACAGCAACCGCAGCATGCATCACCTTGGTACAGTCTTCTTCAAAAATATAATTTGATAACAACGTTAAGAGCGGTCGCATACGCTTACCGCCCAGATCCATAATGTATCGGATCGGTTCGTATAATTCAGTCGGCTCTTTCCCAAATTCAGCTTTTGTGATCGCCTTTGAAATGTCTTTGGTTAAACGCTCTGGAGTAAGTAACATATATTTTAATTAATGCTGTATTCTAAAATGGATTTGTATATAAATCATCTCGTGTAGCAACAGTCAGATCTATTGATTTATCGTTTTCTTTTTGGCGATGGACGTACATCACTGAAATCCAACGCGTCTCTATTTACGTCCCTGTCTAGGTCTCTGTCTCTGTTTACACCTTTGTTTGTGTCGCTGTTGTTCACTAACTCTAAATCAATTGTTCTGCGTTCAAGATTGGTAGATTTCACTATAACCTGAACAGAATCACCTAAGGTGATCATGCGTTTATTTTTCTTGCCAACGATTCTGTAATTGTCCATATCAACTTCATAGAAATCATCTTCCAGATCGGCCAGACGAACCATACCTTCGCATTTTGTTTCAACCAGTTCCACAAACATTCCAAATTCTGTAACACCTGATACAATACCTGCAAACTCTTTGCCGATACTGCTCTGCATAAACTCCACCTGTTTGAATTTAATAGAACTGCGTTCTGCTTCGGCTGCTAATTTTTCCTGTGCAGAAGAATGTTCGCAGGCATCGATGTAATAATCTTTGTCTGCAGATTTTCCTCCGTCTAAATAATGCTGCAATAAACGATGCGCCATTACATCCGGATAACGGCGGATAGGAGAGGTGAAGTGCGAGTAATGTTTGAATGCCAACCCGAAGTGCATATCGGGTTCGATGCTGTAAATCGCTTTCGACATGGTACGTATTGCTAAACTCTGCAACACGTTTTGTTCCGGCTTGCCTTCTACTTCATCGCTTAACTTATTTAAGTTTTTCGCAATCGTATGTTCATCGTCCAGTTCAACTTTGTGACCGAAACGTTTTGCAAACGTTGATAAGGCTGCAAGTTTTTCAGGATTCGGTGCATCGTGGGTACGGTACACCATGGTATTGGATTCTTTTCCACCTTTTTTTAGATTGAAAACAAACTCTGCTACACGTTTGTTTGCAAGCAGCATGAATTCTTCGATCAGTTTGTGTGCATCTTTACGAACCTTCGGAACAACTTCCAACGGTTTTCCTGTTGAGTCTAGTCTGAATTTTACTTCAACGGTTTCAAAACTGATAGCACCTTCTTTGAAGCGTTGGTCGCGCATTTTTTTCGCAAGCGTATTCAGTATAGTCAATTCTTTTGGCAAGTCGCCTTGCAGTGTTTCTAATACTTCCTGCGCCTGTTCGTAAGAGAATCTGCGGTTTGAATGAATGATGGTTCTTCCAAACCATTCTGTATGGATCTTAGAATCTGCATCAATTTCAAAAATAGCAGAGAAGGTTAATTTATCTTCGTTTGGTCTTAGCGAACACAATTCATTTGAAAGACGCTCCGGTAGCATCGGTACACAGCGGTCTACAAGGTAGACAGATGTTGCACGGCGATACGCCTCTTTATCTAAGATGTCGCCCGGTTCAATGTAGTGTGATACATCTGCAATGTGTATACCTATTTCCCAATTGCCATTGTCTAAATATTTAAATGATAATGCATCATCAAAATCTTTAGCATCTTCGGGGTCAATTGTGAATGTTAATGTATCGCGCATGTCTCTGCGCTTTTTAATTTCTGCTTCGGATGTTTCTGCTTTGATTGCTTCCGCAGCTTTTAATACCGTCTCCGGAAATTCATATGGAAGTCCAAACTCTGCAAGGATCGCATGCATCTCCGTTTCATTTTCACCAGCCATACCAAGCACTTCGGTTACTTTACCCGTTGGACTTTTTTCCTCGCGTGTTGGCCAGTTTGTAATGTCAACTAAAACTTTTTCACCTGTCTTTGCACCATTGATAAATTCTTTCGGTACAAAAATGTCAACGTGCATTTTGCGGCCATCGGGTATAACGAATGCATGTCGTGCGGATACTTCAATACGTCCAACAAAAGAAGTACGTTTGCGTTCTACAACTTCGACGATTTCGCCTTCTGCACTCTTCGTGCCTTTGTTGCCGCCGCCGCTGCGCTTGTATAAAGCTACGCGTACAATGTCTCCATCTAAGGCGCCGCCTATCTTATTGCCACTGATCCAGATATCATGTTCTGCTTTTTCACCACCTTCTGTAATCGGAATCACATAACCGAAGCGTGGATTTACAAAATCCAAACGACCTGTTATTAGATTTTCTCCGCCGCTACTGCCGGCATAGCTATATAAGCCTGATTTATCTTTCGCAATTGCGCTTTCAAGCACAAGTTCTTCAAGCAAGTCTTTAAGAGCTTTCTTGTCTTTGTCGCGAACGAGGTGAAGTTTTTTGATTAACTCTTTATAGCTGAAAGGATTCTTTCTGCTGTTATTAAAAAATTTGATAATTTTTGATTTAAGGCTTTCTCCGCCTTTAGTATCGCTTTGTTCTGTTGTATTTTTTCTCATGAAAAAGATTAGACTTTTTTCTTTCGTTTGGATTGGGCTCGAATAATGTCTTCGAGGTTCCCTTTTGGTATTGAATGAATAAGTCGTTTGGTATATTCGGTTTGAGGGTTTTTGTAGATGTCTTCTGCGTAACCCATTTCTTCAATTTTACCTTTATTCATTACAATGATGCGGTCTGACATAAATTTTACGACCGATAAATCATGTGATATAAAGATATAAGTAAAATTGAATTCTTCTTTTAATTCGTTCAATAAATTTAACACCTGTGCCTGAACGGATACATCAAGTGCAGATACGGATTCATCGCAAATGATGAATTTCGGATTTAGAGCCAAAGCCCTTGCTATACAAATACGCTGGCGCTGACCGCCTGAAAATTCGTGCGGATAACGATTGAATTGTTTGCTGCTTAAATTTACACGTTCAAGTAATTCAATCGCACGTTTTCTTCGTGCATAATCTGTGTCCAGAATGTTGTTTACGCGCATTGGTTCAATAATGGCTTCACCAATGGTCATTCTTGGGTTTAACGATGAATACGGATCCTGAAAGATGATCTGTATGTCTTTACGCAATTCGCGTAATTGTTTTGATTTTAATGCAAGAATGTCAATGCCTTCAAATTCAATAGAACCACTTGTTGGATCGATCAAACGAAGGATACTTCTTCCTAAGGTTGTTTTGCCGCAGCCGGATTCGCCTACCAGACCGATGGTTTCACCCGGATATACATCAAAGCTCACATCATCAACAGCCTTAACATGATCTATGGTTTTATTGAACAAGCCTTTTTTTATCGGGAACCATGTTTTAAGATTTTTGATCTTTAAAATAGGTTCTAATTTTCCCAGTGCTGTATTGCGGTCTGCCAAATCTTCGTCTGAAACGTAATTGAATAAGATGGCTTCCCCAATAGAAGAGAATTTACGCTCTTTTTCAAGAAACTTCCCTTGCGCATTCACTTCCATGAAATCGGAAACGATCGGCAAAACTTTCAAACGGATATCCAATTTCGGACGGCAAGCCAGAAGGCCTTTTGTATAGGGGTGTTTAGGGTTTGAGAAGATCTCAAATACGGTTCCCTGTTCAACAATTTTACCCTGATACATAACGATCACTTTATCTGCAATCTCTGCTACAACGCCCAGATCATGGGTGATGAAGAGGATTCCCATATTGTTTTCGTCGCGAAGTTGCTGCATCAATTCGAGGATGCGGGCCTGCACCGTAACGTCAAGGGCAGTAGTTGGTTCATCGGCAATTAGGATAGATGGATTGCAGGACATTGCCATCGCAATCATAACCCGTTGCTTTTGTCCGCCGGAGATCTGATGGGGATAGGAATTGAATATCGCCTCCGGTCTTGGTAATTCTACTTTTTCAAAAAGCTCAATGGTCCTTTTCTTTGCTTCCTGGCTGGAAACTTTTTGATGAAGTTGTATCGCTTCCATTACCTGATTTCCACACGTAAAAACCGGGTTTAGGGAAGTCATTGGTTCCTGAAAGATCATGGAAATAGAATTCCCGCGTTCGTCCTGCATCTCTTTTTTATCAAGAGTAATGAGGTCAATAATACCTTTTTCAGGATGGTTAAATTCGATTGTTCCGTTTGCTATTTTCCCAGGAGGATTGGGAATGAGCTGCATAAGAGACAGGGCTGTAACGGATTTTCCTGAACCGGATTCACCAACAATACCGATGGTTTCGCCACGTTTAAGCGTAAAGCTCACATCGTCAACAGCTTTCACAATTCCTCTTTCGGTACGGAAGTGCGTGCTGAGATTGCTTACTTTAAGTAGGAAATCCTGTTCTGTTTTATCAACCTCGTCCTGCATTGTTGCTTCTCTTCAAAAACGATTTTATTGTAATTTATTCCAAAATAAGCACAATGCAAATTATTGAATTTGTGTATGCTTCTTTAAACGAAAATTATATTAAAAGGTTTCAATAAAATAATCGAATAATGCCATAATGGTATTTACCTATGAAGTATGCCTTTAAGCCCTAATTGAGGAATCGCGACTAAGTTTTGTTCAATTATGGTTTCGGGTACAAAGATGAATTTCTTATCATAGATCTGCTTGCCGATAAAGTAACTGATCCAGTATTCATTATTCAAATGGAAAACGGATGGGTCGATCAGTTCGATCTTTGTGAAATTATTTGCTTCAACAACCGGGAAGACGTGACGCAAAACAGAGGTTTCCTGCGGAAAACCGTCTTTGATACCGTACCCCCGTGAGCGTACAAAAACATTATCGATTGGGAATTCATTGCTGTTAATGATGTACACATTCCAGGATACGGCATCATTAATTTCCTGAGCAACGGCAATATATACGCCTTCTACGCTAGGGAAAGGAATATCTTTTTTCAT
Source organism: Cytophaga aurantiaca DSM 3654 (assembly GCF_000379725.1). Taxonomy (GTDB): domain Bacteria; phylum Bacteroidota; class Bacteroidia; order Cytophagales; family Cytophagaceae; genus Cytophaga; species Cytophaga aurantiaca. The sequence continues at coordinate 99,780 of NZ_KB903622.1, forward strand.
TTAATATTACTAGACTTTATACTTAATACCGCAGCTATACGGTATCACATCACATTAATTTTACTTGAACGATCTATTGTTATTTCAAACAGATCTACGATATGATTGATTAAAATGTTCTTCACCTTATCCATGGAAACATCTGCACCCAATTCTTCCGAAATAGACGTAACCGCCTTGTCGTCAATGCCGCAAGGGATGATGTTTTTAAAATAACTCAGATCGGGTTGTACATTGAGCGCAAAACCGTGCATGGTTACCCATCTGCTTGCTTTTACACCCATGGCACATATTTTTCGGGCCTTAACCGGATTTTCAGTTTCAATCCAAACACCGGTAAGTCCATCGATCCGTCCCGCTGTAATTCCAAGATCGGCCAGCGTACGTATAATTGCCTCTTCCAGAAAACGCAGGTATTTATGAATGTCTGTAAAGTAGCTGTCCAGATCAAATATCGGGTAACCTACCAATTGACCCGGACCATGATAGGTTATATCACCGCCTCTATTGATCTCATGATAGGTAGCATGTGCATCCCGCAGCTGAGATTCATTGATCAGTAAATTCTCCCGTTTGCCGCTTTTGCCTAAGGTATAGACATGCGGATGTTCACACAAAAGCAAATAACCGGCAGGAGCCTGTTGATCTTCTTCAGGAAGATCACGCAGCACCAGTTTTTTTTCAATAATTGAATTAAACAGTTTTGTTTGATAATCCCATGTTTGCTGGTAATCAACTAAACCTAAGTCTTCAATTAATACGCTTTTGTTTGTATGTTTATACATTCGAATTCAATCAATACAGCAAATATACGATTTTTATGGAGCATATACAGAAAGGTATTGCAGGGGAAGACAAGGCTTGCATGTATCTGGAACAGAAAGGGTATAAAATTTTCCAGCGGAATTACAGAGCAGGGAAAGGCGAAATTGATATCGTTGCGCAAGCAGCAGATTGCTTGTGTTTTATCGAGGTTAAATACAGGAAGCACAACAAGTTTGGTTTCCCTGAAAATTTTGTAACCGAAAAGAAAATGAATAAGATCATGCAGACGGCTGAAGCATATGTTTTGCAACACAATTGGCATGGACGTATTCGTTTTGATGTGATTGCCATTACCGGAAATGAAACACCTATGCATATTGAAGATGTTACATAGGCACGAATTTTAAGACATTGAAATGATACAAATTGAATTTAATTCAGGGTTTGGGTTTAGATATTGTTTCTCTATCTTGCGTGTCATATTTTGAGATTAAAATGAGTACACTATATCCATTACGTTTTAAAACGATTTTTAAAGATAAGATCTGGGGAGGTTCTAAGATCAAAACTGTTTTGGGAAAAGATTACGATCCGTTGCCAAACTGTGGAGAGACCTGGGAATTATCAGCAGTTGCGGAAGAGCCTTCTGTAATTGATAATGGAGTGTTTGCGGGCCAGGACCTAAACGCACTTGTTAAGACCCATGGTGCGGAACTGATGGGCAAGAAAAACCTTGAACGTTTTGGAAACGAGTTTCCTCTTTTAATAAAATTTATTGATGCGAATGCAGATCTGAGTATTCAGGTACATCCGGATGATACTCTTGCAAATGAGCGCCACAACTGTGCAGGTAAAACAGAGATGTGGTACATCTTAGCGGCAGATGAAGCGGCACGTTTGAATGTTGGTTTTAATAAGCAGACGAACAAAGATGAGTATCTTGATTATTTAAATAAAGGTAAAATATTAGACTTACTACATTATGAAACGGTAGCTGCAGGAGACGTATTTTATTTGCCGGCAGGAAGAATTCATTATATAGGTAGAGGAATTTTATTGGCTGAAATTCAGCAGACATCGGATATTACGTATCGCATCTATGATTTTGATCGCAAAGACGCGAAAGGCAATAAACGTGAACTGCATACAGAGCTAGCCTTGGATGCAATTGACTTCAGTCATGTGGAAGACTATAAAACAAAGTACGAAGCCGAAGAAAATATTCCTGTAAACTTAGTTGACTCAAAATATTTCACAACAGATTTATTTGTATTAACAGATGAAATTGAACTGGATTATTCTGAAACAGACATGTTCCGCATTTTTGTGATCGTTGAAGGAGATGTGATGATGACAACCGAACAAAACAAATCCGATCTGCTGACCTTTGGTGATGTGGTGTTGGTGCCTGCGTCTGTGAAAGAGGTTTTGTTTTCACCGTTGGGTGAAGTGAAGATACTGGAGGTTTATATTCCGTAAATGAGAATTTTTAAAAGAAACCTTTTTCAGGTGGAATTGGTATGTATTTTTCGTTTGTAGAATAAGGATAATAATCTTACAACCTTTTTTTGTGTTTCAGTACACATATTTTAGAATCTTTTAGTTAATATTTTTTACTAATATATTTTATCTCAGCTAAAACATTACCTTAATTTATTATGCTTCAAAACCACTCCTTAATCCCAGATATAAAAGCAATTATTACCAATGCTCGAGACAAAGCCATTAAAGCAGTTGATAACGAGCGGACAATAATGTATTGGACAATTGGCAAACGTATCTTTGAAGAAGAACAACAAGGGAAAGACCGTGCGGATTATGGGACATATTTAATTAAATTCCTGGCGGATCAATTGCAACCCGAATATGGAAGTGGTTTTTCGATAAGACAACTAGAGCGATATCGACAGTTTTACCGTATTTACCCAATTGCGTCCGCACTGCGGACGCAATTGAGCTGGACTCAATATAAACTATTGCTTTCTGTTGATAATCAAGATAAAAGAGATTTTTATGTTGCTGAAACCGTAAAGAATAATTGGACGTCAAGACAGTTAGAGCGTCAAATTAATAGTAGTTTGTACGAGCGACTTTTGATGAGTAGTGATAGAGAAGATGTTTTGGCTGTGGCGAGAAAGGAAAAAATGCCGTCGGATGCAAGACAGATTATAAAAGACCCGATGTTTTTAGAGTTTTTGGATTTAAAACAAGAAGCTTCTTATTACGAAAGAGATTTAGAAAGCGCAATTATTACCCACTTGCAAGATTTTCTATTAGAGTTAGGAAATGGTTTTGCATTTATTGCAAGGCAAAAGCGTATTCATATTGAAGGAGATGATTTCTTTGTAGATTTAGTTTTTTATAACCGTTTATTGCAATGTTTTGTAATCATTGAAATAAAAACTGAAAAACTAAATCATCAAGATATAGGTCAGTTGCAAATGTATGTTAACTATTACGATCGTATAGAGAAAAACGATAATGAAAATTCCACAATTGGAATCTTACTTTGTGCCACTAAAAACGATGGTGTAGTCAAGTTTTCTCTTCCCGAAAACAATAAGAATATTATCGCGAGTCAATATAATTTATACTTACCAACAGAGAAACAGCTGCTAGAAGAAATGAAAAAAGAGTTGGCAAACTTTGAAGAAGATAAAAATCAAGAATAGCAACCTCAAAGATTACTTTTCTGTAAATAAAAAAGTCCAGTAACTATTCTTATAGGAATTAGCACTGGACTTTTTTTATTTATATCAGATGAAATTTAAAGATTTATTTTTCCGTGTTTTCCTTCGTTGTATTCTTTTCCGGTAACAAGTGCTTTTACCATATTAAATGCTACAACCATTTTGTTTGAACTGCTGTCCCAATAGCTCGCTTCGGTAGGAATTACTTTTATCAGAATCAATTCCGGGTCGTCAATGCCCATCGGGAACCAAGCCTTCATGATTGGACTCCAGAACTCTTTCATTTTCGAATAATCATAAGACAAACGTGCATTGCCATTGATCATCAAATAAACGTTTTTACTTTCGCTTATAATTGCTAAAGATATCTGTGCGTTTTGTTCGATCTCATCTACTTTAGGAGAAGACATTTTTGTAAAAAACCACATGGTTCCGTCTTCTTCAACATGAGATATACCCATCGGTCTGCCCGATAAGTTTTCTGTATATTTTTCGATCGTAATCAGCATGCATGTTTTTACATCTTTAACAAGCTCTACTAATTTGCTTACGTCTTGGTTTAGTTCTTCTTTCATAGTTGTATGAATTAATGTTCATACAAATATTCAATTTGTAAACTTGAAAATCTTTACATGATTTTTATTAATTGTTGCATGTTGTGAACGTATCCTAAGTCCCCTTTAGGGGATTTAGGGGTAAAGCAGAAGTTTCTAAAATTTTTATTTACACAATATATTATTCGCAATCTCCTGACTTAAATAAAATTCCTTTTTATTATTTACAGATACCAAAATCGATTGGTCAAATTCAACCACATCTTTGATCGTAATCTCTGCGCCCAACTTAAGTCCTAATTTATCTAGGTGTTGTAAGAACGAAGGTGTATGGTTCTCAATGCCCGTCATTGCTACCGTTTTTCCTATGTTGATGGCAGTAAGTTTAACCGATTTGTTTTGCGCAAACTTTCCGTTTTTATCCGGGATCGGATCGCCGTGTGGATCAAACTCGGGATTACCTAAAAATTTTGCCAGGCGTTCGGTCAACTCTTCAAAATTAACATGCTCAAGTTCCTCGGCCATCGGGTGTATTTCATCCCATTTAAAGCCGAGCTTTTCAACCAGGAAAACTTCCCAAAGACGGTGTTTACGGATGGTTTTAACGGCAACCGCTCTGCCTTGGTCGGTTAACGTAACTGCTTTATATTTTTCATAAAAGATTAATCCTTTATCCCCCAGTTTTTTGAATGCTTCTGTTACGGTAGCAGCCTTTACATTCAGTTCATTGGCAATATCATTGGTGTAAGCCCCGTCTTTATTGCGTTCAGTCTGCTTGTAAATAGCTTTTAGATAGTTTTCTTCTATATGTGAACTCATTTTACCTTAATAATTTTAGGTTAAGCTAAATATTTAATTTGTTATACCAAATAAATGGACGTAAATTTGATTCCGAAATTACAGACCAAAAATAGTATGACCACCAAAAATAGTATGACCAAAAATAAGATTGTTTTGTTTGTTGTTACACTCTGTTTTATTGCAGCGGCATGTAGCAAATTGACAGAACATATAGCTCCTAAGTCTCCTGACGAAGATCAGTTGTTAGATGGTCCTATAGAAGGACTTTCTGAACTTGAAAAACGCCAGTTCTTGGCTGGAGATGCAGCTTTTAACGGAGAGCTGTTTTTTTCAGGCAATGGGCTCGGGCCATACTTTGTAACTTCTTCCTGCGGAAGCTGTCATGCGGGAGATGGGAAAGGACATCCATTTACCACACTGACGCGCTTTGGACAATCTGATACACTTGGCAATACTTATTTACATCTTGGCGCACCTCAATTACAAAACAGGGCTTTGCCTGGTTTTACTCCGGAACAGTTACCGGCAGGAGCCAGCTTTTCAAAATTTATGCCTCCTGCAAATACAGGTTTAGGTTTTCTTGAAGCACTGACGGATTCGCAGATCCTGGCAAATGTAGATGTAGAAGATGCAAATGCAGATGGTATTTCAGGTAGGGTGAATTATGTAACTGCTCCTGATTTTTTCGCTCCGTTGGCGCATCATCAACCTCACAATGGAAAATTTATCGGCCGTTTTGGCAAAAAGGCGGCAGCAATTGACCTGTTGCATCAGACGGTAAATGCATACAATCAGGACATGGGCATTACTTCTGATTACCTGCCGAACGAGCCTGTAATGAATGGCTTGAGCAATCCGTATTTTGATCCCTTTCCCGGACCGGAAGTACAGTTGTCAACGATTGATAACGTAGTTTTTTATCTGAGAACATTGAAGGCACCTGTACAACGCAATTCATCGGATGCAGAGGTGATCGCAGGTAAACAATTATTTCTGGACATCAATTGTGGAAGCTGTCATATTCCTGAATGGACAACTCAGCAATCAACGATCGCTGCACTGTCAAATAAAACATTTTATCCATACACCGATCTGCTGCTGCATGACATGGGTTCGGGTCTGGATGATGGATATACTGAAGGTACTGCCTTAACACCCGAGTGGCGCACACCGCCATTATGGGGGCTGGGCTTGTCAATGAATTCGCAGGGCGGTTCATACTTTCTGATGCACGATGGAAGAGCTACATCGATACAGCAAGCCATTGAATTGCATGGAGGCGAAGCACTCGCTGCAAAAAATCTGTTTGTGAATCTTTCTCAAACAGATAAACTGAAACTAATCAAATTTCTTGAAAGCTTATAACGATCAGAATTATGGATAGAAAAGATTTTATAAAAAGTTGTGGAATGATCTGCGCTGGAGGCGTTGGTATTGCGGCACTGCTGCAAAGTTGTGCGACCAGTCAGTATTTTGCAAGCAGTGAAATTTCGGGCAATTATTTAACTGTACGGGAAACAGAATTCACGGTAGACAAAAATGGTCTTGCTGTAGATCGCAGATATGTATTGGTGCGCTCTGAAAAATTAAACTTTCCGATTTATTTATACAAAGTAAATGCACAGGAGTACTCAGCAGTGTGGATGGAGTGTACGCATCAGGGAGCTGAATTGTCTGCCCATGGTGAACAACTATCTTGTCCGGCGCATGGCAGCGAATTTGATAAGTTTGGTCATGTGGTACAAGGCCCGGCACAAAGCAATTTGAGAAAATTTAAAACGCTGGTTGAAGACGGCATCATTAAAATTCAATTGTCATAAAATATAAAATAAACAATTCGTCAGACCACTTTTTTGTGGTCCAAGAATGTTGTAAACAACTGTGGTCTGACGACTTTTTTGTTCGTCTGATCACTTGATTAATAAAGTCGAGACTGTAAAATAAATTCATCCCTCTTTTCAGATTTTAATTTAAATCAATGAAAAAAATAATTCTGCTGCTTGCCTGCATCATTCAATTTACAACTTACGCACAGGTAGATTCTTCTTTGTTCAAACGCGTTGCCGTACAAGATACTTCCATACAATTGAATGTAGACGCTACGTATAACCGTCCGTTTCTTTCTGTCGGAAAATCTCCGGTGGCTGTGGGGGGCTACATTGAAGCAAACACAAATTATGCAGTAACGGATGGCGTTTCAGAAGGCTTGTCTTTTCAGATGAGAAGAATGACGTTGTTCTTATCTTCTGCAATCGGTAAGCGTGTTCGTTTTTTATCAGAGATCGAATTTGAAGATGGAACAAAAGAAATCAACATTGAATTTGCAGCCGTTGATTTTGAATTTCATCCCATGTTTAATTTGCGAGGTGGAATTATTATGAATCCCATCGGTTCATTCAATCAGAATCACGATGGTCCGAAGTGGGAATTCATTGACCGTCCGATTGCGTCAACTACAATCATTCCTTCTACCTGGAGCAATGTTGGTTTTGGATTATGGGGGAAATATTCGAAGAACAAATGGGCTTTTGCCTATGAAGCTTATCTGTCCAATGGTTTCGATGATCGCATCATTGATAACAATTTAAATCGTACAAATTTGCCCGCGACAAAATTGAATCCGGATCGCTTTGAAGAAAGTTTTAATGGTGTTCCCTTAACTACATTGAAAACAGCACTTGGACATAGAGTGCTTGGAGAGATCGGTATTTCCTGGATGGGAGGAGTGTACAATAAATTTGAAGAAGACGGTTTGGTATTGGATTCCAGACGAAGAGTGGATCTTCTGGCAATCGATTTTAAAACAACATTGCCCATAAAGACTGCTATACGCGGTGAATGGGTGTGGGCTTTTGTGGATGTGCCTTCTACGTATTCACAGCAATATGGAGAGAAGCAGCGGGGCGGTTTTATTGATATTGTGCAACCGGTGTTAAGGCGTACCATGCTTGGTTTTGAAAAGGCTGTATTGAATGCCTGTGTGCGACTTGAATACGCAGATTATAATGTTGGGACGTTTAATGAAACAGGAGGGGACATCGGAGATCATATGTATGCAGTTGTTCCGGCGATCAGCTTCCGGCCTTTTCCTCAGACTGTTCTACGTGCCAATTACAGATACTCGTGGACAAGTGATCTCTTAAATAATCCGCCTTCAAAAACAGCAGCGTTTCAGTTTGGGTTTTCGACGTATTTTTAAAAACGGCTCTATCCGTAGAGTTAGCGAAGCGCTCTACGGATGTTTAATAACCAAGAGTCTTCGACTCGACCTTAAAGTCAGATAAAATAATTATACGAGTCAAAGACTCTATTTCATGCTAAATCCGTAGAGTGTGGTTATTCCAAACCTATGAGGTTTTGTAACGAAGAGAGTTGGAGATTCGGATGAGTAGAGCTGGTGGGGAGAAAACCTCATAGGTTTCGTATCTTATTCTTAGGAATAAAAAAACTCCCGTTATTGAGCGGGAGTTTTTTTACTATGATTATGCAGCCGATTGTTGTTGCGCTCTCTGTGCTTCTTTTTGTTTTTTGATTTCTCTTTGCAATGCTTTCGCAGTTTGAGAGAAGTCGCCCGGCATCCAGCCCGGAGGGCCGAAGATGTACATAAATTTATGCCCCCAGTTTGAAGTACTTTTTACATCATTCCAGATATCTCTGTATTCGTGTCCTAAAATAATAAGTGGATTGTATGATTTAGGCGGGTGTACAACACCGAATTTAATTTCAATTCCTTCGTCATCCAGAATTTCGTGCGTTCCGAAAATTTTATCGAAGATATTTAAATAACCACCGTGGTTTTTATCCATATACTCGATGTTCTGAGCGTGGTGTACCTGATGTTGTTTGTGTGTATTCATGAATTTTTCGAAGAAACCTAAGTAAGGCATAAACTTCGTGTGTAATTGAAACTGCCACAACGATTGAATAGAAAGACAGATCATAACCATAACCGGACTGAAACCGATTGCAGGCAACCACAACCAGAAGATTGGTTTGTAGATTAATGTTACCCATCCGTTACGGATACCTGAACCTAAGTTGAAGTTATCAGAAGAGTGGTGTACAATATGCGCAGCCCATAGGCATCTGATTGTGTGGCTTAAGCGGTGATACCAATAGTAGTTAAAGTCATCACAAACCTGGCAGATAAGGAATATGTACCAAGCCATTCCAAAGGAAGCCCAGCCGAAAATATTTACACTGTTTGGTGTGAAGAAATTATATGCCTCGCCAGGATTAACTGGTGTATTAAATAATTTATATACACCAATAAACATGGCAAACGAAAGAATCTTTGCAAAAATTGCTACAATTACAGAACCTGCACCCATAGATACGCTGGCTCCAAAATCTTTCCACTGATATAGTTCCGGATCGTATTTTAAGCTGAGTACAATCTCAACACCAATAAGTAATACAAAAGCTATAACCCCATAAGCTGCAATAGGGTCATCAAATCTATACTCTCCTTGAAGTTGACGGATGGTATCTACAATTGATTGAAACATGGTATTTATACGTTTTTAATTTATTGCAATTTACTAAAAATGAGGTAAAAAGTCTATGATAATTATCGAGGACTTTCATGATTTTATCCGTATGGGATTATTTCAAGATGATCTTTACTCTATTTTTTATTTTTCAATTGCATAATGCGTGCATAAGCCTCATTAATGCGACTTTCGGGAATTTCACCAGATAAAACTAATTTTTTTATGATAGCATGAATTTCAGAAGCTTTGATCCGATCGCTAACAGAAACGTTGTTTCCAAAAACCAATACATCTACACCGGCAAGAATGGATAATTTGATGGCATTTTCCAGTCCGTAATTTTTACTGATGGCATACATCTGCATGTCATCTGAAAATACAACACCTTTATAACCGAGCATCGTTCTCAAAATATCTGTTACCATTACTTTTGAAAGTGTACCCGGAAGTTTGGATGCATCCAAATGTTCGTTGATGATGTGTGCCGTCATTACGGCATCGATATAACCGGAGTCGATCAGTGATTTGTAAGGTAAGAGTTCAATGACGTTCCACTGATTGGTCACATCTACAATTCCCAAATGCGAATCGGACGAAGAGCTGCCGTGACCCGGAAAATGTTTTACAATGGTTTTAACACCTTGTGTGTGGTGTGCATTAATGCTTGCACCTGCATGGATTGCAACGATTGCAGGATCTGCAGAATAACTTCTTCCCACTTTTGCAATGATGGGATTGTTTGGATTGGTTGCAAGATCTAAACAAGGAGCGTAGTTTAAATTGAAACCCAATTCTTTTAACTCAGCAGCCAAACGTGTTGTGTAGTATCTTGTAGAATCGAGGTTGTTCAGGTTACCTAAATATCCAGCAGAAGGCATGGATACAAATCCATATTTTTCTTTTAAGCGATGTACTTTACCACCTTCTTCGTCGATACTCATGAAGAGCGGGGTAGACGCGTAGCGCTGCATATCAGCAATAAGTTTTTTGAGCGTTGCAGCAGATTCTGTATTCGAAATATTTTTTTCAAAAAGAATAATGCCACCCATCTTACCGCTTTTGATCTCTGCAATAAGCGAATCGTCAGCTGCTAAACTTTTACGATCGTTGATACCGATCATGATCATCTGTCCGATCTTTTCATCCAGCGAAACGTTTTCGTAGATTGGACGTTTTGCTTCCGTTTGTTTTACAGTGGCTTCTTCTGTTTTATCTGCTGGCTGTGAAGCGTTGCTTGATGGTTGTTTGGTGCAACCAACGAATGATAAAGAGATAGAAAGTACTAAGAGTGTTATAAATGATTTTATGTACATATAATGTATTTTAATAATCTGCCTCAACAGAATATGTGCGTGATTTTTTTAGTATCGTATCTCCTGTTGCGGATAAAAATGAATTCTTGTTCCATTTATATTCGATGACGGTAGAATCTTTGTTTATTATCTGGGTATCCCCAGGCGCATCTTCGTATTGATCGCCTTCAATAATTTTTAATATACTTCCTTTTTTTCCTAATGAATCAGCAGGGAAAATCCAATAACTATATTGATGAAATTGTCCTGCTTCAGCAATTGCATATGTTTCCGGAAAAGCAATTAGTTTTTGTCCATTCCATAAAAACATGTAGTCAAAACTTGGATAACCGCAGGCATCAAAGCCGGTGTGTATCGAAAAGCTTTCTGTGATGCCATCTAAGCCCGTAGATTCAATTTCTTCAAAAGAAAAATAATATGAATACGAATAAGGAGCATCTCCTTCTGTAAGAATATCCAATTCAACATAAGAAGTTCCTATAATATTCCAGCCTCTATTTAAGAGACAAATTTTTCCGATAAACTTTTCTTTTAATTTATTATAACTCAACGTTAGCGTAACGAGCTGTTGGCTTTTAAGTGTGTCAACTCTGCAGGCAATGTAGGATTGAGATACGTATCCAGATTTAGTTCCTTCTTGTGATTGATACGAAATTTTGTAAACAGGTTCAATCCAATTGTTTTTGGTTGTTGTACCACAATAACTTTCTATTCTTATATGTTCTTCGATGGAAAGTTGGTCCAATGGAATTTGTAATAAGGAGTCAAAGTAAACCTGAGTTGGCTGTGTTGTCAATGTGATTGAACCAGCTTTATTTATTATGTCAGAATAGATATAAGGATCTCCGGAATCATCATCTATCAAAGTAGATGTGGGTGAAGTTGAATCAATAGGGTTTGCAATACTTGCAGAGTCTGTAGAATCAGTAGAGCCAGTAACTCCATCTTTATCAGTACAGCTTGCTAATACAAATGTGAGTATAAGAAATAAAACAAGCTGCTTCATGGCGGGAGTAAAAAGATATTTAAGAAAAAAAACGTACAAGCTCGGTGGAAGAACCTGTACGTTTTATCTTTATAATTATTTATTCTTTTTGTAGAAGTTGATCAAACCATTTGTAGAACTATCGTGGTTTGTTACTTCATCGTTATCTTTTAATTCAGGAAGAATTGCGTTTGCTAATTGCTTACCCAATTCAACACCCCATTGATCGAAGGCATTGATCTGCCAGATCACGCTTTGTGTGTAGATCTTATGCTCATACATCGCAACCAATGCGCCTAATGTGAACGGTGTTGATTTTTTAAAGAAAATAGAATTGGTTGGTCTGTTTCCTTCAAATATTTTATGGTTAACTAAAGCCGCTACATCTTCAGCAGATAAACCTGCTTTCTCTAACTCGGCTTTTGCTTCTGCACCCGTCTTGCCTTTCATCAACGCTTCAGTCTGTGCGAAGAAGTTAGCAAGTAATTTCGGGTGGTGATCGCCAATTGGATTCTGACTCACAACAGGCGCTAAGAAATCACATGGAATCAATTTTGTTCCCTGGTGAATCAATTGGTAGAATGCGTGCTGACCATTTGTGCCAGGTTCTCCCCAGATAATTGGTCCGGTAGAATACGTCACTGCTGTACCATCTTTCGTTACACGCTTGCCGTTGCTTTCCATATCTCCCTGCTGGAAATACGCAGCAAAGCGATGCATGTACTGATCGTATGGAAGGATCGCTTGCGATTCTGCTTTATAGAAATTGTTATACCATACACCAAGTAAGGCAAGGATAACCGGAATGTTTTTAGAGAAAGGTGTTTCTTTAAAATGGTTATCCATTGCATGTGCACCGCTTAACAACTCAATGTAGTTATCATAACCGATGTATAAAGCAATAGACAAACCAATTGCAGACCATAAAGAATAACGGCCGCCAACCCAGTCCCAGAATTCAAACATGTTGTTTGTATCAATACCAAATGCTGCTACTGATTTTGCATTTGTAGAAAGTGCTACGAAATGTTTTGCAACTGCTGTTTCGTCTTTCGCTGTTTTTAAGAACCATGCTTTTGCAGACTCTGCATTGGTAATGGTTTCCTGTGTAGTAAACGTTTTAGAAGCAATAATAAATAACGTCGTTTCCGGATTTAATTTCTTCGTGACTTCTACAATGTGTGTACCGTCAACATTTGAAACGAAGTGTACATTCAATGTGGATGAACCGTAAGGCTTCAATGCTTCGGTAACCATCACCGGACCTAAGTCTGACCCGCCGATACCAATGTTTACAACATCGGTAATGGATTTTCCTGTGTAGCCTTTCCATGCACCACTACGTACTTTTTCACAGAAGCCCTTCATCTTTTCCAACACAGCATTCACTTCCGGCATCACATCTTTGCCATCCGATAAGATCGGTGTATTGGAACGGTTGCGCAATGCAACATGTAATACCGAACGTTTTTCAGTATTATTTATTTTTTTACCCGAGAACATATCATCGATTGCTTGTTTCAATCCAGCTTCTTCAGCCAAAGCAATCAATAAAGACATAGTCTCATCTGTAATTCTATTTTTTGAGTAATCAACTAAAATATCCTTGAACTGAACAGAGTATTTCGAAAAACGATCTTTGTCTGCAGCAAATAGATCACGCATGTGCAAACCGGAAGTTTTTGAATAATGTTCGTTTAATTTCTTCCAGGATGTGAATTCAGATGTTGGGGTCATATGAGTTATTTAGGGTATTTTAAAAGGAGTTTCGTTGTTCAAATATACAAAAAAAAGAAACGTATGAATAAAGTCCGGGTTCAGGATTTATTCATACGTTTCTTTCTATAATCAAGCTTTCGGATTCAGTTAGCGTTTACGTTTCAAACGTTTTTTGATCGCATCTTCCTGATCTGCCTGTTTGGATCCTGCGGGAATTTCTTTGCCGTCAATAATGATGAGTTTTCCTTTCTCGTTCCATTCTTTTAAGATAAGAGGCTGTGTTGTAGTGTCGTCTGGATCGTCAGGATATTTTGTTTCCCGTTTGCGGTTGATGGAATTGGGAAAGTAATCGATCCATACACCCACTTTTACACCATTCTGATATCTGCCCTTTAAGAGCACATCGCCTTTATCTCCAAACAGGTAATAATCCCCTTGCAGCTTTCCATATTCATAAGGCATTACTTCTTTTACTTTTCTGCGTTCCGCATCGAAGTAGGTGATTTTGGCTTCTTTAGGCCAGCCTTTGTAGAATTTTGTTTTGCCGACTAAGATGTAATTTTTATCGAATGACTCCCAGCGTGCGTGTTTTGTACCTATGTAAAATGCACCTGTTTCAATAATGACACCGTTGTATTCTTTTACATACGGACCATGAAGCACGCGGTAGTTGGCTTTTTTATCTGCCTCGATCCGGGATACTTTTATGATCTGGTTTTTGGTCAGATCCCATACATAAAGATCCGGAATGTAGGGATTCGGATCTTTCCATTCTTTTAAATAATAGAACCTCTCCAACGTCACATTACCGCTAGTTCCGGAAATGGTACGTACAAATCCTTTTTTACATTTCAGGTTGTAAAAAACTTTCTTTTTAGGCTTAGGTGGTTTTCTTTTTTTACGTGTGGGAATCGTGTCCGGTTTGAAGATCAGCTCGGGCACGGTGTCCGTTTCAACAACATAATATCTAGGCTTCTTGCCCGATAGAAGCAAAGTGGTGTCTTTTTTATCCGTTTGGGCAAAAGAACACATCGGCAATACAATTGCTGAAAAAAGAAATAAAAGGCTGCTAAAAAGGTGTTTCATTGATTACAAAACTACTAAAAGTATCAATTATTGTGTTAAGAATTGGAAAGAAGTTGTCAGTGAACAGTGGTCAGAAAGTAAAAGCTAGGCAATTTATCTGAATCAGGATTTGAGGATTAAGGAAAAACATTGACTTATTCCGTTGACTAAAGCCAACGGCAATGAAAGCTGAGCCTTTCTTAATTCATAGAATTGCCGCGCTTTCCCGATAGCTATCTGGGCCGTCACATTTATGTGACGGATGCCAACAAAAAGCCCAGGTATAAATCTACCCGGGCTTCTATTTATTTTTTAAGTTGGTTTTATTTCGCCAACGCATTCACATTGCGTTCAATAAACGCGCTCAATTCCGCACCTTGTAACAGACCTTGAGAAAGCAATCCTAATTGATATGTTTGTTTGATCAATTGTTCGCCTTCTGCTTCCGGACTTGCGATTGCTTTTGCGATCAGCGGATGGTTAGTATTTACTACCACTTCGTGCGTCAGTTCAAAGCCTCCAAACATAGATTGTCCGGATGTTGCAGCCATGTCTTTCATACGACGCATGAATTCTGAAATCACAATCGTAACAGGCATGTCATCTACTGCAAGATGTTCAAGCTTGATGATCACTTTGCCATTATTGATTACTTTTTTGAAAAGCTCTTCTGCTTGTGTTTCCTGCTCTTTGGTTAGCAGACTTAATTTCGGCTCGTCTTTTTCAATCAGTTTATCTACACTTTCAGAGTCAATACGTTTGAATTGTACGTTCTCTAATTTGCCTTCTAACTGACCTAAAAAATGTGAATCGATTACAGAATCAAACAACAATACATCATATTGTTTTTTCTTCGCTGCCTGAATGAAGATGTCCTGCGCCACAGCATTGTTGCTGTATAGATAAACAAGTTTGTTGTTCTTATCTGTTTGTACAGGTTTGATCTTTTGTTCGTATTCTTCGATTGTAGACAATGCGTTGTCTGTATTTTTCAAGAGACAGAAGTTTTTCGCTTTATCGTAAAACTTCTCTTCGCTGATCATACCATATTTCACAAACATGCCGATATCATCCCATTTTGCTTCAAAGCCAGCACGGTCGTTGTTAAACAATTCGTTCAGTTTATCCGCTACTTTTTTCGTGATGTGGCTGTTGATCTTTTTAACATTTCCGTCTGCCTGTAAGAAGCTGCGTGACACGTTCAACGGGATATCCGGAGAATCGATCACACCATGAAGCAGCATTAAGAATTCAGGAACGATGTCTTTTACTTCATCGGTAATAAATACCTGACGGGAATACAACTGAATTTTATTGCGTTGGAATTCAAAATCTTTTTTCAGTTTCGGGAAATATAATACACCTGTTAAACTGAATGGATAATCCACATTCAAATGGATCCAGAACAAGGGATCTTCAGACATCGGATATAGTTCTTTGTAGAACGCAATGTAATCTTCGTCTTTTAATTCACTTGGTTGTTTGGTCCAAAGTGGAGTAGGGTTATTAATAACTTCTCCTTCGAATTCGATTTCAATCGGAAGGAAACGGCAGTATTTATCAAGGATAGAATGTATTCTATTCGTTTCTAAAAACTCCAGTGAATCTTCTGCAATGTGTAATGTAATCTCTGATCCGCGCTCTGATTTGTCAGAAGGTTTGATCTCAAATTCCGTAGAACCATCGCAGATCCAATGCGCTGCTTTTGAGTTCGGCTGATAGGAAAGTGTGTTGATCTCAACATTTGAAGAAACCATGAAGGCAGAATAGAAACCTAAACCGAAGTGGCCGATGATCTGATTGGTATCGGTTTTGTCTTTATACTTCTCGATGAATTCCGTTGCACCGGAAAATGCGATCTGATTGATGTATTTTTTTATTTCTTCCGCTGTCATACCAATACCTCGGTCGGTAATGGTAATGGTGCCGGCTTCTTTGTTTACACTGACAGAAACTTTGGTTTCGCCCAGATCGCCCTGGTATTCGCCAAGTGCCGCTAAACGCTTTAATTTTTGCGTAGCATCCACTGCATTGGATACCAATTCGCGTAAAAATATCTCATGGTCAGAGTAAAGGAATTTTTTAATGATCGGGAAAATGTTCTCTGTGTGAATGGAGATATTACCTTTTTCTTGCATAGATGTTTAAGTTTTTAATGATGAAAGCGTGGTTTCAAAGATTGTTCCACAGATAGAAAGGTGACAAGATGGCAGAGCTTGGTTTCCAGTTGCTAGGTACTAGTTTTTAGACAATGGGAAAATTGCATTCACATCATCGATAAACGAAACAGCCGTTAGATTCAAATCTACCGGCTGTTTTTTGTCTGGCAACTAGAAGCTAGAACCTGGCAACTAAATCACAAAATCTTCATCTCTGTTCGTCTGTTTTTCTGTCTACCTTCTTCCGTAGCATTTGAACCAACAGGTTGTGAGGAACCATAGCCTTTTGCAACCAGTCTGTTTGCAGAAATGCCGTTTTGGATAAGATAGGTAACAACGGTTTTAGCACGCTCTTCTGAAAGTTTTTGATTCAGTGTTTCGTCACCGATATTATCTGTATGGCCGGCAATTTCCACACGTAGGGTCGGATTGTTTTTTAGAAGTTCTGTCAGCTTTTTTAATTCAGAGAAAGAGGTAGCCTGGATCGTAGATTTTCCTGAATCAAAGAAAATGTTTTTCAAAACAATCTTACTGGAAGTTCGCACTGTAACCAGCGTGATGTCCTGTCTGTATTCTTTATATCCATCGGTCGCATTCAGGGTAACGTTTTCAGAGTAAAATAAATGGCCTTCTTTTTCAATCGCTACACCATAGTTTGTTCCGGAAGGCAGTGCAATAATGTATTCGCCTGTTTCACTGTTCGAATGATATTTTGCGATTACTTCTTTGGATTGATTATCTGTAATGGTAATGGTTGCTTCCGTAGGTTTACCTGTTTGGTCGTCGAGTATTTTTCCTTTTAACAAGGCCAGGTTCGGAACATTTTCTGCAACAGGCATACGTATCGAATAAATATCCTGCTGTCCGTAACCACCTTCTTTATTGGAAGAATAGTATCCTATTTTTCCATCAGCAGATAATACAAAATAAATATCATCTCCTGCGGTATTAATCGGCGATCCAAGGTTTTCAGGCGTTGACCAGGTACCGCTGGATGTACGTGTTGTTTTGAAGACATCGTAGCCACCCATACTAGTATGGCCTTTGGAACTGAAGTACAATGTTTTTCCATCCGGGTGCATAAACGGAGCATCTTCATCAAATGGTGTATTGATGGGGAGTTTAACGGGTTTACTCCAATTTCCTCCTACCGTTCTGCTGCACATATAAATATCTCTGTTCTCGTAGGCATTGGTCGCACGAACAAAAAACAAGGTACGTTCGTCTGGTGATAAACAGGCGGAAGTTTCAAAGAATTCTGTGTTCACGGGAAGAGGCGTTGCTGCTCCCCATTTTTTTCCTTTTAATTCAGATTGAAAAATATCGCCGCCATTTACTCCCCGGTATACAAACATGGTTTGTCCGTCTTCTGAAATACCGACACAAGCATCGTGCACTGCTGTATTCAACGGTGCACCGATGTTGAGCGCCTGATTCCATGCACCACCAACATTGCTGCACATGTAAATATCTTCAAATGGCAAACCATCCGAATCAAGCTTACCACCGATGCTGCCGGCGCGACGGGAAGTGAAATACAACTTCGACATATCGGCGGTGATCACAGGCAGATAATCCATGCCCTGCGAATTTACCAGCGCTCCGGCATTGGTGATCTTAATATCTTTTGCATTACTCGTATATTTTTTACCGTAAGAACATTCTGTCTCTAATTTTGAAATCAGTTTGTAATTTGTTTTTCCCGGATCCGATTTTCTATAATAATAAATAGCCGAATCCCAGCGCTGATTCTGATGCAATGCTTGTCCGTATACAAAGTACATTTCATTTGAAGGCGGATTGGATTTGCGGATTGCAACGCCAGCATAATTCAATGCTTTCTGTTTGGGTGAAGTCAACAGATAACATTTTGCGATCATAAAATTTACATAGGGATTATCTTTGTTCTGTTGCAAAGCTAATTCATAGGCCGTTAATGCTTCCGTATAACTTTTTGCTGCAAAAGCAGCGTCGCCTTTTTTAATCAGCTTATCATCCTGACTGTAGCTGTTAAAAAATAAAAAGCAGGATAGAATGTATGTAAGTATAAGTTTGTTCATTGGATGTACGGTTCTGGTGCAATGATATAGTAGTTTAACGATTTTTTGTGGTAAAACGATACGTTTGAGTAGGAAGCATTAAGTCTAAAGCGAAAAGATTAAAGCCTAACGCTTTTAGAGGCAGGTTTAAATAAAAAAAGCCTTTCGCATAATACGAAAGGCTTTCAATGTTTTTCCCAGGCAAGCCTTAGGCGTTAAGCTTTTAGCGTTGGGCTTATCTGATTCTGTCTACCGATTTAACCAGTTCTTCGTCTTTTTGAATTCTTTTGCCTGCAATAAAGCAAAGAACTAATGCTGCCAGAGGCATGTAAAATGCCAGACCGAATTTCTCTGTAATTTCTGCTGTTCCAAGGAATGTTTTCACTTCACGTATATGCCAAAAATACAAGCCTTCAATCAAACAAATAAGAATGGTATTCATCATATTTAAACGCATTTGAAGCACTCTGTCTTTGTATTTGAAAATAATAAAAACGGTAAGAAGAATGCTTATTGCAATCAATCCGGCTATATAAAATAAATTTTTATGAGTGGAAGTAGTCTCATGTGTAACGTTTAATGTAAAGGAGTTTAACTGGATAAGTGTTCCTCCGGAAGTCGCTTCCCAGGCAGGAGTAAACAGACAAACAGATAGTATCAAAGCAGAAATTAATAATAGTATGGATTGAATTCTTTGTATCATAAGGGCTTTCAATTAAATTGCAGGATAAAAATAATAAAAAAATTGAGATATTTTCTGGATATATCTTATCGCGGTGCCAACTATCATGGCTGGCAGATACAGGAAAACGCTGTTACGGTACAGGGTGTTTTGGAAAAAGCATTGAGCAATGTACTTGGTGCTAAGATCGATATACTTGGGAGCGGTCGTACCGATACCGGTGTGCATGCTTCTTCGCAGATCGTTCACCTGGATTCTCCACGGGAATTTGATCCGCTGTTGATCTTTCGGATCAATGGCTATCTGCCTAAGGATATTTGCATTAAGTCTGCGCGTTTGGTGAGAGATGATGCACATGCACGCTTTGATGCAACATCACGCGCATATGTATATCGCATTACGCTGGTTAAAAATCCTTTTGAGATTGGTTTGGCATATTATTTTTATCCGCCGATCAATATCGATGAAATGAATAAGGCTGCAGCCTTATTATTGAAATACGAAGACTTTGAAAGTTTCAGCAAAGTACATACCGATGTTACAAATTTTAATTGCACCATCTTTCATGCATACTGGGAACGCAGCGGAGACATGTTATACTTTCATGTAAAGGCCAACCGTTTTCTTCGTGGAATGGTGCGTACGCTTGTAGGTACCATGCTGGAAATTGGGAAGGGAAGAATGAGCCTGGATGAATTTGTAGAAATTATTTTAGCAAAAGATCGCAAGCGTGCCGGAATATCTGCACCGCCTGAAGCCCTTTATTTATCTGAAGTCGAATATCCAGCGGAGGTATACAAACATGTCTGAGATTCTTCGACTTGAGAATGTAACAAAAACATTTGGCTCCTACACAGCCATAGATCATATTTCCTTTTCATTAAAAAAGAACAGCATACTTGGCTTGCTTGGTCCGAATGGAGCAGGCAAAACAACCTTGCTGCGCTTGATTACACAGATTGTATTGCCTGATAGCGGACAAATCTTTTTTGAAGGGAATGTTTTGTCTGAAGCACATCGTATGCAGATCGGATATTTACCTGAAGAACGCGGTCTATATCGCAAGATGCGCGTACAGGAGCAATTGATCTATTTTGCTCAGCTGCGTGGTATGTCTTCAAAAGAAGCGAAACAGCAGACAACAGATTGGTTAACACGTTTGGAAATAACTTTTTTTAAAGATCAGGTATTGGAAACATTATCGAAAGGGCAACAACAGAAAGTACAGTTTATTTCTGCTGTTGTACATAATCCTGAGTTATTGATCTTAGATGAACCCTTCAGTGGTTTTGATCCTGCGAATGCAGAAGTAATTAAAAAAGAAATCAAAGCATTGCATGCATCCGGCACTACAATCATATATTCTACACACCGTATGGATACGGTAGAAGATGTCTGCACTGAATTGTTGATGATCGATCATGCAAAAGTAGTGTTGCAGGGCGAACCGAATGCAATCCGTAAACAGTTTGACAAAGGCTATGTACGCTTGATCTATAGCGGTGCATTGCCAACGCAAATACAATCGGATATCATTGAACAAAAAAATATTGATGCAACGAAAGTATCGTATTTGCTTGCGCCATCCATCGAAAAAAAACAACTACTGCAGTTGTTAATTAATCAAGGCGAAGTATATCATTTTGAAGAACACTTGCCAAGCATGCATGAAATCTTTTTGCAACATGTAAACAAGCAGCGTGTATGAAACAGATCTGGATTGTTTTAAAACAGGAATATCTCAATCGGATCAGAAAGCGTTCGTTTGTTGTACTCACCTTACTTGGTCCCGTATTGTCGTTGTGCATGTTATTTATTCCCGTTTATCTGAGTTTGAATACCAACGAACGCATACATGTATGGCTGCAGACTGCTAATATACGCGGAGGTAATTTTACCGATGAGACCTTTGTTTTCCATCACATTGAAAAGATTGATGTAAAAGAAATTGAACAAGAGTTCTTGCAGGAAAAAAGCGAGGCTGATGTATTGGCAACATATTCTATAGATCAAAAGCAAATTGTATTGTGGGATAAAAAAGGTTTGTCTGCTGCTGAACAATGGAAGCTTAAAAATAAGATCCAGGATATTTATGTTAAGGACCTTGTTGCAACCTATCTTCCGGAACGCGCTGTAGCACCGCAGATTCAGTACATTCCATTGGCAGAAGAAATACCGCATACAGATATATTGCAGGTAGCAGGATTGTTTTGTGCGATCATCATTTACTTTTTTATTTTCTATTACGGTGTACAGGTAATGAAAGGCATTGTTGATGAAAAAGTAAATCGGGTAGTAGAAGTGATCTTATGTTCCGTAAAACCTTTTCACTGGATGATGGGGAAGATCCTGGGGATTGCTGCTGTATGTCTTACGCAGTTTGGTTTCTGGACCATGATATATGTGTGGATCGGTTCGAAGTTTAATAACCGTTATGGTGAAGCACTCACACAATTCAACGATAAAAATATTCAGGACACCTTGCATGTAACCACAGATGCCTGGCAGGCACTCGAGTGGAATGTATATGCACAAGGCTTTGAAAGTCTGCCGTTATTGACAATAGGTATTTCCTTCTTTGCGTATTTTATCTTAGGTTATTTATTGTACGCTTCTTTGTTTGCAGCTGTTGGCGCAATGACCGATAACGAAACGGATACACAACAATTTACTTTTCCGATCACGGCACCTTTATTCATTACTTTTTTGTTTGCAGGTTTAATTATCAGCGCACCCGATTCGCAGATGTCAATGATCCTGTCGTATTTTCCGTTAACGTCGCCCGTAGCTATGATGCTGCGTATTCCTTTTGGTGTAAGCGTTTGGGAGATTGTCGCGTCTGTTGCAATTCTGCTTACAACATTTATATTTGTTGCGTACCAGGCATCGCAGGTATTCAAACGCGGCGTGTTGCAGTATGGAAAGGCGATGAGCTGGAAGGATGTGTTTAGTTTCGGTAAAAAGTAATCTTGATTATATTTTAACTTTTCCCACCAATCCCAAATGATCCGAACTTCCGCTGTTAAGAACCTTTGCAGATACGGGAGTTGCTGCACCTTTGATTAATATATAATCCAGTCTTAAGAATGGAGTTGCTTTACTTGTGTTGGGGAACGTTGAACTATTACCTTCACCCACTTCATTGAAAACATCTACCCAGGTATTCCTTAAATTTCTATACAGAGGTTCGTAGGGAGTTGTATTCAGATCGCCGATTAAAATAGATACATCACTTGGATTGTTTTTTACAGTAGTTTCAATTTGTTTGAATTGCTTTCTCTCAAGGTGTAATTTGCACTAAACAGCGATAAGAAATTTTCGGGATGTTCAACAGCAGCGGCCGGCGATGCTGTGTGTACATTTATAAGCTGAATTTTTTTATTATGAATATGTGCAGTAATAATCTGTGCAAAAGGTTTTTTATTATCATTCAACAGTAATGTGTCATTTGAAAGTTTGTATTTCGAATACACCCCAATCCCATGTGTTCCTTTGTCTATATAAATTCTTTTATACGGATACTGTTTACCAAGGGATTTTGATAGCATAGATACCCAGGCAGGAGTGAGTTCCTGTACGATCAATATGTCCGGGTCTGTCCGTTTGATTTGGTTTAGGATCACATCCGGATTCTTGTTCTTGAAAAATAAGTTGTATGTGAGTAATGTTAATTCTGTATCTGTTGAAGTTTGTTGAGGAGATGCTTCATTCAATTTCGCGAAAATAAATTCCAGGCCTATAAATACTACAGAACCCAATAAGATGTATTGCAGTTGTTTTGATACAATGCGTTTTGTGGTTAAAAAGAATAAGAGCAGCCCAACAAATAAAAATCCCCATCTGCCCAAGATAAGTGTTGTTCCAAAAATAAAATGATTTCTACATACTAAAAGACAAACAACAAACACGATAAATGCTATGATCAGGAATTTTAAAAAAGCACTTATGTTTTTTTGCTGCATGAGGTGAAATGTTAATTACAGATGTACTAAATAACTACTCTAATGTGTTTTTATATTTTTTAGGCGCTCTATAATACCATGGAATATTCAATAAACCTTTTTGTACATCGATATACATATTGTCACCTATATCAGCTATTTCATATTCTTGCTCTGAAATAGGCAGATCTTCTTTGTAAGGATGATGTTCCCAAGGAGCAACTGTCACTCGATACGATACGGGAGGATAGTCGCCCCCACCTCTAGTATACTTGGCAGTGATTTTTGTTTTAAAACGTTCAGGAGAAGAGGAATCAAATAAACAGTTAATACCAAAGCTTACTCCGTAACTATAAAGTAAAATGCATACAACGAGTAAGCCGTAAAATTGTGTCTGTTGTTTTAAGATTCCTTTGAAAGGTAAATGATCTAGAATGAAAATAATTACAAAAAATAAAATAGGGATCGCTAAGTAGGTTAATAAACTGAAATAATTTTCACAATTAAATTTAAAATAAACCCTTAGAGCTAATACAATAGAAGGTAATATAATATAGAGTGAGACAGCATTTTGTTCGTCTTTATTCTCATTGAATCCAGTGTTTTTCGAATTAATAAAATGAATAATTTTCAAAAAAAATGAAAGTCCAATACCTAAGATCGGGATAGATGCCAATGTGCAAAATAATTCCAAAAAAGGATAAGGGAAAAAGATGAACCATGCACAAATAAAAAAAGTCATTGTATTTAGCCAATCCAGATTTTTGTTACCTGAGAAATATGATTTCAGTTTGGAGATTAAATGTTGTAAATAAAAAAATATCTTATGCATCAGTTAACTCTAACTCAGATAAACCCCCATATCCTTCGCTGAAAGATTTACCTCAACATGTTCCTGTAAGGTAGTAGCCATTACATAACCTACAAAATCAGCAGAAATAGGAAAAGTATGATGTCCACGATCCACGATGAATGCAGTTTGTATGCGTTTGATGTTGATGTTTAAAAAAGGTTTTAAGCTGTACGCAATAGTACGGCCCGTGCTTAACACATCATCCACAATGATAACACATTTATTTTTTAGTGTTTTTACATCCACATCCAATGTTACCTCACTTTGAGAAGGAGATTGTTTGTCGAGTGTAACTTTAATAAGCGTCGTTTTAGTATCAGAAATAGAATTGAATTCCTTTTCCAACAATTTGGCAAACGAATAACCACGATCATAGATTCCTGCAAACACGATTTCCTTTTCTTTGAAATTCTGTTCCAGGATTTCGTATGCAATACGTTTGATGCGTTGCTGAATTTGCTTCTTGTTTAAAATAAGGTTCTTTTCTGCCATGACTTTTACTTGTTAAGCAAAGATAGTAATAGGTTTTAAGTTTTAAGTTTTAAGAAGTGTAAAGTTTAAAGTATCATGTTCTAAGTTTTAGGTTTTAAGAGTGTTCTTGTTGGCGACTGCTCTTTATTAAAAGTACTGACGCGCTTCATTGCCGTTGTTTAGCCAACGGTTATGAATAGTATCCCACGGTTACCCCACCATTATCCCATATGAATAGTAGGACAATCGCCTGTAATGCCTTATATCGCAACTATTTATCTTATTTTTACCTTTTTAGCCCAAATCAGCATAAATTATCCGTTATTGTTTGCTGTCTTGGGAATATTCCGTATTTTTGTCGTCCGATTCATTGAGTGGACGGAGGAAAATGATCTGTAAGCAATCGCTTCTGGCCGCATTTTCAGTTAAAAAGAACCAAAAATTAAACAATACGATCATGAAACAAGGTATTCACCCAGATTATAGAGAAGTTGTATTCCACGACATGTCTGCGGATGTTAAATTCATCAGCCGTTCTACTATCAAAACTGGCGATACAATCGCAATGGAAGATGGTAAAACATACCCATTGGTTAAATTAGAAGTTAGTTCTGCATCTCACCCGTTCTACACTGGTAAGAAAATGTTCTTGGATGCTGAAGGACGTGTTGAAAAATTCAACAAACGTTACAAAAAATAATATTTCTCCCCATTCACAGGGATTTAAAGTCTTTTCAATGGAAATTGGAAAGACTTTTTTATTTTTGAACTATGAACATTCAATTCTTTGATGAACCTAATCTTCGCAAGGCTTTATTGCCGCTAACCTTTACACGACCGACGGCAGAATTACGCATCGGAATTCTTACCATTCGTGAAAAATGGCAGCAGTATTTTTCAGGCGCACATTGCTCTTTCAAAACAGAAGATTATTTACAAGGAAAATTCCCTTCAGCTGAACAGGCAGATCTACAGATAAACGGATCTGTTTGTCCGAATGAACACCTGGTTGCAGAAATCAATAAGCTCTCAGAAGGTGAAGGACTTGTTTCTCAAGGAATGGTGATTGCTTCAAAAGGAATTCTGAAAAAACGAATTGATTATTTACAGGAACTGCGTGTGATCCATACCCCTGCGGATCTGTTCACGCATAATGGTGCTGAGATCCGTGCGGATTTTGCTCGTGTTACGAAAGGCAGAACAAGTTGTCCTGTTGATGATAAACATACCATTGTTTACAATCCGGAGAATGTATTTATAGAAAACGGTGTAAAGATCCGTGCTGCCATTATCAATGCAGAAGACGGTCCGGTGTATATTGGCAAGGATGTAGAAATACAGGAAGGCGCGATTATTAAAGGTCCGTTTGCAGCATGCCAAGGTGCTGTAGTTGCGATGGGCTCTAAGATGCGCGGCGATAATACACTTGGTCCGTATTGTAAAGTTGGCGGCGAAGTAAGTAATACCATCTTTATCGGCTACAGCAATAAAGTACATGATGGTTTTATCGGAAACTCTGTGATCGGCGAGTGGTGCAATTTGGCTGCAGGCACAAACGTTTCTAACTTAAAAAATAATTATTCTTCCATCAAAGTACATTCGTATACGAATGATATTTTGGAAGATACAGGTAAAATATTTCATGGCTTGATCATGGGCGACTATTCACGCTGCGGAATCAATGCTATGTTCAATACAGGAAGTGTAGTAGGTGTTTCGTGCAATGTTTATGACGCTGCTTTTCCTCCGAAGTTTCTCCCGTCCTTTGCATGGGGCTCTGCTGCGGGCTTTACAGAGTTTCGTTTAGAAGAAGCGTTTGAAGTAGCAAAAAAAGGAATGGCACGCCGCAAAGTTGAATTGAGTAAAGAAGATGAGAAGATACTAACGCATATCTTTCAGCAAGAAAAAATACAGCGCACACAGTTATTAAAATAGTCTGATATGCAATTCTCAGAGATACCGGGTTTACATGAAGTTAAAAATACGCTGATCAATTCTGTAAAGAATAATCACGTAGCGCATGCGCAGCTGTTTGCTGGTGTGGAAGGTTCTGCGGCATTGCCTCTGGCATTGGCGTATGCGAGTTATGTGAACTGTCTGGAAAAATCAGACACCGATTCGTGCGGACAATGTTCTTCGTGCAGCAAATACAATAAACTCATTCATCCGGATTTACATATTTTATTTCCGGTTGCTACAAATAAAAAGATCACAAAAGATCCAACCAGTGATCTGTTCTTTCCGGATTGGCGCGAAGCATTTCTTGCAAATCCATTTTTTACATTCAATGATTGGATGGAATTGCTGGATGCAGAAAATAAACAATTGATCATTAATGTAGAAGAAAGCCGTACCGTTGTTAAGAAAATTTCAATGAAGGCTTTTGAAGCAGAATATAAAGTGGTGATCATCTGGCTTCCTGAAACCATGCGTACAGAAGGCGCGAATGCCTTACTGAAATCGCTGGAAGAACCACCTGCAAAAACATTGTTCTTATTGGTTACAGCGAAACAGGAACGTTTGTTAACAACGATCATTTCACGTACGCAACGCGTGCAGGTTCGCTTATTCAAAGATGCAGAGATCAAAGAATATCTGGTTCAGAAAAAAGGAATCGGTGAAGCGCAGGCAAAACGGGTAACGTATTTAGCAGATGGTAACATGCGAGAAGCAATTCAATTACTTTCTGCAGAAGATCAAAATTACGAATCAAAGATCAGAGACTGGTTCAGAGCCTGCTTTGGCTCTAAGCTACAGGACATGATGCGTCTTTCAGAAGAGTTTGGATCGTTGCCGAGAGAATTACAAAAATCATTGCTGCAATACGGCTTGGGTATTTTTAGAGACAGCTTAATGTACAAGGAAGTTGGTAAAGACTTGCTTCGCGTGGATGAAGAAAGTACAGATGACATGGTTCAAAAATTCAGTCAGGTAATAGACTTTACAAAAGTGTTGAGCTTATCGCAGGTATTGAATGAAGCACATGCTGAAATAGAACGGAACATCAATTCGAAAATGGTGTTTATGGATACCTCTTTTCAGATGAATAAAATTTTCAAACAGAAATAATGAATACTACTGTTCGTATTGGTACACGTGGAAGTAAGCTTGCTTTGTGGCAGGCAGAACACGTGTCCGATTGTTTAAAAGCAAAAGGATTGAATCCTGAAATTGTAATCATTGATACAACAGGTGACAAAATATTAGATCAGTCGTTGTCGAAGATCGGTTCTAAAGGTTTGTTTACAGAAGAGCTGGAAGAACAGCTGCACACCGGCAGCATTGATATTGCTGTACACAGTGCGAAAGATCTGCAGACGCATTTGAAAAACGGAATGTATATTCTTGCAATTACAGAACGTGAATTGGTAAATGATGTATTGGTAAGTCACAAATCAATTGGAAGCCTTAAGGAAAACGAAAACATTGTGATCGGTACATCTTCTACACGTAGAAGAGCGTTGTTGCGAAAGTTTTATCCGAATGCCAAAATGGTTGACATGCGTGGTAACCTTCAGACCCGTATCCGTAAGATGGAAGAAGGTGCCTGCGATGCTATGATATTAGCGTATGCAGGTATGCACCGCATGGGTTATGATGCCTTAATCAAAGAAAAACTTTCGCTGGAAGAATTTACACCGGCAGCCGGACAAGGTACCTTAGCGATTGAAGCATCGGCGACCTTAGATAAAGAAAAGGCAAAGATCATACGTGATACATTGAATAATGACGTTACAGAAATAGCTGTGATAGCGGAACGCGCCTTTCTGCGCACCTTAGAAGGCGGCTGCAGCATTCCCGTATTTGCCTTGGCACAATTAACAGGTAGCGCCTATATCTTAGTCGGCGGTATTGTTAGTTTAGACGGAACAAAATATTTGCGTAAAGAAATCTCCTTTACAGCCGCCGATGCAGAAGAGCGTGGTGTGGAATTGGCAATGGCGCTATTGAAAGATGGAGCGGATGTTATTCTTAGAGAGATTAAAAGGAGTATTAAGTAATAGGTTTTAAGTTTTAAGAATGAAAACAATAATCTGCATTCTTAAATTCTTATCCTTATTTCATTCAGGCCATAAATAGTGAGTGGCCATTAAACGAAACAGCGAATCTTAAAACTTATTACTTAAAACTTATTACTTAAAACCTATTACCTAAAACTTATTACTCTATCATGAAGCAATTACTTTTCACCTTACTAACGTGCTTTGCATTCTTATTCACCGCACAGGCGCAAACATCTACTACACCTGTTATTCCAACAGAAGACTATCTGGTAACCATCTCAACATCGTATGGAGATATGGTTTTGTTGTTGTACAGTCAGACACCTTTGCATAGAAAGAATTTTATTGACTTGGCACAAAAACATTATTACGACGGAACAACATTTCACAGAGTAATTTTAGATTTTATGATTCAGGGTGGCGATCCGAATTCGAAAGATTCAATTGCAGGTAATGAGGGAATGGGCGGACCGGGTTATACGGTTCCTGCAGAATTCAATCCGAATCTGAAACACGACAAAGGGGCATTGGCAGCGGCTCGTATGGGCGATGATTCCAATCCGCAGCGCGCTTCAAGCGGTTCGCAGTTTTATATTGTGCAAAATAAAGGTGGGACACCGTTTCTTAATGGGAGCTATACGGTATTCGGACAAGTGATCAGCGGCTTTGATGTGATCGATAAGATTGCCCAGGCGCAGGTTGACGGTGCTGCAAAACCGTTAAAAGATATTACAATGAAAGTTACAGTTGTTAAAATGAAAACCAAGAAGATTATTAAGTTGTACGATTGTGCATGGTTTTATAAGATTTAAAGCTTTAAGAAGTGTAAAGTTTAGAGTGTAAAGTGTAAGCGTTACTCTAGCGCCAGTCTTAGCGCAGCGGTGACTGGTGCTTCCTGCTCTATCCTTAGAGTTAGCGAAGCCCTCTAAGGATGTTTAATGATTGAGAGTCTCTGACTCGATTCTTAAATTAAATAGCTGTATAAAAAAACGAGTCGAAGACTCTATTCTATAATATGATCCTAAGAGCGCTTCGCTAACTCTAAGGATAGGTTCCCAGGCACACTGAAATAATTATTAATCACCGAACAAGCTTTAGGCTTTAAGCCTAAAGCTCTAAGCATTATGAAAATACTAATCACCGGCAGTAACGGTCTTCTCGGACAAAAACTTGTTTCTCTATTATACTTGCTTCCTGAAGTAACGTTGATTGCTACGGCGCGTGGTGCCAATAGAGATGAGATCTACGAAGATTACATCTATGAATCGATGGATATCACTTCGGAGGAAAATGTGTTGAGTGTATTTAGAAAGCACAAACCCGATGCAGTAATTCATACGGCAGCAATGACGCATGTAGATCAATGTGAATTGAATAAAGAAGCCTGCGTGGATCAGAACATTACTGCTGTGAATCACATTGTAAAGGCGAGCAAAGAAGTTGGAGCGTTTTTATTACACGTATCTACCGATTTTATTTTCGATGGAACACACGGTCCGCTTACTGAAGAAGAACAACCAAATCCGGTGAACTACTACGGCTGGACGAAGTGGGAAGCAGAGAAAGCAGTTGAAGCATCCGGTTTGAAATGGGCGATCGCACGTACGGTATTGGTATATGGTGTGGTGCAGGATATGAGTAGAAGTAATATTGTATTGTGGGTTAAAAATAATTTAGAGCAGAAAAAAGAAATCAATGTGGTGAACGACCAGTGGCGTACACCAACATTGGCCGAAGATCTGGCGAAAGGATGCTGGCTAATTGTTCAGAAGCAGGCGCAAGGCATCTTCAATATTTCAGGCGAAGCAATGATCAGTCCGTATGAACTGGCACATGAAGTTGCAAACGTATGGAACTTAGATAAAGGATTGATCAAACAAGCCGATTCATCTACGTTTACGCAGCCAGCGATGCGTCCGCCGAAGACAGGTTTCATTATCGAAAAAGCAAAAAAACAATTGGGATACAATCCACATACCTTGGTTGAAGGATTGGAATTGGTGAAGGAACAGTTATTGTCTCAGTAGGGAGATTATTCGCATGCGTCCTGCACTGCCCAGGTTTCAACCCTAGTGAGAAAGCGAGTCAAAGACTCTTAATTATTAAACATCCGTAAAGCCCTGCGGAACTCTACGGATAGGCTCGAACGTCCTGCATAGCCACACGGTTTTAACCGTGGGGTGAATATTTGCCCCGAAATCTGATTTGCTCCGAAAAAATTATAAACATCATATTTAAGCCTGTTTTATTATAAAACAGCCATTTTTTTGAAAAGACACCTCAAATTTGATCTGCATAGGCTGAAAAATCATTCCGTTTGAAATAAAATCCCTTTATAATTTATATTGCTTCGGATATATTCTTGTTGTAACATATTCATTTTTAGCATTTTGAAAAATAATTTCTTTGTTTGAACGAAAACTTTCTTGTAACTTTATACTAGTTAATGCAACAGTATATGTCTGTACGCGTTATTGAACAAGTCTTACATAGCCAACTTTTGTTCGTTTAGTTGGTGAATAAGTTGATAAAAGGGTTAGAGTGGTGCCGATAGCTATCGGCACCACTCTTTTTTTTGTATCCTATCTATTTTCTGGTTTATTTTATAACATGGCACAAACTCAAAGTCTGGACGAAGCAATCAATTCATTTATCGGTCCGGTCTCCGATTTTATAACTTCTATTATTTTTTATTCAATTCATATCTCCGGTGTAGATGTACCCTTGATCGTATTGTGGCTGATTACAGCTGGTTTGTTTTTCTTTTTCTATCTTAAAGCAATTAATGTTACACGTCTTGGTTTGGCCATTAATATTGTGCGTGGCAAATACGACGATCCCAATTCCAAAGGAGAGGTGAATCATTTTCAGGCATTGGCAACAGCTTTATCCGGCACCGTTGGTTTAGGAAATATTTCAGGTGTTGCTGTAGCCATTGTTGCAGGCGGCCCCGGTGCAACCTTCTGGATGGTCGTTGCAGGTTTCTTTGGCATGATGACCAAGTTTGCGGAGTGTACATTGGGTGTAAAGTATAGACAAGTAAGTGCAGACGGAATAGTATCCGGCGGACCGATGTATTTTCTGCGTGATGGATTAAAGGCTAAAGGGTTTCCCGTGTTTGGAAAAGTACTTGCCGCATTGTTTGCAGTAATGTGTATCGGTGGTGCATTGGGTGGCGGTAATATGTTTCAGAGCAATCAGGTAACGGCACAGCTTGTAGCGGAGACAGGTGGTACAGCAAGTTGGTTTGCAGGAAATCTCTGGCTGCCCGGTTTGATCTTAAGTATACTGGTTGGAAGTGTAATTATCGGCGGACTCAAATCCATAGCCAACGTGACGGAAAAGATTGTTCCCTTCATGTGTGCCTTGTATGTGATCACCTGCCTGTATATTATTTTTGCAGCTTACGATAAAATTCCGGAAACATTCATGCTGATTATGAATGGCGCGTTCAATTCGGATGCGATGTATGGTGGTGTGTTGGGCGTATTGATTACAGGCTTTCGCAGAGCATCGTTCTCGAATGAAGCAGGCGTTGGTTCTGCATCGATTGCGCACTCGGCAGTTAAGACCAATGAACCTGTTACCGAAGGACTGGTATCTTTATTGGAACCGTTTTTAGATACCATTGTGATCTGCACCATGACTGCATTGGTGATTGTGATTTCAGGAACGTATCAGGATTTTGGAAAGGATGGAATTACACTTACCTCGCATGCATTCTCCAGTACGGTAGATTGGTTTCACTACATACTTTCAATCAGTGTATTTCTGTTTGCGTTTGCAACCATGATTTCCTGGTCGTATTACGGCTTGAAGTCGTGGGGGTATTTATTTGGTGATGGAAAAATTTCAGAATTGATTTATAAATTCATTTACTGTTTTTTTATTATTGTTGGCGCTTCAATGAGCCTTACAAAAGTTGTAGACTTTTCAGATGCCATGATTTTCTCCATGAGCATTTTTAACATCATTGGTTTGTATCTGCTCTCGGGGGAGCTTAAGCAGGATATGAATCAGTTCTTACATAAAATCGATACCGGAATTATTAAAAAAAATCAGTAACACAACACTATGTCTTATCAATCAGCTAAACAAGCTAACGGTTCAAGCAACCGTGAAGCTAAAGGTTTTTTATTTTTACTTTGCATTTTAATCTTTCCATTTTTAGTGCAGTATACGTGCAGAGCAGTATTTTATGAACCTCAAAATTCTTCCTTGCAAATCACGTATTTATCGGATACCTGCGAACAAAAAAAGGAATTCAAATCGTATTCGTATTCAAATTCGAAAAATGAAACAAGTACTACTCATGTGAATTCGCAGACTAAGGTAGCACGCACGCATAGTAATGTTGAATTAAATGCAGCCGATTCCGCAACGCTTGAAACACTACCCGGTATTGGTCCGGCCTTTGCATCGCGCATCATTAAATACCGGACCTTGTTAGGCGGATATTTAAAAGTAGAACAACTGAAAGAAGTCTACGGCATGCCGGAAGAAACCTACGATCGCATTCAATCTTTATGCACGGTAAATGCAGCAAAGGTTAAAATGATCTCTGCAGATTCATTATGGTTAAAACCCTATAAGAGTTATCATCCTTATTTGAGCAAAGAATTGAAAGCTCAGATTGCTGCAAATAAAAAGACACCTTATTCAGAAGAGGAATTGAAAAAAATGATTGAAGCAAGCAATAGTAAATTGCTGTGGTATATGAAATGGTGAAGAGATTAGATTGTATATCCTCTCATTTTTATTATTTTTAGATGAGTTTTAAAATGCTTTTACCTCAACATGATCAGTAGCGTTTACAAATGCATCTTCATAGAAGTTCCTAAAACAGGTTCTACCAGTATACGTACCATTGTTGGCGAGCCCTTAAAGGCGCATATGGATATCCGGGAATACAGAAAAAAAATTACGACAGGATTTCCGTTTGATAGAAGTAAATACAGTCTGGATAAGCTGGTATACAATACATTTGTTCCCGCTTCTGTAAAAGAAAAAAGAGGCGAACAGATTTTTAATGAATATTATAAGTTTGGTTTTGTGCGCAATCCCTGGTCGCGTGTTGTATCTCTATATCTGCGCAAGGAAAGTATACAGATGCGCGATAAAATGACCTTTGAAGAATTTGCAGATTGGATCAACTACAGCAGCGATACCTGCGTACATCCGAGTCAGAAACGCAATCAGCTGGATTGGTTTCTGGATGAGAAAGGAGAAGTTGCTGTTGACTTTATCGGTAAGTTTGAAAACCTGGAGAACGACTGGAAAATAATTGCAGAAAAAATTCATGCAGATCCTGTTCTTCCGCACGCGAATCTAAACACTATTTCAAAACAAAAACATTATTCAGAATACTATACAGATAAAACGAAGGAGATCATCCGCAAGAAATTTATTGTTGATGTAGAAAAATTCGGATACGATTTTATTTGATTATCTAAAAAATAGTTAGAATCAATTTTTAGATAATCTCTATTTTTTAGAACTAAGGTTTCAATGCGCTATTTTTTCTCATAGTGCTCATAGAGATCATCTCGCTGTTTTCAGCATCCCAGAGTTTTAAGCGAAAACATTGCCACATAGAAAGTGGATTCCATGATGTTGTTTGTACCTCTTGTAATTCGGGAATGCCCAACATAGCTTCCTGCAAGCGATAGAAAGGAATTCTGGAATTCAGATGGTGCACATGGTGATAGCCGATATTTCCGGTTAGCCACTGCAGTACAGGATTCATAACCATATAACTGGTAGAAGTAAGGGCTGCTTTGTCATATTTCCAATCTTCATTTTCTCTGAATTGTGCACCGGGAAAATTATGTTGAGAGTAGAATAAATAAGAACCCATTGCAAAAGCAAAGAAGAAAGGTGCAAGCCAACTTAATACAAACGTAAGAAATCCTAAGTTGTACCAGATTACAAAGGCGGAAGTAAAATGAATCAATAAAGCTGCTAAAGAATCTATGTGTTTTTTGGGACTTTGAATAAATGATTTTACGTTGAGCCAATAAATAAACAATGTAAGATGCCCGAAGATTACAGTAATTGGATGTCGATTGATCAGATACAATCGCTTTTCATTTTTACTTAGATTAAGAAAATGTTCAATGGAAATAGTAGGGTAGGAGCCGATGCCATTGGTAGTTAATTTGGAATTATGGTTGTGGTGATGATCGTGTGAACGCTTCCATACATTTTGCGGAGTGAGCATATATATACCAAAGCACTGCATAATAATGCGCGCAAGAGTTGAATTTTGTAAAATAGCATGATGCTGATAATCGTGATAGATTACAAACATTCGTACGTACAGAAAACTTGTAAGAAGGCTGCATGCGATACGCAAACCAAGCGGTACTTCGGTAAAGAAAGTCGGCAGAAGAAACAGATTTAGTAAAAGTATTGTGGCACAGGTTTCAGCCCAGCTTTGAAAACGGTTTTCTTTAGTATATATCTTACTGGATAAAATTAATTCTTTGCTGGTGCGCATTGGGTAGGATTTCGAATAGCAGGCATTGTGATATTTGCCTGCTGATGCATACGTAAAGTGTTCTATATAGTTTTGTTGCGGCTGTGTTTCCAACGACGGTGCGACCAAAGCCACGTAACAGGATCTCTCATTATCTCTTTCTCAAGTCGTTGGGTAAAGGCTAGTGTGATTTCTCCTTCTTCTGTTTTTTGGGGAAATTCAAATAAAAGTTCGGGTGTGATTTCATAATATCCTCTGCGGATTCGGTTTACACTCATGTATACCACAGGATAGTCAAATTTTTTCGATAGTTTTTCGGGTCCGGTAAATACTGCTGTGTCCTGATTTAAAAATGTTGTCCAGTAAGCAGTGTCTGCCCAGGCTGATTGATCTGCAATAAATGCCGTTGCAGTAACGTGCTTTCTATTGGCGACCATATCCCGTAGGGCATTACTTGCAGGAATTATTTTTGTGCCGAATTTAGTCCGCATGGACTTCATCATTTTTTCGAAATAAGGATTTGTTAGCGGGAGATATACAACAATCAATTGATAGGTTGTATGCAAACTAAAGCTAGGGCCAGCCCATTCCCAGTTACCATAATGACCCATAACAATTAAAATGCTTTTATGCTCTTTATGCAATCGTTCGAGCCAGTCAGTGGAATGAAAAGCGCAGCGTTCTTTCGCTTCCTTTTCAGTCATCTTTAATGTTTTTAATGTTTCAAAAACAAGATCACAGAGGTAGCGGTAATAGGACTTGTAAAGAGCATTGATCTCTGCTTCGTTTTTAAGGGGGAAGGAATTCGTAAGGTTCCTAATGATGATTTTTTTTCTGTAACCAGACAGAACCAATAGGTAATAAAAAAAATCAGAGACTACATACAATGCTTTAAATGGTAACGAAGCAATCAGGTAGATGAGCGGATAAATTAAATAGAATATGATTGCCTGCATAATGGAATGTTTTTGTAAAATTTAAAAGAACTTAGTTTGCATTTAAATACAAAAACAATTCCAGTGTATAGTATTAAGTATCCGCCGTAGCGGATACAAACATTTTTTATTCTATAATAACACCACCTGTTTCATTGGCGTGTTGGTGCAAGCCGAAATAGATTCCTGCTTTCGCAATCAGTTCTTCGTGTGTGCCTTGTTCTTTAATTTCACCTTTGTCTAATACAAGTATCAGATCAGCATGACGGATCGTGCTTAATCTATGTGCGATCACTATAGACGTACGTTCTTTCATTAAATAATTCAATGCTTCCTGAACCAGTTTTTCAGATTCATTATCCAACGCAGAAGTTGCTTCATCCAAAATTAAGATATCCGGATTTTTTAATACCGCACGTGCAATGCTTAAACGCTGGCGTTGGCCACCAGATAATTTAGAACCGCGCTCGCCGATAGAGGTCTGGTAACCCTGGTCTGTTTTGATGATAAACTCATGTGCATTTGCAATACGGGCTGCACGCTCTACATCTTCCTGTGTAATGTTCGGCAAACCGAAAGCAATGTTGTTGAAAATGCTGTCGTTAAATAAAATAGACTCCTGTGTTACAATTCCGATATGAGAACGTAAGGAGTGCAGATCGAACTCTTTAATATTTACACCATCAATTTCTACAGAACCTGATGCAGGATCGTAGAAGCGCGGGATCAGATCTACCAATGTAGACTTACCGCCGCCACTTGGTCCGACAAGCGCAATCAATTTTCCTTTAGGAATTTCAATAGTAATATTTTTTAATACCGGTGTCTCGTTATATTTAAAACCAATATTCTTTAATTGAATAGAATGATTGAATGTGGCAAGTGTTTTTGGTTGTGCCGGATCCTGCACTTTTATTTCTGCATCCAGAATTTCAAACAAACGATTACCCGCTGAAATACCTGTCTGGATCGATGTTACAGAAGATGCAATTCCTTTTAAAGGTTCAAGAATTCTGTAGAAACCAATGATGACCATAAAGAAAGCACCTGGTTCTAACTTTCCTTCAAATACTAAATTTCCCCCAATGTATAAAATCGCAGAAACGATGGCAACACCCATAGTTTCTGTGATCGGAGAAGCCAATTCTCTTTTATTACCTATCGAACGGCCTAGTGATGCATAATGCTGACCCTGATTGCTGAAGCGTTCGAAAATGAAACGTTCGGCAACAAAACCTTTAATGATACGGATTCCCGTAATGGCTTCGTCGATCAGAGATAAAATATGTCCGGAAGATTTCTGGCTTTCGGAAGATTCTTTTTTTAGTTTTTTGCTGAGTATGGAAACTCCAATACCCGATATCGGAAGGATGGATAACGTTAATACCATCAATTGCCACTGTATCGCAAACATCGCAGTAAGCCAGATCGCCAATGTAAACGGATCTCTTAAAAATGCCTGCAATGCGCCGATCACGGAGTTTTCTATTTCCGCTAAATCATTTGTCATACGCGACATAAGATCTCCTTTACGCTGACTGGAAAAGAAACCTACATCCATCGTTACAATTTTATTGAACAAACGTTCGCGCATGTTGTAAATAACCGTCGTACGTAATTTGGTATTTATTCTTAATCCTAAATATTTAAATACATTGGTTAATAAGTTTGTTCCGATCAGGAAAAGAGAAATAAAGATAAGTGTTGTGCTCTTTCCATAATTCTCGATCAGCCATGCAGGATAGTAATTCAGAAGGCCAGTGAAATATTCTACACTGAAGGCTGCTTCCGGATAAGGTATCTCGCTTAAAGGTTTTGTTGCACTGAATAATAAATTCAGGATCGGTATAATAAATGCGACGTTGATCAATCCGAATACGGTAGAGAAGAGGGTCACAAAGAAATACGGGATCGCAAATCTTGGATACGGTTTTGCAAAGGATAATAATCGAAGAAATGTTTTCATTATGGAATATTAGAATTCGTAATTACGTGGCTGAATGTTTAAACGTACGCCACAGGAAATGTAATTTGTGGTACGGTTTCTGGAAGCAAGTTCGCTGGTTTGTTGTCGATATATGTACGTCAAATCTACGAATAAATTATGACGAAGCTGGTAACTTGCCTGAAGACTTAAGAAAAGGATGTTTGTCTTAATGCCTTGTGCGAGTTTGTTATTGTATGTATTTGCGTCTGCAATTGGCGTATAGCTTTTGAAGATATTTCCTCCGTTGTTATTGGTAACGGTATTACTTGTTGTGGTGCTGTCGTCACCCCAAACAGTGTAAAATACTTTACCTTGAAGCATGAGTCTCGGAAGCGGCTGATAACGAGCAATACCAAGTACTTCAACAAAGTTAGCACCCATCGGATGCGCCAATGGCTGATCGTAGTGTGTATAGCTTGTATAATCGCTTGCGTGCTGATACATAAACGGACGGACAATATTTGTTTCTGCCTGTAAGTCTAGATTTTTAATCCCCAATGCATTGAAGTATTTCAAGCCAAGCTGCAGCGCTTGTTTGTTGCCCCACCAGCCGGTATGGTTTTTGACTTCCTGAAATTTTAATTCGTCAATTACATACTGTCCATAAAAAGAAAAATGGTGCATGAAATTGTATTTAAAATCCATACCCAGCAAAGAATTATCGCTGCTGCCGTTGGCTTGTTCTATTGATCTGTAGAAGATTACGGGATTCAGGTAAGAGATGTCAAAGGTGCCTTGTTTGGTAGAGTCCGATCTTCCAAATACGATGGATTCAAATACACCGATGTTGAAATTTTTTCCAACGTTTAACGATAAATGATGGAAGGCAGTATATTTTTTCGGGTACAGAACATTTGCATTGTCTGTAGTCGCATTCATTTGAGCAAAAATATTCTGGTAATGTAATTTCCAGATTCGGGTATTTAATTTCAGGAAAGTATAAGGCGCTCCGATATCAGATAGGATGAGTGATCGATAACCATTTCCGATAAAATTTTTATCGTAACCGAATTGTAGATCGATGTATTTTTTTACCAGTTCAAAGGTAATGTAACCGCGGCCGGTAATAAAATCATAGCCATTGGTTTTAAATGTTTTTGCAAAAGATTCGAAGGGAACAACCGGAATTGCTGAACCAGTAGGGGTATAATATCCGACTTTATCGTTTACATAATCAGGAAATGCTCCTTGATTGTCTGCAAAGAAGGTATAGAAACCCACTCTGTTTGCGATCCGTCCACGTATTTCTATGCCTCGTGTATTTAGAAATGTGTAATTGCGCTGCGTATTTCCTGCTCCGCTTCCTCCCATTAAATAGATCACCGGATTGACATGCAGATCAAAATCTTTGACATTCACGGAGTATGCGTCCGCTTGTTTCTGATAGAAGAACTTTAAAAAAGGCTTTTTAGAATCGGCACTAGCCACGTTTGACCATTCCCAGGAATCATTTTTTAAATAGCTTATATTGAAGCTATCTGCTTTTGAAATAGCCATACCCGCTGGCAGAGAATCAATAAATTGGATTGTTTGTGCTCTGTTATAAGGTTTTAGAGAACTGTGAATGGCAGGGTCGATGCGCCCGCTTAATACTTCATACCGATCGACAAACTGATATGCACCTGTATTCAATGGAATATACGTGCTTTGAGCATGCAGTGAAGCATGGATAAGGATACAAAAGAAAACACTTAAAAAAGTTATTCTGACAGTCATTTTTTAAAGGGGAATTGCGTTACAAATATAGTTCATTATTTCATTGATTTTTAGCCTCAAAATTCAAAAGGAACGAATATTTGTTCGTATTTACGAGCATTTGGGGTTATATTTGTGCTATGCTCGAAAAGACAATTCAATATATTCTTGTCATATTAGCTAGCAGCGTAAAGTTTGGTGTTGCACCTATACTCGGCAGCGGGTTTTCAATGACAAATTGGGAAATCATCATTTTGATGATTGTCGGGATGATGTTGACTGTTATTCTGTTGACGGTTTTTGTCGGTAATATATTTTACGGCTTCTTAAAAAAAACGTTATTTAAAAAACGTAAAGTGTTTTCTCCTAAAACACGAAAAATTGTAACAGTGTCAAACAAATGGGGATTAATTGGTGTTGCGTTTCTTACACCGATTCTTTTTTCACCCATCGGAGGAACATTGATCGCTATTTCATTCGGAGAAGAAAAAAAGAAAATAATCCTATACATGTTTGTAAGCGCTTGTTTCTGGGCACCGGTAACAGCTTTGTTTATGGGTGAAATAATTCGCCTGCTAAAGAACTCATATCACTATTTAATGGCTTAAGTAATGCTGGAAAATACTTCTCAACTTTCAGAATTCGGAATGATCTTATTATTCATCATTACAGGAATTGTCTTTGTACTGATTGGTGTAGGTGTTGCCGCATTGCTTCGTCCCAACAG
This sequence comes from Cytophaga aurantiaca DSM 3654, assembly GCF_000379725.1. GTDB lineage: Bacteria > Bacteroidota > Bacteroidia > Cytophagales > Cytophagaceae > Cytophaga > Cytophaga aurantiaca. The sequence continues at coordinate 140,136 of NZ_KB903622.1, forward strand.
ACCTAATCTTGAAAAGATGATGGTGTACGAGTGCGGGGAAGACGCTGTTGGAAAGGCATGGGTGAATATGAATGCACGATATTATTTAACCGCATTGATATTTGTTTTATTTGAAGTAGAAGTAATCTATTTGTTTCCAATCGCAACGGTATACGGAGATGCAAAGCTGGATGCCGCAACCAATGGTAGCTGGACGATCTTCTCTCTGGTTGAGATATTGATCTTTATAGGCTTGTTGTTTGTGGGTCTGGTATATGTATGGCGAAAAGGATATCTGGATTGGAATAAACCGGAAGTAAAACCGGATGCCTTTGTTTCGAAAGTTCCCAGAGACTTATACGAAGCAGTGAATGAGAAATATTCTTTGGCAAAAGAAATAAATTAAAATAAAACTTTCCAAGGGTTTAAAACCCTTGGAGAGTTGGTTGAAGAAATAAAATATAATCGTAACCCTATAAGATTTTAAAACCTTATATGTTGCGTTAGAGAAATAAAACAGAATGAGTTTACTCGATCATAAATTTGGACAAGGCGGTATTGTTGTCTCTCAGCTCGAAGATGTATTGAACTGGGCGCGCTTATCATCGTTGTTCCCTATGAGTTTTGGTTTGGCATGCTGCGCAATTGAAATGATGCAGACCTTTACATCCGGATACGATCTGGATCGTTTTGGAATTATACCAAGACCAAGCCCACGCCAGTCGGATGTTATGATTGTTGCAGGAACCGTAACATTTAAAATGGCCGATCGGATTCGTCGTTTGTACGAACAAATGCCTGAGCCAAGGTATGTGATCTCTATGGGATCCTGCTCCAATTGCGGTGGTCCGTATTGGGAACATGGCTATCACGTAGTGAAAGGTGTGGATCGTATTGTGCCGGTAGATATCTACGTGCCGGGCTGTCCGCCGAGACCCGAAGCTTTGATTGGAGGCTTTTTAAAATTGCAGGAAAAGATTCGCAAAGAAACGTTGGTTGAACCGAAAGCCGTTGAACGTTTTCTTGCCAATCACAAATCAGCACAAGTCGTATGACCTATACATTTCAAGATATAAAAGAAGCGATTCAAACGCAGTTTGGTGCAGATGTAGTTGTTGCAGAAAATACAGCGTTGCAACAGCCTCAGCTAACGGTGAAGAAAGAATCTCTGAAAGATATTTGTTTCTTTTTGCGTGACGATGCGCGTTTCTATTTCGATCAGTTGTCCTGCTTAACCGCATTGGACAATGGCGTTGAAAAAAACACCCTTGAAATTATTTATCATTTATATTCCATTCCATTCCATTTATTTTTCATTTTGAAAGTTGAATCAGAAAGAGGAGATGGAAAGGAAGCACTTCCTGAAATACCTTCTATGGTTGATGTTTGGCACACTGCAGACTGGCATGAGCGTGAAGCATTTGATATGTATGGTATAAAGTTTTCAGGACATCCGGATCTTCGCAGAATATTATTGCCGGCAGATTGGGAAGGCTATCCGTTGCGTAAAGATTACGTTGAACAGGAATTTTATCACGGGATTAAAGTAGCTTATTAACGTGACGACACAAGCAACACCAAACTATACATACAATCCTCTGCATCTTCAGCAGTCGGAGCCGCTTGTATTTGATGCAGGCAATCTGAAACGCGGCGAGATCATTATTAATATGGGGCCGCAACACCCATCAACACATGGTGTATTGCGTCTGGAAATTCTAACCGATGGCGAGATTGTAAAAGATGTGATCCCGCACATGGGCTATCTACATCGTTGTTATGAAAAGCATGCAGAAAAGTTGCCGTACAATCAGGTGATCCCGTTTGTGGATCGCATGGATTATTTAGCTGCAATGAACTCGGAACATGCCTATGCAATGGGTGTTGAGCGTATGCTGGGTATTGATAAAGACATTCCTAAAAGAGTAGAATACATACGCGTTCTGGTAGCAGAATTAAATCGTTTGTCCTCACATTTTGTTGCGATCGGTACCTATGGTCTGGATATCGGAGCATTTACGCCCTTCCTTTGGGTGATGCGTGATAGAGAGCACATCAATCGGTTGCTTGAATGGGTGAGCGGGGCACGGATGCTGTACAATTATATTTGGGTTGGGGGATTGTTTTATGATCTCCCTGTAGGTTTTGAAGAACGCTGCAAAGATTTTATTTCATACCTGAAACCAAAATTGATCGAGCTTCAAAAAGTAATTATTGATAATAAAATTTTTATAGAGCGTACCGCAAATATCGGTGTGCTGCCGCTTGATCTTGCAATCAATTATGGCATTACCGGTCCTATGTTACGTGGTTCAGGATTAAAGTTCGATCTTCGTAAAGTAGATGCCTATTCCGTGTATCCTGAAATTGATTTTGATATTCCGGTAGGAACAGGGGCGATGGGAACGAAGGGCGATTGCTGGGATAGAACACATGTTCGCGTAGCAGAATGTTTTGAGTCTGTTAAGATCATTGAACAGTGCATCACACAATTGTTGGGAGATCATAAGCGTACGCGTGAGTTTGATCCGCAGGCGGTTGTTCCTAAAAAAATTCGTCCGAAGGCGATGGATTTTTATGTGCGAGCAGAAAATCCAAAAGGAGAATTGGGTTTCTTCTTCCGTACAACCGGCAATACAGACGTGCCGTTCCGCTGTAAAGTACGTGCACCGAGCTTTGTTAATTTATCTGTTTTGCAAGCCATTTCTAAGAATGTAATGATCGCCGATCTGGTTGCCATTCTGGGATCATTTGATATTGTAATGGGCGAAATAGACCGTTAATGTTATACGTTTTGCTAACTGGACTATATTTGAGTATATGAGATTTTATTCAAAATTTATATTGTTGCTTTTGATCGGATGTTATTCGTGTGATACTTTAGATAAAAAAGAATCAGTGGAAGCTGTGACGAAAGTAGATACAGCAGATTCCAAACCTGCAATTCAGTATTTGAAAACGGATTATCCGGATCGAGTATTTGCATTCAAAAAAATGCCTGATGCATCCATGGAAGAACAAGTGATAAAATATGAACAGTTTTCAGCTTTATTCATTGAGTATGTTGGAATCTATAAAACGCAGCCGTTGTATTCTATCGTAGATCAGGAAAACAATACCGAAGCGTATAATGTGTTAAGAGACGAAATGGTTTCTCTAAAAGAGAAGTTGAGAAAAAATATGAGTTCGTTTTCTAAAGATCAGGAAGTAAGACTTGATAGCGCAGATGCCCGAATGAATAAATATTTGCCTCAGGTTTATAAATAAAAAGCATAATAAATTGCTATATATCAGTGAAGTAGTAGTTTATGAATTATGAATGGGTTTGGAAGCTTCAAACGAATTATGTTGCATTTCAAATTCAAACTATATAGATTTGTCCAGATGAAAAAAGGCTTTATACTCATATTAGTGATGGTGATGCTACTGCAAAGCAGTATCCGTTCAGTGTATGTGGCCTATTATCAGATCAATCAGGATTATATTGCTACCGTTCTTTGTATCAATAAAGCAAAGCCTGCTTCTACATGTAACGGAAAATGTTACCTGTCCAAAAAAATGAAGGAGCAGGAAAAGCAGGAACAAACAATCCCTTCTGTATTGAAAGGTTTGGAAGAAGTTGTTTTATTTTTTACGGATTTTAATTTATTGCCAACACCCGTTTTTGCAGATGAAATGCAGGTAGCTTCACTTGACGCATACCAGATGCACGCGTATAAATCGCCTGCAGATTTTATTATTCAACCTCCCCAATAATTCGTTTGATACATCGCTGCTTGCAAGTGTTGTAAGCATTCTTTATCGATTTATAACGAATTTCAATGAACTTCATAAAAAAACGTAGTTCAATGTTGTTGTTTACGGCATTGATTACACTATATACAGCTTCTGCACAAACAGATTCTGCATTTACATGTGCATCCTGCATGTGTAAAAAAGATGCCACTCCGGCAGGAATTATGCTTAGCCATACACACTCAAAAGGTGAGTGGATGTTTTCATATCGTTTTATGAATATGAATACAAGAGGCATGGAGCAAAACGGAACGAGTATCTCCAACGATCAGATCTACAATCAATATTTATTTTCTTCAGACCGAATGTCTATGAACATGCATATGCTTATGGCTATGTATGGTGTAAGTAATAAGCTTACTTTAATGGCAATGACTGAATACAGACAATCATCCATGAATATGGTGGCGCCGGAAGGGAGTACACACATTCATAACGGAGTTCCAATGTCGGGTTCAATGGCACATACTATGAAGACCTCCGGTTTTGGGGATCTCTCAATTACGGCACTTTATTCCATCATAAATTCTTCACAACATCATGTGTTGTTTTCCGGAGGTATATCCATTCCTACAGGCTCTGTACAAAACAAAGGAGATGACGGCAGCATGTATCCAAATGCGCGTTATTCATACATGATGCAGCAGGGGTCAGGTACCTGGGATGTAAAGCCGGGCCTTACGTATACCTATAAAGGAGATAAGCTTACGGCGAGTACGCAGCTGGTTTCGACAATTCGTACTGGTTACAATCAGGTTGGTTATAAACTGGGGAATGAATTGGGTTTTAATAATTGGGTTGCTTATCAATGGTTGCCATGGTTAAGTACATCGCTGCGTGCAGAACTTCTTCAAACAGGAAAGATCAAAGGAAATGATCCCACATTGTATGCATATACCGAACCTGCTGCAAATGCTGCAAATTATGGGGGTACAATAGCATTGGTGTATGCAGGAGTGAATACATTCTTTCTTGGAAATAATAAAATCGGAATAGAAGCTGGTCTGCCTGTATATCAAAAATCCAATGGCATACAAGCATCCGTATATAGCAATGTCAATCTGGTTTATTCAATTGTATTTTAACTAAAATGCTTATAAAAATGAAACACGCATATATATTAACCGCAGTATTTTTTTCAATCATTTTCACAGGCTGTAAATCAAATGATCCGGCACCGAGCAATACAACTGTTGAAACAGCACCTATAAGTCTGCACCTGCATACATATATTGGCTCAAATGAAGTTGAATTGTATAACGCCGTATATCAGACTGATGAAGGAAGAAAAATGTCGTTGAGCTTTTCACAACTATACATATCAAATATAAAACTGGTAAAATTTGATGGAGGTATCTACGAAGTAGGTGATACCATATTGCTAACCAATATTGTTGATCAGGTTTATAAATTGGGAAATGTACCAGTTGGTAATTACAAGTCCATTCGTTTTGATGTAGGCTTACCGGCGAATCTAAATGCACAGACTCCTTCAGGAACGGGTATACTCAATGATCCGGATATGTGGTTTTCAAATACTGCGCAAGCAAACAATTATATCTTCATGAATGCTGTAGGTAAGATTGATACCACAGCTGCAAAAGATGCTGCAGATGCAGATATGGTTCCATTTGTTTATAAGATCGGAACAAATTCGAATATAGTACATGTATCCATGCCGAATCAAACTGTATCGGTTCAGCCCAATACTATGGCCTATATACACATGGAAGCAGATTATGCAGAATTGTTTGCTGGACTTGATCTGAAGAAGAATGATAATTTAAGTATTGCAACAAAAGCAGATAATACTTCTTCATTAGTGATCGATATTACTGCAAACATGGCAAACATGTTTAAATACGAAAACTAGTATCAATAGATCCTTCAACGATCACTATTTATGATCCGGTATTTTTCGGTTGTATTGATAATTCTATTCTTTTTACAGAGTAGTTTTAACACATTTGTGTATACACAATTCAAGATGCAGCAAAAGTATATTGCGTCTGAGTTATGTGTACAAAAGGATGTGCGCATGAACACTTGTAAAGGGAATTGTTATTTAAAAGCACATCTTCAAAAGGAGAATGGAGATGCAGATATTTCCATTTCTTATGTAAAAGAAAAAGTCGAACTGTATTTTAAAGAATTGCTAATTTATCAAACACTTTTCATAGAATATATAAAATCTTTTTATTTATATCGTTCAATTTCGTTTCCTGTTCCGATAGGTAAAGATATTTTTCATCCGCCAGCATTGCTGCAGACATATAATTAAATGATAAAAAATAATTACTTACAACAGAATAATAATTTTAAGATGAAAAAAAATACTATACACACTATATATACAATACTTATGAGTATGCTCTTCATAAGTATATTTTCTATTTCTTCAAACGCACACTTTGGCTCTAAAGGTCCATTTGGCGGAACAATAACATGTACAACAATTGCTGCGGATACAGTCTATATGGGTACGGCAGAAGGTGGTGTATTTGAAAGCACGAGTGCTGCACTGGTTGGCTGGAGAGCGCGACCGGTTGGCTTGAAAAGCGGAAAGATTACTGCAATTGCACACACAGGAATTCGCTTGTACGCAGCAACTGCAGACAGCGGAATTTTTATTTTGAATGGATATGTTGGTACAGACAGGTATTGGAATAAAATAAACAACGGTTTAACGAATCTGCATGTAACAAGTCTGGTAGCAATCGATGCTACAACGTTAATGGCTGGGACCGTTAATGGTTTGTTTTTAACAACAAACAGTGGAGCAAGCTGGACTGCAGTGAACGGAAATTTACAGCATCTGAATGTTTCAGGAATGAAGAAGGCGGGTACGCGCATCTTTATCAGTACAACAGATGGAGGCATTTATGCAACAGACAATAACGGTACAAGCTGGATCGATTTTAATGATTCAAACACAAGCAATGTAGATGGTACTATTGCTTTGTCATACAATACAGCAACAGATCAGTTACTCGTATTAAATACGAATGGATTATTTGTAACAGATGCTGCAAGTACAAGTTCTGCACCAAGCTATTCAAATGTCACTGCTGACCTGCCTTCTGCAACTGTTTTCTACTCAGTATCAAATGATGGAACACAGTGGTATGTTGCTTCAAACAAAGGTATATATGTTTCTGTAGTAGCTGAAATTAGCTGGTCTGCAGCAAATACAGGATTAACAACGTTGAATGTAAAAACAGTTGAACCTTTTAAAACAGGTTTGGTTTGTGGAACGGTAAATAAAGGAATATTTAAAACGACATCGCGATTTGATCCATGGACTGCGATGAATGTAAATTTTAATAATTTAAAAACAACTGCAATGCATACCAGCGGTGTCGCTTTTGTTGTTGCAGCTACCGAAAATGGAGTGTATGTAAGTAAAGATCTGGCTGCAAATTATGTAACCGCAAATAATGGTTTGATTGATAGTTTGAATGTAACGGATCTTACAATGGGAGAGTCGTTGTTATTTGCAGCAACTAAAAACGGCGGCGTATATGTCACAGCAGATTCAGGAAGAAACTGGACCGTATTCAATACAGGCTTGCCAACGTTGAATATTAAAAAACTGTTCTATTCAGATTATGTTTTGTATGCAATCGATGCAGCAAATAAATTGTATAAAACATCGATCACGACAGCAAATTGGATTTCGATTCAAACAGGCCTACCTACCGGTGTTGAACTGACCTCTATGGCTTTCTTTAATAATAATATTTTATTGGGAACTTTTGGACAAGGCGCATACATTAAATCAAAAACAGGTACAACCTGGAACTCTTATAACACGGGATTATCCAATTGGGCAGATGTACATGATTGGGATGTTACATCTGTAGCTGCAGCTGGAAATAAAATTTATATAGGAACAGAAGGAGCAGGTGTTTTGGTGTCAGATTCAACATTAGCTTCTATCCATTGGTCTTCTGCTGCTTCAACACAAACTGCAATTCCTCATACTGCTTTAATGCGTTTGAATGGAATGAAAATTCAGGCAATGGGTGTGTATGCAGGATATGTATGGGCAAGTTATAAAGGTGGTTTACTGGCAACATCTGATAATGGTGTAACATGGATTGCCGGTGGAAATCAATTTAATTTACCGAGCTATACGGATGTAACTAAAATTACATTCGTGACTACCCGCGTATTTGTGACCACTGAAAACAATGGTTTGTATTCAAATGCGTTGTCTGAAATACCAACAATTATAACAGGTATTTTAAATGCTTCAACACTAAATACTACTGCCTTACAAGTTGCTCCAAATCCAAACACTGGTTCGTTCAAACTCAATACAGACAATGTGGTCGGAAAAATTACAGGAATTGTTATTTATGATTATGCCGGTAATATCAAAGATACATTTGATGGCACGCAAAAAGAATTCGATTTGAATTACAAACAAGGTATGTATGTTGTTTTGATAAAAACAGATACAGATGCTGTCTATACTCAAAAAATAGTAATACAATAAGTTGTGGATAGCTGTTGTTGATGTTTGTAATGCAGACCTCGATAACAGTTAATGAATTTTATTCATAATCATTAACCGATCAATAAAATAGTATGAAATATATTCTTTTATTTATTCTGGCGTCATTCGTATTCTCCTGCAAAGAAAATACGGAAATGAAAGGCTCTGCCAGTCTGATTGATTCAACAAGTGCTCATCCCGTGACAGTTGTTGTAAATGAAAAGGATCCCATTTGTGACATGGATGTAAAAGGGCATTTATCGGACACCGCATTGATCAATGGAGAAGTATGGGGATTTTGTAGTCCCGTGTGCAAAGAAAAATATATACATTCAAAAAAATAAAATTAGATATACTCTGACAAATACTATTGTCTTTTTGAGGTAAGTCTTTTCATAATATACAAGACGGGTACTTGTATATTATGAAAAGACCCCATCGGGGTCAAATATCTGTAGCATTGATTAGAATGAAAAAAACACGCGCAATACCGAAGGTATTGTATTCTTGAAACGATGATACCTTCGGTATTGCGCGTAGGACCTTTTATATGTTGTTTCTACAGATATTTGACCCCGATGGGGTCTTTCATGAACAATACTTTCAATTAAATATAATCTATACTAATGATAGAGGAATAATAGTATTGTCAGGGTAGATCTAAATAAAATAAAATATAGCCGAGAGCACTATTTAAACATTACTGGAAAATCGGTATTGCAAGGGTCGAATGGATTTTATATTTTGAACATTCTTTAGGTCATAAATAATTAAAACAATGAGTCAACAGCCATTAATCGAAAAAGTACTTACTGCGGAGGAACAAAAAAACTTAACTCCCGATGAAGTAATTGCGAGTTTAAAAGAAGGTAACAAACGTTTTTGCTCCGGAAGTTTAACGATGCGCGATCACTCTAAACAAATCAGAGATGCTGTAAGCGGTCAGTTTCCGAAGGCTGTAGTTTTATCGTGTGTAGATTCACGCGTGCCGATCGAAGATGTATTTGATAAAGGGATCGGAGATATGTTTGTGGCGCGAGTTGCCGGGAATATTGTAAACGAGGATATTCTTGGATCAATGGAATTCAGTTGTAAAGTTTCAGGTGCTAAGCTGGTACTTGTAATGGGACATGAATACTGCGGAGCCATTAAAGGTGCGATTGATAATGTAGAATTAGGAAATCTTACGGGATTGCTTAAAAAGATCAGACCGGCAGTTGACAGATGCTGTGATTTTCCGGGTGCACAAACATCAAAAAATCCGCAGTTCGTTGATCAGGTAGTTCGTGAAAACATCAAGGTTGCTGTGTTGAATATCCGTGCGCAAAGCCCTATTCTTCGTGAAATGGAAGAAGCGGGTGAAATAAAAATTATTGGTGCGTATTACGATATGGATAACGGACAGGTGACGTTTTATGAATAAGCGAATCAAATTCCAAATAACAAAATGCAAATATCAAACGGATTGGTAAACATCTTTCGTCAGACCACTTTTTGTGGTCCGACGAATTGTAAGTTATTAACCATGTTATAACTCATAATTTCATCCACGCGTACCGCTTTCTATTTTTGCGGTATGCGTGGTTATTTTCATTTTGATAAGCTTCTTTTTCTAAACGAATATTTCGATACGCCAGATCTCTGTCGAATTTGTATTTGAATAGATTGAAAATATAATTTCCTAAGTAGATCGGTAAAAATAAAAATGGCGTCAGTTCTTTTAATTGTTCATGGTGAATCAGTTCGTGATTGATCAGCGTTTTATTCTCCATGCCTTTTTTATCTTTGAAGAAAATCCAGAACACTGCATATTGCGCGGTAAATCCTTTGTTCGCACCTTTCTCTTTACTGAAAAGTCCGGTGATATTTTTCATATACCAAGGTGCGTGAACAAATCTCATAGAATTATGAATTATAAATTGAAAATGATGTCGGAATAAAATTCATAATTTATAACTCATAATTTATAATTATCAAAGTCCGATCATAATAAATGCGCCCCAGTATTTCGGGTCCGGATATTCTTTCATCAATTCCCTTTTTGCCTTATTGAATGCCTCTCTCTTATTGCCCGATTCCAGCCAGTAGGTATAGAAGTTTTCCATAAGTTTGATTGTTACTTCATCCGAAACTTTTGATAAACTCATGATGATGGCTTTAGCGCCCGCAACGGTAAATGAACGCTGCAGCCCATAAACGCCTTCACCTATTTTTATTTCTCCCAAACCTGTTTCGCAGGCACTTAATACAACAAGTTCTGTTTTGTCTAAAGCTAAATTCATCGCTTCATACGCGGTTAAGATACCGTCTTCTTTGTTGATGGAATTGATATTGTCTGTAGTAAGTAATTCTCCACCATTGAATAATACAACACCCGATTTAAGCAGAGGGTTTACGATACTTTTTTCTGATAGATCATTTTCAGAACCGACTTTATCTTCCCAGAAAAATCCATGGGTAGAAACATGCAGTACATTCGGACTTTTAATATTCTTAACCGTATCTTCAGTAGCAGCTGTGCCGATATACATAACTGTTTTCCAATTATTGGAAGACATCAACGCGTTGATCTTTTTTACTTCTGTTTCTGAACCAGGTAATTGTTCGAGCGATGATTCATCAACGTTGTCTGTTGTAAAATAAGTTGGATTTCCGATCAAGTCGATTTCCGATTGGTGTGCAAGCGCTGTCTTTGAAGATTTGAGTTGTTCGGTATTTCTATTTATGATATCTCTGCATGAACCGATATAAATGATGTTAGAAGAGTTGATCAGGTATTCTCCTTGTGCATTTTTTAATGTTTCAACATTTATTTGCGTATAAACTCCATCGGCTGAGAAATAGATATTTGCATGTGTTGGATTCAGTAAAGTAGATATTTTTTTCCAGTATTGATTATAAGAAATGGTATCCACTGCACTGAATTTTATCATGTTGCGATAATATTTCAAATATTTTGTTTCTAATTCTTTTCCATTTACTTCAATCACGAAATCCGGATTCGTTGATGTGTTGGTAACCGAAATAAATGCATACCAAATGGTATCGCTGAAAGATTTGGTAAAATATCGGAATGGAATTGTTTCAATCGCGATCTCATTGTCTAGTAAATTTTGTTTGATATTTTTCCAGGTATACGAAACAGCTTTTGATTTATTCAGATCTGAAAAATATTCAGAAATAGTACTCAATTCTTTTTCTGTTGCTTCTAATTTTGCTTCCATAACGGCAATGTCAACGCCATATTCTTTTCGTTGAGCCACATTCATAGAATAGGCGATTGCTAAATTGTCGCGCAAGTCCTGAAGATTCTGATACAGACGAATAGCAGTTGTATCGCCGCTTGCGTAAATTTTATTTTTTACTTTGAGTTGTGAGTTCAGTAACAGAGATTTTGTCTGAAGCTGAATGTTCATGATCTTGCCAATCATGTCCGGATGTTCTTTACTATTGGTGAATGCAATGGTTTTGTAAAATTCAAAGTCGTCTTTGATCTTGTCCCAATATGCCATCTTTCCCCGTTCGCTTAAAAAAGGAAATACCTTATCAATATACAACAGAGATTTATTGGTACATTCTTCAATGCTTTCTATTGCCTTGGACGTATTGCCAAGTATGTAATACATCTGTGAACAGCTGCCCAGTGCAAATACATATCCCGGATGATTGTCGTCAAAAATGGTTTTGTATTGATCTCTGGTTTTTTCAAAAGCTGTTAAGGCGTCCACATATTTTCCGGAACGATAATATATTTTCCCGGATAAATTATTGAGCTGCGCACTGTGAACGTTGTTCTTACCTAATTTACTTTCCCAGATTTTTTTTGCAGTTTCTATATTTGCTAAAGATGCTTTGTATTGATTGGTCAATGCCAGAAATATGGAATAGTCTTCAAGTCCTTCAGCATACAGCGTTGATTGGTCACTGGAAGCATTTTTAATGATGTCAAGTGCTTTTAAGAATTGTTTGTCCAGATCTGCCTGCTTGCTTTTATTTTTTCTGCTGGAATATAGATCGGCTTGAAATGTAGCAAGCGCAGCTTCGTGCATCAGAATACCTGTTTTGATATTTTTTTCTCCATACGTGTTTGTATAGATCTGTAACGCTTGCAAAATAGATGATTCGGCCTTTTCGTAGTCACCAATAGCAGTATACAATTGCTTGTAATATAAAAGGCTGGTTGCGTATGGAATAGATTTTTCGCCGTAAACGTTTTTACTTATCTGTAACGAACGGTTGAAATAATTATCTGATTCTGCATAGTTTCCAATGATGAGATTGTGTTCGCCTAAATAATTTAAAGTACTACAAATACTTTTATGTGATGCTCCGACTGTTTCTACTTTTGATCGAAGGATGGAAGAAAGAATTCTATTACCTCTCTGGTATTCACCTTTCTTTACATATAGTAATCCGATTTCTTCTACCAGAAAAATATCATCGGTTTCAGATATACTTGCATTTTCTGCAGCTGATTTCGCTTTTTCTAAAGATACATCCGCTTCTGTATAATCGCCTTCAAGCACATTGAGTTTTAAGTTCAATTCCAGAGCTTCAATGTAGGCACGTGAATATTTCTTTTTATTATTTTTTTCGAAAATAGCTAAGCTGTTAGACAGCTGTGTTGTTGCTCCAGTGAAATCTCCTGTTATTGTTTTTAACTCACCCTGATGTGAAAGATAGATGGCATACAATGTATGTGTATTGGAAAATTTATTTTCTACACGTTTTAGGTTTAACGTAAGCCTGTTGTCTGCCATGCCAAACTCTTCCGTATAAATATATACTTTTGCAAAGTCCAGCGTATTTAAGTAGTAATCCGGATTTTCTACTGAGATCTGATTTTGAAAATCTGAATCGAGTACACTGGAGTAAATTGTCTTCGCTTCTTTGAACTTGTCTAAATTGAAGGAGTAAAATTTAGCTTTATCCATCAGCAAAATTTGATAGGCTGGTGATTTTTCTCCGGTAAGTTGAATTTGCAGCGCAAGCATCTCTGTTATGGTCTGCTCTGCTTCTGTGTATTTCTGTTGCTTGATCTGTATAGTAAATAATGTTGTTAAATATTTTTCGCGGAGATAATGGATAGAAGGCAATGTGTTAGAAGCTAAAAAATCCTTTACCAGAATTTCTGCCTTGGCCCAGTTATGCAGGGTCATTTCATGTTCAATCACAGAGTAGGTATTGGTAAGATATTGGAGGTTGCTTTTGTTATAGTAACTATACAATCTTACAATGATATCATTTCTGTAATAGGCAGCTTCTTCAAATTTTCCTTGTTGAATTAAGGCATTGATCAATCCTTGTTCAATGTTAATCTGTATGGGAGCATGTGCCAGAAAGAACTGTTGTGAAAGTGCAGAAGCAGATTTAAATTCTTTTTCTGCAAGATGATATTCCAGATTGCTTAGGTAGCATTGTCCGAGTAGATAATGATACCGGGCTTTGCCGCCTTCCTGGTTGCCGATACCTGAAGCATTTTTATTAAGATAGGCTACTGCCGTGTCTGAAAGTCCGTTCTCTAAATACGCACGTCCTTTTAATAACGTATAATGTATGACTAGATTTTCCCGGATTCTTTTTTCATTTTCATTCAGCTCTTTAAAAATGAGTTTATTGGATGCATCAAAAACAGAATCGCTTGTTAATCGCATTGCCAAGCTATTTTTTCGCGCATCGGTTTCAGCTGTCACTTTATTTAAAAAACCTTTATGAAACAAAGCCTCATAATGATAATAGCTGATCAGCTCTCTATCGTAGGGCGGAAGCATCGGAATCAGATTTTTTATAGATGCATACACCGAATCTGTTTTGGTGTAAATGCCGCGTTGAAAATAAAAATCACAGAACACACTGAAGGTTTCAGCAATCTGACTTTTGTTCGCAGCATCTGTTAATGCGGGTAAGTATTTTTGAATTTCGTTACGGGCAGTACGCACTTCGGATTCTTTATCCAGTCTATCCGCAAATAAAGCAAGATAACAGTTACTTCTTAAGACATCGATTGGTTGCGCATGTGCTTTTTTTGTAATGGCAGCCAATGTTTTTTGAGAATAAAAATAACCGGCTTTATAATCTGCCTGTTCAGCAAAAACGGAAAGCTGTATAAAGTCTGCTTCAAATGCACTCTTCTGCGCAAGACTTTGCTGCAGCAAAGAGAGTGACAAAAAGAATGTAAAGAGTATTGTATAAATGCGTGTCATGTACTTCAACTGTTCAAACCGGATTAAAATCCGTAGCGTACCAAAATTTCACTGCTGCCATAATTGCCTAAGGCAAATCCGGATGTATTGAATTCATAACGATAGCCCAATATGATCTTTGGTGTTACGTTCACATTGGTGTATAGCGCTAATGCTTTTGGATACATAAAACCAACACCTGCTGTAAATGTCTGATTAAAGATCACACTCAGGTTAATGTAGTAATTAAGCGGACGGGTAGGATAGTAACGTACCAATACGTTTGGCTGCAAGGCAATAAAATCTGTGACGTTGAATTTGATACCCGACATAAAAAAGAAATTTTTCTTTGCCAGAGATTTGTTGCTTGCTTCGTCGTGATATAATTTGTTCGGATCGATCAGTACTAAGTCAGGTATAGAAAGACCTGCATAAAAAGATTTCTTTTTGTAAAATACACCTGCACCAAATGTGCTAATGATTCCTTTGGTTGAATTCGGTGAAAGGTATGGATCATTTTCATCCCAGATAAATGCACTTCCTGCACCGAAGTTTATTTGTGAAATACCAGCCTTTAAACCAAACTGCACAAAAGATTCACGACCGGTTTTGATGCGGTAACTTGCACTTGCCGAAAAATTGATCTGCAGTGTATTGCCAATAGAATGTCTGTTCAATACAATGCCACCACCCACATTTTTACCTAAAGGAGCTTCGGCTGTTACAACCTGTGTATTGGGTGCGCCTGGATACTTGGTCCATTGTGTGCGGTAAATACCGGTAGCACGAAACTGCGTACCTGAACCTGCATAAGCGGGATTGTAATACAGCAATACATTTTGAAACTGACCGATGTTTGGATAGATCTGTGCTTGTGCAGAAAATGCAGCAAGAATTAAAAAGAGTAAAAGTGTTTTTTTCATAGTGATATAATTTCAAAGCACACGACTGATGCTGAGCTATGTTTGTGCATGCATTGTGGTGAAACAGATACACCTTTGTATGAATGCTAATGATTGATTAAATATTCTATTTTATTTTACGATCTGAATATAATTTTTCAATTCACGTCCGCTTCCTTTTTCTTTATAAACATAAAAGTAAGTGCCGGGTTCAATAGCATCCCCTTTTTTATTTACACCTCTCCAATCATTTTGATAGTTCGTTGTTTCATAAACAACGTTCCCGATTTCATCCATAATGATCAGCGAATTATTGTCATCTAAATATGCATACGCAATTACCAGCCCATCATTCAAGCCATCGTTGTTTGGCGTCATTACTTCATTCGCCTTTAAAGGGGGAGTGATGGTTAGTGGAATTACGTTTATGAAAATATAGCCAACATCAGATGTTATTCCTAAAGAATCGGTTACGGTATAACCGATTCTTCCTTCACCAATAAAACCAGAAAATGGTTTAACATTCAGATTGCCATTCAAGTCAATTAAAAAATTACCGATCGTTAAAGAATAAAATTTATTTTGAACGCCCGTATTTTCAAGGTCAATATCCGTTTGTGATGGAGCAACAGCATTGGTTACGCCGTAATCGTTTGTCAGGATATTAACAATAGTGTCTTGATCAACCGTTATAATGATTGTATCATTCACAATAATCGGCTTTTGTATCGCAGGATAGATGGCTACAGTAAATGACCTGGTTATGGCCTCGTAGGTTGAGGTAGCCGGAACACGGATTTCGATATCTACTGTACCTTGCTTGTAGGTGGTAATAGTTCCATCCGTATTGATTTGTGCTATGTCGGTATTATTTAATTGAACAATTTGTATTCCAGCTCTTGCTGCATCTGAATTTGTGAAATACTTTAATTGTGTAGTGTCATTGCTTAGTAAAACACCCGTGGTAGTTAATTTTAATTTAGTGTCTGGGTTAGGAGAGATTTTTATATAGGTCTCTACCACACTTTGTCTGAACCCATCTTTAGCTACTTGTGTAACAATTACAGGAATGGAATCTGCACAAGAGATGCTGCTTACAAATCCCAATGAACCGATTTTAGCGCAAGAACTTGTAAAGCCGGTTTTGATTGTATAACTAATACTACCATCACTTAGTGTACTAGAAGGTCGAATGAGAAAATCCGGATCACCTGCATGCACGTAGATGGGGAAAACAATAAGCCTCGGGTCTATTAAATCTTCAATTATTAGCTTGTAGTTTGTTACCGCATCGCATTTTAAGGGCTCTTTTGCTGTTATAGAAAAGTAATATGTTCCTGCAGTAGTAATAGCTCCATTACTCTGAAGTGTATTTCCTGTAAAAGTGAATCCGGTTGGCAGTGCTGTACTTGGTGCAACTGGTAAAATCGTATACGTAGTATTTGTACCATTTAAAACGGTGAAATCCTGCTTGTATGTTTGTCCGACTTTTATTGTTTGCAGGGATGATGGTGTAATAATGGGGATTGGGTTGACTTTAATTGTAGTATTTGCTGTAACCTGACAACCATTTATCAATCCAGAAACAGTATATATGATCGGTATTTGAATATTTGATGGGTTGATTGGATTAGCTATGTTAGTTGTTGCATTTGGTTGATATCCAGAAGGTGATGTTGACCAGGTATAGCCCGGGATGTCAAAAGGAGAAGTTGAACTAATGGTAAAAGCAACATTCTGTCCGGAGCATATTGTATTGTTTGTCGCATTTGTAGCAATAGCAGCTAAATTATTATATACTCTTGCTGTCACTGGTAATGTGTTTTTACATCCGGTAGTAACATCCGTTCCAGTTACAGTGTAGCTGTAATCTAATGTATGATTGGTTGTATTATTTAATGGCGTAACATTTTTTGGTAAAATGGTGTATGCACCTGCCGTACCGGTTACATCTGCACTTGACCATATATATGTAGTGGCTCCGCTCATGTTTACTTTAACTGTACCGTTAGGACAAACTGGAGTGGAAAAAGTGCCAGAAGCTGTCAGTGTAGGGAGCTGGTTGATATAAATGGTGATTGGAGTGAATGATGTTGAGCTACAAGTCCCATTACTTGAAGCTGCTTTTACAATAATTGAAGTGCCTGTGATTTGCGTGCCAGGAAGAGTTAATGTAGATCCAGTTTGTCCAAGAACATTATTTTTTGAATCATACCAACTTATTGTACCAGCATTGGTTTCTGCAGAAACGGTTGCTTGAGTATTTACGCAAACAGTAGTTCCCTGGGGATTTGTAATATAAATCTCACTTGATTTTCTATAGATGTACATCTCACCTTTAGAATTATAGGTAATTAAATCTGATTGCCCATCTCCATCTACATCTCCTGAGATAAGGTTTGAATTGGTATTTATTCCAGTGAAAATCGATGATTTTATAGATTCGAACTTTCCTGAACCATCATTTTGATAAAATGAAATATTATTGAAACCTTTTTCGTCTGGGAAAAGCGCGGCAATATCTGGATTCCCATCATTGTTAAAATCTATACCAGTAAAATCAATGAGGCTTGAAGTGAAATTCAAATCAGGATACATAGTAGTTTTATAAACCGATTGCATAAATGCAGATCCAACAATTCCTGCTTTTGTTCCAAAAATCGCGTCAGTCTTTATATCTAAATTATAATCACCAATTTTAATAATATCAGCAGATGGACTATATAATTCAATAGGTTTATCAAAATTGAATTTTGTTAAGTTGGGATAGTAATACCCTTTATCACCATCGGTCACAATAATATCTTTATTTGAATCATTATTAAAATCACCTATGTCTATTGAAGTTACTGATGTTGAGGATAGGGATTTTACAATTGCATAATTGCTGAAATTAAATAATGTAGTGTTTTTATTTTTTAAAATTACTAATGATTTATCTACATTATTTGCAGCAACAATTTCTAAAAAACCATCCTCATCAAAATCTCCAACAGCAACATTTTTTGGTGATTTCCCAACCGTTATATGGACAGCATCTGTAAATGTACCTCCTGGCTTACCTTCTAAAATTGAAATTTGACTTCCCGTACTGTAGCCAACAACTACATCAAATACCTTGTCGTTATTTAAATCACAAACGATCATGGAAGAAGGTAAGCGTGATGGGAGTAATGGATATGTTGCAGCAGAAGTGAAATCTAAATTGCCAGGCTTAGAAACATTTAAATAGGTTGTTAAAGTTGAGTTTGCCCCAAGTATTAAAAGTTCAGAAAGACCCTTTCCATCTAAATTCGCAAGTGAAATATTTGATGGGTTTGTATTCGTTGGAAAAACAACAGCAGTGTCATAAATAGGGTCTGTAAATTTACATGGAGATGCAGTTTTAACAGTAAAGAATACGTCACTTTGTACACTTCCAATATTATTATTAGTAACGGAAATTCGATCATAAGAAGCACCAATTGGAACAACTGCATTTAGTTGAGTAGTACTTATTAAAGTTGTAGAAGCAGCTATTTGACCAAAATAGACTTGGGAGGCTGTTGAGAAATTCTTTCCGGTTATGGACACAGTAACTCCATTTTTGCCATTTAGTAAATTTACGTTAGATATTGTTGGGCTTTGTGCCAGAATACTTTTGATGAAAAAAATAAATATCAGAAATGTCAAAACTCTTTTTTTGCTGATTCCTAAAAAGAATTTATTGATAAATGCATTCATAGTTATAATGTTTAAAAAGTTTCTGTGATAATTCCTTATGCTAAAAAGGATTAGTTAAACTGTTAATCAGACTTCGGGATATAAAAGTAACTGTTTTAATGAAATAAATATACGGAAATTCCACATACATAGCATATTGTGGAAAGGGCTTGTATCTCTTTTAAACGCTATATCGTAATGTTTATCTCAATTTTAAATAAATTTTCATTACTTTATAAAACAACGTATAGGGATTTTTAACAAAAAACATCGATTTTGACATATTGTTATGCTTACAATTATTTTAGTAACCTTTGTTTTATTCGGCCTCTTATTCAGCTTTAGCCTGAAAAAAAACAAAAAAGTTAAGGCTGTTTTAGCACAGCCTTTTCCTCAGGCCTGGCACACGTATTTGTTAGAAGAAGTTCAGTTTTATAAAAATCTTTCGGCTGAAGAACAAATAAAATTTCAGAATAAAATAAAACAGTTTTTCGCACAGACGTCCATCACGGGTGTGAAAGACCTTGAAGTTACAGATGAATTGAAATTGCTTGTCGCGGCGAGTGCTATTATTCCCGTATTCTTATTTGATGGCTGGGAATATGTAAATCTTGCTGAAGTAATTATTTACGATGGTGCCGTAGAGCCCAATCAACGTGGAGATGCAGAACAAGAGGGGATGTTGTTGGGGCAGGTTCGTCCGTTGCAGACCAAACATGTATTGCTCTTATCCAAACAATATCTCATTCAAGGCTTTGAGTCGATGAACGGAAAATCAAATGTAGGTATTCATGAATTTGCGCATCTGATCGATCAGGCAGACGGAGCAGTAGACGGTATCCCCAAAGCGTTTATGTCGGAAGAATTACTGACACCCTGGACAAAAATCATGTATGCGGAAATTGAACGCATTGCCGAGAACCGTTCCGACATCAATCCATACGCACTTACAAACCATGCAGAATTCTTTGCCGTGGTATGCGAATACTTTTTTGAAAATCCGGAAAAGTTTCAAGAGAAACATCCGCAGCTGTATGCGTTGATGAATCAGATATTCAGAAAGGAAGTCTGAACCGTTGATAAAACTGATGTAAATGATTAAAAATGATAGTATATTATAATTAAATATAAGTGATAAATAAATTGAATATTTTTCAACTCTCACTTGTAGGATATGACCCCGGTAGGGGTCATATATTTATAGAAAAGAATATAGTATAATTTCTACGCACAATCCCGAAGGGATCATATGAATAGCACCTTATTGCCATACACCTGAATAATCCCTTCGGGATTGCGCGTAGTTTATCTTCTCTTCTCTTTTATTTCGATTGCTATAGATATAAATAGATTAGAGTAGGAATAAAAAAATCCCTCTGTTTTAATTAAACAGAGGGATTTTTATTTAAAGGACTATTATTAATAACTTTTCACCAATTTAATAATTGATGTTCCTTTATTCGATGTAACATAAGCGATATACAAACCTGTATTAAAATTGTTTCCAAGTTCAAATGCCGTTGTATTTATATTNTCCGCATTGAATACTTCAATCCCATTCATGTCTACAATTTTAATGCTATGAATTACTTCATCGTTTTCAAGCATAATGGTTGTGCTGGTATTAAAGGGGAGCGGACTTGCTGCAGCCCTTAATTGAGGCGAACTACCTGTGCATCCACCGACTTTAACAAGCAACGTGAATTCCTGATACCATGGAGCCGCATTTAAATTCACCCCGGCAGTTAGCGTTGCATTTGTACCATTTGCATACGAAGGGAAATTGATCTGCATATTTTTAGGATTGGCAGGATCCTTTGTGATCGAGGCTCCACTGTTGCTCCACCAATTGATAGATGCAACAGAAAGATTTGTACTCAGGGAGTATGCATTTGAAGTGCCAGTACTAACACAAAGCGGTCCATTGATTGTTGTAATGTTTGTAGTGACGCATTTGCCTGGATCTGTTACGATGGCAATACCTGTTGTTCCGCCCGCGCATTTATTGCAGGCGTCAATGATAGCAGTTCCATTTGCAACACCGGCACAATCCAGACAGCTTCCTTCGGTTTTATTACAACCGCAATTTCCCGGAGCAATTTTGTTTGCATCGGTCGGACAAGCATCTCCTGCAATGGCTACATAGCCTGTAGGTTTGGCGCAGGAAGAAACTGTTGTTGCCGGATCGCCTTTGCCATCGTTGTCTGTATCGGCATACCAGATCGTAGCTGCATTCACTTTTAAATTAAATGTGCTTGAAGCATTACAGCCGTTGGCATCTGTGTAGGTTGCGGTATAAATACCGGATTGATTAACCTGGCTGTTGTTTAAATAAATTTCTCGGGTCGTTGCTGTAAAGTTATTTGGTCCCGTCCAACTCCATCCGGTTTCAACGATCGGCCATGGTCCAAGGATTACGTTTGTTGCTGCGCAGGCAGTCGCAGTTGAAGCAGCGGTCCAGTTTCCATTTGCATTCACATTGTGTGTAATTACAGGCAATGGATTTACGGCAATTACTTTTACCGCCGAAGTGCTTTTGCATCCGCTTGCATTCGTTACTTCCACGGTGTAGGAGCCGGCAACAGTTGCTGTGTAGTTTGCAGCTGTCCCCACCTGTGTCGTTCCGTTTAACCATTTGTAGGATACGCCTGCACTTGCTGAAAGCACAACAGAACCGCCTGCACAGAATGCATTGGTTGGAGAGCTGATGCTTGCAGTGCAGGTCGCCGTTTCACTTACAACAATTTTATCAATATTGAATCCGAAGTTATTGATCAGTAATCGAATGACGTGGTTGCCCTGATTTAACGTTGCTGTTTTAGAGAAAGGAGTATAGGTATTCCAGTCACCTGTTGAAGGTACGGTGATGTTTGTAAGCAATGGATTGCCATCAACGGTTAAGCTCAGTACACCGCCGCCACCTAAAGAAGCTGTTAAGAATTTAAAATCATATGAACTTGTTTTGGTAACGTTGACAGAATATTCCATCCATTCACCGGTTGCAGTCCAGCCTACGAAGTTTCCTCCGCCTGTTAGTGTTCCAATATCAACACCATCTGTTCTGTATGTTGCACCCATGTTGGCTGCTTCCGTATCGTGGAAGCTGATTCCTTCACCGCCTTTGTTATAGTTTTCAGCTTCGATGGTTCCGGCAATTGTTATTGGAGTTCCTGAATACGGACCTTTCGGTTCTGCTAAGGGACAATTTAATTCCAATAAATTGCTCATTTGATTGTATGCATACTTGGGCTGATAGGTTTGATTAAAGCTTAGAGCATCTCCAAACCCAGGTTTGAAGTTAGGTATCCAGGAATGTTTATCTGTAAAACCCCAGGATAAAAATGACTTCACAATTGTTGGATTGTTGAGTGCAATTTTTAATAAATTTCCATAAGACAAGGCTTGTATTTTATACTTTGTATCATCGCCTGGAAGGGGCATTGCAAGGTCTGTTTCAGTGAAAGATACTTGTAATCCTAAAGTTCCAATGCGTTTTATATTCTGATCCATTTCTTTTGAAAAGGTAGAATTTATTGATATGATCTGATCGTAACTAAAATGGCATTGCATGCCAAGACCATTTATTGGTACACCTCTGTTTTTAAGACGTTTTACCAATTCATACACAGCGTTTGATTTTGCATTCATTGCTTCGGCGCCATAATCATTATAATATAATTTAGCATTGGGATCAATTTGATGCACCCACTTAAATGCAGAGTCCAATACTTCTTCGCCAATGTATTTCATCCATACAGATTCAGTTCCGTTGCGTAAATCATTATTGCCTCCGATGAATTCATTTGCAACATCCCACTCTTCAATTTTACCTTTGTATCTTCCAACAACAGTAGTTATGTAGGTCTTTAGATAGCTTAGCAGTGTTTGCTTTGTCCAGGCTTTATTTTTCACCCAGTCAGGCATTCCTTCATGCCACAATATGCAATGTCCGCGCATTTTCATTCCATTGCTTTGTGCAAATGCAAGTAGATTATCCGGTCCGGTAAAGTTGTATGCGCCTGCTTCTGTAGATTTGATTGATCCCATCTTCATTGCATTTTCATTTACAACAATGTTGTATTCTCTTTTTAATGTATTTGTATAATTAGCGTCTGTAGACTGGTCTCCAACAGAACCAATATTTAAATTACAGCGTGCCGCGAGCTCTCTTAATGGACGGCTGCTTGCTGATGGAATTACAATATTACTTGGATTAAACTCTGTTATTATGATTGCATCAATCAGATAGGTTGCTTTGGAAGGGAATTGAAATTTAAATCCAGGATCATTGCTGTCAGCAGTATATGTATATTCAAATTGTTGCCAGCTGGAATTTAATAAGAACGATTTTTTTGTGAAGCCCGCATTTTGGTGCAAAACATCCAGTGAACTTCCATTCTGTAATGACTTAGCAAAAAAACTTATGGTATATAGTTTACCTTGAGTAGCTGTCCATCCGGCATGAATACTTTGTACGGCATAACTGACTGTACCCAGTTGAGATATTTCAAGCTTCATTGCTTTTGTACCGCTTGCTACATCAGCTGTTGAAATTGAATATACAGAAGAAGCTCCTGAACTGGATAAGTTCGTCCAGCTGGAAAAGTTTTGCTCAAAATCTCCATTTGTAAGAAGATTTTGCGCAAATACGACATGGGTTATGAATACACTAAAGATTAGAAATAAATAAGCCTTTAATGATTTTGGTACAAGATGTTTCATACGGTGTAGTTTTTAATTTATAAAATGACTTGAAGCACATTTGAATAAATATGCGAATGATTTTTTTCAAGAGTTTATATTATTCTTATTAGACAAATGAACTATGGGACAGGTGAACATCTATAAAAAATATAATCTAAAATTAAATGTGTACTTCATTTGAAATAAATAGTGCACTGATCAGAAAATGTAAAAAAGTGCCACTCAACAAAACATTGAGTGGCACATACTTCAACAAAAAATGTATTTAATGGGAACTAAGGTTTAATAACTTTTCACCAATTTAATAATTGATGTTCCTTTATTCGATGTAACATAAGCGATATACAAACCTGTATTAAAATTGTTTCCAAGTTCAAATGCCGTTGTATTTATATTATCCGCATTGAATACTTCAATCCCATTCATGTCTACAATTTTAATGCTATGAATTACTTCATCGTTTTCAAGCATAATGGTTGTGCTGGTATTAAACGGTAGCGGACTTGCAGCAGCTCTTAATTGAGGCGTACTACCTGTGCATCCACCGACTTTAACAAGTAAGGTGAATTCCTGATACCATGGAGCAGCATTTAAATTCACCCCGGCAGTTAGCGTTGCATTTGTACCATTTGCATACGATGGGAAATTGATCTGCATATTTTTAGGATTGGCAGGATCCTTTGTGATCGAGGCTCCACTGTTGCTCCACCAATTGATAGATGCAACAGAAAGATTTGTACTCAGGGAGTATGCATTTGAAGTGCCAGTACTAACACAAAGCGGTCCATTGATTGTTGTAATGTTTGTAGTGACGCATTTGCCTGGATCTGTTACGATGGCAATACCTGTTGTTCCGCCCGCGCATTTATTGCAGGCGTCAATGATAGCAGTTCCATTTGCAACACCTGCACAATCCAGACAGCTTGCTTCTGTTTTATTGCAACCACAATTTCCCGGCGTAATTTTGTTTGCATCGGTCGGACAAGCATCTCCTGCAATGGCTACATAGCCTGTAGGTTTGGCGCAGGAAGAAACAGTTGTTGCCGGATCGCCTTTGCCATCGTTGTCTGTGTCTGCATACCAAAGCGTAGTTGCATTTACCTGTAAATTGAATGTGCCAGAAGCAGAGCAGCCGTTGGCGTCTCTATAAGTCGCGGTGTAGATTCCGGACTGATTTGCTTGGGTATTGTTTAAATAAATTTCTCGGGTCGTTGCTGTAAAGTTATTTGGTCCCGTCCAACTCCATCCGGTTTCAACAACAGGCCATGGTCCAACGATTACGTTTGTTGTAGCACATACCGTTGCAGTTGATGCAGCGGTCCAGTTGCCATTTGTATTTACATTGTATGCAATCACTGGCAATTGATTTACGGTAATTACTTTTGCAGGAGAGGTTGCTTTGCATCCGCTAGCATTGGTTACTTCCACGGTGTATGATCCGGCAGTTGTTGCTGTGTAGGTTGCAGCAGTTCCAACCTGCGTTGTCCCGTTGAGCCATTTGTAAGAAGCACCTGCACTTGCAGTAAGTACAACTGAACCACCAGGACAAAATGAGTTAGAAGGTGAAGAAATGGTAGCTGTTGGGATTGCGTTGACCTGAATATTAAATGTACCTGTTGCTGAACATCCGTTTGGATCGGTATACGTTGTAGTATAGATTCCGGATTGATTTGCTTGGATATTATTTAAATTAATTTCTCTTGTGTGTGCTGTAAAGTTATTTGGACCTATCCAGTTCCATCCGGTTTCAACGACAGGCCATGGTCCAACGATTACGTTTGTTGTAGCACATACAGTTGCAGTTGAGGCAGCAGTCCAGTTTCCATTGGCATTTACATTGTATGTAATCAAAGGTAATGGATTCACGGTAAGAACTTTTGCAGCAGAAGTGCTTTTACAACCGTCACTGTTTGTTACTTCTACGGTATACGAACCTGCAGTTGTTGCCGTATATGTTGCAGCTGTTCCAACCTGTGTTGTGCCTTTGAACCACTTGTAAGAGGAACCCACACTAGCAGTGAGTACTAATGAGCTTCCGGTACAGAAGGATGTTGCTTGACTAATAATACTACTGTTGCAGGTAGCTACAGGTCCGAATGGTATCTGTGCTGCAATAAGGGTTTCAGGTTTTTTGTTCCATCTTCCCATTCCGGAAGGCCTTGATGCATTTATCATGGCAAGGCTTTGCGGCATAGACATACTTAATCGATTATTTAAATGTCTATATGCGATTTCCCAGCCATCATTTCCACAAGGCATTATTGGACTATTTGATTGTCCGGTACACAATACATTTCCTCCGCAAATACTACTTGGAACCGCAGATACGCCTCTTGACCAGGATGCATGCAATTCCATAAATGCTTTCAATCTATCTTTTTCTATATTGAAAAGGTCAATATCCTGGCTCCACGCAATGGACGCGGCGCCTATAATAGAATTAAATCCCAATTTCGCATGGCCGTAATCTCGGCATGTTTCCATACACAAGCCATCTATAAAACTTGTATTTCCCCATACTGAAATAGTTCTACGCCCTGTTTTTGGTGTCGCACCATCTTTTCTTAAATAAATATAGGTTGGAGTAAAATTTTTCCATTCAGAAACAGCTTTATTGAATTTTGCCTGATCATCTAAAAAGATGGCAATAGCAAATTGCGCTTCTATTTGTGAAGCGTATCCATTGTTAAACATTGCTCCAGTGGATGCATAGCTGTAGAGTTTGTTTAACATATTTTTAAATTGTGCAATGTCAGAATTACTCCAGCCAGCGTTTGAATAACGGATAATTTCTGCTGCATTCACAAACCATGGTGTTGCCCAGGAAGCAACCAGTTTGTCGTTGAAGTCTTGGTTGGATTGATAGGTTTTAGACCAGTCGTTTAATATGCTAATTGCTTTTGTTGCATGCACTTGATTTCCTGTGATGTACCATTGGAGTGCATGCGCATAGGCAGACATGGCATCATCTACATGATTATTACAGCCAATGTTGGGATTGTTGTGACTTCCGCAAATGACATCCGCATATGCTTTATGAACATAGCTGAGTTTGCCATAATTACTGTTTTGTAATTGTATAAAAGCATTCAGCCATGGTTGCTGCTGCGCATTAACTTTTTGTTTGATAATCAGTAAATCATTTTCCGTACTAAAGCCTGCTGGGTGCTTAAAGGCAAATGCATTTTTATCATATAGAGATAAAAACAGCAGAATAAATAAAATGATAGTTACTTTTAGTTTCAGCATAAAACAAGAAAATACGATTCTTCACTAAAAGACTATTTTAATATATGGATGTGAACAAATGATCTGAAATATTTTCATTGTGTTTTTTTTAAATTGAAATAATTCAACAAAAAAGCCTCATACTTAAGTGCATGAGGCTTTTTTGTTTTTAATCAGAACTACTCCTTTAATTATTTTTCACCAGCTTCACAATGGATGTTCCTTTGTTTGATGTAACGTATGCGATATACATTCCTGTTGGCAGATCCGCACCCAATTCAAAACTGTTTTCATTAATATTGTTTTGATTGAATACTTCAACTCCATTCATATCTACAATGCGGATGGTGTTTATGAGTTCATTGTTATCGAGACTTACCGTTGTAAGCGCATTGAATGGAAGGGGAGTTGCACTGGCTCTTAGTTGTGGTGTTGAGCCTGTGCATCCGCCTACTTTTACAAGCAACGTGAATTCCTGATACCAAGGTGCTGCATTTAAATTCACTCCGGCTGTAATGGTTGCATTTGTACCATTGGCATAAGCAGGGAAATTGATTAGTACTTGTTTTGCGTTGGCAGTGTTTTGCGTAACGGCGGCGCCGCTGTTTGTCCACCAGTTGATGGATGCGATGGAAAGACTGCCAGCATTGAAAAGATAATTATTGTTGGCTCCTGTTGTAACGCAAAGCGGTCCGCTGATACTTGGAACAGTTGTGGTAACGCATTGATTTGGATTCGTAACAATGGCAATGCCTGTTGTACCACCGGCGCACTTGTTACAGGCATCAATGATCGCGGTTCCGTTTGCAACACCTGCACAATCCATACAGCTGCCTTCTGTTTTATTACAGCCGCAATTTCCTGGTGTAATTTTGTTTGCATCGGTCGGACAAGCATCTCCTGCGATGGCTACATAACCTGCAGGTTTGGTGCAGGATGAAATGGTCACGGAAGGATTGCCTTTACCATCGTTATCTGTGTCTGCATACCAAAGCGTAGCCGCATTCACCTGAAAATTAAAAGTGCTTGTAGCAGAGCAGCCGTTGGCGTCTCTATAGGTTGCAGTGTAGATCCCGGACTGATTCGCTTGAGAGTTGTTTAAAGAAATTTCTCTGGTAGCTGCTGTAAAGTTATTTGGTCCGGTCCAGGCCCATCCGGTTTCAACGATAGGCCATGGGCCAATGATCACGTTTGTTGTTGCACAAACAGTCGCAGTTGCAGCAGCGGTCCAGTTTCCATTTGTATTTACATTATGAGTAATTACAGGTAATGGATTTACTGCAATTACCTTTGCAGCCGAAGTTGCTTTACATCCGCTTGCATTGGTTACTTCCACGGTGTAGGAACCTGCAGCAGTTGCTGTGTAGGTTGCAGAAGTTCCAACCTGCATTGTTCCGTTGAACCATTTGTACGAAGTACCTGCACTTGCAGTAAGTACAACTGAACCGCCTGCACAGAATGCATTGGCCGTAGAGCTGATACTTGCACTGCAGCTCGCCGCTTCACTTACAACAATTTTATCAATATTGAATCCGAAGTTATTGATCAATAATCGGATTACATGGTTTCCCTGATTTAACGTTGCTGTTTTAGAAAAGGCAGTATAGGTATTCCAATCGCCTGTTGAAGGTACGTTGACGTTTGTAAGCAATGGATTTCCATCAACGGTTAAGCTCAGCACACCGCCACCACCAATGGAAGCTGTTAAGAATTTAAAATCATATGAACTTGTTTTGGTAACGTTGACAGAATATTCCATCCATTCGCCGGTTGCGGTCCATCCGACAAAGTTTCCTCCGCCTGTTAGTGTTCCAATATCAACAGCATCTGTTCTGTATGTTGCACCCATGTTGGCTGCTTCATTATCGTGGAAGCTGATTCCTTCACCGCCTTTGTCATAATTCTCTACTTCAATAGTACCTGCTATGGTTATTGGTGTTGCGGAGTAAGGAGTGTTTTGAATGGGTTCAATAAACTTTGAAACCAATCGGATATAATCTATTTGTGAACCACAGCTTACTTCTGAGATCTCCCAGGAAGAAGATGGCCAGCCGTCATTCATATCTAAATAGGCTTTCACAGGAGGCTGCACCTGGCCTTGCCATGCTGCATATGCCTGACATGCCGGTTGCCCGGAGCAATTTGATGCGCAGCAGGCATCTACTTTGACACCCGGATTAGGACCCATTGGTAAATATCCTGGTGGTGGTCCGTATGTGGAGGCGCCAACCTGATCCCATTTAGGACCTTGAAACCATGTATGGAAAATCTGTGTTACACTTTTCTCTGCACCGAATCTGCTCATGTTTGTCATATATACGATGTCTAACGGGTTCACCCCATGAATGTAGTGTACATATTCTTCTGCATTTTTTATGAAAGCATTACTGTTCGCCGGATCCAATCCTACCTTTGCCATGCTGTGAAACTGCGTTCCATAAAATAATTTATACGAGTTGCTGCCCCAGTTGTAATCGCCGATGTAGGAGCGGTACGGATCAGCTTTGGATTGTAATTTGCCGATGTAATTATTAGGACCACTGAAACCAGCTAATAGTTTTGTTTTAATCTCTGCTGCAAATGCCGGAGAAACGCCGGGCATTTGGCTATACTCCATTAAGAAGTCTTGGTGTTTGGCACGGTATTGATCCACAAAATTTCCCCAGATCCAGAGCGGTAATTGGTTGCAATTGCTTTCAACAAAATTTTTATATTTCACATCGCCTGTTGCGAGAAATAAATATCCTGCAGCCTGTATTTTAGAAAAAATATCGTAGCCTCCTTCCTGATCACCGGCTGCAAGCCCTTTAGAATTGTTGCTTGCAGAGTTGTTGTGAAATTGAACATCCGGATTTGCTACGCCCCAATCCCATGCTTTGATTGCAGCAGCTTTTAATTTATCTGAATAAGTTTTATATGCAGGAAATTGTCCATACACTGTTGAAGCTAATGCATAAGCAGATGCTCCAGCAAAAGTAGCATTTGTTGTTGCCGGTCCGTACAAACTTTGTTTTGTTGCAGAAGACGGCGGACTTACATTGTCAACTCCTTTTACGCATAGTACAGAGCCGTTTGTTTCCTGCATACGCAAAAGCCAATCAAGACCCCATTTGTTTTCATCCAGAATATCCGGAAAAGAATTTCCGGATTCTGGTATGTTGTAGTCATCACCAAACACGTCAGGATTTTCTTTATAAGCCAAACATAGTTGTATGCAATAGGCAGATGTGTTTACGGTGTATTGATTTAAATCGCCGGCATCAAACCATCCACCTCTTAAATCACGTTCCGTTGCCGGATTATTTTTGTCGCTGTACAATCTGCAGTTTGCATCTTGCAACGGACCTAAATGACTTGCACCATCCACCCAGCCTGCTTCTGCATAAGGCATATTTTTTGCAAAGCCTGCTCTTTGATAAAACAAGGCGCGGGCTGCCTGTTTCATTGGGTCTAGGTAAATATTATCCCTGATCTCAAATGTGTATGATTTAACATTTTTTGCAACATCCAGAATATAATAATTGCCGGAACTTGTTACAGAGGAAAAATCAAACCACCAGCATTTATCACCGGACTGCGCATTTGTTGCACCATTGTTCCATGCAACAGGTGTTCCCTGAAATGTGGTGGCATTTGTTGCAGCATTGATTACTTTATAAGTTGTGCCGGGTGTAAATGTTTCACCAGCATCAAAACCTGTTTGCGGATCACGTATCACAGCAACCTTTGTGCTGGAAGGTCTATAGCCAAACTGATCCACTACGATGTACTTCGTAGTGGTTTGTGCATAGACGCTCGAGATAAACAATAAAAAGAATGTTAGTTTTATTATTTTCATAAGGATGTCATTTTTGTTAGCAGATTATATGTTAGTGTTTTATTACTTTTAGAATACTTATTCCGTCAGGAGTGATGATCCTAAGCAGATAAAGTCCATTTGCGAATCCGGATGTTTGTATGGAATGAACATTTGCATCTTCAAAAACTAATTGCCCATTTGCATCAATCAACTGAATATGCGCATCGACAGGTAGTATAAGTTCAAGTTGTTCGGAGAACGGATTTGGTGAGACTTGAATGCCTTGTATGTTATTGGTATTTTTATTTCCTGTAGTTATGCCACATTGATTTGCATTGGTAACAGGTGTAATTCCCGTTGTTCCTCCGGAACAGATCATGCATGCATCCATTGCTGCAGTGCCGTTTGGTATTCCCGCGCAATCCAGACAGCTGTTTTCGGTTTTGTTGCATCCGCAGTTTCCAGGTACAGTTTTGTTTGC
>NZ_KB903623.1 GCF_000379725.1 Cytophaga aurantiaca DSM 3654
AATTATGAATTATGAATTATGAATTATGAATTATGAATTATGAATTATGAATTATGAAATTTTATTTAATGGTTCAACTTTTTAATTATAATTTGTAACTCATAATTTATAATTATGAACAAGCTCTTCGATGGAAGTAATCATCATTTGTATGCCAATAGAACCTATTAGTAAGCCCATAATCTTCGTTACAACATTTAATGCTTCTTTGCCAATGATGCGAACAAGGGTAGTTGAATAGATAAAGACAAAATAAGTCATCGACAATATAATCCCGGAAGATAGTATGATGATAATGCTGTTTTCGATTTTATTACCTACGCCAACAAAACTTACCGCTGTAGAAAGTGTTCCGGGTCCAACTAATATGGGCGTTGCTAGCGGAGAGATAGCAAATCCTGTATCTGTAACTTCGGCATTTTTTGTAACTTCTGCCGAATCTTTGGATTTTGAATTGATCATATCAAAACCAACTTTCAATACCAATAAACCACCTGTAATACGAAATGCTTGAATGCTAATGCCAAAAATATTGAACAAGGCATAACCGAATACAACAAAAATAGCTAAGATAATAAATCCTACAGTGACTGCTTTTAATGCAATGGCTCTTTGTTGGGTTTTACTTAAATGATCGGCAAGACTTATAAAGATAGGTGCATTGCCAATCGGATTGATAATGGCAAAAAGACCTGTAAACACAATCAACACAAAACTCCAATCGATCAGCATGATAATTATAAATTATAAGTTATGAATTATGAATTGTAATAACGGATGATTATAAATTATTTCAGAGAACAAATGCCCATTCATAATTTATAATTCATAACTATTTAAACGCATTAATACCTGTAATGTCGTGCCCGGTAATAAGTAAATGGATATCGTGTGTTCCTTCATACGTTACAACAGATTCTAAATTCATCATATGTCGCATAATTGGATATTCACCTGTAATGCCCATTCCTCCTAATATCTGACGTGCCTCTCTAGCCACCTTCAAAGCCATGTCCACATTGTTTCGCTTTGCCATAGATACTTGTCCAGTACTTGCTTTGCCTTCGTTCTTTAACATACCCAAACGCCAAACCAGTAACTGGGCTTTGGTTATTTCTGTAAGCATTTCTGCTAATTTTTTTTGCGTTAATTGAAAGCTTGCAATGGGTTTGCCAAACTGAATGCGTTCCATGGCATAGTTCTTTGCAATATCGTAACACTCCATTGCTGCCCCTAATGCACCCCAGGCAATACCATATCGTGCCGAGTCTAAACATTTCAACGGTCCGCTTAATCCATCAGCCTTTGGCAATACATTTTTCTTCGGAATCTTAACATTATCGAATACCAATTCGCCGGTGATACTTGCACGCAACGACCATTTATTATGTATTTCAGGTGTGGTAAAACCTTCCATGCCACGCTCTACAATCACACCCTTGATTCGCCCTTCTTCGTCTTTGGCCCATACCACAGCAATGTCTGCTTTAGGTGAATTGGTGATCCACATTTTAGCGCCATTCAATAGATAATGATCGCCCATGTCTTTTAATGTGGTTGTCATACCTGCAGGGTTCGATCCATGATCAGGCTCTGTTAATCCAAAGCATCCCAATAATTCGCCCGAAGCAAGTTTAGGTAAGTAAGCGTTTTTTTGTTCTTCACTTCCATATTTAAAAATTGGAAACATTACCAGTGAACCCTGTACTGATGCCATGGAACGCATACCTGAATCTACCCGTTCAACTTCCTGCATCATAATGCCATAGGAGATATAATCCAGTCCGCCGCCGCCATATTCTACGGGCGTTGTAGGGCCATATATACCTAATGCTCCAAAGGGTTTTACCAAATGTTCAGGGAAGGCGCTTCGTTGCGCATAATCCTCAATAATCGGCTTAACTTCTTTATTCATAAAGGCCTGTACAGATTGACGGATCAACTTATGCTCTTCGCTTAAAAGGTCATCGATGTTGTAGTAATCCGGTTGGGTATAGGTGCTTGTTTTCATAGCTTTAAACTCTACATGAATATATCAAATTATTACGGTTTTGATGACTTTCTCCATTTGATTTCATCAATTAAATCTTCATATTTACAATCTTACATATGAAGTAGCAATGGGTTACTTTTTACGAAGAAATGAAATACATAAGTGCCGGTAAAGGTCTTATGATATACTAACGAAAAATAAACAGAAACGATGCACGGGCACGCGACCAATACCGGGAATAATATACATGAATTGATTGAACAGTTAACCGGACATTTTGAAAAAGATGGTCAGGATGTTTCAACACATCTGGAAGGGTTGCTGCATTCAAATTATTTGAAGTATTGGGATTATATCCGTTTGGAAAGTTTGTTGACATTACAAAATCCAAGAACACCATATCCCGATGAGATGGTGTTTATTGTATATCACCAAATTACAGAATTGTATTTTAAACTTGTGATGCATGAATTGCATCAGGTTAAAACGGCAGAGAGTATTACTGCTCCAATATTTTTGAAACGCATTGAACGTTGCAATTGGTACTTTGGTCAATTGATTAATTCATTTGATATTATTTCAGTTGGCTTGGATCAAGATCAATTTTTAAAGTTCAGAGTGGCATTAACGCCCGCATCGGGCTTTCAATCAGTACAGTACAGAATGGTTGAAGTAGCCTGCACAGATCTGATCAATCTGGTTCATAATGATCTGCGCGATAAGTACGATGATTATTCAACAATTGAAGAATTGTTTGAAGGAATGTATTGGAAGAAAGGTGCAACAGATACCAAGACCGGGCAAAAAACATTAACCCTTCGTCAGTTTGAAGAAGAATATACATCTAAACTGATTCAATTGGCGTATGAATATAAATCACGCAATGTGTGGTCGGTATTTAAGCGTCTATCGTTAGAAGATCAAGCCAATGTAACCATTCAGGATGCGTTGAAACAATTGGATCAGCATATCAATATTGATTGGCCGTTAATGCATTATAAGTATGCTCTGGGACATTTGATCAAAAATAAAAATTTCCTTGAAGCTACCGGCGGTACAAACTGGAAAGAATATTTGCCTCCACGTTTTCAAAAGGTGATCTTTTTTCCTGCTTTATATTCAAAAGACGAATTGGATAACTGGGGAAAAAATTGGGTTGAAAAAGAAGTTATTTCTAAAATTCAAGCAGCAAAACACGTATAAGTGAAAGCTATATTTTTTTCTAAAAGCACATGTAAACGCATCATTTTTATGGTGGTTTGTATGTGCTTTTCTTTTTTATCCTTTGCGCAGCAATACGAAAAGGTTCAAACGTTTTATGACTCCAACAAAAAGCAGATCAAAGAAGAGTTTTTTGTGTTGAAAAAAAATGGACAGGTTCGTGACAGTTCCTATGTGTCTTATTACCAAAACGGACAAAAAAAATCAACAGGGAGTTATAAGAAAAACAAAGCGAACGGCTACTGGCAGTTCTTTTATGAGAATGGAAAAAATAAGATGGAAGGCGCAATGTTGTTGGGCGAGAAGGAGGGTGTCTGGAAATATTATTATGAAAATGGGAAAATAAGTATGGAAGGTACTTCTTCAGCGGGTAATAAAACAGGCGAGTGGAAGTATTATTATGAAAATGGAAAAGTACGAAGCGAAGGTTCATTTATTGATGATAAAAGAAATGGCAGCTGGAATTATTACTACGAAGATGGAACACTTAAGGCGATGGCTACCTATGAAGCTGATAAAGGAGATTACATGGAGTTGTATCCATCCGGCAAATTAAAAGCCTCAGGAAGAATTGAAGATGGAAAGAGTGTTGGGATATGGACATATTATCACGAAGACGGTTCTGTTTTAGCTACGGGTGAAGAAGTAGGTGGAGTGAAAGTTGGTAAGTGGACGTATTATTTCCCGAATGGTCAAATAGCAAGTGAAGGTTTTTATCAGGGTGGAAAAACAGTAGGATTGTGGAAGTATTATCATGATAATGGTGTTGTTAGTGCTGAGGGGAATATGAATGAAGGGAATAAAGATGGTTCCTGGAAAATATATTATAAATCGGGACAGTTTAAAGGCGAAACCAATTATGTAAACGGTGAAGGTATCTACAAAGAGTATTATGAAGCAGGTGCGTTGCGTACTGAAGGACAAATCATAAATGATAAACACGAAGGGAAGTGGAATTATTATTTGGAAAATGGCGAGCTTGAAGGTACGTGTGTTTATGTGAGAGGAAAGGGGCTTTATAAAGGATATTATCCGGACGGAAAAATAAAAATGGAAGGTCAGCTTGATAATGGCAATAAAGTAGGCGTATGGACTTTATATAATGAAGATGGTAGTATTGCAGGATATTATAAAACGTTTTATGAAAATGAAACGCCGGATTTAAGTGTAGACTCTGTTCGTGTAAAAGGAGGAGTTGATACATTAGCATCTTCAGTAAAACCTAAATATGTTTCTCCCAAAAAGAAATCCAGATATTTTACACCTCGGGTAAATGAGGCGCGCGCTTTAATTCTTTCTTCTAATCCATTTTACTTATTAGCAGCATCATTTCCAGTAAGTGTTGAATATTATATTCAGGAGCGTATGGGATTTGAGATCGGAGGTTTGTTGTTTTACAGACCACTGTTTAATAATCATGCGAAGTTGCCTACAAATACAACCTTTTATAAAGGAGCAGAACTTTATATTCGACAAAAATTTTATCAGAAAGATCAAGAGTACGGAATGCTGTATTTTGCTCACGAACTTCGGTATGGATATTTTGTTTACGAAAATAATTTCATTGATTTCAGTCAGCCAACTCCGCCACCGGCAAGACATCTGGAGCAGATACAACATCGTATTGAATATTCTTTTTTAGTAGGTGATCGCATTATGCTGGATCAACGCAAGAAAGGTTGGACGGTTGATATATATGGAGGTATAGGTATTGGTTATCGCGCTGTTTCCGACAATTGGTCGGGTAATGTACCTCAATACAACGAAGCTTTTACAGGAGTTTATAGTAAGGCTTTGGCCATTCCTTTCCGTTTTGGCTTTACGATAGGTTACAAATTTCCGAAAAAGTAGGCTTTAGGCAGAAAGAGAAGTAAATGTTATATTTTGATACGGTTGTATATATGAGCTTATGAAATTACTCTCATTTACTTTTCTTCTTATTATTCAGATAAACTGTTTTGCCCAGTCTCTAAAAATTAAAAAGCCAAAAGGGGCTTATTGGGGTAAGCATAAAAAAGAATATGCTCATTTTGAATTAAGAAATGATTCTATGATGTTAAATTATTCATACTGCTGCTCACGATTTAAAATGAATAAGCGTAATGGATATGAGTATATAAAAGAGTTGAATATTTGTATGTCAATGAATTCAGTTAGAATAAATGTTAGCCACCCAATTCCTGATTCAACCATTACTATTATTGGTACTTATTATATCTCTGGTAATTGGTATGATGGAAATATTAAGTATGATTCATATGAAGGTCAGTTGACTTTTATTCAAATGAAAAAGAAGCGAGTAAAAATGAATATATATCTAACTGGAAATGCTCTAAATTACACAACCATATTGATTGATAACAGGTGTTTATTGTTTCGAAAAGAAAAATAAACACCTAATTATTTATAGAGAATCGCTTAATAAATTCCCGTATATTGCAGCCTGTTAATTAAATGATTTAAGGATAAACACCTTACCCATGAGTAAACTGGTTGAAATTGCGCTTCGCCCTGAAGACGCTGTTCTGGATGAACAAATAAAACGAGCAATCAAAGCTCAGACTTCCTATCAATCTCTCGATTTTCAATACCGAATTAAACGACGCTCTATAGATGCACGTGGCCGTCAGGTATTGGTGCGTATAGGCGTAGAAGTTTATGATAAAGGAGAATTGCTTCCGCCGCTTTTAGCACTACATAAAGAAATATATAAATCTGCAAACGATAGCAAACATCAGGTAGTAATTGTAGGAGCCGGTCCGGCAGGTTTGTTTGCAGCCTTACGTTTATTGGAATACGGCATTAAACCGATCGTGATTGAACGCGGTAAAGATGTGCGTTCGCGCAGAAGAGATCTGGCAGCCATTAATAAAGATCATGTTGTAAATCCGGAATCAAATTACTGTTTTGGTGAAGGCGGGGCAGGCACGTACTCCGATGGTAAATTATATACCCGTTCTAAAAAGCGCGGAGATATCCGTAAAGTGCTTGAAGTACTCGTGGCACATGGTGCGACAGAAGATATTCTTGTAGATGCGCATCCGCATATTGGTACAAATAAACTTCCTGTTTTGGTTACAGATCTGCGCGAAACAGTTAAAGCCTACGGGGGAGAAGTATTGTTTGATACCCGCGTTGAAAAGCTGATCATCAAAGATGGTGTGTGTGCAGGAGTCATTACAAACAACAATGAAAAAATAGAAGGCATAGCAACCATACTTTGTACGGGACATTCGGCACGTGATATTTTTTATATGCTGCACGAACAAGGAATTCATATTGAAGCAAAACCGTTTGCCTTAGGCGTGCGGATCGAACATCCGCAGACTATGATCGATTCGGTGCAATACCATTGCTCAGGTGATCGTGGCGACTATCTTCCTGCCGCAGCTTATTCTTTGGTTACCCAAACACAATATCAAAAAGTAGAACGCGGTGTGTATTCGTTCTGTATGTGTCCGGGCGGCTTTATTGTGCCTGCAGCTACAGCGCCGGGTGAACTGGTAGTGAATGGTATGTCGCCAAGCAAACGCGATTCAAAGTTTGCGAATTCAGGCATGGTAGTAGCCGTTGAACTGGATGATATCAAAGAGTTCGCTAAGCACGGAGCTTTCGCAGCGCTTGAGTTTCAAAAGAGTGTGGAACAGAATGCATGGGCTGTTGGAGGTAAAACACAAACCGCCCCGGCACAACGGGTAGCTGATTTTATTCAGAATAAATATTCCTCTTCATTGCCTGATTGTTCGTATCAGCCAGGCTTAAAGAGCGCAAAGATGGATGATGTGTTGCCTGATATGATCGCACAGCGCTTAAGACAAGGTTTAAAACAATTCGAACATAAAATCAAAGGGTATACAAGTAACGAAGGTTTATTAATCGGTGTAGAGAGTAGAACATCGTCGCCGGTATTTATTCCGCGTGATAAAGAAACCTTGCAGCACGTTACATTAAAAGGCTTGTATCCTTGCGGCGAAGGTGCAGGTTACGCAGGCGGCATTATGTCGGCTGCGATGGACGGTGAGAGCTGTGCCTTACGGATCGCTCAGGGGTTGGGGTTGGCAACGTAGAGACGCAATTTATTGCGTCTTTTTTACATATGATTCTTTATAATTTAAGACGCAATAAATTGCGTCTCTACTGATTGAAAATATTTGAATCATATTTTGCATTTTTTTGTTTATCTTATAGTATAAACAACAGCTATTTCAACATGAAAAAAACATTGATCTTAGGAGCAACTCCGGAAAAAAATAGATACGCATACCTTGCTGCAGAGCGCTTACAAAGCCACGGATATGAATTCATACCTGTGGGACGAAAAAAAGGAGAAGTGCTTGGTAAAGCAATAATTAATGATCGTCCGGTTCTGGAAGATATTGATACAGTTACATTGTATATCAATCCGCAGAATCAGTTGGATGAGTATAAATACATCCTCTCTTTGCACCCTAAAAGAGTCATTTTTAACCCCGGAACAGAGAATGAAGAACTGGAAGAAATTCTTGTAAAAAACGGAATTGAACCTGTTATTGGATGCACCCTTGTAATGCTCTCAGTCGGAACATTTTAAGTTCCATTTTATGTGGATAAAAACTAAATTTTCGCTATCAAATGCGGCTAAAAAAATGTATTTTTACATTATAGCTACCTAAAGAAAATGAGCGAGATTACTGAACAAAATGCAGCTGGATATTCAGCGGATAGTATCCAGGTTTTAGAAGGTCTAGAAGCCGTACGTAAAAGACCAGCCATGTATATTGGCGACATCGGTATCAAAGGTTTACATCACTTAGTTTGGGAAGTTGTAGATAACTCCATTGATGAAGCACTCGCTGGTCATTGTACCGACATTACGGTAGAAATAAACGAAAATAATTCAATCACGGTAACGGATAATGGTCGTGGTATCCCTACAGGTGTAATTGCCAAATATGGCAAATCGGCACTTGAAGTTGTACTTACAGTATTGCACGCCGGTGGTAAATTTGATAAAGACAGTTACAAAGTATCCGGTGGTTTGCATGGTGTGGGGGTATCCTGCGTGAATGCACTTTCTACAGATATGAAAGTTACCGTTTACAGTCATGGTAAAGTTCATCAACAGGAATATAAAAAGGGGATTCCTCAATATGATGTAAAAGAAATTGGTGAATCAGAAATCCATGGAACGAAAGTTCAATTCCTTCCGGACGATTCTATTTTTACGAGTTCAGAATATAAGTACGAAACCATTGCCAACCGTTTGAGAGAATTATCTTTCTTGAACAAAGGAATTCGCATCACACTTCAGGATCACCGCGAAGTAGATGCTGATGGTAAATCTGAGATCGAAACGTTTCATTCAGAAGGTGGTTTGCGTGAATTTGTTGAATATGTTGATTCAACAAGAGAGCGATTGATTCCACGTCCGTTATACATGGAAAGCGACAAAGGTCCTATTCCTGTAGAAGTTGCCATGTTGTATAATACGTCTTATTCAGAGAACGTATTCTCTTATGTAAATAATATTAACACCGTTGAAGGTGGTACGCACGTTGCAGGTTTCAGAAGAGCCTTAACACGTACGTTGAAATCATATGCCGACAAATCGGGTATGCTTGAAAAATTGAAAATGGAAGTAACAGGTGATGACTTTAGAGAAGGTCTTACTGCAGTTATCTCTGTTAAAGTTCAGGAGCCACAATTTGAAGGTCAGACAAAAACAAAATTAGGAAACTCTGACGTAATGGGTGCCGTTGATCAAGTGGTTGGCGAAATGCTTAATACGTATCTTGAAGAGAATCCGAAGGAAGCGAAGATTATTGTTCAAAAAGTAATCTTAGCTGCTCAGGCAAGAAACGCAGCCCGTAAGGCGCGTGAAATGGTACAACGTAAAAACGTTTTATCCGGCTCAGGCCTTCCCGGTAAATTGGCCGATTGTTCTGAAAGTGATCCTGAAAAATGCGAGATATACCTGGTGGAAGGGGATTCTGCCGGTGGTTCTGCAAAACAAGGCAGAGATCGTAAATACCATGCAATTCTTCCGCTAAGAGGTAAAATTCTGAACGTTGAAAAAGCTCAGGAACATAGAATCTACGAAAACGACGAGATCAAGAATATGATCACTGCGTTGGGTGTATCATTTGGTACAGAAGAAGGCGAAAAAGTATTGAACTTAACAAAACTTCGTTACCATAAAGTGATCATCATGACGGATGCGGATATTGATGGTTCACACATTCGTACCTTGATTCTGACATTCTTCTTCCGTTACATGCGTGCACTTATAGACGGTGGACACGTATATATTGCGCAACCGCCGCTTTACCTGGTAAAAAGAGGTAAAGAAGAGAAGTATTGCTGGACAGAAGAACAGCGTGAAGTAGCTGTTAAAGAATTAGCGAAAGACGGAAAAGAAGATTCGGTTGGTATACAGCGATACAAAGGTTTGGGTGAGATGAACCCGGAACAATTGTGGTCTACAACAATGGATCCGGAGAAAAGAAGCTTGAAACAGGTAAGTGTTGAATCGGCTGCAGAAGCCGATCACTTGTTCTCTATGTTAATGGGAGACGAGGTTGCTCCACGACGAGACTTCATTGAAAAGAACGCCCGTTATGCAAAAATTGATATTTAAGAATAAATAATATTATAAAAATAATACGAAAGGGGTTGAATAAACCCCTTTTTTCGTTTTATTTAGCATTGTAATTCTACATGTATGGTTATCAAAGATTCTATAAATGCCAAAGGGACACAAGTCTCTACTAATTATATAAGTCGCGATTTAAGTTGGATAAAATTTAACTACCGGGTTTTAGATCAAAGTAAAAATGCCCGCCGGAATATTTTTGACCGGTTGAAATTTCTTGCTATTACTTCTTCAAACTTAGATGAATTCTTTCAGATACGTGTAGGGAGTTTATATAACTATTTAGATTACGATAGAGAGCGCATTGATTATTCAGGCTTACGTGAAGGTCCTTTTAAACGCGTATTGTTTCAGGATCTTCAGGATTTCTGTAAAGAACAGGTAACTGTTTTTACGGATGAATTAAAACCTGAATTCGAAAAAAATGATTTTACTATTGTTTCAAAAGAAGACGAATTATCATCAGAAGAAAATGAAATAGTAAAAACATATTTCAAGAAGACAATTTTTCCGATGCTTACGCCGATGACGTATGATAACCATCATTCGTTTCCCATCATGATGAATAAATTGTTGGTGTTTGGTGTAGTAACAATCAATCGTAATATTATTGGCGAGCAAAGACGATTAACGCTGATTCAGCTACCAACCAATATTCCAAGGTTTTTTGAAATTGAACGCGACGATAAAATTCTATTTATTCCTGTTCAGGAAATTGTTCGGTGGAACATCTTTAAATTATTTAGAAACGTAGAAATTTTATCTGTAAATCTTTTTCGTATTACTAGAAATGGCGACTTCTCAGTAGAAGAAAGCGATGATATAGATGAAGCATTTATTGATGAGATCAAAAAGAAAATTAAGACACGGAAAACTGCACGTGTTGTTCGTATTGAAATAGAAGAAAATTATTCATCCTGGATGATGAAGGTTTTGCTTGGTCGGTATCACATTGATGAAAGCAATATTTTTATTACACCGACCTTGATGGATTTTACTTGCTTGTGGCAAATTGTAAACCATGCAGAGTTTAAAAATTATCAGCATAAGTTATCTCCGCCTGTGCAACCTCTTGCGCTTGCACTTCCAACAGTCAATGACGAATCAGAATCTCTGAATCTCTTGAAATATCTTCAGAAAAATGATGTCTTGTTGCATCATCCGTTCAATGATTTTAAATATGTATTAGAGTTGCTTGAGCAGGCTGCAGAAGATGCAGGTGTACTGGCAATCAAAATTACCATCTACCGTTTAGCTAAAAATTCACGCATTACAAATGCCTTATTGAAAGCAGCAGAAAATGGTAAGCACGTTTCTGTATTGTTTGAAGTAACAGCACGTTTTGATGAAGAAAATAACATCAAAGAAGCTCAGCGTTTACAAAAGGCAGGCTGTTTTGTGATCTATGGTTTTAATAAATACAAGACACATACCAAACTGATGCTGATCGTTCGTAAAAATTCGAACGAGTCTATTACGCGCTATGTACACATGTCGAGCGGTAACTACAACGAAGATACAGCACGTTTATATACCGATATCAGTTTGCTTAGTACGAACGAAGTGTATGCGCAGGATATCAGCGAATTTTTCAACGTAATTACCGGACATTCTGAACCTGGTGATTATCAGAATATCATTACAGCGCCAGGTGATATGCGTCGTAAGTTGATTGAATTGATCGATAACGAAGCAAACAATGCCCGTGCTGGAAAACCGAGTGGAATAGTAATTAAGATCAATTCGCTGCAGGATAAAGATGCAATGGATGCCTTGTATGTAGCTTCACAAGCAGGTGTTCCGATTAAATTAATTGTGCGTGGTATGTGCTGTCTGCGTCCGGGTAAAGTAGGTTTAAGTGAAAATATTTCTGTGCGTTCCATTGTTGGAGATTTGCTTGAACACAATCGTTTGTATTATTTTCATAATGAAGGAGATCCTAAAGTATATGGCGGTAGTGCAGATATGATGGTGAGAAGTTTTGACAGGCGTATTGAATCCTTATTCCTTATTGCAGATAAATTGTCTAAGCAAATTGCACTTGAAATATTGCACTTGAATTTGTTGGATAATACCAATTCATACACGCTAACGTCTGATGATGTGTATGTAAAAAATATTCCGGTTGAAGGCGAACCAATTGTTGATGTACACAAAGATTTTTATCATTTGGATAAAAAGAAGGTGCTTAAAGTGAAATTGTTCTAATTAAATACATAGTCTACGAAAAGAGCGCGCTTATCGAATATTTCGGTAAGCGCGCTCTTTTGTTTGATCTTTAATTATTTATTTTTCTTTATCAGCTTGAAGATTACTTTGTATGTCTGAATGACAATAAGCGGAATTAAGCTGCATAGGATAGAAGCAATCCACGCTTCTTTAGGCAACGGTTCAAGACCAAGTACAAGCCTTGTGTAAGGTATTTCAAATACTGTAATCATAATAGCTATACAAAGCAAGGTAGCAAACCATACAAATTTATTTTTTGTAATATCATTCAGAATCAATTTTGAATTCATGGAAGACATGTTAAATACATGAAATAATTGTGCGAATGCAAGTGTAAGAAACGCAGCATTGTTAACAATTTTATGATCTGATTCTTTGATGTGATCACAGTAGATTACAGCTATAACAACAGATACAGAAACTAGTGCGGCGTATAGTGCTATCTTTATCCAATCTTTATTAGTAATGATGCTTTCTTTTGAATCACGAGGCTGTTTCTCCATTACTTTTTCATCGCCTTTACCAACGCCTAGTGCAAGGGCTGGGAAGATATCTGTTACCATATTTAGAAATAAAATCTGTAAAGGTAATAATGTAGAAAGTGGTGCAATAAAACCAAGAATAGTTACAATAAAAATCTCACTTATATTGCATGAGAATAAATAGATGATGAAT
The DNA here is from genome assembly GCF_000379725.1 of Cytophaga aurantiaca DSM 3654. Taxonomy (GTDB): domain Bacteria; phylum Bacteroidota; class Bacteroidia; order Cytophagales; family Cytophagaceae; genus Cytophaga; species Cytophaga aurantiaca. The sequence goes on from NZ_KB903623.1 coordinate 12,750, forward strand.
TTTTTAATGTTGTCAAAAATCTCTCTTCCATGTGCTACCGCTTCTGCAATTGATGTAAACGAATCGTCTTTTAATACAATGCCAGCCGTTTCTTTTGCAACTTGTGTTCCTCGTAATCCCATTGCAATGCCTATATCAGCCTTCTTTAATGCAGGGGCATCATTTATGCCATCACCGGTCATAGCTACGATATTTCCTTCTTTTTGGAATGCTTCAACTATTTCTAATTTTTGTTTGGGTGTAGTGCGTGCAAATACAGATGTTGCAAGAATTTTTTGTCGCCATTCATCTGTTACTTTATCTGCTTCCGGTAGATCCTTACCAATGATTACATTTTGTTCGTTTTCATCTACCAGTCCGGTTTTCTTTGCAATATTTAATGCCGTCATTGGATGGTCTCCTGTGATCATTACAATTCGGATACCGGCATTTCTACAACGGAGAATAGCATCTTTAATATCTGTACGCGGCGGATCCAGAAAGCCAATCATACCTACATGGATCAGTTCAGATAAATAATTATCTGTATTGATGTCGCCACCTTCTCTATATGCAAAAGCAATCACACGAAGCCCTTCAGATGCCATTTTTTCAGATTCATCCAGAATTAATTTTTTCTGTTCTTCATTCAAATCTTTAATCTCTCCGCCGTATTGAATTTTGTTACAATTATTTAACAGATGTTCTACGGAACCTTTCGCTGCAACAAATTTCCCATTTGAAGAATTATGTAACGTTCCCATTATTTTTATGTCTGAATTAAATGGGACTTCACCAATACGTTCAAATTGTGCATGTAGATCCTTTGCAGATGTGCCGGAAACGTTAGCTAATAGAATCAGTGCAATATCAATCGGATCCCCTGCAGCAGGTTTGGTATCGTCTTTTTGTTCTGAATTTTCGAGTGGCGCATTGTTGCATAAAGCACCTATTAATCGCATTTTTTCAAAATTGTCTTTACTCTTTTCAATCTGTTTATCCGGATAGATCAAAGTATTATTCTCAATTTTAATGGGTATTTTTTCTTCAGGAAAAGAAATCGTTTCTACATAAATCTTATTTTCGGTTAGTGTGCCTGTCTTATCTGTTAAAATAACATTCGTACCACCTAATGTTTCAACAGCAGAAAGTTTTTTTACAATCGCATTTCGTTTGGCCATTAAAAGCATACCATGTGAAAGAGCTATGGTTGCAACAATCGGAAGGCCTTCGGGAAAAGCAGCAACGGCAAGTGCTATAGAACTTTCAAATATTAATACCCATTCTTTCCCTTGGACTACACCTGTAACAGCAAAGATGGCGGTCATTGCCAATGTTATCCAGATCAGTTTTTTACTTAGGGAATTTATTTTTTTATCTAAAGGAGTTTTTTGATCCTCAGATTTTTCTACAAGGGATGTAATGGTACCAAGCTGCGTATGCTCAGCAATACCTGTAATAATTATTTTTCCGTTTCCATTAACAACAGATGTTCCTTTAAAAACCATGTTGTGCTGATCACCTAAGGACGTTTCAGCCGGAAGTTCTTCTGCTTTTTTTTCAGAAGGCAATGATTCACCTGTTAAAGATGATTCATCGCATTTTAACTGATTGGCTTCAATGATGCGGCCATCACCTGGTACAATGTCACCTGCTTCAAGTAATACGATATCTCCGGGTGTAATATTTTCAGAAGGGATCTCTTGCTTTTTACCATCACGGATCACATTGGTTTTGATTACATCCATTTCTTTCAATGCATTCATTGAACTGCGAGCTTGTAGTTCCATGAAAAAACCAATGATGGCATTAATCAGAATTACAACAAGGATTGCAGCAGCTTCAATAATATCTTTAAAATATAAAGAAACGGCGGCTGCTGCTATCAATAAATATACAATCGGGCTTTTAAATTGAAGCAAAAAAATAAGCCAGATATTTTTTTGCTTCTGCGCCTGATACATATTCTGCCCCAACTCTTTTGTACGGGTTTCTGCTTCAGCATTTGTTAAACCATTCTCTGTATGTGTTTGTAAATCATTAATAAGTACATCAGGAGAAAGGGTGAAAGCATTTTCAATTGGATATTTAATACTCATAGCTAAAATTAGATTGCAAAGGTTTATTATAAAGTATATATATAATTAATAGCTGAGATAATCGCTACATAAAAAATGGATTTATTGCCATATTCTCTATATTTTAATATTTTATTAATTATGGAATTAAAATTGTGCCGATTTTGTTTAATATATAGTTCCAAAACAAGCTAAAATGGGGGTATTTAAGAAAATATGCGTTGTTGTATGGATGGTGCTTATGCTTCCTTTTGTGAAGTCTGAGGCATCAGATAACGATAAGAAAGATGAAAATATTCCTGAGGCAATTATTGCAGCTGGTATTAATCCTTCTGTTTATAACTATGCTATAAAAGGGTTTAATTCTATTCGGGATTCTTTACATCAGAAATTCAGATATTTAGCAGTTGTGGATTTTTCAAAACCATCTACAGAAAGAAGATTTTATCTGATTGATCTTACAGATACTTCTGTTGTATGTACTGATTATGTGTGTCATGGAAAATACACAGGTGAAAATTTTGCAACGAGTTTTTCGAATGAAATAGAATCTAATAAATCCAGTCTTGGATTTTTTATCTTATCAGAATCATATACTGGTCAGCATGGCTTATCTATCCGAATGGATGGTCTTGATAAAGGTTTTAATGATAATGCCCGTAAGCGTGCTATCGTAATGCATACAGCTGATTATGCAGATGAAAAGTTATGTAAAACGCAAGGAAGATTAGGGCGCAGTCTTGGCTGTCCGGCTTTACCGGCATATACTTTTGCCTCGATTGCAGCAGAGATAACAAACAATGCATTGATTTTTCATTATTATCCGGATGTTAATTATTTAAACAATTCAGTTTGGTTGCATTGATTAAGTTTAGTAACTTAAGTATATGCTTAAAAATATATTAGTACTGCTTATTGTTGCAGGTGTATCTGTTGGGTGTTCGAAAAAAGTTGTTCCTGCAAAGACTACAGTTAACGTTCCCGAAATTATAAAAGATCCTGTTGCTGTTTTTACCAAAGATGGATTTGAAACAAGTAAAGATTTTATTACGAATAAAATACAAACTGCAGATACCAATGCCACCGGTATTGTAGCAAAGAGTTCGATTTATAATGCTACAAATTCTATTTTTACCTTATATAAGAAAAATGAATACCAACCTTTCTGGGTCAATCAAAAAAGAGTAGAAGAAGCTATTGCTGTTTTAAAAGATAGCGAATACGATGGCTTGGATCCGGATGAGTATAATTACAAAACGCTTGAATCTATTTATAAAACGTATCAGGAAGATGGTAAAATAGATGAGACAGAAGCGCTGGATCTGGAGCTCATGCTTACTGCTGCTATATATAAATATACCCATCATTTACATTTCGGAAAAGTTGATCCGGTGGCAATCTATCCGGAGTGGAATTATCAACGGCCATCAAAAGATCTAATTACAGATTCTCTTCTTGTGATCTATTTTAATAAAAATGTAGATGAGATCCCTGTTCGTTTCAGACCGCAGATCGCTTTTTATAATTCTCTGAGAAATGCATTGGTCGATGTAGATTCTTTAATTGCAAAAGGGTATGTGGCAGAAGAAATTTCATACATAGGAAAGAAGCTGATAAAAGGAGATACGTCGTTTGTTATTCTTGAAGTGAAAAAGAAATTGCATGCTACAACGCAGTATAATTCAGGTGAATTGAATAATATATTTGATGAACAGTTGTATCAGTCTGTTAAGATCTTTCAGCAACATGTAGGTTTGCATGCAACAGGTATTATAGATAAAGCCACGATCGTTAAATTGAATTATACACCTGCTGAAATTCGTAATACCATACGTGCCAACATGGAACGTTGTCGCTGGTTCTCTAATGATTTTCCGGATGAGTATATATTAGTGAATATTCCGGATTACACCCTGTCTCATTTCAAGAATGGGAAATTAGTTTATAATGAAACGGTTATTGTAGGGAAGCAATTGAGCCAGACACCTGTTTTTCAAGCAACCATTTCAAATGTAGAATTCAATCCATACTGGACTGTACCTAGATCCATTGCTGTAAAAGAGTTGCTGCCTTCATTGAAAAAAGACCCGGGTTATTTAGCAAAACACAATATGTTTCTGTATGATGGTGAAAAAGAAATCGCTACACCGGCATCTTTTGCTGGATATTCAGATAGTTATTTTCCATTTACTATAAAAGAAAAGCCAGGTCCTCAAAATTCATTAGGGCAGGTGAAGTTTTCATTCCCGAATCCATATTCGATTTACATGCACGATACGCCTGCAAAATATTTGTTTGATAACGATATCCGTTCATACAGTCATGGCTGTATACGGTTGCATAATCCATTAAAATTTGCAGAACATTTATTGTCGCAGCAAGGTGTTACGCAAAAACAAATTGATGAAATTGTTTTGTCTGAAAAGAATTATATCATGGCTTTGGAAAATAAAATGCCCATCATGATCAGTTACTTTACCTGCTACACCAAAAGAGGTGATAACTACCTGTACTTTTTTTATGATGTGTATGGCAGCGATAAAAAAATCATCGAAGGACTGAAAAGATAATACGCTGAATAATTGCTGGAAAAATCTCTTGAAAATTATTCGGGATAAGAAAAATTATGTGATTGTTTTGAAAGAAAAAATGCCGGTAATGATTACCTATTTTACGTGTTATTCTAAAAAAAATGATTCTCGTTTATACTTCTTTAAAGATATTTATGGAAAGGATAAAAAAATCATGGATACGTTAATTGCAAAGGGCGACTTATAAGTCAGTAATTATAATCTCAATGCGTCTGTTTCGTTCATACGCAATCTGCTTTTCTTTATCTGTTTTATAGCTATCAATTATTTTAATATCAACTATGGGCTTGCTTTCGCCATATCCAATTGTTGTTATTCTATTGTCAGTTATGGTTGAATCAATCAATAGTTCTTTTAAGCGCATTGCATATTTTTCACTTAGTAGTTTATTGTATTCCGAACTGCCCCGTTGATCGGTGTGGCATGCAATTTGAATTTTAATAGATTTATTTATTCGTAGAAAGTTCTTAATACTATCAATTTGAATTTTATTGAATTTATTATTACACCCATTGTAAAAGTCGAGCATGGGACAAGTGTAGATTGCATTTTTTACTACTGTGCTATCTGTAAGTTTGAAAGAATTTGATTGAGCATTCGTAGTGTATGCAGATAACAGAATAATAAATAATAAAGCTGTTCTCATTCTTTAAAAGTTAATCCTACTTCTTTCAAAGCAGCCGTGAGTTTAGGTAAGGAAGCTGGCCCCATACCGTGTAAAGATAAAATTTCTTTTTTGCTATACTTAGCTAATTGATGGGTTGTTTTAACTCCGATAGATTCTAATGCGCGTCGGGCAGGTGCACTTAATGTAGATAGAAATCCTTCTTTTGGTTTTTTCTCAGCTTCACAAATTGGACAAGTAGGGCAATCCGTACTTTTGTAATACGAATGCCCTTGTTTGCAGGTACGCAATGTATTCTTCTCTTGCATACATTATAATTTTACTTCATTTTACTAAAATCCATGTACAGTGCATTCCAGCGGTGGCCATCTAAGTCCGAAAAGCCACAGCCATACATCCAGCCTTGTACTTCCGCCGGCTTAGAAAATAATATACCACCGGCTTTTTCTACCTTTTTTGCAAGTTCATCAACTTCTTCTTTGCTTTCTGCATCAAATGAGAATAATACTTCTGAAGATTTTGATGTGTCTGTAGTATCTCTGCCAACAATCTTTTTGAACATATTTTCTTCAAACAACATGAGAATAATATTTTTACTGCCAATTTTTATTGCTGCAGAATGTTCGCTGTTACCTGGACCTTCATTGGGTTTAAATCCAATAGCAATAAAAAAATCTCTTGATTTGTTAATGTCTTTTGCTGGTAGATTGATCCAGATGTCTTTTGTCATAATTGTAAGTGGTTGGTGAATGAAGATACTGTTTTCTATTCAAAAGTAGTGTTAGTTGTTCTATTAACTATGAGTAAAAACGACAATGTAAGAGGGTGGATACGACAGGTTGTTGATTCGTTGGTATATTTAACGACTATAGAGATAAGCCACATAGCATAAAACAACAATAATTAAAACAAGTATCAAAGCTGAACTATAGATGATTCCATATGCTATGGGAGTTATGTTTGAATTGTTTTTATAGCGGGATATTAAATAATAAGATCCTGTAACTAATAATATAAATATTATGGGCGTTAAGAAAAAAATATCATGATACTTGAACGTATAAAAAGTTAAGAAATTTATACCAGCGGTTAAAGTAAAGGATGCGATAAAGCGTACTGCTCTCATATAAAATATAGAGGTTAGATTCTAATTAATGGATCCAGCTATCTACTTTTGTGGATGTCCATTGATTGTTTTCAAATCTATAAAGTAATACATATCCATCGCCACATAAAAAAGGCTTACATAAGGAGCGTATACATATAAGAGCAGTCTTTTTATCTTTTGAAAAATAAGGCAAGGAGAAGACGTACCAGTTGTTTGTATTCTCGAGATTAAAACCCAGTCTCTGATTGTCCCATCTGAAGTTTTTGAGTCTCCTTTTTTCAGCAAGTATGTATTTTATATCACCTTTAGTCAGACATTCACTTTCTATAGGATTTGGAAACACAGTTGATGAAATTGTAAACGGTTCTGTGGGGATTAATATTTTGATAGAATCGCTTTTTACAACTGTTTGTGTTGAGTCCTGTATTAAAGAAGTATTTTTTGTAGTTTCTGTTTTTATTGGTTGGCTTGTCCTTTTCAAAAACCTCCATAAATAAGAATCATCTTCTGTAGTTGAAAGATCTTCATTGGGCTTAAGTGTTAAACCGTAACTATAGTCTAGCTTCTGATCTTTTTCCACCATCTTTATAAAATCATACAGATATTGATTGGTATCAACAGCAATCGGAGTTGTGTCCGAAGCGATTAAAATACTTGCTGTAACTTTTGGATCATTCGAATGTTTTTCTGCACATGCGTAAAAAAATATAACAAGACATAAAATTAAAAAAGTAGAAAATTGACTTTTCATATATTTTAGATAATTGATCTTACTAAACCTCCTTCAACACGAATCGCAGCTCCATTCGTAGCGGAGGCAAGCGGACTAGTGTAATATACAACCGTATCCGCTACTTCTTCTACAGAAGCAAAGCGTTGTATCAAAGATGTTGGTCGCATGTTTTTGAAGAAGTCTTTTTCAACCTCTTCAATAGAAGTATTGTTCGCTTTAGATAAATCTTCAATAAATGTACCTACACCTTTTGATTTTGTTGGGCCGGGTAAAATAGCATTCACTGTAACGTTGGTGCCTTTCGTAAGTTCGGCCAATCCTCTGCTAACAGCAATCTGTGCAGTCTTTGTCATTCCGTAATGAATCATCTCATCTGGAATAAATACAGCAGATTCACTGGAAATAAAAATAATTCGTCCCCAATTCCTTTCTAACAATTTTGGAAAAACATGCCTGGATAGTCGAATGCCACTCATTACGTTTACTTCGAAGAAACGAAACCAATCCTCATCCGGAATATCAACAAAAGCTTTAGGTTCGAAGATTCCTGCATTATTAATCAATATGTCGATTTCAGGAAGAGCTTGTATAAGTTTGTTCACATCTTCAACCTTTGAAAAATCTGCAGCAATACCGGATACTTTTGCTTGTGGAACAGCAGACTTTAATTCCAGAATAGCCTCGTCAATACTCTTAGTTGTTCTGCCATTAATAATGACCTGAGCACCTTCCGTAAGAAGTCTTTTGGCTATTGCAAAGCCTATGCCTGCTGTAGAGCCGCTTACAAAGGCTATTTTATCTGAGAGTTTTAAATCCATACTGATTGAAATGAAAAGATGAAGATGGTGTAATTTGAAATTTATTTTTTGATAACAGCCTTTGCCTTTTTTACAGCAGCTTTCTTTGCAGCTTTAATCTCAGCATTTGCAATATCTTCTTTCGCTCTGAAGATTGTTATTTCTTTAATAAGTTTTACAGGTAATGGTTTGTCTAATGGAAATTGTACAGCTCCTTTTGAACTTTTATATTCAGTAAACTGCTCTTTAAATACTCGGATTCCGGAAGAAGTAGGGTAGAAGCCTATATGATTTTTGTAACCAGCAAAATATACCAATACAGTATGCAGTTTAAATGCCGGCATACCATAACTGATCACCTCTTGTGCTTTAGGTACTGCCTTACTGATTACAGTTCGCATTTGACTTAAGAGCTTCTGCGTTTCTTCCGGAAAGGAAGCAATGTATTCGTCAATGTTTTCAGCTTTCTGCATATTGGTAAAAAATAATCGTAGACTAAAGTATTATACGCCGAACTGTTTTAAATGATGATCCAGATGTTTGTAGAACATGTTATTCCATTCATTTTTTGTAAGAATACCAAACGAGTGTGATTCTTTGTTATCAAAATACGATTCTCCTAATTCCTGTGTTTTTCTGATGTGATCGCTCAGCCGTATTTTTTCTTTATGAAAGTCTCTTTGGCCTTTGATGATAAAAGTAGGAGAGGTCATTGAGTTTTTTTTGTAAGGCTTTTCATTTACAACCTGATCTTTTACAAAAGCCTTCAGAAAAAATTTCATGATGGCATTGGGTTTAGGATACTTCTCTTCTTCATAAACCAGTTCGTAGGGTACGTTGCAATGTGCAAGCATGGTACTCACAGACATTTTTCCCCACAAAGCCTTTGAATCTGTATTTAGATTGTCGATACGATTTAATGTTTCAGTTACTACAGCGTTATTGAAAATGCTTTTCATCAGTGTGTATATTAAGTACGATCTAATAATTTACTGTTATATTAAGTTATGCTTTATAATTCAAATTATTAATAAGCATCTTAATTTTAATTCAATAATTTATAGCTCACAAAGGCAAAGCGTCTGCTGTCGGGCGACCATGACGGAACATTGATTGTGCCTTGTCCGCCAAATAATTTCGCAATTACTTTGGGTTCTCCGCCATCAATCGGCATCAAACGCAAGGTTACATCTTTGTTTGCCGGGTGACCTTCCACTTCGGGTGCATACGACACAAAAACAATATACTTTCCATCTGGCGACGGATGTGCAAACCAATCATTGTATTCATCAAAAGTTACCTGTTCCTGATCCGAACCATCGGGCTTCATTCTCCAGATCTTCATTTTACCCGAGCGTACGGAGTTGAAATAAATATATTTACCGTCTGCTGTATAATCCGGCCCATCATCTAAACCTTTTGCAATTGTCAATTGAATTTCTTGTCCACCTTTCGCAGGAATTGTATAGATGTCGTATTCGCCATTGCGCTCTGCACAATAGGCCAGTGTATTTCCATCCGGCGACCAGCCATGCCAGTAGGATGGAGCATTTGGGGTAATCAGTTTGGGTTCGCCTCCTTCGATCGGAAGTACATAAATCATCGATTTGCCCGATTCTTTTTCATGGTGACTGATAACCAATTCTGTATTGTCTGGAGAAATACCGTGATCATTGTTGCAACGTGTTGCAAAATCTGTGTTTACTTTAACAGGATTGCCGCCTGCAGGAGAGATTCTGTAAATTTCTCCTTTCATATTGAACAATAAAAAACTACCATCTCTTGACCAGTTGGGTGCTTCAAAGTTTCCGTCGGCCTGGTAAATTACTTGTCTTGTTCCTGAATCAAGAGAGAATATTTCTAAGGTACTTTGTACCAACACGACTTCTTCTGTTTTTTCTAATTGGCAACTTAAAAGAAAGCAGGGAATACTAATTAAAAAAGCTAAGCGTAAAAACATATGATATATAGTTTGATTATTGGTTGGTCTATAGCAAATATAAACTATTTCTTAAAATAAAAACGGCTGTCAATTTACATCAACAGCCGCTCTCTTAAAACTTATTAAATATTACGTAGAACTTATCCCATTGCTATGGTGTAAGCGTGGATCGTAAAATACGTTCCAACAATGCCCATGCCGATCATTAAGTAAAAGAATATTTTACGCGTAGATGCTTGCTGTATCACTAAACTGATCGCACCAAATACGATGCAGATCTGAAGGAATAAACTTGATAGGTCGTACATATCACCAGCGTCGCCTAATTTGTCAGCTTCCTCATCCCATTCTTTAGCGCCAATTGTAGTGCCTTTCTCACCTGTTTTTTCATCTTTTAATGCCCACTTCTCTTTGTCAATATTTGCAGAACCGTTTAGTATTTCTTCTTTCTCCAAATCATAACGTTTGATCTGCTTCGCTTTTGCAAGTTTAAAAGAATCAACAACATTTTTATGTTCTTCTTTGATCGAGTTTGTTTTCTCTAATGTATTCAACAAGTCCAGCTGATTTTCGGCTAAAGTTCCTTTAATACTTTTAGCCTGATACCAATTGTACATTTTAGTTTGGTTGTTGTGTGCGATCATTTCATCGTCACCATAACGGCCTGCACCCAGGTCATTGATTGCTAATACGGCTGCAAAAACTGCGATTACAACACCAATAAATAATTCTAAATTTTTAGCTTCCGGTGCAGTACCCTCCTCATTTGTTTCCATAAAATATTACTTCTGATATTTGTTTACGTTTCTGATACTATCCAAATCTGTTATATGTAAATGCTTATTTCGTTCATACAACATCAACATCAAACCATCTTTCAAACCTACTTCGGGAACAAGCATGTGTTTTGCTTTTGCAAATTCCATTACACTCGTATAAATTTCAGATGCAGGAATGATGACATCGGCACGGTCACTGTTTAACATCAATACATTGATACGGTCTTCGTAGCTGTATTGAGAAACATTATGCTGAACTTCTTCAATCTTTTTAAGCGAAATGATTCGCTTGTCTTTTTTATTTCTTTCTGTGGAACCAAGTTCAAATATCTTACCGATGTTACCGCCTGTACCAATTGCTGTAACCGGCTTCGGTAGCTTGTCGATGTTATCTTTTACCCATTGTTTCATTTCTGCCCACTCTTCAGGAGCATCCAATCCTTGCAATCTTCTTACAGAGCCGATCTTAAAAGAACGTGCTGCAATTTTTTTTCTGTTTACAAATAAATTTAACTCTGTACTACCACCACCCACATCAATGTGAATGTAGCTGCTGTCATCAAGTTCGTTATGTAAAACCGTATTGATTAATTCTGCTTCTTTATCACCGTCAATGATGTCGATGTCAACACCAACAAGACCCTTTACTTTTAATACAATGTCTTTCCCATTCTTCGATTCACGCATAGCAGATGTTGCAGTAATCATGTAATCATCTACTTCATACAATTCAAACAAATTCTTGAATGTTTGAATAAGTTTGATAAACTTCATTTCTTTTTCTGCAGAGATCATTCCCAGGCGGAATACATCTTCTCCTAATCGCAACGGGAAACGCACGTATTCCATTTTCTTAAACATTATCATGCCATTATATTCCAGGATTTTGCTTACCTGGAAACGAATAGCGTTTGATCCAATATCAACTGCAGCAAGTTTCACGATGTCGTATTTAGTAGTAGACTATATTCTATCAAAAATACATAGATAGTCTTGCTTTTAAAAGCGATTTACAGTCTTTGTGTTAAAATGAAAATGCTGATAATTAGAGGTTCAACGAATGGTATAGTTTTCCACCACGGCCGAATCAAAATGCTTCTAAAAGATTGAATGTTATGGATTTGAAATTAAATTCAACGCAAATGTGTTGTATGATTCATGTAGGAAGTTTCATTTAAATGAGTTGTCTTTCAGGCAACAAGTGTGTAGGTTTGTAATTCAGGCTTTTATGTAGAAAGGAATAGTTATGACAAAGGCAGATATTAGAAGTGAATTGTCCAAGCGGATTTTGATTTTGGATGGTGCAATGGGTACCATGATCCAACGATATTCATTGGAAGAAGAAGACTTCAGAAACGATAAATTGAAAGATCACGATCATCCGTTAAAAGGAAATAATGATTTGTTGAGTTTTACACGTCCGGATGTGATCAAAGCAATTCATACCGAATATTTAGCAGCGGGCGCAGACATTATTGAAACAAATACGTTTAGCGGTACAACCATTGCACAGGCAGATTACCGCTTAGAACATATGGTGTACGACATCAACTACTATGGTGCAAAAGTTGCGCGAGAAGCAGTAGATGAATTCATGAAAAAGAATCCGGGATCACCGCAGCGTTATGTTGCGGGCGCGATCGGACCTACGAACCGTACGGCTTCTATTTCTCCGGATGTAAATGATCCGGGCTACAGAGCAGTAACGTTTGATGAATTGGCAAAAGCATACAAAGATCAGGCGATCGGATTGCTTGAAGGTGGTGCAGATCTGTTATTGGTTGAAACCATTTTTGATACATTGAATTCCAAAGCTGCTATTTATGCAATCATGGAATTGTTTGAAGAAACAGGGAAAGAAGTTCCGTTGATGGTTTCAGCTACCATTACAGATGCCAGCGGTAGAACGCTTTCAGGACAAACAACCGAAGCGTTTTTAATTTCTGTTTCACACGGACCGCTATTATCTGTTGGTTTGAATTGTGCCTTAGGTGCGAAAGAACTTCGTCCGTATTTACAAGTATTAGCGAAAGAAGCGCCGTTCTTTGTAAGTGCGTATCCGAATGCCGGCTTGCCAAATGAGTTTGGTCAATACGATGAAACACCTGCGCAGATGGCAGAGCAGATAAAAGTTTTCCTTGAAGAAGGATTGGTAAATATTTTAGGAGGATGTTGTGGTAGTACGCCAGACCACATCAGAGCAATGGCAGAAGTAGCTGCAAAATTTGCTCCACGTAAATTAGAAGAAGTAGAAGCGTAGTTGAATAAGTAAGGATAATGAGTTACAAAATTGGTAAATTAAAATTAAGCGGATTAGAACCACTTATTGTTGATAGAGATTCAATCTTTGTAAATATTGGTGAACGTACCAATGTTACAGGTTCAGCTAAGTTTTTACGCTTGATCAAAGAAAATAAATACGAAGAAGCAATTGAAGTTGCATTGGATCAGGTGCGCGGCGGCGCGCAGGTGATCGATGTGAACATGGATGAAGGGATGTTGGATAGCGAGGCTGCAATGGTTCGCTATTTAAATCTGTTGGCTTCTGAACCTGAAATTTCACGTGTACCTGTGATGGTCGATTCATCCAAATGGCATGTGATCGAAGCTGGTTTGAAATGTATTCAGGGAAAAGGTATTGTAAACTCCATCAGTTTAAAAGCTGGTGAAAAAGAATATTTAGAGCAGGCACGTAAAATTAAAAAGTATGGAGCGGCGGTTGTTGTAATGGCTTTCGACGAAGACGGACAGGCTGATACATACGACAGACGTATTTCTATTTGCGAGCGTTCATACCGTTTGCTTGTCGATAAGCTTGACTTCAATCCGAACGATATTATTTTCGATCCGAATATTTTTCCGGTAGCAACAGGGATTGATGAGCATAAGAATTATGCATTGGATTTCTTCAGAGCTACACGCTGGATCCGCGAAAATCTTCCAGGTGCACATGTGAGTGGTGGTGTAAGTAACGTGTCGTTTTCTTTCAGAGGAAATAACACCGTACGTGAAGCAATGCACTCTGTGTTTTTGTATTATGCCATCAAAGAAGGTATGGATATGGGTATTGTAAACCCCGCCATGCTTGAGGTGTATGAAAACATTCCGAAAGATTTATTGGAACGCGTTGAAGATGTATTGTTGAATAGAAGAGACGATGCAACCGAACGTTTATTGGAATATGCAGACCGTGTTAAAGGTACAGATAAAGTTCAGGTTAAAGATCTGGAGTGGAGAAAAGGTACCGTTGAAGAACGTTTAACCTATGCTCTGGTAAAAGGAGAAATTGAATTTATTGATGCGGATACCGAAGAGGCCCGTCAGAAATATGTGATCCCGCTAAAAGTGATTGAAGGTCCGTTGATGGCCGGTATGAACGTAGTAGGGGATTTGTTTGGAGTAGGGAAAATGTTTTTACCCCAAGTAGTAAAGAGTGCACGTGTAATGAAAAAATCCGTTGCGTATCTGATGCCATTCCTCGAAGAAGAGAAAGCAAAGAACGGTGATCAGCGCAATGCCGGTAAAATATTGATGGCAACGGTGAAAGGCGATGTACACGATATCGGTAAAAATATTGTAGGTGTTGTGTTGGCGTGTAATAATTATGATATCGTGGATATCGGTGTTATGGTGCCTGCTGCTAAAATATTAGAAACAGCCATTCGTGAAAAAGTTGATATCATCGGACTTTCCGGTTTGATCACTCCGTCTTTAGATGAGATGGTTACCGTGGCGAAAGAGATGGAGCGCGCAGGTTTCAAAATTCCATTGTTGATTGGTGGAGCAACGACTTCCCGTATACACACTGCTGTTAAGATCGACCCGAATTACAGCGGTGCTGTTATTCACGTATTGGATGCATCCAAAGGCGTACCTGTTGCGAGTAAGTTGTTGAGTGATGATGCAAGCGAAGGCTTTGTAAAAGAAATTAAAGCGGAATATACACAGCTTCGTGAAGATTACGCGAACAAGCGTGAAGATAAAAATTATGTAACGTACAAAGAAGCATGTGCGAATAAATACGCAGTTGATTGGGATGCGGCTAAAATAGTTACTCCGAAACAATTGGGTACCTATTCCTTAAATGATTTTTCACTAGCTGAGATTCGTGAATACATAGATTGGACTCCATTCTTCCAGACATGGATGTTAAAAGGCAAGTATCCGAAGATTTTAAAAGATCCTGTGATTGGAGTTGAAGCAACGAAGTTGTATGCAGATGCCAATGCATTGCTGGATAAAGTGATTGCAGAGAAATGGCTTACCGCACATGCTGCGTATGGCTTATATCCTGCATCTGTTGTAAACGATGATACGGTTGAAGTATATACCAACGAATCAAGAACGGAAGTGACGAAGAAGTTTCACTTCTTAAGACAGCAAGGTAAAAAGGGTAAAGACGTTCCGAATATTTCCTTAGCGGATTTTATTGCTCCGAAAGAATCCGGTAAAAAAGATTACATCGGTATGTTTGCAGTAACAGCTGGTATGGGTATTGAGCCACATCTGGAACGTTTTGAAAAAGACCACGATGATTATAACAGCATTATGCTGAAAGCCATTGCAGACCGTTTAGCGGAAGCATTTGCAGAATGTCTGCATGCGAAGGTTCGTAGAGAGTATTGGGGATATGCATCCAATGAAACATTGGACAACGAAGAACTGATTAAAGAATCATACGACGGTATTCGTCCGGCGCCAGGCTATCCTGCTTGTCCGGATCATACTGAAAAACCGGATCTGTTTAAATTGCTTGATGCAACAAAAACTACGGGTATTATTCTTACTGAAAGTATGGCGATGTATCCGGCTTCTTCTGTTTCAGGGTTTTATTTTGCCAGTCCGGATGCCAAATATTTTGGCTTGGGTAAGGTTGCTAAAGACCAGGTTGAGGTCTATGCCAACCGAAAAAATATGAACCTTTCGACCATGGAAAAGTGGCTGGCTCCGAATTTGACCTACGACGTTTAATAAATATTCAAACTTTTGAATTTTATCCCTGTTCATCCAAATGGACAGGGATTTCTTTTTTTTATTAAGAAAATCAATTCATAGAGGGCATTATTCAAAATGGGATATCGGAATAGTACAATTATTTACTTTGGCTGTTGGGATTGGTAAAATCAATTTTTAAAAATAAAATTATTACGCTATAAGTTCTTGTATTTGAAATTGTTGCTATATGAATGCAATCTTCAATTTGTATTTTTCTAATGAAGTATTATATAATTTGTATATAGAGTTTCCATTGGAAGAAATAATAATAATCGCATTTTATTGCAATTTGAGGCTTTTTTAGTTAATTTAGTTTTATAATACCTCCTAGGATTATCCAATCGCAAATAGTGGTTAATTCATTTTTGTAATTAAATAAACATATTTGCTTGACTAAAGTTAAAAATTCTATCGTTGCCCAACGGTAGAATTTTTTTTTATATATCAATTAAAAAATCATCTGAATCAAATTGTAAAATATTTCTGAAGTACAAATTGTTGATAACCTCATCGTGAAAAATATTTTATAAATCAGTTGAGTGATGTGCATAACTCTGCTACGTGAAGTGAATTGTAAATCATACCACGTACATAGAATAATCTTTTCATGAGTGTTAGTAAAGTTGATCATTCGTATAGAAGGAATTGAATTACGTGCATAGGATTCGGGATGATTTATGTACTTTTGTAGTATTACTAATGAATGAATAAATGAAGGTTACCGAACACATTGCTGAAGCAAAAGGCAAAACATTATTTTCAATTGAAATACTACCTCCGCTTAAAGGACAAAATATAAAATCGATTTTTGATGCTATTGATCCATTGATGGAATTTAAACCTCCATTTATCGATGTTACCTACCACAGAGAAGATTATCAGATCAAAGAACGTGCAGATGGTACCAAAGAGAAGATCACTGTTCGTAAGCGTCCTGGGACGGTTGGGATCTGTGCGGCAATTATGAACCGTTTTAAGGTAGATGCCGTTCCACATTTAATTTGCGGTGGATTTAATCAGCAGGAAACAGAAGATGCATTGATTGATCTTCAATTTTTGGGAATTGATAATGTTTTGGCATTACGTGGTGATCCAATAAAATTTGAAGGAAGTTTTATTCCAAAACCGGGTGGCTATAGTTATGCTTCTGAATTGGTTTCACAAATCAAAGATATGAATAATGGAATTTATGTTGAAGAGGATTTATTGAATCCGACTCCTACAAATTTTTGTGTAGGTGTTGCAGCATATCCGGAAATGCATATGGATGCTCCTTCAATGGAAATTGATATTCAAAACCTAAAACATAAAGTTGCTTGCGGTAGTGATTATATCGTAACACAAATGTTTTTCGACAATAAAAAGTATTTAGACTTTGTTGCTATGTGCAGAAAAAATGGAATTACGATTCCAATTCTGCCTGGTATCAAACCTTTAACAACAAAAAAACAATTACAAATACTGCCTAATATTTTCCATTTAGTAATGCCTGAAGCATTGGTTAAGGAAGTGGAAAAATGTAAGGATGACGAGCAGGTTCGTCAGGTTGGTATTGAATGGGCTGTGCAGCAATCAAAAGAATTGATGCAGGCAGGCGTTCCTGTACTGCATTATTACTCTATGGGTAAGTCTGATACAGTTAAATCCATCGCTTCACAGGTATTTTAATGCAGACCATTGCTTCACATATCAAGCTTATTGAATGCCCCAGGGATGCCATGCAGGGTATTTTACCCTTTATTCCTACGGAAGTAAAGGCGAAATACATCAATACCTTATTGCGTTCCGGCTTTCATACCATTGATTTTGGAAGTTTTGTGTCTCCCAAAGCCATTCCGCAGATGAAAGATACAGCCGATGTGCTGGATCTGTTAAATCTGGATGGCGATCGCGCAGCATTATTATCCATCATCGCAAATGAAAGAGGAGCAGAGCAGGCCTTAACCTATCCGGAGATTGATTATTTAGGTTTTCCTTTATCGCTTTCAGAAACGTTCCAGCAAAAAAATACGAATAAGAGCATTGATGAAGCCATTCGTACTGTAGATGCGATTCAGCATTTATGTATCCGTCATCAGAAAAACTTAGTGGTGTATCTATCCATGGGCTTTGGAAATCCATACGGTGAAGCATACTCACCTTCAACCGTAATTGATTTTGTAAAACAACTGGATCAATTAGAGATCACAACAATTTCCTTATCAGATACCATTGGAAGTTCAGAGCCTGAACTGATTAGAAGTTTATTCAGAACGTTATTGGCTTCGTATCCGCATATTGAATTTGGTGCGCACTTTCATTCGCGACCGGAAACTGCTAAGCTGAAAATACAGGCAGCATTGGATGCCGGCTGCAAACGCATTGATTCAACGATCTTGGGTATTGGCGGTTGTCCGATGGCGAAGGATGAGTTGGTTGGAAATATTAATACAGAAGTTTTATTAGACGAACTTGAATCACGATCCATTCCTTCAGGGATAGATCGGAGATACTTCAATGATGCGTTGAAACAGGCATCTGAAATATTTATGAGATAACGCGGCAATGGCTGCAAAAATATATACGCACATGAGATCTAAAAAAATTGTCGTTGATATTTTTATTCCCTGTTTTGTTGATCAGGTATATCCTGAAACAGGTTTTAATATGGTGAAAATATTAGAACATTTAGGTTGTGAAGTGCATTACAATCCAAAGCAAACATGCTGTGGCCAGCCTGCTTTTAATGCAGGCTTCTTTGAAGAAGCGAAAGAAGTTGCGGTGAAGTTTCTAAAAGATTTTTCAACTCCTAATAGATATGTTGTTTCTCCGTCTGCATCCTGTGTAGGTATGGTATGCAACAGTTACAGCCGTTTGTTTGATTCTACATCCTATATATTGGATTACAAACGCGTGAAACAAAATACGTTTGAATTTACCGAGTTTGTAACAAAGATCCTGGGTGTTACCTCTATACCCGGTGCGGCTTTAGATGCAAAGATTACGTATCACGATTCATGTAGTGCATTGAGAGAATGTAAGATCAAGGAAGGCCCGCGTACGTTACTTAACAATGTAAAAGGCTTAGAACTTCTTGAATTAAAAGATAATGAAACCTGCTGTGGATTTGGCGGTACGTTTGCCGTTAAGTTTGAACCTATTTCAGTAGGTATGGCCGAACAGAAAGTGCGTAACGCAATGGATACAGGCGCATCCATTATTGTATCTACAGATGTTTCCTGTCTAATGCATTTAGATGGTTATATCAAACACAACAAGTTGCCGATTAAAACCATGCATATCTGTGATGTGCTTGCAAGTGGTTTGAAATAAAATGAATGCACTAACAATACCACGTTGTTATAATTCATAATCCATAATTTATAATTCAAATTTTATGCCTACCTATCGTCTATTAACTTTTGAAGAACTGACGGAACTTGAAAAAGAATTTGTTGAATACCTTGTATTGAATGGTATTACAGCAGAGGATTGGGTTAAGATGAAAGCGGAAGATAAAGATGGGGCAGAGCAGATCATTGAATTGTTCAGTGATGTGGTTTTTGAAGGAATTATGCGAAACGTAATGTATCTGGAATATCGTGCAGAAAATTTTGTACACGCATTTCAATGTTTGACAGATAAATTGGTATTGGTTGCAATGGAATCGGAAGACGATTCTGCTGTGAATTTTTTAGATTCAGCATTTATAGAAGCTTCAGCAATTAACCCTCCGGATAAATTAATTGTACGCACAACTTCCAAATCATATTCTAAAACAAGAGAACGTGAATTGTTTGATATGATACAGGCGGGCTGTACCATATCGGACGGTGGTTTGTTTAAGGCGTTGTGTTTGAAGTTGTAAATAGATTCTCTATTGTTTTAATATGAAAAAACTACCCATATATCTGTTTACAGTTATTACATGTTTTTTATCTGTTTTTTCTGTACAGGCACAAAAAAAACAATCTGCAGATACAACATTATTCTATCTCGAAGATGTATCATACATTGATACGGTTCATTTGCATGTTTTTTATAAAATCAAAAAGTATATTAGGGCAACGCATGAGAAAAAAGAATATTTCACTTCTTTTGAAACCCAAGATAATTTGATGTATCAATTATTTTTGGTTTGTCCGGTTTATGATACGACTAAAGCCTTCGATTACACTCCGGAAGATACGCTTATGATGTTTCAGAATGAAGATTTTAGTTATAGAGAAGATTTTGGCAAACCTGTTAACAATAAGATATATGCGTATATAGGATATGTTTTTGAGAAAGCAATTGATAACAAACTTACTGTTGCTCAAAAAAAAATCAGCTAAAAACGACTTTGTAAAAAATGCTACTAATGAATATTATGAAATGTCTTGGAAGAAAAAAATAGAGTACTACGAACATATTGATTCCGGCTATGAATATGAAAGTTATTTAAAGGCTATAAATTCTAAAGAGAAAAGAAATCCAATCATTCTTCTCCCTAAATACGAACCGTTTAAACAATAAAACCTCATGCAATTTTTCATACTTCTGATTATTATTTTTTCATTTCGAATATTAAAGTATTGCAAAGAAAATGAATATTATTTGTGGGAATATATAACGTTCCGATATTTTGTTCCATTAAATGAGGAACGTAGACGTATTCTTGATTTGCAATTTCCCTATTACATAAAAATGAATGAAAAAGATAAGGAGGAATTTAGAAATCGCGTTCAGCATTTTATTACGAATAAACGATTTGAATCTGTTGACAATATTGTGATAACTGAAGAGATGAAGGTCATGATTGCTGCTACTGCTGTTCAGATCCTCTTTAAACGGAAAGCATATTATCTTTCAAAATTTGATACGATTTTAATTTCTAAAAACTTTCCGGTACAGCTTGATAAACTTCACACAAACAGATCCATTCAAATATCCTGGGACGAATTTGAACAAGGATATAAATCCTTAACCGATGGTTTTAATCCTGGAATTAAGACGATGGCAATGGCTCTGGATCTGGAGCATCAATTTGGTGAAAATAAATTGTTTAGCGAATCGACCTACAAAGAATTTAATCGTTTGTATAAACAGGAAGCTGAAAAATATATTTTAAGCGGCAAGTCTAAATACGATAGTTATAGTAAAGTAGATCGTAGCGAATATTTTGCGGTAGCTGTAGAATATTTCTTTGAGCGTCCCGAACATTTTCAGGCCAATCTGCCTGCCATGTATTTGGCATTGTCTAAGTTGCTTCGCCAGGATTCACTTGGGATGTATAAGTACAAAGAGAAGTTTTTTAATTAATTGAATTTATTTTATAGAATGATTATGTTACGTTCTTTTATAACATCAATCTTATTGTTTGTAATTAATTTTAGCGTTTCTGCAAGATATTATGGGTATACTCGCGGAGGACGTGATACAAGACATTATCCTACTTATGTATGGATAATTGCTCTTCTTTTACCATTTATATTACTCGCTTCTGTGTCGCTCTATCATTATTGCAAAGCGTATGAATATAAACTATTCAAACTGTTTTTATATTTTGATCCATTGAGTGAAGGACGTCAACAAATTCTTAAAGAAAAGTTTCCATATTATAAAGTATTGAATCAAAATGCCCGACGTGAATTCAGAAAGCGTGTAAATCATTTTTTGATTAATAAAAAGTTTGTTTCAACGGATGAAATTGAAATTACAGAAGAAATGAAGGTGATGATTGCAGCAACTTCTATACAAATATTGTTTGGTAGAGAATCGTATTATTTATCCAGTTTCAATACGATCAATATTACAGCTAAAGACGTTACGAATCTAAATACGTTTAGAGAAACAAAACAAATTGAAATTTGCTGGGAGACATTCTCAGCCGGGTATTCATCAATAACGGATGGATATAATCCCGGATTGAAAATCATGGCTATGGCCTTGAGTTTAGAGTATCAGTTTAGCCAGAAAGGTATTTTTAACCGCCACACTTTTAAAACATTTGATAAACTGTATAAGCAACAAGCAGAAAAATATATCCAAAGCGGTAAATCAAAATACAACGATTATGATCAGGTTGATCGCGATCTGTATTTTGCAGTAGCGGTAGAGTACTTCTTTGAACGCCCGGAACATTTTCATGCCAATCAGCCTGCTATGTATTTAGCCTTATCTAAGCTTTTGCGCCAGGATCCATTGGGGATGTATAAGTATGAAGCGAAGTTTTTTTAGGTCGTAGAGTGTTATTCTAGGGGCGATGCCCCTAGTTTTGATATGTAAGCCTTTCAGGCTTGGTGGTGATTTTTATTCCCAGAAAAATACTGAATCATATTCTGTAAGTTGATGTTTTTTCATAAAGCTTTCAACTTCATCTTTAAAGGAAATAGTTTTATGATGTTCCTTTTGATTTAAGATATAGTTGGAAACCACTTCAATATTTGAGCTGCTTACAGAGAAGGCTCCATAACCGATTTGCCAGGTGAAGCCATCAATCCCTTTACTTTTCATCCATTTAGATGAATGTTTCTTGATTTCTTCTACGACCTTTACTAAGGTGTGATTTTTGGATAAACGGAAAAGTATATGAATGTGATCTGGCATAGAATTGATTTTTAGTGCAGGAGATGCATAACTTTTCAGTATCTCAGCAATATATTGATGCAATTCCGCTTCAATTGTTTCGGAAATAAAAGGGTATCTGTTTTTAGTTCCGAAGATCAGATGTATATACATCTGCGATAAAGATTGTCCCATTTTAAAAAGTTAGCTGATGAAAATATATTAAACTATGAAAAAAGAAAAGGCTGAAAGCCTTACAAATTATAACTAGGGGCAATGCTCCTCGCTTGTCAGATCCTAGGGGCGATGCCCCTAGTTATGATATGCAAGCCTTACAGGCTAGGTAGTAAAATTAGTATTAATTATTCTATTGTACTGTTAACTTTTATAATGAAATTTTGCTATGAAAAGACAATCAGGCTGTAAGCCTGAAATAGCATAGCTAGGGGCATCGCCCCTAGGATCTGATGGGCATCGCCCCTAGAAAAGTATATAGGCATCGCCCCAAGATTAAGTAAGTAGCACCCTAAAACGCCCGATTCACGCTCAACACCCATCTAAAATCTCCATAATTTTCTCCGGCAGTTGGAGTGTTGATCCAGAGAGGGAAGTCTGCACGGATTACAAGAGGAGTGATGTCGTACGGAGTAAATTTGATCGTCATTGCAGTGCCTAAGCCTGCATCCATTCTGAAACTACTCCAATAATTCTTCGTAACTACTTTATAATTTAAAATCCCTGCATCAAAGAAGCCATACATATCAAAATGAATGTTTTTTGTAAAACCTTTGGGCTTAATTTTTATGTATTTATCGAACTCCAATTCCAGATTTACTGAGCCTCCTGTTTGTCCGTTGTATGCATATACAATACTGTCGCCGTTAGAAGAAGAAACTTTTTCTGTACATACATTTCCTGCATAACCTCGTAGATTCAATCCGCCTCCGTATTGGAAATGATTGGTTGTGTTTTGATAGTTCAGCCAATCAAATGGAATGAACCCGATTGCACGTGTGTATTTGTTGTCGATCAGTTGTTCCTGATTTGCACCGGCTGCATATAAAGAACTTTCAAGCGGTACATCATTTAAGCCAAGCTGCGCGTACGCTCGTGTTTTTAGATCAAGCTTTTTAGTAAGTGCATAATTGTTTTTTGCTTCACCTGTGATCTGAGAATAGTTGTAATCGCTGGCAATGAATGGTGCACGAATAGAGATGTTAATTGTTCCGTTGCCTTTTGTATAAACGTATTTTCGCAGAATAGAAATATTGAACGATGCATTCACCCATTGTGTAGATTGATTTCGAACACCCCATTCCGTTGGATACAACAGATAGGGCTGATAATTATATTCATTTACCAAATACTTCGCAAATACAGAAACCTTTGTATATCGGGGATTAGACTGATCTTGTTTCCGGAATGTTTTTTCCAATCCTACAATACCTTTCCAAATGCCCGCATTGTACGCCAATTGTGTATTCGCATACATTTCTCTGGATACTTTGCTAAGCTGTCTGTTATAGATAGCATTAAAGGCAATGTATTGTGGATTAAGGTCTGTAGAATTTCTTAAGTTCTGGCCTAAAGTAGTGTTGCCCCACACACTCACATGGTAATTGTACTTGTTGAAATATTTTCCTTCCGCATGAACACCTACTTGCACACCATCAAACCCATTATACCAGATATCCGGTCGTATATAGTTACGACGGTACTTCCAGCTTTTTGCCTGAGGTACTCTGTGATCAAATTGCCAGGTACTGTTGGTTTTCTTTCCCCATTGATTGTTCGAATTATCAGAATCTGCAAGCAGCATTTCCGGATCAATGATCACAGATTTTATTTTTGAATCTGTTTCGAGTACGGTTGTATAAGTTGGTTGAAGCAGATCCCAGCCATACCATTTAGTTAATACACTGTCTTTTGTTGGTGGCACAAACCATGTATTGGGAATCAAAAATTTCTTTGTTGTGCCATCTTCAAATGTTACAATATATTTTAAGGGCATCTGCATTCTGCCAATGCGTTCAAAGGTAAGTTCGTATTTGAAGTGTTGATTGGTTGAAGAAATTTTCTTGACAGATTTTACTTTGTAGTCTATATTTTTAGAAGTCTCTAACCATTCATCAAAGAACCAGTTTAAGTCTGTTTTGGTGTATTCAATAATTGCATCTCTGAAATCTTCCGGATAGGGATGTGCAAATTTCCATTTTTGAACATAATGTTTCATTGCACCAATAAACAGCGAATCACCCAATACATATTTTAAATTGTATAACATGGTTCCGGCTTTGAAATAGACCAATCCATAATTACCGCTGTGACGCACAGCTCCATTGAAGGCGCAGGAGTGTGTGTTTAATGGTTCATCAAAATTTTCGGTTACATGATTTAAGTAAGGTGCGTATAAGTAATCGTTTCTGTTAATTGCAGAATCAAGATATTTTTCGATGAACTTATTGGTATGGGCACGGGCGCGTTTTGCACCCAAGAGCTTATCCATAGACCACACCGTTAAGAATTGTGTAAATCCTTCGTCCATAAACGCACGGTAGGTTTCATTCGAACCGACCATTCCGTAAAACCACATATGACCTACTTCATGCGATAGCAGATACTGATGCTGCGGATAGGTACCATTGTCTAAGGTAAGCATGGAGTATTCCATACCATCCTTTGCATCTGCAATGATGATCTTTGGCCAGTCGTACATGCCAAAATCGGTAGAGTAGGTTTTGATGATCCGTGCTGTGTATTCTCCGGATTGCTGCCATTTCGAAGCACTCTGTTCCTGAGCAAGTGTGATCACACGTACACCGTTCCATGACGTTTCACCAATGCGGTATAAGGGGTCAGCAGTGAAGGCAAAATTATGTACGTTGTCTGCATGGAAGATCCACGTTTTGGTTTTACCTTTTACTTTTGGAATAATAATAGATGGTTGTTCTCCGAATTTTTTGTTTGCAAAGTTTTTAATGTCAAGCTTCGCACGAAGGGTATCAGGTAAAACTTCTTTTTCATTCATCATTACACCCGTCGCATCCAATATATATTCCTGAGGAAGCGTCAGAGATACATCAAACGTTCCAAAGTCGTGATAGAATTCTTTGTCCAGATCCTGATCGGTCGTCCATCCGAATTTTTTGTCGTATACACAAATAGAAGGATACCAGAAAACACCATCAAAATGTTTGGTATTAAAGGTTTCATAAAACTTCATTCTCCGGCGCATACTGCCATTGTCATAGTACGTAGTGAATTTCATTGTTACAACCAATGAGTCTCCACTGAGCAAAGGTTTGTTTAAAAATACCTTTAGTATAGTGTTATCTAATTCGATTTTTACAGGTTGTCCGTTGACCTGTATGTTTTCAGTTATTGTACCTAAACCTTCCTGCTCATACTTGCCATACTTGATCGGTATTTTATTATTCTGATTTAAATTTTCATAATAAGATCCCGGTTGAGCACTATTTTGAAACAGATGGAAATACAATTCATTCAAATCGTTTGGAGAGTTGTTCCAATAGACAAGTTTAAATGAATTTCCGGTGATCGTATTCAATGAGTCATCAAGTGTCGCATCAATGGTATAATGTACATCTTGCTGCCAATAATCTGCTCTTGGGATTTTGTTTTTCCAGTAATGCGGATTTTCTTTCGATCTAAAAGAAGGTGTGATATTGTTCTGTGCAGTTGTGGTATATGCAAGAATGAATAAGAAACTTATAAATAGGTATTTCATAAATTAGTTTTCACAGTATTTATAAACAGCAGCTTTTGCCGCTAAGACATTTAAGCTATCTGCTTTGTAGAATAGCGTACAGGATGAAATGGAATCCTGATTACGTCGGGCAATTTCTCCTTTAAAATAATATGCTTCTCCTTTGTCGGGAAACTGTGCAATGACTTTGTTTAATTGACCGATAGCAAAATCTTCGTTGCTTTCATTGTAATGACACAAAGCTGATCGGATAAGCGCATCAGAAGACTTATGATGTAATCCATAGAAGCTCATGTATTGACGACGGGCTTCAGTATAATTCTTCATTTGAAAATTGATCTCAGCCTGATAGTATAATACACTGTCGTCCCGTTTTGCATCCGGATAGTTATTGATTTGACTGGCTGCAACCATTGCTTCTCTAAAATTTCCGATCTTTATATCAGTCCGGATCCGTTTAAGGCCAACTCTGCGCTTGTCTTCATCGGATTCGTAATTTTCAAATGCTCTGTTGTAATACATCGCAGCAAGAGAATCTATACTTTTCATTTTTCTGTAAAGATCGGCGCTCTCTTCATCCAGACTTGCATCTACAGCCTTTTTTTGTAATTCCAGATCGAAATAAAATAATTCAATCGAATTGTTGTGTGCGAGCTTGCTGTATATATCACCGACTTTTTCATTCACCTTTGGATTTTCTAGATCTTTCTCTAAGGATGAAAAGAAGTAGCCCATTGCCTCTACGTTATTGCCTTTTTGCTCTTCTTTTAAACCTTCTGTGTAATACTCGTTCGAAGCATACGCATTCATGAAATTATAAAACCACGCACATCCTATGATGAATACAAAAGCACCAATGCCCATATAAACATAATAGTTATTTAGTTTTTTTTGTGATGATGCTGAACGACTTGCTTGTGGTTTTTTATAATTCGTATAGGGGGCTTGTGCCTGCGAAGCTGGACGCTGTTGATTTGCAGCTCGTCTATATTGTTGTTGATTAGGCGGAGGTGTGCTTTGTGTATAATTGATGCGAAGATCGTATCGTTGTCTTGCCTGCGGGTTCGACAAGGTTTGATATGCTTCATTTATTTTTTTGAAATGTTCTTCGTAAAATTTTTCTCCGGGATGTTTATCCGGATGATACTTTTTTGCTAACTCTTTAAACGCTTTTTTTATATCAGCATCAGATGCAAAACGGGATACTCCTAATACTTCATAAAACGTTGATGCCATACGATTCTTTTAAACCTTGTAAAGCATCAAGATATAAAAAGCAGTTAAGTTCACAAAGTGAAAGAAACTGCTTTTATCAACCAAATGAAAAAAATGTGAGTTTTATTCGAAACCTCCAAGGATTATTAGTATGTGTGAAGGTTTAATTTATATGTAATCATAAATCCTTGGAGGTTTTGTTAAACTTGAAAATAGTCCATTATCGCAGCGTGAATTTTTTACCGGAGAGTGCTTTTACAAGGCCTTTAAATTCCATCTGCAACAATACAGAACTGATTCTGTGCATGGGTAATTGTGACTTCCAGCTTAATTCATCAATGTGTATGCCTTCTGTATCAACCAATACGGCGTATATCATGAGTTCCTCTTCCTCAAGTTCAGAGAGGATTATGTTTTTACTTGCTTTCTGACTTGGTTCAATATCCCAATTTAATAATTCGATCAGGTCTGAAGCGCTTGTTAAGGTGTGCGCTTTGTTTTGCTTAATTAAATTGTTGCAGCCTTCAGAAGTAATATCGTTTATTCGTCCGGGCACGGCCATTACTTCGCGATCGTAGCTGTTTGCAATATCGGCGGTAATCAATGCGCCGCCGGATTGCGTTGCTTCAACAACAATGGTTACATCTGCCATACCTGCAATAATTCTGTTTCGTGCCGGAAAGCGCATGGGTTCAGCGATGGAGCCGAAGGTATATTCGCTCATCAATCCGCCTTGCTCGATCATTTTTGCAGCGGTGTTTTTATGTACAGATGGATAAATAATATCTGTGCCGTTAGCCATTACACCGATGGTTTCCAAACCAAGATCCAGTGCATCTCTGTGGGCCTGTATATCTATTCCATATGCCAGTCCGCTTACAACAAGCGGTTTGTATGAAGCCAGTTCTTCCAGTAATTTACGTACTACACTTTTACCATATTCGGTTGCTTTGCGTGTGCCAACAATTGCAATGGATTTAACAGGATTCACAGCTGCACTTCCTTTGTAGTACAATAAAGTAGGAGCATCCGGAATTTGTTTTAAGCGGTTCGGATAATCCGGATCGGTATAAAAAAGAAGTTGTGTGTCGAGTTTTTCTGATCGTTTTACAATTTCTTCTGCATCATGTAAAACAGTAGTATCCTGAATATTCTGAATGGTTATATCTCCAATCCCAGGAATATTTTTGAGTTTACCTTTGGGTGTTTTGAAAATCTGTTCGGCACTGCCGCAATAACTGATCAGCGTTTTAGTTGTAGCTGCACCAACGCCAGGGATAAGGCCCACGGCAACCTGGTAAATTTTTTCCTGCATAGCGGGTAGGAAAGTTTTATGTTTTAAGTAATAAGTTCTAAGAAAGTACTAAGTTCTATGTAATAAGTTTTAAGAAAGAGGCACGTTGTATATGAGTATCTTAAAATAGTAAGAGTAAAAATTTTAGTTCTAAATGAAAGACAGAAGGGTACTATTTAAACGAATAAAATGTAAAGGCTAAGAATCTTAAAACCTATCAATTAAAACGTAAAGCTTTTTAAAAGTAACGATTCTTAAAACTTAAAACCTATTACTTAAAACTTTATTCCATCTGCTTCTTCAAATCAACCAAAAAATCACGGACCTTCTGAAGAGATTCTAACAACTCCAGTTTATCTTTCGATTTGTGACGATCTACTTTGAGCATTTCTTTTGCGCCTTGAAGTGTATAGCCTCGCTCTTTTACCAGATTGTAAATGAGTCTGAAATTCTCAATATCTTCTTTGGTAAACTGACGGTTGCCGCGACGGTTCTTCTGAGGTTTGAATATATCGAACTCTGTTTCCCAAAAACGGATCAGGGAAGGAGCAACTTTAAACATGGTCGAAACTTCGCCAATGCTAAAATATTTTTTCTCTATATCTTTCTCTTTGTAAGGCAATTTGATAGCTGGGTTTGTATAAATACGTGAACCGATACAGTTCAAAAATACATATTCCAAACGGTACATTTCCAGTGTAAATCCTTTCGCTTTTTATTTCTTTTCCACATTTCAAGAGTCTTTGTGGAAAAGCCTTCATTCTGAAGTGGTTTCACATTCTTAAAAATCTATGAAATATTAAATCCCTTGCATAAAATCGGGCTTTTGACGTGGTTTTTTCCTAAATTTGAATCTTATAGTTTTAATGTTGAAAACCTTAGTTTGAGTATGTCTTCGTTTATGACCTCAGCCGAAATCCGTCAGCAATTTCTGGATTTCTTTGCCTCTAAAGGCCACCAAATTGTTCCTTCCGCACCGATCGTAAATAAAAATGATCCGACGTTGATGTTTACCAACGCCGGTATGAATCAATTCAAAGATTATTTCTTAGGAAATGAAACTCCGAAATACCGTCGTATTGCCGATACACAAAAATGTTTGCGTGTATCCGGTAAGCACAACGATTTGGAAGAAGTGGGTATTGATACCTATCACCATACCATGTTTGAAATGCTTGGTAACTGGTCGTTCGGAGATTATTTCAAAGAAGAGGCTATTGCCTGGTCATGGGAATTATTGACTTCGGTTTACAAACTTCCGAAAGACCGTTTGTATGTAACGATTTTCGAAGGCGACGATAAAGAGAAGCTTGCACGTGATACGGAAGCATATAACTTCTGGAAAAAATGGATCGCAGAAGACCGCATTCTGTTAGGAAATAAAAAAGATAACTTCTGGGAAATGGGCGAGCAAGGTCCGTGCGGACCGTGTTCAGAGATTCACGTCGATCTTCGTACAGCCGAAGAAGTGAAAGCCGTTGATGGTAAAACATTGGTGAACAACGATCACCCGCAGGTTGTAGAGATCTGGAACAACGTATTTATTCAGTTCAATCGTAAAGCCGATGGTTCTCTTGAAGAACTTCCGGACAAGCACGTTGATACAGGGATGGGTTTCGAGCGTCTGTGTATGGCGATTCAAAAAAAGAAATCAAATTACGATACCGACGTATTCACACCGATGATCGATTTCGTAGCGAAGGCTTCTGGAATCAAATACGGTGCGGATGAAAAGACAGATATTGCCATGCGCGTGATGGCAGATCACATCCGTGCCATTTCATTTGTTATTGCAGACGGACAACTTCCGTCGAATAATAAGGCTGGTTATGTGATCCGTCGTATTCTCCGTCGTGCGGTGCGTTACGCATATACCTTCTTAAATTTAAAAGAACCGTTTCTATATAAATTGGTTGCTGTATTGGCAGACCAATTAGCGCATGTGTTCCCTGAATTAAAATCTCAACAGGACTTTGTTTCGAAGGTTGTGCAGGAAGAAGAGATCTCTTTCCTACGTACGCTTGATATTGGCTTGAGTAAATTAGAGCAGATCAGAGAAGAATTAAAAACGAAGAAAGTTACTGTCATTGATGGTAAAACATCTTTTGAATTGTACGATACATTTGGCTTCCCATTAGACTTGATCCAGTTGATCGCTCGTGAGAACGGCTTGACAGTGGATGAAGCAGGCTTTGATGTGGAAATGGCTGCGCAGAAACAACGTTCTAAAAAAGCAGCGAGTGTTGAAACAAGCGACTGGACAATCGTAACAGAAGATGATGAAGTTGAATTCGTAGGTTACGATCATTTAATTTCTACTTCAAGAATCATTAAATACCGTCAGGTTAAAACAAAAGGCAAAGATCAATATCAATTGGTATTGGATACGACGCCTTTCTATGCAGAGAGCGGCGGACAGGCAGGAGATACTGGTACATTGACGCAAGGTGCTCAAAAAATTAAAGTGCTTGCTACTCAAAAAGAAAATAACCTGATCATTCATATTACTGAACAATTACCGGCAGACTTAAAAGCGTCTGTTGATTGTAAAGTAAATGTTTTGCAACGTTCACTTACAGAAAACAATCACTCTGCAACGCACTTGTTGCATGCAGCATTGAAACAAGTATTGGGTTCGCATGTGAATCAAAAAGGTTCATTAGTAAACGAATCGGTATTGCGTTTTGACTTTTCACACTTCTCTAAAGTAACAGAAGAAGAATTGAAGAAAGTAGAATTGATCGTGAATGAAAAAATTCGTGAGAATATTTCATTGAACGAAAGACGCAATGTACCAATCGAAGAGGCGAAGAAGCTTGGAGCTATGGCATTGTTCGGTGAAAAGTACGGTGAGTATGTTCGTATGATCACGTTTGATGATTCCTTCTCTCGTGAATTATGCGGTGGTACGCACGTTGCTTCTACAGGTAAGATCGGTTTCTTCAAGATAACAAGTGAATCATCGGTTGCTGCTGGTGTGCGTAGAATTGAAGCATTGACTGCAACTGCTGCGGAAGTATTTGTGGACGAACAGCAAACAACACTTGCTAAGATTACGGAACTGATGAAGAATCCAAAAGACTTAGTGAAGTCGCTGGAAGATTTATTGGAAGAACGTGTTGTGTTGCAAAAACAATTAGACGAATATCAGGCAGAGAAATCAAAAGCCATTGCGAAGTCATTAAAAGATACCGTTGAAAAAGTTGGCGATATTAATCTGATTCGTGCGAAGCTTGTATTGCCATCTGTGGATGCCATGCGTCAGGTGGCATACGATCTGAAACAAACAGTAGATAATTTATTGTTGGTGCTTGCTGTAAATGTAGATGGTAAACCAAACATTGCCGTAATGATCTCGGATAATCTTGTTGCAGACAAAGGATTGAATGCATCACAAATGATCCGTGAATTATCGAAAGAAATTCAGGGTGGAGGCGGCGGACAGCCATTCTACGCTACTGCCGGCGGTAAAGAAATTAATGGTTTGGATAAAGTGATTGCGAAAGCAAAGGATCTTATTCAGGTGAATGCTTAATTGTTTAGATAGAGAAGAATTATGGATCAGTCAATTATAGATAAATATCAACCGGTTATTGGTTTAGAAGTTCACGCGCAGTTGTCTACGCTGAGTAAAATATTTGCTTCAGATTCTGCAGAGTTTGGAAGTTTGCCCAATACAAACGTAAGTGTTATTACACTTGGTCACCCGGGTACATTGCCACGTTTGAATAAGAAGGTAGTTGAGTATGCGATCAAAATGGGTTTGGCATGTGGTTCTGAAATCAATCGCTATACGTCATTCGATCGTAAGAATTATTTCTATCCCGATCTTCCAAAAGGTTTTCAGACAACGCAGGATAGCGCGCCCATCTGTATTGGGGGAAATATTAAAATAAAATTAAAAAATACCGATCAGCAAACCATTCGTCTGAATCGTATTCACATGGAAGACGATGCTGGTAAAAACATGCACCTTGCAGGCGAAGTTGACACGCTTGTGGATTACAACCGTGCAGGTACACCATTGATCGAGATTGTTACAGAACCGGATATCCGTACATCGGAAGAAGCATACGCTGTTATGTCTGAGATTAGAAAACTGGTTCGTTATCTGGAGATCTGCGATGGCAACATGGAAGAAGGTTCTATGCGTTGCGATGCAAACGTTTCCGTGATGTTGAAAGGTGCAAAAGAATACGGTAAGAAAGTAGAAGTTAAAAACATGAACTCTGTACGTAACGTGCAGCGTGCAATTGATTTTGAAATTATACGTCAGATTGGATTGATTGAAAAAGGAGAGGAGATAATCTCTGAATCCCGTCAGTTTGATGCAGAAGACGGCTCTACACATGGTATGCGTACCAAAGAAGAATTAAACGATTACCGTTATTTCCCTGAGCCGGATTTACAACCTGTGTCAGTAAGTGATGCCTGGTTGGCAGAGATCAAAGCAACCTTGCCTGCCTTGCCACAGGAATTATATGCAAAGTTTTCAGGTGAATATAAATTATCCGAATACGATGTACAGGTATTAACAGATACCAAAGAGATCGCATTGTATTTTGATGAAGTGTGTAAACATACAAAGAATTACAAGCTGGCTTCTAACTGGGTTACCGGTGCAGTGAAATCACATTTGAATGAATTGGCTTTACACGTAAAAGATTTAAAAATTGCTCCGACGCAAATTGCGTTGTTGGTGGATTTGATTGAATCCGGTAAAGTAAATACCACGATTGCCAACCAATCTATTTTCCCTGAGTTATTAAAAGGAACTTCAAAAACACCGTTACAGATTGCGGAAGAATTGAACCTTGTTCAGCAAAGCAATACAGATGAATTGATTCCATTGATTCAGGAAATTATTGCGAAGTATCCGGCTAAAGTAGCAGAATATAAAGGCGGCAAGACAGGTATCCTGTCTATGTTTATGGGAGATCTGATGAAAGCTACCAAAGGTAAAGCAGATCCTAAAGTTGCTACCGAATTAATTAAACAAGTATTAGAAGCATAATTCAGTATGAAAAGAATTTCAATCGTTTATCTGTTGCTTGTATTGGTTTGGACTGTTTCATGTTCAGATAAAAAAGAAAAAGCAACAAAGCCGGGAAGTTTTGAATATTCTATTAAAGGTACCGTAAGCCATAGCAAAGGTGGATATGTACATTTAGAAGAAATGCGCGATAAACGCTGGATTTCTATTGATTCTGTTGAATTAAGCAAGGCTGGAGAATTTGAATTTAAAGGTTCAGCGGATGAAGTGGATATTTACAGACTTCGATTTGCAGATGAGAGCTTTTTGCCATTGATTGTAAATTCAGATCCGCTTGTTTTTACAGCAGATGCAAATGATCTGCTTGAAACAGTTGTGTATACAGGAAGTAAAGACAACTCAACCTTTGCTGATTTTAATAAAAAAATGATGGCCTTCACTAAAACACATAGTGAATTGTCTGCTATGTTGGATTCAATGAAAGAAGTGAATACATCTTCGATCTTTGCAACCAATTGCATGAATCAGATCAAGGCTACGGAAGCAGATATGAAAGTATACATACAGGAGTCTATCACTGCGAATACAGGTTCTCCCATTGTATTCAGTATGTTGAGTTATGCAGATTGGGAAAATGATTTTCCATTTATTGAAACAGTCACTACGGCTATTAAACAAAAGCAACCGACATATAAATATACTGCAAGTCTGGTTACAAATGTAACGCAGTATAAAACCTATCTGGAGCAAAAAGTTGCGAAAGAAAAAGGTAATCCTGCAGCAATAGGGAAGGAAGCTCCAGAGTTTATTCTTCCGGATACAAAAGGGAAGATGGTAAGTTTATCTTCTTTTAGAGGTAAATATGTATTGCTTGATTTCTGGGCTTCCTGGTGCGGCCCATGCCGTCAGGAGTCTCCAACGGTTGTGAAGGCATATCAAAAATTTAAAGGAAAGAAATTTGATATCTTAAGTGTGTCACTGGACGATAACAAAGAGAAGTGGTTCAGTGCAATTGAGAAAGATAAATTAACGTGGACACACGTAAGCGATCTGAAAGCATGGGAATCTTCTGTGGTACGTTTGTATCAGGTAGAAGGAATTCCGGCAACGTTTTTATTAGATCCCAACGGTGTTGTAGTTGCGAGAGATTTGCGCGGAAGTGCATTGGAAGAAAAGTTACAGGAGTTATTGAAATAAGGCTATGATGAAAATAAACGAAGAGTTGAAAGATAAGATCTCCTATGGATTAATTATCGCTATTTTGTTGACAGCAATTGTACCGCTTGTAACAACAGTTGATACGGGATTACTTATTACGTTGCGTGCGCTGTTTGTGGGTTTATTGGCAGGTTTATATTTGGTTACGGCAGAATCGAAAGATCTTTTCTTTTTAACTTTTGCGTCCTTTATTGCATTATCGGCTGTACAGTTGTTGGCTCCCGGTATAGATGTATCCTATATCAAAGCCTTGTTTGCATTGCCTTTTTTATTGTCGGCCATTGCTTTTGGTGTGTTGGCGTATAAACACAGCAAAGAATTCAAGACTTTTGAAATGCTGGAATTTTTGCTGGTGTTGTTTTTATTGATCTCATCAACCCGCTATGCAGTTACTACAGAATACTCTATGTATTACTCGTTTGGTACCTGCTTTCTGATTTCAACATTGATCTACAACAACAATCTTTGGATGCGTTACAAAGACTCAGAGAAAGAGCTGTTGATCTTATTGCTGGTTGTATCGTTTGTGGATGTGATCCAGGTGAGCGCGAAGTTTATTTCGTTTTAAAATATTCTTACTGCTGTTATAATTTTCCACTCTTACCACAACTACAAATCTACCCGCTGTTGTGCCAACGGCCGACAGCCAATTTAAGGGCGCTGGTTTTTGAAAAGGATATGAATTTATTTTATTCATATCAATAGACAGACATGCTGAGTTTCTTCTACCTATAATGAATATTTTATGTTGAAGTTGAAAAAAGAAATAAAAGACAAAATATCATATGGTATCATTGGCGCAATTATATTTACAGCGCTTTTACCCATTTTAGGGTCACGTGATGGGTTGGTTATATTTTTTCAACATGGGTTCATATTAAGTTTAGCTGTTTTTTATACAATCATTTCAGAGAAAAAAGATTTGTTTTTTTTAACGTTTATATTGTTTATTGTTCAAAGATTAACTTTAATTGGCTTTAGTATTAATATTTCGAATGAGGTATTTTATATGTTTATTAAGATTTTTTCTGTAGTAGCAATTTTGTCAAATGTGTTTCCTGCATTGGCTTTGTGGATAGAGGCAAAGCATAATAAAGAGTCTGGAAATATGGAATTAGCAGAGATTCTTTTAATTGTACTTTTCTTAATTCCTCTATGCTTAGAAGTACTTTATAGTGTAAATGTAATTATTCCTGATTTTTCTATGGGTTGGTATTTGGCGTTCGGTTTTCTTATTATATTACTTATGAGAAAAAGGAATTTGTGGTTGCAGTATTCAGAAAATAAAAAAAATATTTTAATGTTTATCTTGGTCGTGTGTTTTGTTGAATTGATTAAGAAATGTTCTATGCTTATTTAATTTTTTAATAAATAGTTATATGCTTGTTAATCTATCTTCAATTTTTGCTGTTATTCGAAAAGTATTTTGGATCATATTGTCAGTTATATTTATTTTGTTGATTGTGTTGTTTTTCGTAACATCTTTTAATATAGTATTTTTATTTTTCGTCTTTTTTATAGGATTCCCCTTGTTAGTTTTACGGAAATTTTTTCATATTATGATTTCGTATCCGGCAAAATTTGACGATCAATATTTATATCTCGGTAAGAAAAAAATAAAGCTGCAAGATATAAGAGGAGTGAAGCTCGTAGCCCGCAATTTATATAGCATCGAAATTGAAGACGATACTAAAAAACAGTATTTTGAAAGTTATAATTGGGGCCTGCATGAATATATTACATATTTCTCGTATACCTTCAATGAGAAGACAAAGGAGTTGGTGCGAAGGATTAATGCTGCTAAAGAGGATAATTGATATTTTTATTTATCAACCTTGGCGGAATAAATGTTACTTATTGTTAGTATATTTTAATTTCTGTCTATCACTTTGAACAATTTCTTTTATAATGTCTATCATAAATCATTTTAGAATTTCCACTGAAGCATTTCGCTTCAGAATATTCCTTACTTTTTTGTATTAAATGATTACATAAATCATATTTGAAAATTATTGTTTGATGACTCCAACTATGTTGATTCCTTAAATATCGCTGCCGTTTTTTTATTATTTCCATACCATCTTTATAGGAAGCGGTATCAACTGACCAGCTACTCCAATGTTTACTGCTCTTACGACCTTTATTATCCCAACCGAAAACGTTCAGTGCAGCACACATTGTCGTAATTAGTAGGATTTGTCGAAGCATATAGGACGAATATGTTTTTTATAAAATTGCTACAACCTAGTGTTACAGGCATGTTTTTATTTACATTCTAATAACTTTTTATTTAATTCTTCTTCGAATAATTTATAAGTATCATAGGTAGCAGCTTTTTTCCAATCCATGCAAGCTGATTCTGTTTTCCCTAGTTTATAGTAGCAATCACCTCTCAATATAATATAAATAATATATTCAGGTAATACAGGCATATCATTATTTTTGAGATAATCATTTTCAAAGTAATTCAGTGATTTGTCAAGGCATTTTATAGATTTTTCATATTTCATTTTGGAAAAATAAAAATCTGCGAGACTTTCGTTTGCTGAATTATAATATTTATTTGCTGAATCAATTGAGATTGGTATTAAATATTTCTCAGCTAATTTACTATCTCCTTTTGCTATATAATAGTTACCATAAGCATATTGAAGGTATTCTCTGTTTAAATTATATGTTTTTACTATCAACAACGTTTGAAATGATAATTGCAATTTATTTGTTTGATTTAATAAAAAGGACTTTTGAATTAATTGTTCCGACATTTTTACGGAATCACAATGATCTAAAGAATTATCATGTGTAAATAGATTAAAAAGTGAATCTATTTTGTTAATTACAACCTCAGGTTTTAGATAGTAATTTGTATGATAAAAATTTTTATTATACTTAAATGAAGTACAAAATTCATCTGATAAGGGAGGGAGTGGTGAGATTTCTTCAAATAGTTCTTGTCCATTTGAAATAGTTGGAACAACAATTAAGATAAAAATAAGTATCAGATTGATCATTTTGTTTATGACTTTAATTGCCTGTAACGGTTGTGCTTGTAATTGGTGCAAATGTTAATCCTTGAATGCTTCCGCACCACTTCTGAAAGCATATTTTGATATACAAATTATTCATGCGGTTTTAACGCACTAAAATTTCCTTGAAGCCGAACTTGCACTAATTACTAGCTATTGTTGTGTGTATTGCTTTATTCGTTTATTATTTCATTCATGTATACCAATAACCAAATCGTTATTCCTGTTTTAACTTTTAAGCTTCTAACTTGATTTTCTGTAATTCCTACATTTGGTTGGTGAACATTGCACAAAATAGAATAACAATCACAAACATATTTTATTTCATTTTTTGTAAAATCATCCAACATTCCAAATTTGATTTGCGATGTAAAAAACTCAATTTTCTGCTCTCTTGTTATTCGTATGTGAATCAGCTTTTGTTTACCAATTTTATATTTACGAAATTCTTTCTCAAACATTTCTGCATTTTTCAATTTCTCAACTGGTGCAAGAATGTCGTCAATTAAATGCTCCAAAATTGTACGCAAAGAAATTAGGCAATGCCTTAATCGGTCAGGATTTGAATCATTTTCAAGTGCGAAATTTGCACCATACCAAATATTTTCAAGTCCAAGTTCTTTCAAATAGGGAACCAGATTCTCACTTAAAATTTCTTCTTTGGCTTTAATATCTTCATCTGTTAAATCAGAAACTAAACTTTCTTTAAATTCCTCAGCAGATTTTAAATTCAGAATTTCGAGGTCTGTTATAAATCCAAATTGTAATTCTGGATTATTCTTTAACCTTTCGCCAATATTTCCAATTCTCCTTAAATTCTCAAGTAACTCGGAATTTAAAAATGGCTTAAACTCTGTGATATCAAACTTAGGGAAATTATAAGTTGGTATATCAATTTTTGGAAGTAGAGCTTTGAATTTGTTTTGTGTCTCAATAATTTGTCGAACACTTTCAGGTAATGAAAATCTGTCGGCAATTTTAGCCATTTCAATTAGTGTTGAATTCATTCCTGTCAATTTGATTTTATCCAAAGTGTTTTTCTAGCATTACTGCCAACGTTTAACATGCAATTTGTAGCGGTATTTAAAGATAAGAAGTTTAATGGAACAGAGTAGACAAATTGCTGCGGAAATCCATATTCTATTTTACCATCAGAATTCCGCAGGAATTTGGTGGAGTAGGAAAGAGCTCAACTGTTTCCTGAGAAACGCACCGCTATAAATTGTATGTATTGTTGTAGCACGTTTTTTTATTCAATTTTTCTTTCAAGTTGAGCTTTAAACAGTTTACGTAATCTATAACCTAATGCACTGTTGTCCGCATAAGCCGAAATAGTTGTTCTAAAGTCAATTTCATCTTTAGATTTAGTTTCAGCATCAAATGCTAGAATTAGATTCGCTTCATTAAGTCCTGAAATTGAAATTCTTAAAAATTTAGATTCAAATTCTTTTACTGTTTTTAAATTACTTGCTTTAAAAGCTGGCCAATCTTTCTTATTTCTACTAGTAAAGTCGGCATTTTTTTGTTCAAACTTATTTAGGTTTCGCTTGATTGATTCACCAAGAATTTCATCATTGACATCAAATTTCAAGATTTCAATTTCTTCTTGCTCATAATGCACCCATGATTCATCAATAAAGAAGGGAGCTATTAGAATCTTGTCATATTCATTGCTTAGGTAAATAGCAATCATATGCGGAAACTGTTTTTTTTCTTTATTTAACTTGAACCATTTCATATTTTCTCAAATGTGCTACAACGTTTAACATGCAATTTGTAGCGGTATTTAAAGATAAGAAGTTTAAAGGAACAGAGTAGACAAATATTGCTGCGGAAAATTATAATCTATTTTACCATCAGAATTCCGCAGGAATTTGGCGGAGTAGGATAGAGCCTTACTTTTTCCCAACAAACGAACCGCTATAAATTGTATGTTAAACGTTGTAGGTTTTTTTTTAATATGGGCCAGAAATTATTGCAATTTCAGAGGGATTGTAGATAGTATATATTGATTGTTTTATTCCAATAAATTTCATAATTAATTCATGCAGAATTAAATCGTATTCAGATATGTTAGATTTGGTGTGTATATTTAATGAACTCATAACTGCTATTTTATCAAGCGCTTCACTAAACTCTCTATAAGTAGACCAAGATTCGTACTTAATAAATTTTTCATCATATTCCCAGTCATAATTTAATCCAATAGCATAAAAATTATCTGGCAAACTTTCGTTTAAAGTATTTGAATTATTTATTTGGTCAACTGCAAAATCAGAAACATAATTAACATTTAAAGCATTGATTTCTTTATCTGAAAATCTTAACCAATTTTTTCTGTCTACATTTCCCTCATAATTTGTTTGAAAATATTCCGAATAAGACTTTATATTTTTAAAGTGTTCAGATAGTAATGAATCTGTATCCGTAATATAAATGCCTTTTAAAAAGCAAATCTTATTGTTATGCTTCGCAATTAGACCAGTAACTGTCCCCATATTCTTAAATGTAAGAGTTATCTAAAATTACCTACAACGGTGTTGCTGGTAATTGGTGCAAATGTTAATGCTTATAAGTTTCCACACCACTACTGAAAGCATGCATTAATATAAAATTATTTATGCGGTTGTAAGGCACAGAAGTTTCCTAACAAACGGACTTGCACTAATTACTAGCTATTGTTAGCAACATTACTTCTAGTTGTCTCCAAGGTTTGCAATTCTTTTGATTTTAGATTCAACACCAATTAGTTTACTTGGGTCTGGAAATAGATTCGATACATTTTCAGGTGCAATAAGTGCTGGATGTATCTCAGCACCTTTACCTATTAGTTCTGCAAATGTGGTAATTGAATTCTTGATTCTCTCAATATTTTCTGGTGTATTTTCTCGAAAGTGTTGAGATGATATATGTTCAGCTTCTGCTTCTATCATTAAATCGGTTTCCGCCTTTTGAGCTTTTAATATATCTTCTAAACTGTCATTTTTAACCTTAAGTCCTCTAATTTGTTGAGCAAGCATTTGCCCTTCTAAAATTTTCTTATAAATGACAGCTGACGCCCAAACTAGACTTGCTATTACAGTTACAGCAGATGCCCCAACAAAAACATTAAGCCAAATTGAACCGTTTTCAACACTTACAATTTTAGTTTGTCCATTAATGTCATCATTGAAAATTACCTGTGTTAATGCTAAATGAATCTCTCTTGAAACTTTTGACAATTCGTCAAAATCGTTAACTGGTGGTAATTTTATATTAATTGAATTAATATCTTCCGCAGGAACAGTTGTCAGTAGCACATTGAAAAAATTTAAGCTAAGGGTCTTTAATAATGAGAGATTATTAACTATATCACGTCCTTCTTGTATCTGAACAGTCATTTGATCGTTGGCTGTTGTAAAAATAACTGAATTGCTTAGTGACTCAACAATTCCGTCAAAAATATTTAGAGTTTTCATATCGTTTACTACAGTTCTAATATTATTCAGTCCAGAAAAGGTCATTGTTTGTCCATTACCTGCGGCTGTAGAATTCCACACTAGTCGAGTAAGTATATTTTGTAGTTGCTGCTTTATTAATTTTAAAGATGTATCCATGTGTTTTATTTTGGTTTATTTATTGCATTAGTATTGTTGCTAACGTCTATGCTTATAATTGGTGCAAATGTTAATGCTTTTCAGTTTCCACACCATTACTGAAAGCATGCCTTAATTTACAAATTATTTATGCGGTTGTAATGCACTGATGTTTCCTAACAAACGGAATTGCACTAATTACTAGCTGTTGTTAGCACCAGTTTATTCTTTATCAATTAACAGTTTAAATTCCTTAATATTTTTCAAACTATATTCAGCACGGTTCAATGTAGTCATCCCATTTGGAATCTGGGCATTTACTTTTGGAGCATGAACTAATTTATTGTTAATTATCAAGGCAAGTCTTTTATGGATTGCATTTTCTGTAGCAATGGACCAGACATTTGTTCCATATTCATCAAGCATTATTTCAAGACCTACATAATCAGGATATAATCCTTTAAAATTAGTTTTAAAAATCTCCACACTATAAAAATTATCCTTAATAACTATTGGCATAGGGACAATATAATATACCTCATCAGATTTGTCCAATTGTCTTTCATAACCATTTATAGTATCACTAATATAATACCAACCCGTTACAAGAGTTGAGTCTTTAAGTATTTTACTATATACAGAGTCGATTTTTGTTTTAAAGTCTGATTGTTTATTTAAATTCTGTCCATTACAATTAGTTATACTAAGCAATAAGCATAAGAAATAAATAAATCTAAAATTGTTTTTCATGTTTACTTTAATTGGTGCTAACTAGTATATACACGCACCTACTTGCATGTATATTTCATATGTTTCTAGCCGAACCGTTTACTATCCGTTTAATAAACGTTTATAAAACGGTTACCAAATTTTGAATTTTTAAAAACAAAAAAACATTTATTCTTTCAAAAATCAGCTAGCGTCTAAATATCCATTCTTTTTAGAATAAATCAAAATAGTCTGGATGAATCACTCAGGTTTAGGAAGGTAACACACAGCTCATAGTAGCATTTAAAGTATGGTTACCCCATGGTTATCCCACCCTTAGCCCACCTATGTCCCACCTTTATCCCATAGATGTTCCGGGTATGATCCGCCTACAATCCGCCTATAATCCATGTCAATATAATTGGTTCATACCTTGAAATAGTTTTATTCAGGCCAAAAAACTTCCTCATTACAAAATAAAAAAATAAGGTTGCAACACAAGCAGCGCTGCAACCTTATTCAATCTGGTTTTTTAATCTCTTACTGTACCGTCAATACATATTTCTTTTTTCGTTCTTCTCCATTCAATCCCATTCCTTTGAAAGTAATTCTGCTTGCAGGAATTCCGGCTTTTACCAGGTAATTATAAATCACTCCGGCTTCTTCCTCAGTGTAATCGTTGCTATAAGAAACAGTTGAGTCGCTTGTGTTGATTATTTCTTTATCGAAGTTTGAATGTTGTACACTATCCATCAGGATAGCATCGGTGTAGGCTCTGATGTGAATGTTAAGTGTCGGGTTCATTTTTAAGAATAACTTTACCCGGTTCAACTCAAGTTCAGACTTCGTATCCAATTCAAAATCATCATTTATTGAAATAGGAGTGAGCACGATCTCACTGCCTTTTACTGCAGGTTTCAATTCATACGAAACATTTTTCTCTTCGTATTTGTATACAGGAGATTTGGGATCATAAAACGAAATGTATTCATAACCCGGCAAAGCAGGGAATACTCCAACATCATAATCATCGGAAGCGGGGACAGGTACAGAGAAGCTTCCATCTGCAGCTGTTCTGTATGTCATTGTATATCCAGTTTTAATATGCGTTACCGTAATCTGAGCTGCTAATGGTTTCTTCGTATTGATGTCCGTTACTTTTCCCTGATATAATTTTACCATACCGGGCTGCATGTCTTCAGGTACTTTAGAGATGATAATGTCACGTTCATTTTTTCCTTTTCCAGGTGCATCCGAATACAACATAGATCCTCCGGCTGCAATGGAAATGTACTTGTCATCATTCGCTGTATTGATGAATGCATAATTAATGGGTGTGCTGAAGGTTCCGTTTTCTTCACGGGTGCTTTTGTAGAAATCGTATCCGCCTTTTCCACCTGCACGTGCCGAGGAAAATAAGAATGTTTTATTATCTGAAAGTAATTTTCCTCCGCATTCACAATCGCCATTGATTGGGGCCGGCAATGCTACAGGCTCTTTCCATGACGTAGAGCTGATGCGTTCAACCATCATGATTTTTCCGCAAGGTAATCCACCTGCTGTTTTCTTGTCGCTCAATACAGTATAATACATAAATTTACCATCCGGAGAAATAGATGGGTCAAGCTCGTTACCCGTTGTATTGATAGGCTTTCCAAAATTCATTGGTGCAGACCAGCCTCCGGTTGCATTCTTTTCAACATACCAGATATCAGTACCTCCAATGCCTTTGTATCTGTTTGAATGAAATAAGATCATTGTGCCGGCATGATTGATAAAGTAACCGCCATTCGTTAATTTTTCACTTGCTGTATTTACACCAGGTACTACAACAGGTACAGACCAAACGCCATTGGTTTGGTACGAGATCATTACATCTGCTTTGTTTGTGTTATAGTAAACCATTTCATAGATCAATGTTTTTCCATTCCCGCTTACAGTTGGATTAAAATCATCTGACATAGAGGTGTTGATCGGATTCTTTAATACAACAACCTGTGCGGATAGTGCTTGTGAAAAAAATGAAAAAGCAATAAGTAATACATGTGAAAATTTCATACGGTAGTGTTTTTTGAACTAAAATGAACGTATTATACTGAATTAAGATACATAAAATGTATGAAAAGTAGTGCTGTTTTTAGATTCGTTATCACAACTTAATATGGGCCGTGTTTAATTATATATCACTTAATTCGTCGGTGAATGTAATAAAAAGGCTTAAGCTGTAGCAATGAAGCGAATGCACAGCGTTTATTCCGCTAAATATTTCGTATTTTTGTAAAATCATCATTTTAAATAAGATATTCAGAATGATGTGTATCGGAGAAATTATTCGCATTAAACATATAATACCGTGT
Source organism: Cytophaga aurantiaca DSM 3654 (assembly GCF_000379725.1). Taxonomy (GTDB): domain Bacteria; phylum Bacteroidota; class Bacteroidia; order Cytophagales; family Cytophagaceae; genus Cytophaga; species Cytophaga aurantiaca. The sequence goes on from NZ_KB903623.1 coordinate 57,015, forward strand.
CTTTAGAAGGTTTAAAATTAAATAAGCAATTAAATACAGCAATGGCTGATCTTGGATTTACAAGTCCAAGAGAAGTTCAGGAAAAAACGTTGTCTCGCATTATTGGCGGACAGGATCTGGTAATTATAGGTCCGGAAGGTTGTGGTAAAACAACAGCGCTTGTTTTAGGTGTATTGGCGAAATTAAAATTTGCTTTCGAAATAGCTCCGCGTGTATTGATCATGGTTCCAAACAGAACCAATGGGGAAGCATTAGAGGAACAATTCAGATTGTTGGGAAGAAATCTTGATATACGTGTTTTAGGTGTATATCCGGGTATGGGTATGGAAGGACAACGTGAACTCCTTGAAGAGGGGATTGATGTAGTTATTGGTACGCCGGATCGGGTAGAGGGTATGTATATTAAGTCTGCAATTAATTTATCCCAGATCAAATCATTCATTTTGGATGATGCTGATCTGATCGTGAAACAAGGCTTGCAAACAGTTGTTAAAAATATCGCTGAAAGTTTACCGAAGTGTCAGCATATTGTCTTTACTGAGATCATACATGAAAGACTACAAAAACTGGTAGATTTCTTTTTGCTGTATCCAACAACAATTGAAGTAGATTTGGATTCGTTGGCAGTGGTAGATACGGTTCCATTGCAGTTGTACAAAGTGCCGAATTATAAAACGAAATTGAATTTATTAAACCTGATGATGCGTGATTACGATACCTATAAAAAGGTTGTTGTATTTACGAACACAAAGAGCACAGCGGATAAATTATTGAGAAGTTTAGAGAAAAGGATTGAATCTGCTGTTGCTATATTGAATCCATCATTCGGACAAAAAGGCGTAACATCATTCGAGCAATTTAAACAGGATGAAGAGTTGCGTGTTTTGTTAATCTCTAATGAAGAAGAAGCGTTGGTTAACTTCGATGACATACAATTTATTCTTCATTTTGATCTGCCTTTAGAACGCAATGTGATGATTAACCGTGTAGAGCGCAAGCAGGTTGATGAATTGCCAAATACCATAGCTATTACGTATTCAACCGATATTGAATTGAATATGGTTCGTAAAGTTGAATTGGGTGTTGGACATAGTATGCAAATTATGGATTTGCCGGAGGATTTGATTATCGAAGGAAATCGTGCAGGTAAAGAAGAAGATGGTGTAGAGATCAAAAGAAAAAAAACTACAACTTCAGCGGAAGAATATATTCCGGGAGCAGCTTTTCATGCCAAGAAAGAAAGTAATTTAAAAGATTATAATTACAATTATAAAGACAAGCGCAAGATGGCGGGGAAGAAGAGTAAACGCCGTAACGACTAACTGAAAATGCTAAATTGAAGAATATAAAAAAGGGTTACTGATATTTTCAGTAACCCTTTTTTAATGGCTGTTTGCTGCACACAAAATGATGCGCTCATGAACCCCTATAAAACAAAAAAGCCTTAGATTTCTCTAAGGCTTTAAGCGGAATTGACGGGACTCGAACCCGCGACCTCCTGCGTGACAGGCAGGCGTTCTAACCAACTGAACTACAACTCCAAAGGTTAATATATTTATTCTGATTATTTCAATTTTTGAGCATTTCTAAGGAGCATTTCCCCTTATTGCGATGCAAAGGTAGCATTTTATATGATATACTCCAAACCTATTTTTGAATTTTATTAACATTTTAATTCTTTCCTACCTGCTAGCAACAAAAACCGTTTGTTTTAGTATTTTTACAGTCTAAACTATTATATGTAAAAACATGTATTTGGATTTTGAAAAACCAATTGCCGATTTAGAAACAAATCTGGCTGAAATGAAACAAGTAGCATCTGAAAGTGAAGTTGATGTGAGTTCAGCTGTGAAAGAATTGGAAGCAAAAATAAAAGCTCTGAAAAAAGATATTTACGGAAATTTAACAAGATGGCAACGTGTACAATTGTCACGCCATCCGGAAAGACCGTATACGCTTGATTATATTGCGGGTATCACAGACTCATTTGTGGAATTGCATGGCGACCGCAGTGTGAAAGATGATTTGGCAATGGTAGGTGGTTTCGGTGAGATCAACGGCGAATCATTCATGATCATTGGTCAGCAGAAAGGTCGTAAAACCAAAGAGCGTCAGGTGCGTAACTTCGGTATGGCCAATCCGGACGGCTATCGTAAGGCATTACGCTTAATGAAGTTGGCTGAAAAATTCAATCGTCCGATCTTAACATTGATCGATACACCAGGTGCATACCCGGGATTGGAAGCTGAAGAACGTGGACAAGGTGAAGCAATTGCGCGTAACCTGAAAGAAATGTTCATGCTTAAAGTTCCTGTAATCTGTATCATCATTGGTGAAGGTGCTTCTGGCGGGGCTTTAGGTATTGCGATCGGCGATAAAGTAATGATGCTTGAAAATACTTGGTATTCAGTTATTTCTCCAGAGTCATGTTCGTCTATTTTATTCAGAAGCTGGGATTACAAAGAGCAGGCTGCAGAAGCGTTACGATTAACAGCTGATGATATGCTTAAGAACAAGTTGATTGATGATATCATTAAAGAACCACTTGGCGGTGCGCATCAGGATACGGAGTGGATGTATACAAAAATGAAAAAGGTTATTTCTGAAACCTTAGCAAAATTAAACAAGCAGTCTCCTGCAGAAAGAATTTCTGAACGTATTGAGAAATTCTCTTCTATGGGAGTAGTCGTAGATAATGCATGAGACTTTTTGCGATCAACGCAGGAAATTTCAAACTAGACGGGGGAGCCATGTTTGGCGTGGTTCCCAAGTCTATATGGCATAAGTTAAACCCCGCAGATTCCAATAATCTGTGCACCTGGGCCACTCGTTGTTTGTTAATCGAACATGAGAAACATCTGGTATTGATTGATACTGGCTTAGGTGATAAACAGGACGAATCATTTTTTAAGCACTATTACAGAGACGCTCCTCAAACCTGGGATACATTATTAAAACCTTTCGGTTTTCATTCGTCGGATATTACCGATGTTGTTTTAACACACTTACATTTTGATCACGTTGGTGCTGCATTAAAGAAAGAAGGAGATTCAATTCTTCCTACTTTTAAGAATGCACGATACTGGAGCAATAGCCGTCATTGGGATTGGGCTGTAACCCCGAATCCACGTGAGAAGGCAAGCTTTCTAAAAGAAAACTTATTGCCTCTGCAATTATCCGGACAGCTTTCATTTATTGAGAATAATACTTCGCCTTTCAGTTGGATGGATTTTGTATTTGTAGATGGACATACCGAACAGCAGATGCTGCCATTGATATCTACAGCTAATGGTAAGCTCTTATACGCAGCAGATCTGTTGCCTTCTGCAGGCCATATTCCTATGCCGTATATTATGAGTTACGATATTCGTCCGTTATTGTCTATGCAGGAAAAAGAAAGTATCTTTAATAGAGCATTAGCAGAAAACTGGACGGTGTTTTTAGAACATGATGTATACAATGAATGTGTGAATCTAAAAATGACAGAAAAAGGAGTACGTTTGAATGAAGCTTTTTTGCTAAAAGATTTGATTGGATGACCCTACGCTTTCTTAATTGTTTTAATAGTTGATAAGAATATAAATGTTGACTGGTATGAAAAAGAATCTACTTGTATTGATTGTTATTGCTTTGTTGGCACATACAGCAATGGCACAAAAAGCATATTTCGGATTTAGAGCTGGTGCCGCTAATCCTAATTATTACGGCAGCGATTTTAAGGATGTTAAAGACAGTATGTCTATCAAGAATATATGGACTCCCACTGTTGGTTTTTATGTAAACTCTGTAGTAAATGATTACTTCTGGATCAAAACAGAATTTAACTATGTGAATAGAGGATATACACATAAGGAATCTGGACAGACGTTGCGTACAAATTATTATTGTATTGATGTATATCCGGTTACTCCAACGTTTCACTATAAAGGCGCTCAGCTTTTTGCAGGGCCGAGTGTGTCATTGATTGTTGCATCTCAAAGAGACTCGCTTATTGCAGGACAAGTAAAGAAGATAAGCGATAATAAAATGGATGGCCTTAATCGTTATGATTTAGGTATTATGGCAGGCTTTGAATACGAGTTTAATTTTGGATTGAACTTAGGTGTTCGGATGACGCATGGTTTTACATCTGTGTATGAAAAGAATTCAACTACAAATGTGCAGACGCAATGGTTTAATCAAACCTATTTATTTACGGTTGGTTACAGTATTGGAAGAAAGAAAGAACTGTAAAATTATTCGTCCTCATAAAATAAAAAACCTTCTTATTGAAGGTTTTTTATTTTATGAGGAAATTAGTTTAATGAAAATATAAGTACATTATTTTGTAGAAGGTAAAAAACAGAAACTCTGACTAATGAAGCTAGACGAAATAATATTAAAATTTGAAAATCGTAGCTATGATGTAAGAATGGATTTTATTGAAGAGTATGATTTTAAGGATAATTATCGTGATTATTATCACAATTTTATTTTGCAAGCCTTAAACATTAAAAATCATTTATACTTATCTGATCTAATAGATTTAGCGGCATGGTTAAAGTTTTACGATAAAAAACTATATGATAGATATTTTTCTTATTTATTTGAATCTCGTCATTATGTAGTAAAGCTGGCTGCTTTAGATTATTTGTTAGATTCCTCACTTGAGCGTAAAGGTAATCAAGTGGTTTATGAAAAGATGATGCTAAAACTTATTTCAACGAATAATTATAAAGTTATTTACAACCAAGTATTGATGAATTTGATAGCACTTCATAATAAAAATGAGGGCAAATATATAGAAATGTTGCTTGTGTCAATTGAAAAAACTAATGATTGGAGAAGCATATATAGGATTATAAATATTGTTCATACAATGAAAACGTTTTCGAAAAATAAGAAAAAAGTGATCGGTTTTATTAAAGGTTTGGCTGAAAAGAATGAATATCCTGAGGGAGTAATCAAGCTTTTAGAGAAATCTTAATGGAAGTTCACCATGGTCTGTGTACCATAGATCATGGTGAAGAAGGTTTTTTATTTTATGAGAAATGACTGATATTGTTCTCCTGTATCCGAAATGCCTCAATAATCAATCCCGGAATATATTCGTAACCCGCATTGCTGATATCCAGGTCAATGCCCGAATCCAGAAAGTAGTGCAGGTACACGCCAAGCTGCCAGTCAAACGGGAGGGAGTCAAAGTGAAGGTGTGTCAGATCCTTTATTTCACTGATCTCCAGCTGAAATTCATTAAAATCTTTCCATGTTTTTGGAAATTCTTTTTGTAACAGTTCAATATTTAGCGTAACATTGCTCATATGATACAGTGGTTAAAATCCGTTCGCGATTTCTATAGAAAGTATGAAGAATACATGAAGACAGATCTCATAATGTATGGGACGTTTATTCTCGCATTTATTATTTTCTTGATTTGTATTACAGTATTCGATCTATAATACAAAGGTATTATAATTGTTTCAGATAAATGACAGAGGTTAGTCTAAAGTAACAGAAAATAGTTAATTGTATATTGGATAGTTGTAATAATGAAAGCATCTTGTATTTCATTTCTTTTAATGTTCTTGTTATTTTCGTGTGTGAGCGGTTATGATTATTACAGGTTTTCAGATGAAAAGAGGATGCTTTTGAATGATTCTTCTAAGATGAAATTTGCTCGTCAAAATATTTTATTTTCAAATAAGGATATTCAATTGATAGCGAAATTAGAAGAAACAAGATTTACACTTTTTAGTATTGCCACTAATGTTGAAATGTTTTCGGATTCTGTAGTAATAAATAATTTAGATATTTCTATCGTAGAAGATACAATTATTGGTTGTACTGGATTACTTTTAAATGATTGTAATGGACAAACGATTCATGTTAGGGATTTTAAGAAAATTCCTAGTGAATGCCAATCTAATCCGTATAAAACCATTTTTTTTGAATATCCAAGAAGTCCAACTAGCGACAAGATTGAATTGTATATTTATTTGGATTATTCGGTTGGTAATAGCGTGTTTGCTGATACAATTAAGGTTGAAGGTTTAACAAGGATCAGATCTAAAAAGCAACTTATTCCATTGCATTAATGTTTAGTTGAAATTCGATGAAGATCCAAATCTCACAAAGATTACTTAAATTGTGGTGTTGTCAAAGATGATTCAACTCACTATTCATAAAATTCATATTTTCTTAACAAATTAAATTCATCATGAAAAAAATACTACTAATTGTTTTTATAGCCTCTATGATAATGGCGTGTACAAGCAAACCCAACGCTGAAGCTGAATTTTATGTTCGCGGTAATTGCGACATGTGCAAAGAACGTATTGATAAAACGGCCCTTGTTGTAAAAGGTGTAAGTAGTGCGGATTGGAACGAAGAGACCAGTGTCTTAAAAGTTGCGTATGATTCCACTCAGACTTCCAGTATAGCTATTGAAAAAGCGATTGCTGCTACTGGTCATGCTACCAAAGGCGTAGCAATGGATTCGATTGCACATAAGGCATTGCCTGAATGTTGTCAGGAACATGCAAAAGAAATGCATTGATCTTTTCTTATTTTATCCGTAACATAAATGTGACGGCAATGAAAGCCGAGCAGAACATTTAATAAAGTTCTGCTCGGCTTTCATTGCCGTTTGGCTTTAGCCAACGGTTTGGATTGCGAAGAGGTTTTAGAATTAAAATTGTGTGTAAAGCATAAAAAAAGTCTCCCGTTAATTAACGGGAGACTTTTTTTATGCTTTATCTTTCTTCTTTTTATCCTTATCCTTATCTTTTTTCTTCTTCTTTTTGTCTTTCTTCGGTTTCTCAGGTTGAAAGCCCATTGCAGCGCGCATTTCATCTCCATAATCAACCAATAATTCTTCACCTGCTTTGATCTTCTTTTTTGCAGTGATTTCTATTACACCTTCATTGTCAAGGTATTCAACATTTGCCTTTTTACCAGAGCCGGTATAATCACAAACAAATCTACCCAATCCAGAAGACGTCTCACGAGCATCAATCACATGTTTCTTTCCCAAGGTCATACCATATTCGCCATGCCCTGATTTGTCGTAGCGTTTGTTGTATTGATCTACCGTTAACTTTTCACCTTCATACAATAAAGCTACAGCACCTTTTTTAATTTTCTTTAAGGTGAACAAACCAAGTCCTGCAAAAGGAACCGTTGATTGTGCAACTTTAAATGAAAGCTCAGATGCTGTATGTTCTTCGCAATACGGGTGCGTTAATGTACAAGTTGTTTTACAACGCTTGCCTTTTTCATCCTTATAGGCACATTGTTTTTTTACAACAATCGAATGGTTGATTTGAGTCATATTCAAAAATTAATTAAATCTAAGTATGTAATAATTTCTTCTGCCTTTTTGAACCAGTAAATAACTGTCGAGCAATAATGGGTAATTTACAATTTCTTCCGAAGAATTTATTTTTATTTTATTAATACTTACACCACCGCCCTGAATCATTTTGCGGGCTTCGCCTTTAGAAGGGAAAACCTCTGAGTTTGTAATTGTGCTTAAAAGATCCAGAACAGTTGGCTTGTCAGCTAATATAGATTTCGAAATCTCGATCAAAGGAATACCTTCAAATACTGCCAGTAGGGTAGCTTCATTCAGTGATTGAAGATCTTCGATCACACTCTTTCCAAAAAGGATCTCAGAGGCTTTAATAGCCATGTTATAATCTTCTTCAGAGTGAACACGAATAGTAATGTCTTTTGCCAATGTCTTTTGTAACAGTCGCTCATGCGGAGCCTTTGCATGCTCTGCTTCCAACGCTTCGATCTCTTCTTTAGAAAATAACGTGAAGATGCGGATGAAACGGCTTACGTCTTCGTCTGCACTGTTCAGCCAAAACTGGTAGAACTTATATGGCGAAGTAAGATTGGGGTCCAGCCACACATTACCACCGGCAGACTTGCCAAACTTAGTACCGTCCGCTTTGGTAAGCAATGGCGTTGTTAAAGCAAAGGCAGTGCCTTCCGCCATTTTTTTAATAAGCGTAGTTCCTGAGGTAATATTACCCCATTGATCCGAACCGCCCATCTGTAACCGAACGTTGTTGTTTTTATATAAATGGTAGTAATCGTAGCCCTGAAGCAACTGGTATGAGAACTCCGTGTAAGAGATACCTGTACCGCTGTCCATACGTGACTTTACAGAATCTTTACTCATCATGTAGTTTACAGTCAGGTTTTTGCCTGCGTCTCGAAGGAATTCCAGAAAGCCAATGCCTTTAAACCAATCGTAATTATTAACAAGAATTGCGGAGTTTGAACCGCAATCAAAATTTAAAAACTTCGTCAATTGATTTCGGATGCCTTCCTGATTCAGACGTAGGGTTTCTTCTGAAAGGAAGTTTCGCTCTTCGGATTTTCCTGAAGGGTCACCGATCATACCTGTTGCACCGCCAACCAATGCCATAGGTGTATGTCCTGCGTGCTGAAAATGCACCAGCATCATGATCGTAACAAGATTGCCTATTGTTAACGACGCTGCAGTAGGGTCAAAGCCAACGTAGGCTGTAGTTTGATTTTTAAGCAGATATTCCTCAGTCCCGGGCATGCTGTCGTGCAACATACCTCTCCATTTAAGCTCTTCAACAAAATTTTTCACGAATCATGTATTTTATATAGGTACAAATATACGTTATATCCTCAAAAGCGGAAATTTCAAGTATTTATTCACATTGGTTTAGTTTCCACATAAAGGTTAGTAATTTTGGTATTATGGCTGAATCTAGCGTTGCTCCGGATAAAGTACTGAAAGACCTTAAAGAAGGTAAATATGCACCTGTATATTTTTTACAGGGCGAAGAACCGTATTTTATTGATTTGATCTCCGGCTACATCGAAAATAATTGTTTGCCTGAATCGGAAAGAGGGTTTAATCAAACAATCTTATACGGTAAGGATACCAATGTGTCTACCATTCTGCAAAATGCCCGCAAGTATCCGATGTTTTCTGAACGTCAGGTGGTAATGATAAAAGAAGCTCAGGACGTTTCGGATCTTACGAAAGATTCTACTGAAAAATTTTTAATGGCATATCTGGAAAATCCATTGCCTACTACCATTTTAGTTTTCTGTCACAAATACAAAAAGCTAGACGCACGGAAGAAAATTACCAAACACTTAATGAAACATGCGGTGTTTGTTGAATCTTCAAAAATATACGACAACAAACTTCCGGATTGGATCAACAATTACGTTCGGGAAAAGAATTATAAAATTGATCCGAAGGCAGTTATTTTATTGTCAGAATCTATTGGTGTGGATCTTTCCAGAATGGCCAATGAGATCGATAAACTTCTGATCAATGTCAAAGATTCTTCGGTAATGATTACGGAAGATCTGATCGAAAAATATGTTGGGGTAAGTAAAGAATACAATGTATTTGAACTTCAGAAGGCGATAAGCATCCGTGACATCATTAAGGCAAATAAGATTGTAAATCATTTTGATTCCAATCCGAAGGCCAATCCGATTGTAATGGTATTGTCGAGTTTGTTTTCGTATTATTTAAAGATCCTTGCCATTCATGCCGCTACCGATAAAAGTGAAGCGAGTTTGGCTAAAGTAGTTGGTGTGCATCCGTTTTTTGTAAAAGAGTATATTAATTCGTCTAAAATTAACGATATTAATAAGTGTATATCTTGTGTCCGTGCTATTCGCGAAGCAGATAAAATGGTTAAAGGCTATACCGTAGTGAATGTCAGCGATGGATTTATTTTGAAGGAGTTGGTTTTTAAACTTCTTCACTAAAATAAATCACAACAGATGTATAAGATCTGTTCGCTGGTGCGTTAAAAAGTATTGATCGATAATAATTCATATAGATTTATGATTAAAAAAAGTATTTTGGTATTCTTTGCAGTGGTGCAGCTCTTGGTTGTGCATGCTCAGAATACGTCTACGCATAATGCTTCTGATAGGAAGTATTATGATGGTATGGAATTGTACGACAAACAAAAGTATGTTGCTGCCAAAGCAATTTTTCAGCAATACATACAGGAAAATCCACAGGATCCCAAGTCGATTGAGTGTGAATATTATGTTGCACTTTGCGCATTAAATCTTTTTAATGACGATGCGGAATTCGCGTTCAGTAATTTTATTGAAAAATATCCCAACCATGTAAAATCGGGTAGAGCAGGATATGATCTGGGTAATTTTTTTTACAATAATAAAAAGTATGATAAGGCCATTGAATATTATGCAATGGTAGATGAGTCAAAACTATCGTCTGATGAAGCAAATGAATATAATTTCAGATCGGGTTATTCCAGTTTTACTAAAAAGGATTTTACGGTTGCCTTAGAGAAATTTAATAAGTGTAAAGGAAGCAAGCATAGATATATGCCGGCTGCAAATTATTATGCAGGGTATATTGAATTTAAAAATGGAGACTTTGATGCCGCTTTAGCGGATCTGAATAAGGCAGCAGAAAGCAATGAATACAAGCCCTTGGTTGCAGTATTGATTGCAAATGTATATTACAGACAAGGTAAATACGATGAACTGATTCCTTATGCAGAAAAAGTAATTGCTGATAAATCTGCCGGTCCCAATACCAATGACATTAAACTTATTTTAGCTGATGCATATTTTTTCAAAGAGAACTTTGCGAAAGCCACTCCATTGTTCAAAGATTATTTAACATCAACAGGTGCGAAGAGTCTTTCTGCGGATATGAAATACCGTATCGGATTTTCTTCGTATAAATCTTCCGACTACAAACAGGCTATTGATCTGTTGCAAACGATTTCAAGCGATAAAGATTCTCTTGGACAATCATCTGCGTATATACTTGGTTTGAGTTATTTAAAGTCGAACAATAAGACTTCGGCTATCCTTGCATTTGAGTTGGCGCAGCGTTCTTCGTTCAGCGCGCCGATAAAAGAAGAATCACAATTTCTATATGCAAAAATTGCTGTAGAGTTGGGGCGTTTTACAGATGCGACAAAAACATTGAAATCATACCTGGAGTTATATCCTAAAAGCACGCATTTACATGAAGTATCAGAGTTATTGAGTGAATCCTTTTTAGGTTCCCGAAATTACGATGAGGCTCTTGCCTATATTGAAAATTTAAAATATCAGAATTCAAGAATCAATACAACCTATCAGCGCATTGCCTATTATAAAGCAGTTGAATTGATGAATAAAAAAGATTATGCAGGTGCTATAACGGTGCTTGATAAATCTTCTAAATACAGTTTTGATAAGACGGTATATATCAATTCTTTTTATTGGAAAGGTGAGTGTCTGTCTTTAGAAAAAAGATATGCAGAGGCAGAGAATGCATACAAAGAAGCAATTGAAAAAGGTAGCACGCTTGAAAATTCAAATGTTATAAAAGCATATTATGGATTGGGTTATGCATATTATTATCAAAAGAATTGGGATAACGCTGTTCCGCAGTTTGTGAAATTCATTACACTACAAGCTGACAAAAAAGGTAAAGGAGATATTTATTATCGCGATTCAGAATTGAGATTGGCAGATCTGTACTTTGTTACAAGACGCTTTCCGGAAGCTGTGAAATATTATGATCTGGCATTGCAGGAAAGAAAAGAAGACGAAGATTATATTTTGTTTCAAAAAGCAACAATCAACTATCTGACAAAGAAAACAAGCGAAGCGTATACCATGTATACACAGCTGACAAATAGATTTCCGAATTCTTCTTATTACGATAATGCGTTAATGCAACGTTGTCAGTTGGATCTGGATGCAAGTAAGTTTGAGCTTGCAATTGAAGGGTATTCAAGAATCATTAATAAGAAGGATGATCTGAATGGATTGAAACCTGTGGCCTTGCAAAAAAGAGCTGTATCTTATTTTAATTTGCAGCAATACGATAACGCAATCAAAGATTATCAGCAGGTAATTGATGAGAATCCTAAAACTACCATGGCGTACAACTCCTTGTTGCGTATACAGGAGATTCTTGATATGCAGGAAAAATCGGATAGTTTCGCGCCGATATTAGCAAAATATAAAGAAGCAAATCCCGAAGGACAGGATTTAAAAGAAGTTGAGTTTTTGAGTGCACAATCTTCTTATAATGCACAAAAATATGCAGCGGCAATTCCAGCATTTAATTCCTTTATTAAGCAGTATCCGGATCATCCGAAAGTGGACGATGCAAAGTTTTATTTAGCGGATGCTTACTTCAGAACAAAAGATTACAAAGCTTCTAAAGCACTTTATATTGAAATTGCAGAAACTAAAAATCAAAATTATAAAAAAGCAATTCAACGCATTGCAGATATATCGTATTTGCAAAATGATCTTCCGAATACCATCAAGTATTATTCGGAGCTTCAGCAATTAGCATCAAGCAATAAAGAAAAGACTGCATCCTGGCTTGGATTGATGGCTGCATTTTATGATTCCAATCAGTTGGATTCCTGCAATGTATATGCGGATAAAGTAATCGGTCATGGTTCGGCTGCACCTGACGCACAGAATAAGGCACAACTGTATAAGGGTAAAGTTGCCTATGCGAAAAAAGATTTCGATGCCGCACAGGATTACTTCCTATTGTGTATGAATGGTGCGAAGGACGTAAGTGCTGCGGAAGCACATTATTCATTGGCAAAAATTCAATACGATAAAAAGCAGTACAAGCAATCCATTGAAACCTTATATGATTTCAATAATACCTACAGCAGTTATGATTTTTGGTTGGGTAAGTCGTTCTTACTTATTGCCGAGAATTTTATTGCGAAGGATGAAGTGTTTCAGGCCAAAGAAACACTTACATCTGTTGTAGAGAAGTCGCCAAATGCAGAGATAAAAAAACTGGCAAAGGAAAGGCTTGATCAATTAAATGCATCAGAGGCTATTAAAAATCAATCGAAGGAGGGAGCGGGCAATGAATAAGCTGAAACTTGCAATAACTGTAGTTCTTTTAAATACATCGTTGTGTGTATTTGCTCAGACGGATGGCATCATTCCTCCAACGGTATTTACCACCGAAGATAAAGCGAAATTAGATCTGGTTCCGGCTAACCGTTTCTTCGAACAGAATCAGGATTTGCAGCCGCAACAGGATCCGAAGCCGCAACAATACGATACGAAAGATTACTCTATCAACCCACCTCGCTTTGATGCGAAGGTTAAAATACCAACCATGCCTGTAGATTCACTAGCTCCGATCTTAGCAAATTATGCTAAACTTGGTGCAGGTAATTATGGTACCGTATTGGGTGAAGTTTATCTGACAAATAAGAGAAGTAAATCCTATTCGTATGGTGCACATGGGAAGCATTTATCATCTTCGAAAGGTTCACTTATGAATTCCGGTAATGGTCATGATTTACTTGAAGTATTTGGTAGCAAATACGGTAAAGTTAACAGCTGGAACGGGCATGTGTCTTACAGCAATGATCGTTACAGATATTATGGTTTGCCGCAAGCAGATTCGATCAACAACAAAGATTCGATCAAACAAACCTATCAATTGTTTCATGCCGGGATCAATACAAATAAAACAGTTGTAGGAGATAAGTTTACATACAATACAGGCTTTGATGTATATTATCTTACGACAAAACGCAAAGCAAATGAGCTGGAATTGATGTGGAACGGAAAAGGAACATACAAAATAAATGATATACGTTCGGCTTCACTTGAAGCTTCTATTTCAAATGCAAACCGTGTAGATTCGTCAACTACCAACCGTTTTTTATTAATGATAAAGCCAACGTATAAATTGATCGAAGAGAAATGGGATCTGACAGTTGGTGCAACCGTAAATTATTCAACGGATACCTTGAAGGGATCAAATGGCTTCCATCTCTATCCGGCCATACATGGTAATTACAACTTGCTTCCGGGTAAGGTGACAGTGTTTGCTGGAATTGGCGGTGGTATGAATAAAAATACCTACCGTACGCTGGTACAACAAAATCCGTACTTAGGTTCGGATGTACCTCTGCATCAAACCAGCTGCAAACTGGATTTGTATGCAGGTTCTTCAGGAAATATTGATAATAATGTCAGTTATAAAGTTCAGATCAGTTATAAGACGTTCGGAAACCAGTACTTCCTTACAAACAGTAACTCTGATTCAAGCCAGTTTACTGCCTTGTACGATAATGCAAATCTATTTTCTTTTGACGGAGGTTTGTTTTATGACCTGCATAAAGACTGGAGAGTTTCAGCAAATGTCTTGTACAATGCATGGAAAACAGACGTGCAAGCAGAGGCTTGGCACCGTCCGGCTTTTCAATCTTCTTTAGGAATTCAGTATAATTTGCAGAAAAAAATATACTTTAATGCCGAAATGTATTACATTAGTGGCATACAAGGTCGTAATTTAGAGAGCAATCGCACTGTTAAATTGAGTGATATTGCCGATTTGAGTCTGAAATCCGAATATAGATTTTCGAATACTTTCTCGGCTTTCTTAGAATTAAATAATATCTTGTCACAGAAATACCAAAGATATTTATATTACCAGGTAAAAGGATTCAACGTTTTAGCTGGGTTGACGTATAGCTTTTAAATGATCAATATAGAAAAATATATAGCTGAATTGGTTGGTAATCACGACTGTGTGATTGTCCCAGGCTTAGGTGCGTTTGTTGCCTTAGCTACTTCAGCAGATATACATCCCATTACCCATAAGTTTACAGCTCCGGGCCGTACACTGAGTTTTAATGCTCAAATTAAAGTGAATGACGGCTTGTTAGCTGCTGAGATTTCACGTAAAGAAGGCATTTCTTTTCAGGAAGCAACTGCTATGATTGATGAATATGTAAAGCAGTTTAATACCTCTCTTTCTGTTTTTAAACACTACAACTGCAACGGCATTGGTCGTTTCTTTTACAATGTTGGAGGCAAATTAGAGTTTGAACCCGATTTTACGATTAATTTCTCATCAGACAGTTTTGGCTTAACGGATTTTATTTTTAAACCAATAGATCGCAACACATTCGATATGACTACTTCTCCAAATCACCGCAAGGCGAAAGAAGTTTCTTCAAAAGAGAAATCTGAAGAAGGCGCAAAAAGCAAAACAACTGTTTTAGCAAAAGTTCTGTTTATATTAATGCCTTTGGTTGTATTAATAGGTGCTGCAGGTGTTGTGGTATACAATCAACAATCGGATGTTTCACTTGGCGGAATTAACATCTTTGGATCTTTAGGGTCTAAAAAAGAAATTGCTGTAGTTGATTCTATTGCAACAATCGCTGTTGTTGATTCAGTAGCTGAAGTTAGCAACGAAGAAGTAATGCCTGCTGTAGATACTGTTGTAGCGGAAGTTACTCCGGAAGTGATAGAAGCTGCTCCGGTAAAAGAAGTTAAGCATAAAAAGCCTGCGACTGTTGCTGCATCTGAAGCAACAGCTGGTAAATATTACATCATTGTAGGTGCTTTCAAAAACGAAAGCAATGCTGATAACTTATATTCTAAACTGCAAACGGAAAACAAAGCAGCAGCAAAACTTCCATTAGATGCTGCAGGCTTTTATAAGGTTGCAGTAGGGTCGTTTGAATCTTTAGAAGCTGCCAATGCTGAACTTACGAATCTTCAAGGTACGTATAGCGGTATCTGGGTGAAAAAATATTAATCGCATTGTAATAATTTATCTGAACACATTTCGTTCTTTAAACCATGAGTGCAATTTCACAACAGGAAGACAAACAATACGAACGCAAAGGCCTTATTTATGCGCTGATTTTTCATGCTGTTCTGCTTGTCAGTTTTTTCTTCTGGATTGTTCTTAAAAAAGTGAATACCGAAGCAGGTGGTGGAACACCGGGTGAGATTGTAAATTTCGGTTTTGATGAAATTGGGTCTGGAGATAATAACTCCATGGATCAGGTTACTACACAAGTAGATCAAACACCCCAAGAAGCACAGGAACCTCAAGAGGCTTCAACAGACGACGCAAATCTTACAACAACAGATCCAAATGCAGAGACGGTAGTAGACGATACTAAAAAGCCTGCAGCTTCTACACCAGTAACACCTACAACTAAACCTACTCCTACACCAACTACAAAACCAGCGACCAATCCGAATGCACAGATGGGGGCATTGAATAAGCCTGGTGTTGACGGTGGTGATGGCGTTACAGGTAAACCAGGTAATCAAGGCAGTCAAACCGGGAGTCTGAATAGTCAGAATTATTACAACGAAGGTACTGGCGGCAAAGGTAACGGAACATTGAATATGGCTGGCTGGCATTTAGATGCGGATCCTAAAGTTGCGAATCCCAATAAAGAAAGTGGCAATATTGTTTTTACTGTTAAAATCGATGCAAAAGGTGATGTGGTAGGTGTCGTAATTAAAACTAGAACCATTAACGATGCAGCCTTGATTGAAAAATGCAAAAGTGAAATTAAGGAAAAAATGGAATTCGTTAAAAATAGAGACAATACAAATTCTGACGAAAATTCCACCTACACCGGCACAATTACCTTTGTATTCGTAGTGAACTAATACGTGGATTACAACCAAACAATTCATTTTCTTTACACCCAATACCCGGCTTTTGAAAAACAAGGAGGTTTAGCTTATAAGCCAGGTTTAGATAATGTCCTTGGTATTTCAGAAGCATTCAATAATCCACATCTCGCATTCAAGTCTATCCATGTTGCAGGTACCAATGGAAAGGGCAGCAGCTCTAGTATGCTAGCTGCTATTTTACAAACTGCAGGCTATAAAGTAGGTCTCTATACATCTCCACACATACATCGCTTTACTGAACGTATCCGCATCAACGGTGTTGAAATTCCCGAAGCCGAAGTTGTCAATTTCGTTGAAAATAACACTGTTGTTTTCGAACAATTCAAACCTTCTTTCTTCGAGATAACGACCATACTTGCATTTAACTGGTTTGCAAAACAACAGGTTGATATTGCTATTGTTGAAACGGGTATGGGGGGTAGATTAGATGCTACCAATATCATTCACCCGGAAGTTTCCTTGATCACGAACGTGAGTCTGGATCATACACAGTTTTTAGGAAATACACTTACAGCTATCGCATCAGAAAAGGCAGGTATCATTAAACAGAATACACCTGTAGTTGTTTCAGAATATCAGCAAGATATTATAGAAGTTTTTGAAAATACATCTTTAAGTCTGAATGCTCCGTTAATAAAGGCGTATGAGTATTATGAATGTAGTGATCTGCTGAATGTTGGACGTGCATCTGTTTTGGAAATTAAAAATATTCCTACTCAAAAAAGTATGGATGTTAAAACAGATCTGCAGGGAATTTATCAAAGCAGAAATATACTTGGTGTATTAAGTGTGCTGGATGTATTGAAAAACAGTGGATGGAATATCTCTGAAACAGCTATTCTTGAAGGACTAAAACAGGTGCAAAAGCAATCTGGTTTTAAAGGGCGTTGGCAGGTTGTATCGGACAAGCCGCTTGTGATCCTTGATGCAGCGCACAACGAAGCAGGCATGATCCTTTCTATGGATCAATTGAATTCATTAAATAAAAAAATACATATAGTAATTGGTATGGTTAAAGATAAAGATGTGTCACACATTATATCATTACTTCCTGTATCCGCATCTTATTATTTCTGTCAGGCAAATAATCCACGCGCACTATCAGCAACAGAATTGCAACAGTTGGCGCAGCAGCAAGGTCTTTCCGGTATTACGATACCGAATGTGAATGAGGCCCTGTTGGCAGCAAAGAATGCCTCTCATGCAGACGATGTGATCTGGGTAGGCGGGAGCTTATATGTATTGGGAGAATTATCATTGAATTAAATAATGGCACGTAAAAAATTAATGCGTTTCAAATGGAACGATGAAGTACATAATCTTTTTCAACCTGAAAAAGATAACTATAAATTTTACAAAGGAAATTGGAAAGAGTATTTTAAAAATACGAATCCGATTGTATTGGAAGTTGGTTGCGGCAGAGCAGAATACACAACGGGCTTGGCAGCATTGAACCCGGATGTGAATTACATAGGCTTGGATATTAAAGGCGCCAGATTGTGGAAAGGAAGTTCGTTATCAATTGAAGCAGGCCTTACCAATACAGCTTTCATTCGAACGAAATTGCAAAATCTGGAAGAGTTTTTTGAACCAGGTGAAGTGAAAGGAATCTGGATCACATTTCCGGATCCAAAGCCTAGGGAGAGTGAAGCGAAGTTACGTTTATCAGGCTTACGCTTTATGAATATTTACCGTAGATTAATGCCGCAAGGAGGTAAAGTGTTTTTTAAAACCGATAACAGGATATTGTTTGATCATACCTTAGAAGTTTTAAAGGAACCGAGTCTTAAAATTTCAAACCTGGTATTTACACACGATCTATATCAGTCTGATTTGTTAGCTGAACATTACGGCATTCAGACAACCTATGAAAAAACCTATTTGAACCAAGGAGTATCGATCAATTATTTGAAGTTTGATTTCTTACCATTGTAATTGCTAAATATGTTTTATCATGAAGAGTATTCTTAGATTGTTTCTGTTCATTTTCTTTAGTATTATATCTATTCACACTTATGCTCAGCATAATTCTACTGATAAGCCAAAATATAATTATTCAGAGACGGTTGATACTTCTGGACGGCCACTATCAATGGATGGTTGGCATCTTGAGAGCCAACCAAGTGTTGTAAATGCGGATAAGGAGACAGGTATGATCTGTTATGAAATAAGAATTAATAGTGATGGTGATTTATTATATCTTAAAGTTCTTAAGCAGACAATTAGTGATAAGCTTGCTGGAAAATGTAAAGATAAAATTCTTGAAATGGATTTCATTAAAAATCGAGATAATACTTCTACAGCATCTATTTCAAAGGGAACCATTACGTTTATATTTAGAGTAGAATAATAACTTATAAATTCTCCATAAAAAGGAAGCCTTGAAATATCTTATTTCAAGGCTTCCTTTTTATGGATTAAAGTTCAATTACAAAATCTTAAATCCTGCCGTAATCAGGAATGCATTTGTATGCATGCTGTTAGATGTGTTGTCAATATCGGTTAGGCCTCTTTGATATTTTAAGTCGAACGTGAATTTCCACACATCAATACCTGCACCGACATTCAATAAGACATTGTCTGAGGAATAATTTGGGTTTAATGTTGGATCACCGTTTTTATATTTTAATGAGTTTATATTGGAATAGCTCGGCCCTGCAAATACACGTATATAAGTTAAATCAGTAAATTTGAAAATACGATAACCCAATAAAAGGTCTGCATTTACAGATTTTAAATGCGCATCTGTAGTTGATTGGTTATGATCAAACGAAGAAGAACTACTTAAGTAATAGACATTGGGCTGCAGATACCATTTTTTAATATCAAACCGTAGGAATCCACCCAATGCATAACCTGAGCCGGCACTGTTGTTTGTAAAGGTCGAATTGTCCAGCGTAGAAGTTGTATATCCTACCATCGGTCCGAATGTGAAAATTTTTTGAGCGTTGGCATTGCTGATAACTGCAAATACGACCAATAATAAAAGTATCTGTTTCATGATTTTTATGGAATAAATAATAAGTCAAGATATAGAATTTCGCGTAAATAAAATCGGTTAAAAGCATTATTTTAAGTTAAATAATAGCTCTTTACCACATGTCTCTTAACAGATCAAATCAATGTTAAGAAATGCTTGATTTTAACACGGATAAACTCGAAAAATATGCGTATTTTTGAAAAAATCCCTATAGTATGTCGGTGTTGGTAAAAGACTTAGTTAAGATATATGGAACACAGCGCGCTGTGGATGGAATATCGTTTACTGCAGCCAAAGGACAGATAACCGGTTTTTTAGGTCCTAATGGTGCCGGTAAGTCAACAACAATGAAGATTGCCACGTGTTTCATACCACCAACTGAAGGTAGTATTGAAGTGTGCGGGTATGACGTTGTGACTTCACCAATTGAAGTAAGAAAACAGATCGGATATCTTCCGGAACACAATCCATTATATCTTGATATGTACGTTCAGGAATACCTGAAATTTACAGGTGGTTTGTACGGCATGAAAGGTGCTGCTTTACAAAAACGTATTGCTGATATGATTGAACTGTGTGGCTTAACGGTTGAGCAGTATAAAAAAATAGGCGCCTTGTCTAAAGGATATCGTCAGCGTGTTGGTTTGGCGCAGGCATTGATTCACGATCCGCAGGTATTGATCTTAGATGAACCCACAACAGGTCTGGATCCGAATCAGATTCTTGAGATACGTAAAGTGATCAAGAGTATTGCGAAAGATAAAACAGTAATCTTCTCTACACATATCATGCAGGAAGTGCAGGCTTTGTGCGATCAGGTGATCATCATTAATAAAGGTAAAATTGTAGCAGATAAAACAATTGCAGAAATTCGCAATCTGAATACAACTGTAAAAATTATCCGAATTGAATTTACAGAGCAGGTTGATATCAATCAGTTCAGATCATTTGAATTTGTTTCAGATGCAAAACATATTCAGGCGAATGTGTATGAACTTGTTGTAACAACTGATGCAGATACACGTCCGTTGATATTTAAGGCTTGTGCTGACAAAGGCTGGACACTGATAGAAATGAAGGTAGAAGAGCAGTCGTTAGAAAGTGTGTTCAGAGAACTGACTTCAAAAATATAATTGAATTCTATGTTGACTATATTTCAAAAAGAAATAGCCGTTTTTCTTAATTCCCTGATTGCATATTTAGTAATCTTAGTATTCCTGACTTTTATAGGTCTATTCATGTGGGTATTGCCGGAAAGCAGTATACTGGATTATGGTTATGCTGAAATGGATACCTTATTTTCATACGGACCTTTAGCATTTTTATTGTTGATTCCTGCAATTACGATGCGTTCATTCGCAGAAGAAAAAAAAGATGGAACGATTGAACTCTTATTAACCAAGCCGATCAGTGATTGGTCATTGTTGTTGGGGAAATATTTATCGGCATGCGCGCTTGTTGCTTTTGCGTTAATTCCAACGATTCTGTATTACATCTCCGTATATAAATTAGGGAAGCCCGTAGGTAATATTGATTCAGCTGCTGTGAGTTCTTCTTACATCGGTTTGTTTTTATTAGGTTGTGTGTATACATCCGCAGGTATCTTTGCTTCATCTGTAAGTACCAATCAGATTGTTTCATTTATTGTAGCTCTCTTGTTATGCTATTTGATCTATAATGGATTTAATCATTTGGCAAGCCTCGATCTTTGGGAAGGCTCTGCAGTATCCTTACTGCCTTTGGGGTTAGATTATCATTACAATGCATTGAGTAAAGGTGTTGTTGATTCCAGAAATGTATTTTACTTTCTGACGGTAATCGGCATTATGCTTTTATCGACAAAAATAATTTTAGGGAGTAGAAAGTGGTAAGCAACGTGAAGAAAAAAAACGATATACTCGAATATATATTTCTGATTGCCATATTGGTATTTGTAAATATTATTTTGTCGGAACATTTCTTTCGACTGGATTTTACACAGGATAAACGTTATTCCATTTCTCCAGTTTCTCAAAAAGTATTGAGTTCATTGGATGGTGATGTATACGTAGAGATATTTTTAGATGGAGAATTAAGTCCGGAGTACGATCGACTAAAAAAATCCATTAAAGAAAAACTTGATCAGTTTAAAGCATATTCAAATACAAAATTAGATTATCGTTTTATTGATCCGTCTGCTGAAGAAGACAAGCAAATGCGTGATCGTGGATTTACGCTGATTGCACAGCGAGGTGTTCAGCCTAAATATTTTCTGGATGAAAAGAACGGACAGAAAACAGAGAAGATTATTTTCCCTGGTGCAATTGTAAGTTATAAGCAAAACGAAACCCCGGTTCAATTTTTAAAAGGTAATAAAGTACAATCGGATGAAGAGCAGTTGAATCAGGCTGTAGAAGGTGTTGAATTTGAATTATTGAAAGCAATCCGAAAACTTAGCATAAAAGAGTTTAAAACAATCGCCATTATTGAAGGACATGGTGAACCTGCAAAAGAAAATTTAGAAGATGTTGTAAGTACGCTTAATGAATTCTATGCTGTGAAACGTGTTCGGCTGGATAGCTTGTCTGTATTGAAAGGTGTGAATATGGCAATGGTGATCGGACCGAAAACAGCATATACTGAAAAAGAGAAATTCATTCTGGATCAGTTCATTACTTCGGGAGGTAAAGCATTCTTTGCTTATGATGCCATTGATATCCGTAAAGATAGTTTGAAGAATGGAGAAACATTTGGCTTGAGCAAAAATGTAAATCTGGACGATCTGCTGTTTAAGTATGGTGTACGCATGAATCAGTCTGTTGTAGAAGATATGAACTGTGCAAAGACTGTCATTCAAACAGGATTGAACGGAGAAGTTCAAGCAATTAATTTTCCGTATTATCCGGTCGTGTATCAATTTGGTTCGCACCCGATTGTTAAAAATATGGATGCAGTAGTTCTTCGCTTTGCAGGTTCTATTGATACAGTTAAAGCGGTAGGTATAAAGAAAACGATTTTAGTACAGACTTCAGCACAAACCAAAGAGGTACAGGTTCCTTTTCAGATCGATCTGGATGAATTAAAAAAAGATCTAGTACCGGAATCATTCTCAAGCGGCAGCAAACCTGTTGTTTGCCTGTTGGAAGGTTCATTTACGTCGTTGTATAAAAATAAACCTGCTCCGTTTGAAGGCGTTGTTGCAGCAGCTACATCTGCACCATCTAAGATTGTTGTATGTGCTGATCTGGACATGATACGCAACGATTACGATGCAAAACGTGATATGCCTGTCCCTTTGGGTTACGATCGTGATATGCGCTACATATTCTCCAATAAAGAATTTGTATTGAATGCAATCGATTATTTAATGGAAGAAGAACTGTTACTCGTTCGTGAGAAAGAGGTAGTGATGCGTCCGTTAGATGCTCAGAAAATTAAAAATGATAAAAAGTTTTGGCAGGTAGTAAATATTCTTGTGCCAATTCTTTTGGTTTTATTATACGGTATTGGTCGCTTTATCTGGCGCAAAAAGAAATACGGAACTCCACGCAACGCTCAATAATAATTATATGTTATCAGGAATTACAACGCGCGTAAAAGTATTGTTTTTAGTTGCTGTAGTAACAGGAGCTTTAGCATTTTGGACTTCTGTAAGTAAAGATCAATCGGGCAAACCTGTGTATGCGGAGTTTATTGCTATTGATACAACAGATCTGGTAAAAGTAGAATTTACTGCAAATGGCGAAACGCATTATGTGGCACCTAAAACAAACAATACATGGTTTATAGATTCTAAGTACGACGTGCGTAAGGATTTCATTACAACGATGAAGTTAGGTTTGGGGCGTATGGATGTTAAGATGCCGGTGGCTTCTGAAGTAAAGGATGAAATACGCAAGAGATTGCTTTCTGAAGGGGTACATGTAACAGTGAGTACAGAAGAAGCAACGAAAGAGTTTTGGGTGCTTACAAATGATAATGATAATAATAGTTCCTATTACATCAGTTCAAAGGATGCCGAGCCTTATATTATCTACGTGCCGGGCTTTACAGGTGATCTGACAGATCTGTTTAAGATAAAGGCCGGAGACTGGAGAAATAAAGCGCTCTTTAGAAATATACCTGGCAGCATTCAGGAGGTTACATTAAAATATGCTTCTTCTCCTAAAGATGGGTTTGTTATTCAACAAAAAATGAACAGCTACGAAGTTGTAGACATGAAATCGGTAGATTCCACAAAGTTATATACTTATTTAAGCTTGTTTCAACGTGTAAATGTTGATAATATCCTTGTGGATAAGCAGAAAGACTCTGTGGAATTCCTGTTGAAAACTCAGAGTGCTGAAGTAACGCTTTCTATTGTCGATCACGATAAAACACAGTCAAAAACCATTCAGATATATAAAGCACTTCCAGGAACAAAATTATTGTATGCGAAGGTTGTGGATAACGGAGAGTTGGTAACGTTGAACCCGGAAACATTCTATCGCTTATTGGTAAGGAAACAATGGTTTATGGATAAATAAGCCATTTTTCCTTAGAATTTTCGTTAACAATTAATTATTTTTACACTAATATTTTTGGTTTATTTATAAAAACTTTCAAGGATGAAATTTGTCGTTTCTTCAAATGCTTTACTAAAGCAATTAACCGCTATCAACGGCGTTATTACAACTAATCCAGTTGTACCTATTTTAGAGAATTTCCTATTTGAAATAGGAGATGGAATGCTTGTTGTTTCAGCTTCTGATCTTCAAACATCCATGATTACTGAAATTGCAGTTGAAGCGAAAGCAAAAGGCAGCATTGCAGTACCGGCTAAAATTTTATTGGATACATTAAAAGGCTTACCGGAACAACCTGTAACATTTACAATCGATCCTGAAACATACAGTATTGAGATCAGCTCTGATAACGGTCGTTATAAATTGTCTGGTGAAAATGCTACAGATTTCCCTAAAGTACCAGGTGTTAAGAATGGCTACAGTGTAGATATTTCAACTGAGATATTGAATCGTGCAATTTCTTCAACAATCTTTGCTGCAAGTAACGATGAATTGAAACCGGCAATGACAGGTGTTTACCTTTCATTAACAGAATCAAATGCTACGTTTGTTGCAACAGATGGTCACCGTTTGATTCGTTACAGACGTACAGACATTGTATCTGAAATGGCGAATACATTGATCATTCCTAAAAAAGCATTGAACTTATTAAAAGCTTCATTGCCTTCAGAAAATACAAATGTTAAAATTGAATACAATGCTTCAAATGCATTCTTCAGTTTCAATAATATTAAAATGATCTGTCGCTTGATTGATGAGCGTTTCCCGGATTACGAAAACGCAATTCCGGTAGACAATCCGAATGTTCTTACAATCGCAAGAACAGATATGATGAACTCATTAAAGCGTATCTCTATCTATGCAAACAAAACAACGCATCAGGTGCGTTTGAAATTAGCAGGAAGCGAATTGCAGATCTCTGCTGAAGATTTAGATTTCTCAAACGAAGCAAACGAACGTTTGTCATGTGAGTTTGAAGGTCAGGATATGGAGATTGGATTTAATGCAAAGTTCTTAGTTGAAATGTTAAGTAACTTAGATACACCTCAGATCTCAATGCATTTCTCTGCTCCAAACAGAGCAGGTATCATTACTCCTGCAGATAAAGACGAACACGAAGATGTATTGATGCTTGTTATGCCTGTAATGTTAAACAGCTACGCGTAATAAGTATTAAAAAATTAATAACTAAATCCCGATTATGAAAATAGTCGGGATTTTTTATTTAAATAATTCATAATTCATAATTCATAATTCATAATTCATCACATGCTTACAGCTGAATATTATATTGAACAATTGAATTTATTGCCACATCCGGAAGGCGGCTATTATAAGGAAATGTATCGTTCAGGTGAACAGATACTAGTGCAAGGATTTGATGGAGTAAGAAGTGTTTTAACTTCTATTTATTTCTTATTGAAAAATAATGAAAAGTCGCATCTGCATCGCATTAAATCAGATGAGCAATGGTTCTATCATGGAGGGACTGTATTGGAGATAATTATTCTGCATGAAAATAAACTTTCAATAAAATTGCTCGGTACAAATATTGAAAAAGGAGAGTCGTTACATATTACAGTGCCGGCAGGAGCATGGTTTGGTTCGCGTGTTAAAGATCAGGCGGGCTTTGTATTGGTAAGCTGTGTGGTAGCGCCGGGTTTTGATTTTGGAGACTTTGAATTGGCTTTATATAAAAAAATAAGCCGGGAATTCCCGGCTTATGATTCTTTGTTAAAAGAAATGTGTATTGAATAAAATTTTTTATTCAATACACATTATAAAATTAGTAGTTGATCTTTTCTAATCTCAAATCAACTGTTTTTAATTTTTTGTCGTATTCATAAATCATCACATAACCAGTTTTAGCAGCTAGTGTACGGATTGTTTTTGTTTTAGACGTTAATTTGATTTTATCTGTTGTGAAAGGTTCATTGATTCCTTTAACGATGTAACATAATTCGTAGCCATATCTTTTATCTTCTTCGTCTTTCACATAATCCAGATAAGAAACGAAGAAACGAGAGTCATCTTTATTGATAAGTGTATACTGATAATCAAATCCACCAGCTGCTTTAACAAACAATGCAAGTGTTTGCGCATCCATCATTCCTTCTTTGTCAAAGTAAAATTTAGATACGGTTTTATCAAATTTTGTAACTTCCTTTAATTTGAAGTCTGATGTAAACTCCATAATATACATATCTTCCATAACAATATTACATGGCATTCCATTGCTGCTGCCACCTGCTGCTAATGCCATACCTACACCATCTAATTTCTTTTTGTATTGTTCAGTGATTGCATAGAATGAACCATCATTTAGCTTAACAATATTGTGAAAAAAGAAATACCCGATATCTTCAATTTTGCCATTATCTTTAACTTTGAAATATTTGCTTAAGCCTTCCTGCCAGCCGATATATGCGGAAGATGTTACTTTACCATCTAAACTGATAGAAACGTTAAACATACCTTTACTCAAATCTTTGACCATATTATCTTTTGGGTCGAAGTACAAACCCATAATTCTGATTTTGTTTGCAGCTTTATCAAAAAAAGCTTCCAAAGGCTGAGCTTTGTGCGTTGCATCATCAAGTGATACATTAAATAGTTCTTTTCCTGTATTTATATCGATACCTGAGACAGTGTACTTCAAATCATTGGAAAATAAAGAAGGTTTTGTTACAATTGTTGATAATAAGATGTTTTCATTTTGTTCAAGAAAAGAAGCAAATATCATATCTTTAGAAGCTACATCACTTCCGACTTTCCATGTTTTTTTACCGTCTGTTGAAGTGTATGAGATCTGATATCCCGTTTTTTTATTATCCACAATACCATAGTTCACATATCCTGAATTTTCGATTCCAACCAATGTTGAAACTTCGATACCTGATTCCGAATTTGCATATGCCTGTAATGAATAGAGTTCCCATGTAGAAGTTATGATTTCGTCTTTCTGGAAAAGTAATTCTGCATTCAAATCATAGCAGTAATATTTTATTATTTTCTTTTTAGGGTCTACAAATTTTAACATAATCGATTCGCCATTAAAATCTGATTCTGCTAAGAAAAGTGCGTTTGCTTCAACCAGTGTTTTGGAAGCGGTTTCTTCAAGATTTGTATTAAGTATTGATAATAGATACGTTGAATTTACTTTATCTACTTTGTCTACTTTGTACAATACTACATACCCGCTAACTACATTGTCTTTCATGATGTAGTTAATGGCTGAAGACTGCATTTTTTTAATGTTATTGATCGTTTTTGTTTGTGCTAAACTGCATAACGATAAAGCAAATAAAAGGGACAGGGAAGCTAAAATTCTCATAAGTATTTGTTAGGGGTTAAAATTTAGTAGAATAAGTACCAGTTGGGTATTTGTTTAAATAATCATTTTTAATTAAATCAGCAGTTGTTGTATCGTAGTTGGATTTGGCCGCTAAATAGGACGTATACAGATATTCTTCGTCATTAAATTTTTCATAGTATTGAAGCATAAAACGCATGTTGATATTTGTAATATCTGTTGTGCGCCATTCTTTTAAAAGTGTTGTTAAATCATAGAGATTCGGATAATATTTTTTTGAGACAGTTGGAACATATTTACCAACCTCGTGCGTACTTTTAGCAGCATTTATTATGTTCATACTTTTTCCGATTTGAGTTGCTATATAACTGTCATCGGGGTGTTGAAGTTGTAATTTTAATGATCTGTAAATACATTCGCTCAACTGTCTGGAATAAAATAAATATTCTATTACTTCATATTGGCAAATATTTTTTATCCGATAAAACAAATCTTTGTCCTGATAGAAAACTTTTTTATTTACCGGCGGCTGCAGTAACATTTTTTGAATGTAAACAATTCTGATTTTACAGTCCGGGTGTGTTTTTAACGAATCTGCTAACAGTAATTGTTTGTCCGTTTTCTTTTGTGATATGGTTATCATATCATTTTCATTCAACCACTCCGGTCTAAAAGGATAATCAGTAAAGTTGAAGATTTTTGAATAATCCAATTGAACTTTATTTTCTTCGTCTTCTATGTGATCAAGTATAGCAAGAGCTGACAATGTTTCAGCTTCATTATAGATCGTTTTGGATAAATATAAAAAGCCCAATGAATCGGCTTGCTTTTCATGAAAGCGACTGATCTTTCTATGCTTTAATGTAATGCTGGTAAGTAACTCGTCAAGTTTTGTAGCTTGGTTGTATTTATTTTTAGCAATCGCTTTTACTTTATCCTGGGTTTCTTTTGAATTATAATCTATCAAAATATCCTGAATACTTGAATTGGAGTGATTTAAAATATAATGAGAGATTTCATGGCAGATAATAAAGGCCAACTGACTTTCATTGTCGAGCATTGCAATCAGTCCAAGGTTTATTTCGATTGTCCCATCACCCGTTGATAGGGCATTGGCTTCTGCATCTTTATTTATAAAAAGACGAAGTTTGCGCGCTTTTAATTCAGGATTTTTATTAAGAATCTCCTGGAAAATAATATTAGCGTATAAATTAACAGGAGTTTTTAGTAAGATATAATTGCTGTCAAGCTCAGTAATTGTTTCTGTTGCCCGTTCGGTATAAATTTTTTGAAGTTCAACTTTGTTTTTAACATCAACAATAGCTTTGATATCGGCATCTTTTGCTGCCAATATTTGTTTTTTTAATGCATAAACTCCATTCGTATCACTTTTGAGCGGAATGTATGTTGTTTGAGCATTCGCAATTCCTGAATAAAAAAGAATGACTAATGCTGTTAAAAATATTCGCATGAAAATCTAATTTAAAATTTAGGGGTAATTTTAATATCAGGAGTATTATTTACTTTGAATCACTTCGACACCGTCAACCACATATTTGCTGTCGCCAACCCAGAATAGCTTCCAGAATTTTTGATGATAATGTAGCTTTACTCTGTGTCCGTTTAATAAAGCATCTTCTAATTGTTTAATCAGCGCATCGTCGTTTTTAATTGAGAAGTACCAGATGTTGTTGATCACACCACTTCCGTCTGCATCGCCCGGTTCCCCGCTGCTGTTGATTACGGTAGCGGTATACATTTCGCCTTCATTGGTTTTGAAAATGAATCCCTTTTTAGCCACTTTAGTTAATGCACCCGCTCTATAGCCTTCGCCATAAGAACCGAACATCATAAATGCTAAAAATAATACTCCTAATAAAACTACTATGCCGACAATTTTCTTAAAAGTGCTCATAAAAATTTTAGTTTAAACGTTTGATTTTTGCACCTAGTGCATTTAGTCTTTCATCAATATTCTGATAACCTCTATCAATCTGTTCGATGTTGTGTATGGTTGATTTTCCTTGCGCAGACATCGCAGCGATCAATAAAGATACACCCGCTCTGATATCCGGTGAACTCATTGAAATACCGCGTAAGGATACTTGCTTGCCTAATCCAATTACAGTTGCTCTGTGTGGATCACATAATATAATTTGAGCACCCATGTCGATTAATTTATCTACGAAGAATAATCGACTCTCAAACATTTTCTGGTGGATCAATACAGAACCCTTTGCTTGTGTAGCTACAACCAATACGATACTCAATAAATCAGGAGTGAAGCCTGGCCAGATCTGATCTGCAACAGTTAAGATAGAACCATCAATAAATGTGTCGATCTCATAATATTCCTGTTCCGGAATATAAATATCATCCCCTCTGATTTCTAATTTGATACCTAAACGCTGAAATACAGAAGGAATTAAACCCAACATATCTATCCTGCAGTTTTTGATCGTTAGTTCAGAACCTGTCATTGCAGCAAGTCCAATGAAACTGCCGATCTCAATCATGTCAGGAAGAATCGTATGTTCTGTTCCTCCCAAGTAATCTACGCCTTCAATCTTTAATAAGTTTGAGCCGATACCGCTGATCTTGGCACCCATTCGATTTAACATGCTACATAATTGTTGCAGGTATGGCTCGCAAGCTGCATTGTATATCGTTGTTTCGCCTTTTGCCATTACAGCAGCCAATACAACATTTGCAGTACCTGTTACGGAAGCTTCGTCCAATAACATATAACAACCTCTTAATTCAGATGCACTGATGTTATAGAAACTGTCGTTTGAATCATAATCAAATGATGCACCTAGCTTTTGTAAACCAATAAAGTGTGTATCTAATCTTCTTCTTCCAATTTTATCTCCACCTGGTTTTGGCATTTTTGCTTTCCCAAAACGAGCAAGCAATGGGCCAATGATCATGATCGAACCGCGTAGGGCAGAAGCTTTCTTTTTAAAATCTTCCGTATCTAAAAAATCTAAATTGATATCTTTTGATTCGAAGCGATAAGATGAAGAAGTTATTTTTGTAACTAAAACACCCATATCATTTAATAATTCTATGAGTTTGTTAACGTCAATAATGTTTGGCACATTATGAATAACAATTGGTTCAGGAGATATTAGAACTGCACAAAGTATTTGTAATGCTTCATTTTTAGCTCCTTGTGGAGTGATTTCACCGCGTAATTTGGTGCCGCCCGTAATTTCAAAAGATGCCATTAGTTTCTTCTTCTTGGTTTATTTTGTTGATATCTATTGCTGCTGCCATTACCACCATTATTGTTGGAATAGCCGTTGCCGCCGTTGCCATTTGAATTTGATCTGCGAGAGTTGTTACTTGATCTTGATTGGCTGCTTGAGCTGCTAGGGATTCTGCTATCTGCAACAACTCCGCCAACGGTATCAAACAAGCGTTCTGCTTTTACTTTCGCAATGTCAATTTGTAGTTTCTTTTTAGAAAGCTCTGATAGATGCTCAACGATTACTTCATCGTCAACATTTTCTTTGTTCCATGTACTGTAAAGACGTTTCATTAAACGACCAATGTAAATGATCGCGTCGTCTTTTTCAACACCATCCTCTTTTAGTATCGCTTGGTCAATCAATAGATTGATATTCTTGCCATAGTGTTTATAGCGAAGGTTGTTGTGATTGTATGGTACACGATCTGGCTTCTTACCTAATACAGCAAGATCCGGCATTGGGTGTGGTGTATCAACATCTAATTTAAAATTAGACATGATAAAAAGATGATCCCAAAGCTTTGTTGTTTGCTCGTCAGTATCTCTAACGCCGGGATTTAATTGACGCATCAATTCAACACATGTATTTGCATATCTGGTACGTTGATCTCTGTCTTCAATCGTTAAAATCCAGTCTACAATTTTTTGTATGTTTTTGCCGTATTCTTTTAATACGATACCCGTTCCCGGTTCTCCTTTAATTAATGTCATTTGTGTAGTATTAATCCCTCAAGTTAACTAAGATTCGTGAATTCTCAGTTTTGCGAAGCTAAGAATTAGCGTTTTTTCTCCTAAATTTTTAAAATCTATCAATGCTTTACGGTCATTACCGTTAGATTGTATATTTTTTACCTCCCCAAACCCAAATTTCGGGTGTTCTACCTTCATTCCAACAGCTAAATTACTTGTGTCACTTGGTTTAAAATCCGCTGAAGGGGTATAGGCAGGTGCTGCTTTTGCTTTTGTCTGTATTACTGTGGCAGTTGTTGTTTTAGGTTTTATACCTACAAATGCCGGCGATTGCTCCTGACTGTTTATAGAATTGGCTGTGATGCTCGTCATCTGTAAATGTCTTGGATCTATTTCTTCCAAAAAGCGGCTTGGTGAGCAACTCTTTAATTGTCCAAAACGATAACGGGAAGTTGCAAAACTTAAGGATAATCTTTTTTCTGCACGTGTAATTGCAACATAAAATAAACGACGTTCTTCTTCCAGATCTGCACGACTATTCAACATCATTGCAGAAGGGAATAAGTCTTCTTCTATACCAACAACAAAAACCTGATTAAATTCTAGCCCCTTTGCAGAGTGAATGGTCATGAGGGTTACAGAATCTTTTTCATTTTTATCTTCTGTATCTGTTAATAAAGAAATTTCCTGTAAGTACGTTCCAAGTGATTTGTCTTCCTGATCCGGACGATCAACGAATTCTTTGATACCATTTAAAAGTTCCTGTACGTTTTCATATCGCGCAATGCCTTCAACTGTTTTATCTTCATACAATTCTTTTAATAAACCCGATTGCTTTGCTATTTCATTAGCTGCTTCAAATGCATCTTTTGTCTGAGCTAAAATTTTGTATGATTTGATCATATCAACAAAACCTTCAAACACGGTAGTCAAACGACCAGTCATTACACTTTTTGCATTACACAAAACGTCCCAAACACTTGCACCCTGTTCATCTGCAATCACAAATATTTTTGCAATGGTTGTATCACCAATACCACGTTTTGGAAAATTAACGATGCGCCTAAAGCTTTGTTCGTCCTGATCATTTAAGACAAAACGCAAGTACGCCAATACATCTTTAATTTCTTTACGTTGGTAAAAAGACATACCACCAACCACTTTGTAATTAATGTTCAGTTTTCTTAACGCTTCTTCAAAACTTCTGGATTGAGAGTTTGTTCTATATAAAATTGCGAAATCATTATTACGCAATTGCAGATTCATTTTGCTTTCAAAGATCGCTTGTGCAACGATGCGGCCCTCTTCATTGTCACTGGCAGCACGGTATAGATGAATCTTTTCGCCAGATTCGTTGGATG
This sequence comes from Cytophaga aurantiaca DSM 3654, assembly GCF_000379725.1. Lineage (GTDB taxonomy): Bacteria > Bacteroidota > Bacteroidia > Cytophagales > Cytophagaceae > Cytophaga > Cytophaga aurantiaca. The sequence goes on from NZ_KB903623.1 coordinate 89,635, forward strand.
TCCATACATCTTTCTTTAGCTGTGCTTTGTTTTTAGTTATAACATTATTAGCTGCTTCAACAATTGTTTTTGTTGAACGGTAATTCTGTTCAAGTTTTAAAACCTTTAGTTCTGAATAATCTTTTTCAAAATTTAAAATATTCTGAATGTCGGCACCGCGGAATGCGTAGATACTTTGTGCATCATCACCAACCACACAAATATTGCGGTTCATTGCTGCAAGTTTTTTTGTAATGCTGTACTGTGCAATATTGGTATCCTGAAACTCATCCACCATGATGTATTTGAAGCGGTGCTGATATTTGTTCAGTACATCCGGATGTTCATTGAATAATTTGAACGTGTAAAATAATAAATCATCAAAATCCATTGCGCCGGCACGGATCAAACGTTCCTGGTAGGTTTTATAAAGCTTACCCATTTCCGGTCGCAACGCTGCTCTGTCATCTGCTGTAAAATTTGGATTTGCAATATATTCTGTATAGGAAATTAATCTGTTTTTTGCAGCACTGATTCTGTTGAAAACCGTATTCGGTTTATATACTTTATCATCTAAGTTTTGTTCTTTTAATATGGTTCGCAGTAAACCTTTTGAATCTTCTGTATCGTAGATCGTGAAGTTACTAGGGAAGCCTAGGCGACTGGATTCGACACGCAGAATTTTCGAAAAGACAGAGTGGAATGTACCCATCATAACGTTTCTGGCTTCACTGCCGCAAACGGTCTGAATTCTGTGCTGCATCTCTTTGGCAGCCTTATTGGTAAATGTTAAAGATAATATATTGAAAGGCTCGACACCTTTTTTGATTAAATGAGCAATGCGGTATGTTAAAACACGTGTTTTTCCTGATCCTGCACCGGCAATGATCATTACAGGTCCTTCGGTCTGTTCAACTGCCTGTCGTTGAACTTCATTTAATGAATCCAGATAACTCATTTATTCAATTTATTTAATGGATAAATTTACGATTTAATCCCCTTTAAAACCATTATCTTTGTGTATAGTATTGATATGTTGATAAATTATAAAATTGTATGATTTCTTTAGGAAATGCGGTTATAAGCGAAGATATCGTTGATAAATTTTTTGTCTGTGATCTAATCAAATGCAAAGGAGCCTGCTGTGTGGAAGGAGATATGGGCGCACCGTTGGATGTAGAAGAAGCATTGATTTTGGAAGAAATTTACCCGATTGTAAAGCCCTATTTATCCAAAGAAGGAATTAAAGCAATTGAAAAGCAAGGAACTTCCGTAACGGATGAAGAAGGAGAGCCAGTAACGCCAACGATCGGAAATAATAAGGAATGCGCTTACGCCATTTATGATCCGAAAGGCATATTGAAATGTGGGATTGAGCAGGCATATCTTGAAAAGAAAGTTGATTTTCAAAAGCCGATCTCCTGTCATTTATATCCGATCCGTATTACAAAATACGATGAGTTTGATGCATTGAATTATGATCGCTGGAGTATTTGTAAACCGGCATGTTCAAACGGAAAAGAATTAGGTGTTCCAATCTATAAATTTTTAAAAGGGCCTCTTATCCGTAAGTACGGTGAATCATGGTATGCAGAGTTATGTAAGACCATTGATGAAAAGAAAAAGTAAATCATAATGAGTATAGCGAAGGAATATTTTCAAACATTGAAAAATGTTTTGAAAATAGAAATGAACGAAGATGCTAAGATTTACGAAGAGGAATTATCAAAGCAATCCATTCAGGAACGGAAAGAAATAGGCATTACCTGGTATCCGCTATTTATAAAATCTGAATATTACGGCTTTGCAGAGCGCTTACATATTGAGGTTGAACGAAAGTATGAGTTTGATACACCCAATGTTTTTTATTCAGGCGATAAAGTCCGGATCTTTTCCAATCATCAGCACAGCAATTCAAAAGAAGATTTTGTTGATGGTGTGATTACTGCTTCGGGTGGTAATCAGGTTACGGTTCAATTAATGAAAGATGAGGCGCCGGATTGGCTTTCGGATGGAAAGATCGGAATGGATAAACTTTTTGATAAGCATAGTTACGAGACGATGCTTTCAACGCTTGATTATTGGGGCGGGGAGCAAGGATTGACCAAAGATTCTGTTCGTTTGAGAGATGTGATTTTGGGTGAAAAAGAAGCTGATTTTGATGAAAAAGAGGATTATCCTGTTCCTTCAACCTTAGATGATTCTCAAAAGAAAGCCTGGCTCAAGGCCATTCAGGCAAAGGATATAGCGATCATTCACGGCCCACCGGGCACAGGAAAAACAACAACTATTGTTGAAATTGTAAAGACTCTGGTAGAAAAGGGTGAGCGGGTTTTAGTATGTGCATCAAGTAATGCTGCGGTAGATGTGCTTACTGAACGTATTGCTAATAGAGGTATTCCGGTGGTTCGATTGGGCAATCCATCTAAAATTACCGAACAAAATCTTCAATATTGTTTGGAGAGACAGGTTACAACTCATGCACAATTTGGCTTGGTAAAAGAATTAAAAAAACGTGCGGAAGAATTCTTTCGTATGGCAAATAAATATAAACGAAATTTTGATCGGGAAGAGCGTGAACAACGTAAAGCTATTTTAAAGGAAGCAAAAAATCTTAGAGGACAAGCAGACGATCATCTGCAATTTTTACAGCAGAATGTTCTTGTGAAAAATCAAGTGGTGACATGTACGCCTGTTGTATCAATGCACAGAGAAATAGGTAAGGATAAATTTGATACACTTATTTTTGATGAAGCCGGACAAACACTGGAACCTATGTGCTGGATCCCTATACAAAAAGTAAAGAAAGTCATTTTAGCCGGTGATCATTTACAACTGCCCCCAACAGTAAAATCCGAAGATGCCGCAAAGAAAGGCTTGGCAATTAGTTTACTCGAAAAATTAATGCCTATTGAAAGTATTTCTGAAATGCTGGCGATCCAATACCGGATGAATACGAAGATCATGCAGTTTCCTTCACAATGGTTTTATGAAAATAAATTAGAAGCACATGCTAGTGTTAAAGATCACCAATTAGATGAAGCTGTCGTTCAATTTATAGATACCGCCGGCACCGGATATGAAGAAGAACTGGTCGGAGCTCCTTTTGGGATTCGTAATAAACAAGAAGCTGATCTGGTGTTGACAATATTGCAATCAATAGTAAATGAGTATAAACATGCGAGTATAGGTATTATTAGTCCGTATAAATTACAGATCCAATATTTGCGTGAGCAATTAATAGAACAAAGCATTACTTCTAAAAATATTCAGGTACAAACTGTTGATGGATTTCAAGGACAGGAAAAGGATATCATTATTATCAGTCTTGTTCGTTCTAATGGAAAGCAGGAGATAGGCTTCCTTAAAGATCTACGAAGAATGAATGTAGCAATTACACGTGCCCGTAAAAAGCTTATTGTTATTGGTGATTCTTCTACTTTATCGACTTCAAAATTTTATGCAGGCTTTCAGGAGTATGTTGAAATGCATGATGGATATCATTCTGCTTGGGAATATATCAGTTGATGATTATTACTTTCATTTAATAAAAAAGGTCTCGCTATTAACGAGACCTTTTTTATTATTTATCTGATCGATATTTATTATCTGATAATTGTTACCGAACCTGTTTGTTTGTAAGGTCCTTTGAATTGAGCTCTACCTTCGTATGTCACGATCCATGGATACGTTCCGGATGGCATTGGTTCACCTAAATAATTACCATCCCATGTTGCATTTTTATCCGTTGACATGAAGATTACTTCACCCCATCTGTTAAAGATCATGATCTTGTAGTTTTGTTCGTATTTACCAAAACCTCTGAAGAACTGATCGCCACCAGCTGTTCCAGGTGTAAATGCTGTAGGTACATCAATGTGTGGTGCACATATTGAGAATATAGTTGTTTTGTCTGTTATAGAACAATTGAATTGGTTTGTGATTCGAACAACATAAATTGTATCCTCTATTGGTGATGCAATCTTAATTCCTGTAGTTACAGGTGATTCACTGTTCCATTTGTAAGTTGTATTCGGAAGAGTACCTGCATCTAATGTTACAGTATGATCCGTATCCGGACAGTATGTATATTGATCCGGCAAACTTGAGGTAGGATACGCTGCAAAGGCAATTACATTGGTTGAAGTGTCTTTACATTGATCGATTGAAATTGCACCTCTATATGTACCAAGTGAATTTACAATAATGGTAGAATCTGTTGCAAAGATTGCTCCTCCATCTTTTCTCCAATCAAAGCTCAATTGCAGGAATTGATCTAAGTTAGGGATGTTTGTTGGTCTTGCAGTTAATTTAACCGTCAATCCCTGACAAGAAGTAGAATCAAGTGACACCATTTGTGGTATTGGAAGTCCTATAACATAAGCACTATCATGTGCGATACAGCCTGTAATTGGATTCTGTGCTTGCAAGTCGTATTTGATTGTGTCATTCGGTACAGAAACAATGTTTAATGTATTACCTGCACCCGATGGAGCTCCATTTAAACTCCAGGTGATTGTTGCATTCGCAGGGAATGCACTCGCCGTAAAGACACCATTTCCGCAGGCAATAATATCTTTCTTACTAATAATTGGAACAGGATTCACTTTTACCTGACCGGTTGAACTACAGTTTGCAAAAGCAAATTCAATTTTAAATGTGCCAGTATCCGGTACAATTAAGAAGTCTTTATTTTGTCCTGTCATAATACTTCCGTTGTTGAACCACTGATATATACCAGGTACAGTTGGTTGCGGAGCAGGATTAGATTGAACTAATAAATTCTCACTGTAACATGCCGGATTTGGTGACAAGGTGAACGAAGGCAATGTGAATGTTACAATATTTACTGTATCTCTGGATACACAACCTTTCGGATCTGTTGCTTCAAGAATACGTTGTGTATTGCCGCCAACAGTAAATGTATGTGACTTAGAGTTTGCAGGCTGTACAATCGTACCTGTATTATCTGTCCATGCATAACTTACACCAGCCTGCGTATTATTTGCAGATACAGTGATTTGACTACCAACACAAGAGAATTGATCCTGTCCTGCATTTGCAATCGGCAGTGGCTCAATCAATAATATTGCATTGCTTGTTACATCATTACATGTTCCATAATTAGATGCTGTAAGAGTAAGGGTTACTCTACCTGCAGTGATATCGGCAGCTGTAGGATAGTATGTAGCAGTTAATGTAGAATTATTTACTGCAAACACGCCTGCACCTGAACTTGACCATGTAGTTGATCCTGTCAATGCGCTTGTAACCGTACCTGTTAATGCAGCTCCCTTAGCAGTCTCGCATATAATAGGAGCACCTGCAGAAACAACCGGAATAGGAGCAATGGATACAATTAACGTATCCGTTCTTGAACTACAAATTCCGGAATTCGCTGAAGTAGCATATAATTCTATTGTACCCGTTGTTGCATCTGCTTGAGATACATTGTAGGATACCGGATTTCCTGAAGAGTTCGGAGAGAATGTTCCTGTACCGTTAGTTGTCCATGATACACCTGTAGCATTGTTAATATCTGCGCTTACCTGAATGGTACCTGCGTCTGCGCATATAGCCTGATCTGCTGATGCAAGTACTACCGGTACAGGTTGTACAGTAATTTTTATGGTGTCATAAACCGGTTTACATAAACCCTGATTTGTTGTTTTAGCAAACACGTTGAATACTTTATTTGTTGTATCCGCATTCGACATGAGGTATTGTGTGCTAAGTCCTGCTGCAGGGAAAAAAATACCCGAACCTGAAGAAGTCCAGTTAACGCTGGTAGCCACAGTTGTTGCTGCAGTTAAGTTAACGGATTTATCTGCACACACAAGCTTGTCCGGTCCAAGAGATAACGTTGGTTTTGGAGTAAATCGTAGATCTAAGAAGTTAGAATACGCATTACATGTTCCATTACCTGTTGTTACTAAGGTTAGCGTTATTCTTCCTTTTTTTCTATCTGCCGCAGATGGGACATACACCGCATTTAAGTCTGAAATACTAGGAGAAAATATCCCTGTACCCGATGTTGACCATTCACCACCCAATGCATTTGTAATAGTAGGAGCTAATTGGATGTAAGCTGTATCTGCACACAATGGAGGCAATGGTGTACCTGCACTAACTGTAGGTGTTGGTGTTATTGTCAATACCATATCATCGAAGCTTGGAGCACAAATATTATTATTTGTAGAAGTTAATCTAACTGTTATACCTCCTGCAGCAATATCTAATGGATCCGGAATGAAAGTCGGATTTAAATCTGTAGGATCTGGATCAAAAGTACCACGACCGGTAGAACTTGTCCAAATACCTGTTCCTCCAAGTCCACCTACAATTCCATTAAGAGGGTAGAAAAGGGCATCCGCACAGGCCGTTTGGTCAAAGCCTGCATTTACAAGAGACGCTGGGGATTGAAGAATCGTGATAGAGAAGTATTTTTCAATTTCTTTACATGGATTAGATCCGACAGTAGAAGCATATATAATAACGCCACCATTTGATTGGTCAGCTAAAGATGGTGTATAGACTGTTGGTGAACCCGTAGTTGTACTGAATGTACCGGTACCTGTTGTTTTCCAGATCAGTGAAGTTGTATTGGTTACATTCGCTGTAGCAGTAATTGTATTTCCTGTACAGATTGAATCCTGCGGAACAGAACCTCCGATTGTTGGTTTTGGATTTAACGTTATAGCAACATCGTTTGTATACGCATTACATGTACCATTACCCGTTGTAGTCAGAGTAAGCGTAACATTACCAGATGATTTATCTGAAGCTGAAGGAATGTATTGAGCATTCAACGAGTTTGCATTTGGTGTGAATGTTCCTCCCGATGGCGATGACCATGTTCCGCCTGTTGCTACGGAAACCAAGCCGTGTAATGGAATAGATGTTGTATCTGTACAAACTGTAATCGGCGAGCCTGCAGAAACAGCAGGTTTTTTCGTGAATGTAATCAGCATCTGGTCAGTCGCTGCAGGACAGCCTGCTAATTGTCCGGTAGTTGATACTTGTATTGTAACCGAACCGGCAGTCGTATCTGCAGGTATTGCAACATTGTATGTTGTATTTGCTGAAGTTGTACTGCTATACGTACCGTTAGCTGTTACATTTGACCATTGTATGCCTGTTGCATTAGAGAATATTGAACTGATATTTACAGTTGCAGCATCTCCACAAACAATCTGATCTACACCTGTTGTTACTTTAGGAGCAGGTGCAATTAATAAGTGTACAGTGTCTGCTGCTACTTTACATGCAGGATTTGTTCCACTTGATGAAATTGTTAAAACAACTTCTCCGCCATTTTTATCAGATTGGGATGGAGTATAAGTTGGACTAATAGTATTTCCATTTGTAAATGTACCAGAACCGGAAGTAGACCAGGTTACACCTGTTGAACTTACTCCATTCGTAGAGCCTGATAAATTAACAGAAGGAGAGTTTGCACAGATTTGTGCTACAGTACCTGCACCAACTACCGGGCCATCTAAAATAGTATATGTTACATTGTCAACAGCTGGTGTACAAACACCATTGTTTGTTGTAGTAAGGGTTAATGTAACAGTTCCTGCCGTAACTTCTGCTGCACTTGGTGTATAGAGAGCATTTAATGTTTGATCATTTGGACTGAATGTTCCCGTATATCCAGACCATTGTGCAGATGAACCTGATCCTTGTAATGCAATTGGGAAATCTGTGCTACAAACCGATTTGCTATTTCCTGCATCTATTGGAGGAGCGGCAACAAACGTAATTGTAACAATATCTGAAACGTTTGAACAACCACTGAATGCAGTACCTGTTACTTTTAATGTAACGCTTCCTGCTATAACATCAGCTGGGGAAACATTATATGAAGTAGCAATATTTGTAGTAGTAGTTAGAGAACCGTTTCCGGATATGATCTGCCAGCTTACACTGGAAATATTTGTTGATGAACCATTGATGTTCACAGTTGTAACACTATTACATTCCTGAAGATCATTACCAGCAGAAATTGTAGCTACCGGATTGAATTTCAATGTAACATTGTCGGAGACTTGTTTACATAAACCATTCCCGGTTGAAACTAAGGTCAATACAACGGTTCCTACTGTTAAATCAGAAGTAGAAGGAGAGTAGTTGGGATTCAATGTTGAGTTGTTAGGTGCAAAGCTACCGCTACCGCTAGTTGTCCATGCCCCTCCGGTTGCATTGTTAACAATGCCTCCTAAAAGTAATTGATCGACATCCGCACAAACTGTTCTATCAACACCTGCATCAACTACAGGTTTAGGTGCTATTGATACTAGTATATCATCATGAACTGCTTTACATGTTCCGTTATTGGTTGTTGTCAATGTTAATGTAACGGATTTTGCAGTTGTATCAGCATTTGAAGGAATGTAATTAGCTCCTGTTACCAATGCACTTGGTGTAAATATACCCGACCCAGATGTTGTCCATTTAACACCACCGGCAATGGTAGAGCTTCCAGACAATTTAACGCCATTTGTATCTGCGCATATAGATATATCTGAACCTGCATTCACTGTAGGTATTGGTGTTATTGTTATCTGAATTGTATCGCGCACAGGTAAACATAAACCATTACCGGTTGTTACTACAGCAAGTTTAACCAGGCCTGTTGTTTTATCAGCAGTAGATGGGAAGTAGGTAGGTTGAGTTGTTGTATTATTAGGTCCAAATACACCACTGCCGTTTGTAGACCATAGTACTCCTGTAGCAGTCGTAACTGTAGCCTCATCTAATTTAACACCTAAACTATCACCACAGATTGTTTTATCAAAGCCTGCATTTAATATTGGAGCAGGTGTGATTGTTAATGTTAAGAAGCCTTGTGCAGGTTTACATGTTCCGTTACCTGTAGTAGTTATAGCCAATACAACAGATCCTGCCGCTTTATCAATGGCAGAAGGTGTGTAAATTGTTGTCGTTGAAGTAGGGCTTCCAAATACACCAGAGCCTGAAGTTGTCCATTTAACACCTGAAGCAGCAACAGCCGGAGTGAATCCACCTGTTACACTTGTAACAGCACTATTTGCACACACAGTTTGATCTGAACTGATTGTAACAACAGGTGCAGGAGTAATTGTAATTACCATATTGTCTGATACAGGAGGACAAACACCATTAGTTGTTGATGTTAATGTAAGTGTAACAGAACCGCTTGTTTTATCTGCAGCAGTTGGAGAATATACAGCATTTAGATCTATTGTACTTGGGAAGAAAATACCTGTTCCCGATTTAGTCCAGATACCACCACCGGCATTTGTAACTAAACCTGCAAGTTGTACATAAGCACTATCTCCACAAATAGTTTGAGATGGGCCAGCCTCAACAATTGCAATTTTCTTAAATGTAATCGTTACATTTTTACTAACAGGTGTACATGTTCCGTTACCGGTAGAAGTTAATGTAAAGATTACGGATCCGGCTGTTGTGTCAGCCTGAGTTGGTGTATAGGTAGTTGAAAGTGCATTTGCGTTGGCAAATGAACCGGTACCATTAGAAGTCCATGTACCACCACTTGCATTTTGTACTGTACCGTTCAATGTAATAGCAGATGTTGTTGAACAAACAGTTTGCGGTAAACCTGCATCAACAATTGGTGCCGGCGCAATTGTTACCTGTACCTGAGCTGATTTAGCTTTACATGTTCCATTACCAGTTGTTTTTACAGTCAAGGTTACTAAGCCGGATGAAATATCAGCTATAGATGGTGCATAAGTTGTTGATGCGGAAGTTTGACTCGCAAATGTGCCTGTACCGGATGTAGTCCAGTTTACAGCAGTTGCTGTCACGATCGTTGCATTAAGAGTTACAGTAGAATTGTTTTCACAAACTGTTTGTGTTGAAGGAACAGATACTGTCACAATAGGAGTAATTGTCACTGTAAGTGTTTTTACAATCGGATTACATGTACCGTTGCCAGTAGTAGTAGCGGTCAATGTAACACTTCCACTAGATCTATCTGCAGCAGATGGGATGTAATGTGCATTGGCAGTTACATTGTTAGGTGAAAATGTTCCTGTTCCATTACTTGTCCATTTTACGCCGGTTGCAATAGTGAACGTTGCTCCCAATTGTACATAAGCACTATCACCACAAATGGTTTGATTTCCACCTTGATTCAATGTAGGTGCTGGTGTTAAGGTATGGGCTACGGTACTTGTCACAGCAGGACAGCCGCCATTTCCTGTTGAAGTTAATAAGAAGGATACCGAACCTGTTGTTATGTCTCCTGCTGTAGGAGTGTAGGTAGTAACCAAACTTGTCGGAGAAGCTATTGAGCCGCCTCCAGAAGTGATAGACCAAATACCACCTGTTGCTGTTGTAACAGATCCATTCAATGTAATGCCGGAAACATCTGCACAAAGTGTTTGATTAGGGCCTGCACTTACTACAATTGCTGGCGTGATTGTTAAGGTAATTGTTTTAGCAACCTGTTGACAGAAACCATTACCAGTTGATGTCAGTGTCAATTGCACAGAGCCATTTGTTCTGTCAGTAGTGGAAGGTGTATACGATGCATTAAGTGTATTGGCATTCGGAGTGAATGAACCTGTGCCGTTTGTTGTCCAGATACCACCGGTTGCATTTGTAACAGTTCCATTTAATGGGTAAGCAGCTAAGCTTCCACACATTGTTTGACTTGCAGCACCTGGATTTACAATAGGACCTGCCGGGATTGTAATGGTGATCTGATCCGTCTTTGTTGGACATGCACCACTTGGAATTGTACTGATAGATAAGGTAACCGTACCTGCAGAGATCTCTCCAGCAGATGGATTATACGTAGTTGTTAATGAATTGACATTACCAAACGTACCACCACTTGTAGCCCAGCTAGCAGGAGAGCCCGTTGCAGAAAGATTTATTGGAAGTTCTGTTGAACATACAATCTGATTGGCTCCTGCATTAATGGAAGGTACCGGAGTGTAAGTAATTGTCATGGTATTAGATACCGGTTGACATAATCCGTTTCCTGTACTTGTTAATTTCAATGTTACAGATCCGTTTGTTACATCCAAGGTTGACGGTGTATAGGTAGTTGATGTATTGTTCGCATTTCCAAACGTTCCTGTACCGGATACTTTTGTCCATGTTCCACCACTTGCACCTGTAACAGTTCCTGTTAAATTAGAGACTGTAGCAACCGTACCGCAGACTATCTGATTTGATCCTGCATTTACAGTAGGTGCTGGCGCGATTAGTATTTGTACATTAGATGATACGGGTGAACAAGTTCCATTACCTGTAGTTGTTACAGTCAATGATACAGACCCCGCATTTACTTCTGCAGTAGTTGGTACATATGTGGTAGATAAAGCAGTAGGACTTGTAATAGTTCCTGAACCGCCAGACCACAATACACCTGTTGCCAATGTTTTTGTTGTAGAGATAGATGCTGTCGGAGCATCTGCACAGACATTTACAGGTGTTACAGGTGTTATGGTAGGTGAAGCTGTAAATGTAATGGTTGCAGTTCCTGAAACCATAGTACAATTACCATTTCCTGTTGATTGTAAAGTTAAATTTAAAGATCCACTTGAAATTTCAGCTGCAGTAGGAGTATAGGTAGGGTTCAATACAGTTCTGCTTGGTGTGAAGGTTCCTGCGCCACCAACCCATTGTCCGCCTGATGCTACAGTAACTGAACCATTTAAACTAACTGTTGCATTGTTTGAACATACCGTATAAGTTCCCGGTGTTACAACAGGAGTAGGAGTAAACGTCATTGTAGTCGTTGCGGATACTGGTGAACAATTTCCGTTATTGGTTGTAGTTAACGTTAACGTAACAGTTCCTGCAATTAAATCGTTTGGACCTGCTGTATATGTTGTGTTTACAGAAGTAGATGTGCCAAATGTTCCATCTCCGCCGGTAGTCCATTTAACACCGAAGCCTGTAGGTCCGGTTGCTGTTCCATTAAATGTAGCTGTTGGATTGTTTCTACAAACACTTCTTGAAGGTCCTGCATTTACTGTAGGTTTGGGCGTAATTGTAACCACAACCTGATCGACAACAGGTAAACAGGTGGCTTTATTAGCAGTAACCGTTAATGTTACCGATCCATTAGTAATATCAGTTGCTGTAGCTGTATAATTTGTTACAGGATTACTTGGTGCGGAGAATAAACCTCCGGTTGGTGATGACCATGTTACAGTTGATATACCTACAACAGATCCCGTTAATTTTCCTGTAGGGTTGTTTTCGCAAATTGAAATTGGCAAACCTGCGTCAACAGTAGGAGCAGGGTTAAAGCTGACAAGGGCAGTATCTGAAGTTGGAGGACAAATACCTCCTGTTGTTTGCAAAACAACACCTGTAAGACCACCTGCAATTTCACCGGCAGAAGGGGTATAAGTAACAGGGCTGACAGTTGTGTTCGGAGAGAATGTTCCGCCATTACCTATCCATTTTATACCTGTAGCTCCCGAAAATGTACCTGATAAATTAAAGGAAGGATTGTTATCACATACGGAAGCCGGAGCAGTAATAACCGCTGTCGGAGCCGCATTTAACGTGATGGTCATGTTGCTTGTTACAGGATTACAAGTTCCGTTCCCAGTTGATGTAAGTGTTAAAACAACACTTGAACCTGCTAATTCAGCAGCACTTGGTTTATAGTTTGCTGTAAGTGTCGTATTATCCGGTGTGAATTTACCTGTACCGCCAGACCAGATACCACCGGTTGCATTGGTAACTGTACCTGCGAGATTTACAGAATCATTTTTACAAATGGTTCTGTCTATACCGGCACTAACAATTGGAGACGGATTGATAGTAACATTCACATTGGATGTTACAGAATTACAGCCGACTTTACTTGCAGTTAATGTTAAAGTTACTGTTTTAGGATTTCCTGTTTTTTCAGCAGCAGAAGGAGTATACGTAGTACTTAAAGCTCCAGGACTTCCAAATGTTCCGGTTCCTCCGGTCCAGGTAACGCCGGTTTGATTCGTAGCTGTACCAGTCACCGTTGCAACAGGATTGTTAACACATACTATTACTGGTGATCCCGCATTAACTGTTGGTGCAGGCGTGTATGTTAAAGTTACAGTACCGGATGCCTCAGGACATAATGTACTACCGGTTGTTGTTATTGTTAATGTAACTGAACCTGCACTTATCTCTGCAGCAGTAGGAGTGTAAGTTGCATTTTTAGTTGTATTGTTTGGTACATATGTACCTGCACCACCTGTCCAGATAATTCCAGGAGCCACCGTAAAGTTACCGGCTAATGTCATGGTTGGATTGTTGGCACAGGCCGATTGCGGACCGCCTGGTGTAACAGTTGGGCCACCTATAAATGTAATTTTGATGGAATCTTTTATGGCTGGACAGGCTCCGTTACCTGTTGATGTAAGGTATAGATATATAGATGCTTTACCTAAGTCAGCAGTAGAAGGAGTAAACGTTGTTACAGGAGAAGTTGCACTTGCAAAAGTTCCTGTAACACCAGCTTTAACAGACCATGTAGCCCCACCAGCACCGGTTTGTGCACCATTCAAAGAGATAGGGTCGGCATTTGTACAGCTATTAATATCGTTTGCAGAACCAGTGCCAGGAGTTGTAGTATTTGCATCAACACTTATACTCCCCGGTACATTATAGGTAGCATTTACATTTATGTAATTAGCATACCACCAGGTATTGACGGTTTTATTATCACCCCAGTTTGCTGTAGTTGGATTACTTGATGGAGGCATAGCACCTGCCGTAACAGAACCAAAACCATGACAGCCTGTAGTTGCTGTTGGGATACCTGTTGTACAACCAGCAAGATTACTTCCTCCGCCTATACCGGTATCATCCCAGAAAAGCAATGGTGGCGGGCCGGCAGGTCTTACCAGAGATACAATATATCCATATGGATGATTTTCTACGTCAAATAAAGGTAAGTGTGTTATACCATTGAAATAATCAAGTCGCATATCCAGCGCTGTACCTGGTGTAATTAAATTTCCTAATCCATCGCGGCTATCCCACGGAATACAGTTTGCACCAACAACCAAGGTTTGTTTAATCAGTACATCGCTTGTACCAAATTGATATCCCGGTACGCCATTAAAATTTAATAGTAATTCTGTACCACCGGCTTTATCAACAACAATATTTATACATCGGTTGTTTACATCACAACCCGTGACGGTAATATTATTTTTATTAAGGATATCACCAAAAATCCCTGTAGGGAAAGAGCATATATCTGGATTGTTTAGAAATATCCTATAATCCGCGTAAGTAGAATTCCCTGCAACAGACCTTCTAATCGTAGCGGTAGGTCCTGTTGGCGCAACACCTGTAGGGTTACATGAAATTGCAAACCCAAAAGGCCTGATTCTATTAAAATCAAGACCCGTTACAATACCATCCGTTGAGTATACAAACATTTTACAGATAAATGGGTTGCCTCCGGCATTCACATTTATATCCCATGTTTTTGAGAATAATCTACCAAGAATTCTATTTCCACCTAAGCCTGAACCAGCCACAAGCTGTGCAGCTGTAGGGGAAGGTAGGTCTGATACAGTTAAATCAAAAAAACGAATACGGGTTTTTGATTTTTGCTGTCCATTTATTAGTGCTATATCGGCGGCAGTTAATGCTACCGATTCGTCAAAAACTTTATTAGTTGCAGGCATCCCTGCATTACTTTTCCTGTAAAATTCTATGTAAAAGTCACCTTGTTCACCTGGTGTAAAATGTAAAGGTGTATAACCACCCGTTCCACCAGCGATATTGTTTGGACCTGCAACTGCTTGTGCCCAACTTGAAATTGAACCAGCTCCAGCATTTGTTACTTGTTGCCAACCTGTGCCTGAAGTTGGGAAAACAATCGTACCACTTGGAGAAATAATTCTATACCAAAGTGTTGCAGGAGCAGCTAAATCTGCTGTTTCATAGTTCATCCCAAAATAAGCTTCTTCAGGATTACAAATATTAAAATATAAACGTTTTGTTCCTGGACAGCCAAACGTAGATGAATTTCTGGTAACATCACCGTTATCCCAAATTTGCAATACACCCTGGTTATCAGAAGCTAAGGTAGGTGTTAACTGTGCAGTACCTTCTGCAAAAGCAAACACACTTATAAATAGCAACGGAATTTGGAAAAGCGCCTTTAGGATATTTTTGGTTTGAAGTTGGGAAGTAGTATATAGTGTCTTCATAAGTACGTAGTACTAGTTTGTGTTACTTTACGAGAATGTGAGTGAAAATGTTCCTTTTTTGTGAGAAATCATTCTTTTATGATGTCGGGACAGAGATTAATGTTGGTTTCACGTTCCTGATATCCACTCAATTCTTTTGTTGTAATTACGTCATCACAAACTTTGTAATTCGGAGATTGTATTGATATTCTGTACTTACCGCCTTCTGGCAATGCCATAATGTATTTTCCTGTTACTTTATTAGAATGATATATACCAACAATTGAATTATTGCCAGTATCTACAACTTCAATAGATGCACTAATTGGCTGTTTAGAAATAGAATCCTGAATTACACCTACAATTACCAATACATCCAATACTTTTGTTTGTTCAATCGTAGCCATATAAATATCCCGATCTCCAAATCCTTCAGGACGTATAGATGCAAAATAAATACGTCTGCCATCAGCAGACAAACTAAAGTGGATATCATCGTGCGCTGAGTTTAATGGATAGCCAACATTCACAGGCTTATCCCATGATATTGTTGAATCAGACAACGATTTTGAAACGAACATATCAAAACCTCCCATCGAGTTATGTCCGTTAGAACTAAAGTATAATGTACGTCCATCGGAATGAAGAAAAGGTGAATCTTCATCGTATTTTGTATTGATGACAGGCCCAAGGTTGATAGGTCTGGCCCATTCATTATTTACTAGTTTTTTTGAAATGTACAAATCCAGTCCACCATAACCACCTGGCCTGTTGCTACTGAAAATTAAAAAACTTCCATCTTTTGTCAGACATGCTGATGGCTCATAAAATTTTGAGTTTACTTCACCCAACAATTCTTCTGCAGGTAGCCATGTTACTCCATCCAATTTTGATAAAAGAAAACCCGCTTCATTTTCATAGCGGTAAATTAATAATTGCTGGCCATCCGGGGTTAAGGAAACACTTGCGTCATGCCCTATAGTATTTATTGAAGAGCCCATATTTATTGCTGTAGACCAGCTCGAATCTTTTTTTGAAGAGATGTAAACATCTTCAAAATACAATCCGTCTTCCGTGTCAATTAAACCACCCGTTGTTTCAGGTCTGCAGGATGTGAAGATTAATTCTTTCTCATCTAATGTTAAAACGGGAGCATATTCAGGATAATTACTGTTGATTTTCGGGCCTAAATTCTGGATGTCAATTATCAATTCATCTTTGATTAATTGCTTGCCATTTTCACACATTTCAATTTCTCTATATATATCCTTTATTATATAGGCATATTGTTTCTTCTTTTTATATAAATGAGAAAGGCAAAGTTCATACTCAACAATGGCATCATCAAAACGATGAGAAAGATGGTAGGCTCTTCCAAGATAATAATGTAATGTAGGAGGATATTGGCTTGATTTTAATTTGCATTGTTCTAAATATTTCAATGCATTCTTCTGATCACCAGTTGTGTTAATATAGCATACCCCAAGTGGAAATATATACTTAGGAACATTAGGATATAAACTATCGAGGGTTAAAAACAAGGGCAATGCATGGTAATAATCTTTGCTTTTGAATGTATAATCAGCATTTGTTTCTAATTCAACCCTGGAAAGAGATGTTTGAGAAAAAACATTGGTGCTGAATAATGCAATACTTATGATAAGTATAAATATTGAACCGATTTTCTTTGAAAACATTATGTTCGAAATTTTAGACGTATTACAAATTAACAGAAACTAAACCTCTAAAAAAACTATTCTCAATAAATTTCGTATTGAGGTTTACGGGTGTATATTTACGTATATTTGGTCGTGATTCATTCTAAATATAATATTCATGTTTAGTAAAATTTATTTACGTATATTCATATTAACGGCATTATTTACCTCATTTGGGTATAATAATGCTTATTCACAAGATATTCAATTTTCTCAGTTTTACGCAGTTCCCTTGTATCATAATCCAGCATTTGCAGGTAGTGTACATGCACCTCGGGGAATTGTTCATACCCGTTTACAATGGCTTGGCTTAGATGCGAACTATAAAACATATTATGCATCTGGAGATACATATCTTGATAAATACAAAAGTGGCATTGGTTTTCAAGTTTTACATGATATTCAGGGCTCTAGTGTATATGCTTCAACACAATTCTCTTTTTTATATTCATACGAAATTCCTGTTTCTAAAAAGTTTACCGCTCGATTAGGCTTACAAGCATCCGGCATTCAACGTACACTCGACTATACAGGCTTAAGATACCCAAGCCAATTTGATGATCCGAATGGTTACAAAGGCGGTGGAACTCATCCTACAGGTATTCAAAGTCAATTATATGCAGATGTTGGTGCTGGAACCGTTGTATATTCAGATCGCATCTGGGGTGGTTTTTCTGTAGAGCATTTGAACACGCCTGTTCAATCGTTTGCAGGAGCAACAAAAGATAATTTACCAATGAATTTTCAGTTGACAGGGGGCTATAAAATACCTCTTTCACAAAGAAAGTATCTTGCTTATACAGAAGATGCAACGGAAATAAGTATTACTCCTACATTTCATTATAAATCTCAAGGCAAGTCGGATCAATTAGATTTGGGACTTTATGGTATGTACAATCAGTTAATGGCGGGCGTTTGGTATAGAGGTATACCTGTTAAGCACTACGATAACAATTATAAGATACCGAATAGAGAGTCTGTGGTTTTTCTGGTAGGATGGATGTATAAAACATGGAGTTTTGGATATAGCTATGACTTAACAATCTCTAAGTTGACGGCAGCAGGCCCTGGTGGATCGCATGAATTTAACATCACGTACATTCATAAACCGGTTAAGAAACATAAACCAATGAGACGCTTACCTTGTCCGAGTTTCTATAAACACTAAATCATTATCTGATTACAGAGCATAAAAAAGTCCCATGTTATAAACGTGGGACTTTTTTTATGCTCTGTATGTGTATATTATAAACGAATTAATGGAAATAGAATTTAAACTCACCGCTATGCTTTTTAGCTTTACCATTTGTTTTAGCCTTCTCTGCAGCGGCAGCATTTGTTTGCTGTCTGTTTTTCTCTGAAGCTTTTTGATTTGCAGCTTTATTCTTTGCGTTCTCGTTTACTACTTTATTCGCACTATTTGCATGGTAGCCTTTTTGATTTGATTTTTCTTGCTTACTCATGTAATATTGCTTCTTACCTGCGCAAGAAACTAAAGATGCTAACAATAGACTTCCAATCAATAACCTTTTCATTCACAAATGCGTTTTTGTATATGTAACGCAAATTAGCACAATAAGTTTTTCTTACAAATTAAAAACGATGTATAAGTACATTTATATTTTAGCAATTATACTCATTGCGAGTAATAATTTGGCAGTTGCACAATCCATTCCTAAGGAGGCGCGCAATCATTTAGAAGAAGGCAAAATGTATTACGATCAAGCAAATTACCTCAAGGCGCTTGATGAATACCTTGCTGCTTATGCATTTGTGCCAACAGATCCTGGGATAAATTATTCGATTGCTTTATGCTATATAAATACCTACAGCTACGATAAAGCTTTAAAATATTTGTTGCCAGCTAAAAAAGCAGGTATTGAAGATCCAATGCTTGAGTATTATTTAGGGGTATCTTATCATGCAAATGCCAAGATTGACGAGGCAATTTTAAATTTACAATCCTTTAAAGCCAAACTAAGACCGGCGGATAAAGAATTATTAGCTCAGACGAATCGTTACCTGCGTTATTGTGAAAATGCAAAATTATTAATGAGTAAACC
Organism: Cytophaga aurantiaca DSM 3654; assembly: GCF_000379725.1. GTDB lineage: Bacteria > Bacteroidota > Bacteroidia > Cytophagales > Cytophagaceae > Cytophaga > Cytophaga aurantiaca. The sequence goes on from NZ_KB903623.1 coordinate 108,565, forward strand.
TGTTGTAATGAAAATTAGCAACTTGGGTAAAACAATCAATTCTGCCTATCCTGATTATAATCCGGCTATCAGTGTAGATGAATCGACGATTATTTATACTTCCAGAAGACCCAATTCTACAGGAGGTTTGGTATCTGAAATGGATGGACATTATTTCGAAGATATCTACATATCCAATAAACTAGCAAACAATACCTGGAAAGAAGGAACGCAACTGGATCAAACAATTAACTCTGCAAATCACGATGCATGCGTTGGTTTATCCTCTGAAGGACAAACTATGATCATATATAAGGATGATGGCGGCGGAGATCTTTTCTATAGTCAATTAACAGGTGCATCCTGGGGTAAACCGGTTTCGTTTGGGAAGTTCATTAATACGGATGGTTGGGAACCTTGCGGCAACTTTTCGCCGGATGGGAATTATTTGTTTTTTGTTTCAAATAAAAAAGGAGGTTTTGGTGGGACCGACATATATTGGTCTAAGAAGAACGCAGATGGTACCTGGGGAGCACCTGTAAATATGGGCAAAGAAGTAAATACTGCTGAAGATGAATTTTCACCTTACTTACATGCTGATGGAAAAACATTTTATTTCAGTTCACAAGGACATAATTCAATGGGCAGTTTTGATATATTTCAATCAACAATTGATTGGTCAACTACACCTGTGCTGATTGTTTCTCCGCCAACGAATCTAGGATACCCGATTAATACAGTAGGAGATGAAATTTATTTTGTTTGGTCGGCGGATAATAAACGTGCATACTTTTCTTCTGCCCGTGAAGGAGGATTGGGCGACAAGGATCTTTATTTGTTAGAACGTCCGGAAGCCAAGGCTGCATTGGTATTGCTAAAAGGAACCGTTTCTGATTGTAAAACGAAAGAGTTTATTCAAGGAAATATTAACGTAACCGATATTGAATCCGGTAAACTGATTGGGAAATATGTTTCAAATAGTTCTACTGGCAAGTTCGTTGTTACCCTGCCGGCAGGAAAGAATTATGCGATTGCAGTTGAAGCTAAAGGATATTTATTCCATTCTAAAAATATAGATATTCCCAAGCTGGAAAATTTTAAAGAGATCGACGATGAAATCTGTCTCGAGAAAATGGATATTGGTTCAACGATTGTATTGAACAACGTATTCTTTGATGTGAACAAAGCTACATTAAGAAAAGAATCAGAGGTAGAGTTGGATAAATTATTCGATATATTAAGTAAGAATCCTAAAATTAAAATTGAAGTGTCCGGCCACACAGACAGTGATGGTGAGACTCAAGCTAATTTGACTTTATCTGATGCGCGTGCACACGCTGTAATGAATTACTTAATCGCTAAAGGCATCAGTGCGGATCGCATCATTTATATCGGACATGGTGAAGACAAGCCTGTTGTTCCAAACGACACCCCTGAAAATAAACAATTGAATAGAAGAACTGAAATTAAGATTCTTGCAAATTAAGGATAGGTGCTAGGTGCCAGTTGCTAGGTGCTAGACCAGTGATTATAGAGTTCTTAGTATAAAGAGAATTGCATTTCATATAGTGTGTCGTCCTGAAATAGCGATACAGTTTTACAAGGATACCAATTTATTAAATAGCATCACATTTTTGTGATGCTATTTTGCTTTTATATGTTCTCATTTTGATTTTAGATTGATTATGCATCTGTTGAGGCGTTTCATAATAATTTGAATAATGTGGTCTTTCCGTGTTGTAAATATCAATTGACTCAGCAACCAATAAACGCATTAACTGTAAATCCTTAATGCTTATTCCCTCTAAGAATTCTTGTTTAAGTATACCATTCACGCGTTCTGCAACAGCATTTTGATAAGGATCATATTTTTCAGTCATACTGCAGCTAATATTATTGCCTATTAATAGCTCTTGATATTCATTGCTGCAATATTGAAGTCCTTTATCGGAGTGGTGTATTAAATCAGCATGATGATAAAAACGATTCTTTATTGCCATTGTCATTGCTGCAAATGCACCTGCAGTTGTCAAGTTATTGGAAACATTAAACCCCATAATCTTTTTAGAATATGCGTCTGTTACCAATGCTAAATACATCGGATATGCCCTAGTTCCAATATATGTGATGTCAGATACAAAAACCTGCTCAGGCTTATGTATCAATAAATTTTCGATTAAATTTTTATGTTTTTTAAATCTGTGATGCGAATTGGTTGTGACATGATATTGTCGCTTAGGTCTTATTTGCAAATGATTTGCTTTCATTATAGCAAACAGTTTATCTCTTCCTACATCAAGTTCATTGAGGTTTATGTAAAGTATTTTATACAATTTTTTACCTCCGATTCGAGGCATACGCAATCGTATGGCTTTTATCATAGAAACAACTTTACAAGCTACCTGTAGGCTCTTTTGCTTTGATTTAACTGATCTATAATAAACTTGCCTATTCATCCCGAGCAATTCACAAGTACCCGTTAAGGTTTCTTTTTGTTCTTCTCTAAATCGGCTAATTGTTCGGGCGAGAGCTTTTTTCTGATTGGGATTTTGAATTCTTCTTCGGCAATATCAATCATCATATCAAAGAAAATCGCTTTCTTATCACTACGCTCTAATTGATGTTCTAATGCTGCTTTTTGCTTTTCAAGTAAGCGCACCTTTTGCTCTAGTTCTAAAAGTTTTTGTTCATTAGATTTAGGCATAACTGAGTCGCTTTTATTGGACATGTCAAAGTTACCATATTTTTTCAACCATGTTGCAACCGTGTGGCTACCTTGAATTCCATACTTGTCGTGGGCTTCTTTTACACTTATTAAACCCTGCTCAATTTCCTGAATTACAGCTAATTTAAAGCTATAGCTGTAGTCTTTTGAACTTCTTCTAACATACTGTTTCTCTGATTCTTCTTTCATAACGTTACTTTTTATGTATCGCTATTTCAGGACGAGACATATTATAAACAAAAAAGGTTCTGCAAATCGCGGAACCTTTTTTTTTGGTTGTTGTTGCAAATCTAAATGGCCAAACAATTCATAATTTATAACTCATAATTTAATAATTAAACAAACGCCTGCAGCGTCTTGCTCAACTTCCCTTCATTCACTGGAACCAGTCTTAGCGAAGCGTGGACTGGTGTCTATCATTACGTAGTCTTAAACGAACGCTTGCAAGGTCTTGCTCAATTTTCCTTCATCCATATAACCCGACCCGCGCCAAACAATCTTTCCTTGTTTAAATAAGATCATAGTCGGTACACCCTTTACCTGATAGGCTTGTGCAGCAGATGCATTTTTGTCTACATCCACTTTTATGATTTTTAATCGCTCGCTAAATTTTGAAGCGACCTTTTCAATCACAGGAGATAGCTGTTTGCATGGGCCGCACCAGGTTGCATGGAAATCAACCAGTACGGGTTTGTCAGAATTGATCAGTTCTTTAAATGATGACATAGCTGTATTGTTTATGTAATTATTAATTAATGTTTTTACTTTCTTGCAGTTCTTTTTGAATTGCACCATATCCACCTGCAACATCAATTACGTTATGAATGTTCCTTGATTTTAAAATTGATTCTGTAATTACAGAACGGTAACCGCCAGCGCAATGCACATAATAGGTTTTATTTTTATCAAGTGAATTTGTCCAATCATTTATGTAGTCTAATGGCAGGTTAATTGCTCCATCTACATGACCACTTTCATATTCAGACGCCCTTCTTGCATCAATAATTGCAAGTGTATCACCTGTTTTGCTTAGAAATTCCTTTGGTGTTATACTTTCAATTCGATCTTCAGGTTTTCCTGCAACTTCCCATGTTGTGTAACCACTTTTTAAATACCCTATCACATTGTCTACGCCTACACGTGCCAAACGGATTATGGCTTCTTTTTCTTTATCCGGCTCGGTGATGAGTAAGATGGGTTGGGTATTGTCTGTTATCAATACACCTGCCCATGGCGCAAACTGTCCATCAAGACCAATATTGATTGAGCCAGGAATAAAACCTTCTTTAAACGTTACAGGATCTCTTGTGTCAAGCAATAGTGCATGCGTTTGTAGTTGCATTTTTTCGAATGCATCGGCATCAAGTGCTATGCTTCCTTGTTTGATCACTTCAGCGGTATTTTTATACCCTTCTTTATTCATCAATGCATTTACACTGAAGTAAGAAGGAGCAGGTTGTAGGTCTTTTAATACTTCTTTAATAAACGTCGCTTTATCTTTCGCTTTTAGCGCATAATTCGTAAGCTTTTGATTGCCTAAGGTGTCGAAGGTATCCTTACTCATGTTTTTGCCGCAAGCTGATCCTGCTCCATGTGCAGGATAAATAAGAATAGAGTCGGGGAGTGTTTTGATTTTTGTTTCCAGTGAATCATATAACATACCCGCTAGATCTTCTTTGGTTAAATCGCTTTTAATGGCAAGGTCGGGTCTTCCTACATCGCCAATAAATAACGTATCGCCTGTGAAAATTGCATGCTTGTTTCCTGTTTCGTCATATAATAAATAACAGCTTGATTCAGGAGTGTGGCCGGGTGTATGCAATACTTCAATTGTCAGTTTGCCAACAGTAAGTTTTTCACGGTCATGAGCGATGTGACTTTTAAACGTTGTTGCAGCTTTAGGTCCGTATACAATAATGGCACCTGTTGCTTCAGCAAGGTCAATGTGTCCTGAAACAAAATCTGCATGAAAATGCGTTTCTAAAATAAATTTTAATTTGACATGATTACGTTCAAGCTTTTGTATATAAGGTTGTATGTCGCGTAATGGATCAATTATGATTGCTTCACCTTCCGATTCAATGTAATAGGCTGCTTCAGCCAAACATCCTGTATATAATTGTTCGATTTTCATATTTAATGAATGGATTGATGTGTTATTACTTCTTTGTATATAATCGCTATGCCCATTAAAAGAATGAACCAACTAAATAGCGATTTTAATTTTACTGGTGATATTAAATGATTGAATCTGCTTCCAATTGTAACACCAATGATTGAAAATATGGAGTAGCTGATTATTTTAATCCAATCTATATGTATGCTGTTTATATCACTTACAAAACCAATGATTGAATTTATACTAATAATTAGTAATGATGTCCCGACTGCGGTTTTGATTGGTGTTTTATTTGCAATAACCAATGATGGAATAATTAAAAAGCCACCTCCGGCCCCTGTTATTCCAGTAATAAATCCGACCAGACCTCCCTCAAATGGAATAAATCCTAAGTGTTTATCTGTATCGGTTTGCTTATAGTTATGTACATTACTTGTAATCATACTATAAAATGCTGCAACCATAAATATACCGAATAAGAGCATAATTAGATTGCTTTTACTAATGTTGACATGTGTTCCCCAATTTATTGTCTCAGGAACCATTGGCATTAAATAACTTCTAGTAAGGAATATAATTACTAATGAAGGGATAGCAAACAGAAGAGCTATTTTTATATCATATTCCTTTTTAATTATATAGCTTATCGCCCCAAATGAACTTGTAACTCCTACAATGATTAAAGAGTAGGTTGTAGCCAATAGTGGCGGCATCCCAAATGCATATACCAATACTGGTAATGTTATGATTGATCCGCCACTGCCCAGTAAACCTATTACCACACCCATGATTAATATTCCTACAATGCCTATAATTTCCATAATGTTACATGTTACAGTTACATTTTTCTACACAGCGAATGATTTCGATTAATCCCTTTTCTTTTAAAGAATAAATTATGGAAACACCCGCTTTTCTGGAAACAAGTAATCCTTTGAGTTTTAAATTTTGTAAGTGGTGTGATATTAGGGATTGTTCTGCATTTAATAATTCACAAATTTGCGTTACTGATAATTCTTCTTTTATTGTTAGGTGTTCTATTATTGATAATCGCAATGGGTGTGCAATTGTTTTTAATATATAAGCAGCCTTCTCTAATTTTTCGGGTGATATTTTATGTTTAATTGCCATGATTATTCTCTTAATATTCTAATATATGAACATACATTCATATATTAATAGTTCCAATACTAAAAAAATAATTATTTTTCCCCTTAATAAATTATTTTAATGATCTATAAAAAGTGATTCTTGAAGAATATACTTTTGGGAATAAACGGTTTATATTAAATGAACGAATAATGCAATTGCACCAAACCTTTATCGAATGCTTGAGAGGAGACAAGCGAGAACTGCTGTTCCGGATTGTTATCATTAAATAATCGTACACCGCTGCCCAATACAACAGGTATTATAGAAAGAACCATTTCATCAATGAGTTGTTCTTTGAGTAAAGCGTTTACAATTTCTGAACCTCCGTCGATGAAGATGTTTTTGCCTTGCGCTGCTTTAAGTTTATGAATAAGTTCTTTTAAGTTGTCTGTATAAAAATGCGTGTTGTCTATACTGGATTTTGTTGTTCGTGTGATTACAAAGGTTTCTTTATCTGCATGGACAAATTCTGGTACGTGGGCCATTATCCAATCGTAGGTTTTTCTTCCCAAAATAACCGTGTCAACCGTCTTAATAAAGGTTGCGTATCCATAATCTTCCCCTTCTTTTTCAACGATGGATAAAAAACTGAGATCATCATTGGGCTTAGCAATATATCCATCTATACTCATTGCGATATACAATATAACTTTTCGACTCATGATTTAAATTTATTTTGAAATACAATATCTTGTTGACTGTTGTTTTGTAAATTACGTGTATGATAATTATAGGGATCTTTTTTTGTATATTTTATTTCCTGTATACATTGCGTTTTGCAATATTGTTTAATCAGAAAGATGTCTTTTTTTTCGGAAGACTGAAACTGCTTCACAATATTGGTATCTGGTTGGTGCCCTTTATCTGGATAGCTGTATTGAAGCAGTTATCAAAGCCCATACAAGGTTCTCATCAATATAAAAGGAAGGTGTTTGGCGATGATTATTCATTAGAAGGAGGGCCTGATGGTGACTGAAATTTGATTTACATCAAATCGATCTCCAGATTTTGCTTCGCATTTTTTAATTCAGCCAATGTTTTCATTTCGTTTAAATCCGTTGCCAACTGAATACCTTTGTCGTATATCTCTAACGCCTTTTCATAAATACCTTTTTCGGCAAAATATTCTGCAGCCTGGTAATACGTTGCCAGGTAATCGGGGAAAGAATTTAATAGTAAATTGAAATATACTGCCGTTTCATCAGAATCGATTTTCTTATGTTCAAGAGCTATTCCATAGACTAAAAATGGGTCATTGGGTTGTTCTTTATGCAGTTGTAGTAAATACTCTAATCGATTCATTAATTAATTGTCATTTTTCTATAAAAAATGTAACTTTTAAGCATATAATCAGTTAAATATAATATATTGAATAGTGTTTTTTATCAATTCAATATTTCCGTCAATTTAAGTAAAATTATTCAAGTCTCGGTGAATGACGGTAGCCGATTCAGTTGTAACTAAATATACATATAACCGATGAAGATTTTAGTTTGTATCACACACGTTCCGGATACTACTTCCAAAATTACCTTTGCCAATAACGCTTTCAATGCTGCAGGCGTTCAGTTTATCATCGGACCTTATGACGAATATGCTTTGTCCAGAGCCGTGGAGTTAAAAGAACAACATGGTGGTACTGTTACTGTGTTGAATGTTGGAGATGCAGAAACGGAACCTACGATTCGTAAAGCTCTAGCGATCGGTGCAGATGATGCCATTCGCATCAATGCAGTTCCTAAAGATTCCGGTTTTGTTGCTGCTCAAATAGCTGCTGTTGCTAAAACAGGAGGATATGATCTTATTTTAATGGGACGAGAGTCTATTGATTATAACGGTGGATTGGTTCATGGTCTTGTAGCAGATGCATTGGGTATACCATCTATTACACCGATCATGAAGTTGGATATCGAAGGTGGTGTTGCAAAAATGACACGTGAGATTGAAGGTGGGAAAGAATCTGTTGAATGTGCATTGCCATTTGTAGCTGGCTGTCAGGAGCCGATCGCTGAATGGAAAATTCCAAACATGCGTGGTATCATGTCGGCAAGAACAAAAACATTGAATGTAGTTGAGCCCGTTGCTGTAAATGATGCTGTGTTATATGGCACATTCTCATTGCCTGCTCCTAAAGGTGCATGTAAAATGGTAGATGCTGCAAATCCAGGTGAGTTGTTGACCTTGTTACGCAACGAAGCAAAAGTACTTTAATTGATTCTTTGTTTTATTTAGATCGAAAAATTATGTCAGTATTAATATATGTTGAGTCTAATGGCTCAGAAATAAAAAAATCTTCTTTAGATGCTGTTTCTTATGGTGCACAGGTTGCATCAAAGGTAGGCGGTGCAGCTAATGTAATTGCTGTTGGTACATTTCCTCAGGAACAATTAACAGCCTTAGGTAATTTTGGTGCAGCAAGTATTTTGAATGTGACAGGTGATTCATTCAATCAGAATTCTCCTGCAGCCTCTGCAGCGGCTGTTATTGCAGCTGCAAATAAGGTGGGAGCGAAGGTTGTGGTTTTGCCTAAATCAACACTTGTTGATTCATTCGCAGCGAAAGTTGCAGCACAATTGAAGGCAGGTATTGTTACCAACGTTACGGACTTGCCGGATACGAGCAATGGTTTTTCAGTGAAGCGTTCTATATTCACAGGCAAAGCTTTTGCTACTGTTGCAATCAATTCCAATATTAAAGTAATCACACTTGCTAAAAATGCTTATCAAGGTACTGAAACAGGTGGTACTGCTGCAGTAGAAAGTCTGACGGTTTCCTTGTCAGAAGGCGATACGAAAGTAAAAACTACGAATGTGGAAAAAATGTCCGGTGAGCTTTTATTGACCGAAGCGGAGATTGTTGTATCAGGTGGCAGAGGCTTTAAAGGCCCTGAAAACTGGGGACTTTTACTTGATTTAGCGAAAGCTTTGGGCGCTGCAACAGGTTGTTCTAAACCCGTTTCGGATATGGATTGGAGACCTCACCACGAACACGTTGGTCAAACAGGTGTAAAAGTAGCACCAAATTTATATATTGCAGTCGGAATTTCAGGAGCGATTCAACACTTGGCTGGAGTGAATTCATCAAAGTGCATTGTTGTTATCAATAAAGATCCTGAAGCACCGTTCTTTAAAGCTGCAGACTACGGCATTGTAGGAGACTTGTTTGAAGTATTACCTAAATTGACAGAAGCTGCTAAATTGCTTAAATAAGCATCAGTAGAGTGGAGAAAATCAGATTAGAAATTATAGGCTTATCGTCGAGTCAATCTCAAACAGGTTCGTTTGCATTGGTATTAGGCGAGGTTAATGGTAATAGACGATTACCAATCATTATTGGAATGTTTGAGGCGCAGGCCATTGCTATTGAGATTGAAAAGGTAATACCGAATCGTCCGATGACACATGATCTGTTCAAATCATTTGCATTATCGTTTCATTTCATCGTTGAAGAAATTGTTATTTCTGATTTGAAGGAAGGAGTGTTCTTTGCTAAGATCATTTGTTCAGATGGTATTAAGAACATTGAAATAGATGCACGTCCGTCTGATGCAATTGCTATAGGTTTACGTTTCGATGTTCCCATCTATTCCTATGAAACCATCATGTCTGAAGCAGGTATTGTCTTAAATGACGATATGGAAGACGAAATGGATGAAGACGAAGAGGACGAAGATGAGGATAACCTGGAAGAAGCTTCAGTAACTTCCAATAAGCCTGATTCAGGCTTTACAGGTAAGGAAGATCAGATCAAGAATATGTCCTTAGATCAATTACAGGCAATGCTTGATGATGCTATCGACAAAGAAGATTATGAGAAGGCTGCCCGTGTAAGAGATGAAATGAATAAGCGGAACTAATGAAAAGTACATAAAATAAAAATCCATCTTGCTGATAAGCGGGATGGATTTTTTTATTTATACCTGTTTGTATGTATAAACGAAATACAAAAAAAAATCCCGCCATCAGCGGGATTTTTCTGTATGATAACCTTACGATTAGAAAATAGAATTATCATTTGGAGAGAATAAATCTCCTAATGATTTTTCATCATCATCATCGTTTTTTGCAGGTTCAGCTGGTGCAGTGTAAGTAAGTATTTCTACTTCTTCTGCTTTTGGTGCTGCTGGTTTAGCTGCTTTTTTAGGTGCTGATTTTTTCTTTGGAGCTGCTGCCTTTTTAGGAGCTGCTGCTGCTTTCTTAGGAGCTGTAGCCTTCTTTGCTACTGCTTTCTTAGGAGCTGCAGATTTTTTAGCTGCTGCTTTTTTAACAACTGCTTTCTTAGCTGTTTTTTTAGCAGGCGCTGCTTTTTTAGCAACTTTCTTTACCGCTTTTTTAACAGCCTTCTTAGCAGGTGCCGCTTTCTTAGCTACTTTCTTAGCAACTTTTTTTACAGCTTTTTTAACTGCTTTCTTAACCGCTTTTTTAGGAGCTGCTTTTTTTGCAGGGGCTGCTTTTTTAGTAACTTTTTTAGCTACTTGTTTTACTTTTTTCGCTACTTTCGCAGCTACTTTTTTTACAGCTTTTTCAGCTTTTTTTAGAGTCTTCTTAACTGAAGATTTCTCTGCTTTTTTTACTTTTTTTGCCATGGTACGTCAGTGATATAAAAATATTCTCTTGTGACTAAAGTTATTTAATACCCTAAAATAAAAAAAATGTTTTATATTAAAATTTGTTGAGCAAAATATTTTAAAAAATAAATGAAAGTATTATCCTTTATCGATCACGAATTTGAAGATTTAGAGTTTTGGTATCCTATTTTAAGACTGCGTGAAGACGGACATACCGTTGTAATTGCAGGTCCGGAGAAAGGAGTGACCTACGCAGGAAAGTATGGAGTGCCCGCCAATAGCGATGTTTCATATGCAGACGTCAATTCAGCAGACTATGATGCATTGCTGGTGCCAGGTGGTTGGGCTCCAGATAAGATTCGTAGATCTGCTAAAGTCATTCAGATTGTTCAGGAGATGCATGCAGCAAATAAAGTGATCGGTCAGATCTGTCATGCTGGTTGGGTATTGATTTCTGCTAAGATATTGTCAGGTTATAAGGTTACAAGTACTCCAGGTATTAAAGATGATATGGAAAATGCAGGAAGTATCTGGTATGATACCCCTGCGATGGTTGACAGAAATATCGTTTCTGCCCAGCGTCCACCGGATCTTCCGGAATACATGAAGCTCTTTATTCAAACATTAAATGCGCAAAAGTAAATGTTTGCTCTTTCAATAAATCGTATACTGCTGAGGCCTGTCGCCCCTTTATTCGTGGTATTGGGGTGTTTTGGTGCATTTGAATTGCCAGCTCAGACAAATTTGACTACACATCTGCAATCTATATTGGCTGATACATTATTGTCCAGGGCCCAAGTAGGAGTTTCGATTCGCAACATTCAAACAAATGCCATTGTGTTTGAAAAAAATGCAAACCAATCTTTTACCCCGGCCTCTAATCTGAAACTGCTTACAACTGCTGCTGCAATAAACGTACTTGGGGCCGATTACCGCTTTACAACGAAAGTACTCTATTCAGACTCTATACAAAACGGTGCATTTGGTGGTACGCTACTTGTTAAAGGCAGCGGAGATCCAACCTTAGGCTCTGATCGGATGAATGGACAGCTATCGTATCAAGCGTTGATTAAAAATTGGGTTGCAGCTTTTAAGTCTAAAGGTGTAACCCGATTCGACGGAAGATTGGTTGTTGATCCCACACATTTTGAATACAATGCCATTCCAATGGACTATACCTGGGGAGATATAGGCAATTACTATGGTGCGGGTAGTTTTGGATTGAATGTAAATGAAAATCAAACGAATGTTCTGTTTAAGCCAGGTAATCGCATAGGTGCTGCAACATCTGTACAATCCATTACTCCATGGGATTCTGCGTGTACGTTCGTAAATCATGTCTATACGGGTCCTGCAGGTTCAGGGGACGAATCCGTTATCTACTCTTCACCTTATAATAATTTTGTATTTGCAGAAGGCACGATACCCATCGGAAATACATTTTTAGTAAAAGGAAGTATATCGAATCCTTCAGCACTTTTGGCAAAATTGATCATTGCTGAAATGAACGTACAAGGTATTGTTTGGAACGGATCCGTTTTTATCGTAAAGCCCGGTGAGAATATTGTAGGGCTATCTTCGTTCAAAACTCTTCTTGAACATACTTCACCCTCATTAAAAGAGATTGCACAATATACCAACCTTGTAAGCAATAACCTGTATGCCGAATGTTTATTGAAAGAGGTTGCATTTAAGGAAACCGGACAAGGTACTACTGCTATTGGAGTGAATCAGGTGAAGCGTTATTTGAAGAGCATTGGAGTAGATACATTGGGAATGGTCTTGCGGGATGGATCGGGTATGTCACCATTTAATTCGGTTGCTCCAAATCAATATACTCAGTTTTTAGGTACTCAGGTTACTTCAACAATTTTTGTGAATTGTATTCCTGTTGCAGGACGAGAAGGTACTGTTTCTCATATTTGCAGAGAGTCTGGCGGTAAGATCCGTGTTAAAAGTGGCACTATGAATGGCACTACGTGCTACAGTGGTTATGTTATAGCAAAATCCGGTAAAACATATGCCGTGTCTTTAATGGTTAATAAACATGAAGCTCAGAATAGAAAAATTCAGCGTGTGCTGGAGAAAATACTGATGGGAGTAATGAATAACGGATAATGTTCTTCAAGTAATCCATAAAAAAAAGAGTGATACCAACTGGCATCACTCTTTTTTTATATGAATGAAAATGGAATTAGAAATCCAGTTCTTCGTTATTTTTTTTGGGGAACAGCCATGAAGCCAAAATAGAAATAGCTAATGTTGAAACAACGAATAACAAGGCAAACTGATGATTGATTTCATACCAATGATGTATAAGTAATTTTACACCCACAAACGATAAGATTACAGCTAAGCCATAATTGATATAGTGGAACAGCTTCATTACACTTGACAGCGCAAAGTATAAGGAGCGTAAACCCAATAAGGCAAACACATTGGATGTATATACAATGAATGTATCTGTAGTGATACCTAAGATGGTAGGTATTGAATCTACAGCAAATACCACATCTGTACTTTCAACAATTAAAACAACAATGAATAAAGGCGTAGCATACAGGATACCTTCTTTACGAATAAAGAATTTATCTTCTTCATACGTTTTTGTTACCCGAATGAACTTATTAGTCAACTTTAATATGATGTTGTTTTCCGGATCGATCTCTTCATCATCACTTGAAAATAACATCTTGATCCCTGTATACATTAAGAAGAATCCTAATACATATAACAACCAATCAAATCGTTGAATTAATTCAATTCCTAATACAATGAATAATCCTCTTAATATTAAAGCACCAATGATTCCCCAGAACAATACTTTGCGCTGGTATTCTGCAGGAACTCTGAAATAGCTAAAGATAAGCATGAAGACAAACAGATTGTCAACGCTAAGAGACTCTTCGATAACATATCCGGTGAAAAATAATTCGGCAGCTTCCTGACCTCTCCAGATGTATACAAATATGTTAAATGCTAATGCCAACCCAACCCAAAAGGCACTCCATACAAGAGCTGATTTTGTAGTTACAACCTTGTTGCCTTTATTAAATACGAATAAGTCTAGTACTAGTAGTGTAAGGATACTAATGTTAAAAATGATCCAGAATATAGCTTCGTTATTCATATAATTTTTAAAGACTGTATAATTTCGATAAGCGAACTACAATATTACTGCATTATTCCTTACCAACAATACTTAATTACGGATTAAATCGATAAAAAGATACAACTTAATGGCTTACATTAAGTTGTCATATCTGTATTCTTTTTTGCTCTATTACGTTCTTTGATATACGTAACAACTACCGGAATCCACGTGACAATAACGATTCCAAGGATAATATATTCTAAATAATCTTTTGATTTGGGGAAAATCTGACCAAGTAAATAGCCTCCATACACCAAACTTACTACCCATAATGTACCACCTATGATATTGTATAGTAGGAATTTACCATAAGGGTATCGGATTATTCCTGAGAAAATAGGAGCAAATGTTCTGATAATGGGTAAAAAACGGGCCATTATCAAGGCTACTGCACCATATCGAACAAAGAATGCTTCAGCAGCAAACATGTATTTCTTTTTAAAGAACACTGAATCGTCTTTGGTAAATAGTTTACTACCGGCCTTTTCACCAAAGAAATATCCAAACAAACTACCTAAATAAGCTGCGATACATATGGTTATTAATAGAGTAGTAATGGGGACATCAAACTTTCCGGTAGACGATAGCAAACCTGTAGTGAAAAGTAAGGTGTCACCAGGTAGAAAAAATCCGAAGAACACACCATTCTCTGCAAAAATGATCAGGAGGATTAAGAATAATCCTCCTGTTTTTATAATTACTTCTGGATGTGTTATTAAATGATAAAACTCTAAAATTGATTCCATTAGATTTGTTTCCCGATTTGCAATAAAATATCTGGAAATAAACCAATCAATACAACAAGTACTGACATTATAACCAGAATAATTTTTGCGAATCCGAATTCATATCTGACAGCAGATGATGTATTTTCTGGTTCACTATACATTGCAATAATGGTTTTAAAATAATAATAAACACTTATTAATGAACCTAAAATAGCAATCAGTACCAGATAAATATTTCCGCCTTTAATTACTTCTGTGAACAAATAGAATTTACCAAAGAAGCCGGCTGCTGGTGGAATACCTGCCAACGAAATTAAAGCCAATGTCATAACGAATGCTAAAAAAGGATTTGACTTCGCTAAGCCTCCAAAATTCTCAACTGTAGCTTCATCTTTCAACTTTTCAATTGAATGTACCACATAGATCGCAATTAAATTTGCAACCGCATAACCTGCTAAGTAAACAAATAAAGAAGATTTAGAACCTACACTTAACATTGGGAAAACCATTAACATATAACCGGCTTGAGATACCCCTGAAAATGCTAATAGACGCTTCACATTGTTTTGATACGAAGCTGCTAGATTACCAATCAGTATAGTTAACGCAGAAAGACCAATTAGTGTATAGCTTAAATAAGATGGTACTTGAGTAAATATACTGTCTAATAAATGATAGAATGCGCCAAAAGCGGCAACTTTTACAAATGTAGACATAAACGCAGTGATGAATGTGGGTGCACCGCCATATACATCAGGTACCCAGAAATGAAAAGGTACAGCAGATATTTTAAATGCGAAGGAAATACTTAATAAGGTGATTCCAACATAAAATAACGATTGTTGAGATGCTGCTATTTTAATTGCAGCAAGATCAAACGTTCCGGTTGCTCCATAGATCAATGCAATGCCCAATAACATGATACCTGTAGCAAACGAACCAAGGATGAAATATTTTATAGAGGCTTCAACTGAACGTATGTCTTTTTTTCTACTACCTGCTAAGATGTAAAGCGGAATAGATAAAATTTCAACACCTAAGAATAGGGTAGACATATTAGTAAAGGATACCAATAATAAACCACCAACAGTTGAAAATAAAATCAATGCATAGTGATCCCCTTGATTGAATTCTCCTGCACTATACGATTCGCGTGAAAGCAGGAACCATAATAGAGTTATTGTAATGAGTAATGATCCAAAGGCAACAGAATAATTATCATGCAGCAACATGCCGTAATGAACTTCCGGGGTATTCCAGAAAGAACAGATGTTGTAACCAAGGATACCAACTAAGGATAAAAGAATAATTGGATAGATAAATTTCTTTAGTCCGATAAACTCAGACATCATTGTGAAAATACCTAAAATTGATATAAGAATTATTGCGTTCATACTGCTTCTAACGTTCTCTTAGTTTGCAACCGGGATTGAATTATTTACTGTATGTAAAATTTCATTTACTGCA
Source organism: Cytophaga aurantiaca DSM 3654 (assembly GCF_000379725.1). Lineage (GTDB taxonomy): Bacteria > Bacteroidota > Bacteroidia > Cytophagales > Cytophagaceae > Cytophaga > Cytophaga aurantiaca. The sequence goes on from NZ_KB903623.1 coordinate 124,456, forward strand.
GGTTCAGTTAAATCTAAAACTAGATTCGGGAACAAACCAAACACGAAAATTACAATCACAATCGGAATTAAAATACTTTTTTCAATAAGGGTTAAGTCCAATACATTGTTGTATGCAGACTTCGCTTCGCCCAACATGATTTTCTGATACGAGCTAAGCATGTATACTGCGCCTAATATGATGGTTAAACCTGCAACAGCAGCCAAGTATGGATTGTAATTGAAAATACCCACAAATAATAAGAATTCACCAATAAAACCATTTGTAGAAGGCAATGCAATACTGGCCATCATAATAACAACAAAGAATACTGCAAATTGTGGCATTTGATTTCTCAAACCACCCAATTTAGAAATCTCTAATGTTCCGGTTCTATTTAAAAGAATTTCGATCACAAATAAGATTCCAACAACGTTCACACCGTGTGCCAACATCTGTGCGATCACACCTTGTAAACCTTCAACTGAATTCGAGAATAAACCTGCTGCAATTAAGCCAACGTGGGCAATTGAAACATAAGCAATCAACGTTTTGTAATTTGATTGTCTGATTGCAATGATCGATGCATATACAATACCTATTACAGATAACAATGCTGCTAACCAGCCCCAGTTCATAAGAGCTGTTGGAACTACTGGCAATACCCATCTGATTACTCCATAGATACCCATCTTTAACATGATACCGCTTAATAACATTGTACCTGCAATCGGAGCACTGGTGTATGTTGAAGGTTGCCATGTATGCAATGGAAATATAGGCATCTTAATACCGAATGCTAAGAACAATGCTGCGAAGACCCATGTTTGCTCTAATGCAGAAAGGTCCGTGTTGTAAATATTTTCCAGAGCAAATGATTTTTCAGGAGTAACTGTATACAGATATATGATTGCTGCTAACATCAATAAGCTACCAAATAAAGTATATATGAAAAACTTAAACGTAACCGGTCTGCGGTTTTCATCTCCCCATAATAAACATATAAAGTAAATTGGAATTAATGCCAATTCCCAGAAGATGTAGAACAGGAATAAGTCTTTCGCTACAAAAACTCCGATCAAAGCAGATTGCATGATGAGTGCAAGTGAATAGAAGGAAGCTTTATCTTTTAGAGGACTTAATAAAGATGAAAGCAAAATGATGGGTAATAAGAATGTAGTCAATAAGACCAATGCCATACTTATTCCGTCCATGCCAATATTAAAACTGATACCTAAAGAAGGAATCCATTCCTGATTCACTGCAAAATTCCATCCTGCCGCAACGTCAAATGTGAAGTATGCATATAAAGCAACAGCAAATTCAAGAACGGTAGCAGCTATTGCAACTGTAGGTGCCAAACGTTGACCAGCAAGATATACTAATAATGCTGCAACAAGAGGTAAGATTATTAAAAGCGTCGTAATCATGTCTAACGTATGTATTACAGTACCAGGTTAAGAAATAAGATAACTACAATACCTATAACCATAAATATGGCATATGTATTTACATCTCCGGATTGAATGTATCGGATGGTTTTGCCACTCCATTGAATGGATTTTCCGGATACGTTTACAATTCGGTCTATGAAATGTTTTTCAATGATGTTGCTGTTGAAATCCGAAAGGAAGCCAAGAGGTTTTACAATTACAAAATCATATAGTTCATCAACATAAAATTTGTTATATGAAAGTTTGTCTAAGAATGACATTTCAGATTCGGATGAAGCCGGTTGTGTCTTCTTAGAAACATATAAGAAATACGTAATAAAGATTACGGATACAACTAATGCTAAAGCTGTTCCCATTAATAGGTATTCTGTAGAATTAGAAAGGTGAGATGCTTCAGGCAATGCAATGTTTGCAGCCGCTAAATAATGGCTGAACCAATTGTGTCCTCCCAATACGTGTGGTACTTCTATGAAACCACTAAATACGGTTAATGCAGCAAGAATCATTAATGGAATTGTCATCAATAGAGGAGATTCATGTAAATGTTCTTTTTGATGCTGCGTTCCTCGGAATTCGCCAAAGAATGTTAAGTATAACATTCTAAACATATAGAAGGTTGTTAGCAATGCAGCAAAAACTCCTAAACCCCATTTGATCGGATTTGCTTCGAAAGCTAGTGCAAGGATCGCATCTTTAGAGAAGAAACCTGCTAATGGAGGAATACCAGCAATTGCTAAGGTTGCAATGATGAATGTGATAAAGGTAATCGGAAGTTTTTTCATCAAGCCACCCATCTTACGAATATCCTGTTCGCCACCCATTGCGTGAATTACACTACCCGCGCCTAAGAATAGGAGAGCTTTAAAGAATGCATGTGTTGTTACATGGAATACACCTGCAGAATATCCGCCTAAACCAATTGCCATAAACATAAAACCAAGCTGGCTCACTGTTGAATATGCCAATACTTTCTTGATATCTGTTTGCGTTAAACCGATTAGTGCAGCTAAGATCGCAGTACCTGTACCGATGATGTAAATAACATCTAAGGTGCAAGGAGCCATGCTGTATAATACATTTGAACGGGCAATCATATAGATACCTGCAGTAACCATGGTAGCAGCGTGTATCAATGCTGAAACAGGAGTAGGACCTGCCATCGCATCCGGTAGCCAAGTGTATAATGGTATCTGAGCACTTTTACCCATTGCACCTACAAACAACAATAAGGTAATTACTGTGATAATTGTTGAAACTTCATTGGGGTTAATGATTTTCGACGCCTGATCAAAAACTTCTCTATATTCTAATGTGCCAAATTGGTTGTAAATTAATAACATGCCCAATAGAAAACCTAGGTCACCAATACGGTTCATGATGAATGCTTTCTTTGCAGCATCATTGTAGTTTTGATTTTTAAACCAGAAACCAATAAGTAAATAGGAGCAAAGACCAACGCCTTCCCAGCCCATAAACATTACTACATAGTTCGAACCCATTACCAACAAGAGCATGGAGAAAATGAACAAGTTTAGATATGAGAAGTATCTTGTTACACCTTCATCATCGTGCATGTAACTGATCGAATATACGTGGATCAGAAAACCTACACCGGTAATGATCGACATGAACCAAACAGAAAGGTTGTCTATTTGGAATGACAGTGACAAATTTAAATTCCCTGCATGTACCCAGTGAAATAAAACCACAGGTGGTTGTTCAATTAACTGACCTGAAATTGCAGAGAACAACAAGTTTAAGACAATTAAGAATGAACCTAAAAGCATTGCACTGGCAATATAGCCGGATGCAGATTTAGGTATGTACTTATTAAATAAGCTTAATATCAGAAAACCAAGTAGAGGTAGCGCCGGTATTAGCCAAACAAATTCCATCATGATACAATTATACTTTTAATTACCACTTGAGATTCTTTAAACTATCAATATTGATAGAACCAAGGTGTCTGAATATCATAACCAGTATTGCCAAACCAATCGTGATTTCAGCAGCTGCTACGGCCATGATAAAGAACACAAACACTTGTCCGGATTGATCATTATGTAAGGCTGAAAAATAAACCATTAATAAGTTTACTGCATTCAACATTAACTCAATAGACATGAACATTACTAAGATGTTTCTTCGGTACAATACGCCAAAAGCGCCCAAAGAAAATAGTATTAAGCAAAGCACTAAATATTCAGACATAACTTCTTTCGTTATTAATTATCTTTCAAATCTTTCTTCCCTAACATAACTGCACCGATCATTGCTGACAAGAATAATACAGATGTTATTTCAAATGGAAGAATAAATTGGTTGAAAAGAATCTTACCTAATTCCTGAGCACTTCCGAAATTCGGATCAAGTTTTGATAAATCTACCGCACCAATTTGCTGTCCTTTAAGAAGGAATACGAGTGCAACTAATAAAAGACCACCGGATATAAAGGCTGCCAATTTACTGATGAATGATTTCGTTCCTTGCGTTACAGCTTCATTTAAGTTTAGCATCATAATCACAAACAGGAACAATACCATGATTGCACCGGCATAAACGATGATGTTAACTACCGCTAAGAAATCTGCAGATAATAACAACATGTGTGCAGTAATGCAACAGAATGTTATTACTAAGGATAAGATACTATAGACAGGATTTTTAGAAAGTATTACGAAAAATGCACTGCACAACGTAATTCCTGATAAGATGTAAAATATAATATTCCCCATTGTTATTTTTTGTAAGGCTTATACGTCTTTGGGTGAGCACTTGTACCTAGTGGCTGAACCAATTTATCTTTACCGTAAATAAAGTCTTTGCGATTATACGAAGCAGGCACCAATTCTTCCGTAAGATAAACGGCATCTTTTGGACATGCTTCTTCGCATAGACCGCAGAAGATACATCTTAACATGTTGATCTCATATAGAGAAGCATATTTTTCTTCTTTATACAAATGTTCTTCTCCTTTTTTGCGCTCGTCTGCAATGATTGTAATTGCTTCAGCAGGGCAGGATACAGCACATAGTCCACAGGCAGTGCAGTTTTCTCTACCTTGTTCATCTCTTTTAAGGATGTGTTTACCTCTGTATACAAAAGAGAATTCACGCTGTTGTTCCGGATACTGTATTGTAGCCTTCTTTTTAAAAAGGTGAGATAAAGTAATAAGCATACCACTCACTATGGCCGGAACATACATCCGCTCCATGAGGGTCATGTTTTTATCTACTACTACTTTTGATCTGTTTGTTAATTGCATGGCCCTATTACTTAAATAACAATATACCTGAACCAGTAAGAATAATATTTATGATTGCCAATGGTATCATAATTTTCCAGCCTAAGTTCATTAACTGATCATAGCGGAAACGCGGCAATGTCCATCTTACCCACATGAATAAGAAGATGAATAAGACAATTTTGAAGAAGAAGAAACCTGTACCTAATATGGTTACAAGATTGTGATCCAATCCTAATTTTTCAATGTATGGGATGTCATAACCTCCAAAGAAGAATGCACTCATTACTGCAGAAGAAATAAACATGTTGATGTATTCGGAGAATAAATACAATCCTAATTTCATCGATGAATATTCTGTGTGATAACCGCCTACAAGCTCCGCTTCACATTCTGGTAAGTCAAATGGTGTTCTGTTGCATTCAGCAAATGCACAAACCATAAAGATGAAGAAGCCTAAAGGTTGGTAAATGATATTCCAATGGCCGTCAACTTGTTGCTCAACAATATCACGAATGCTCAATGAGCCAGTAGTCATAATCAACGCAATGATGGATAAACCCATTGCAATTTCATAACTGATCATTTGTGAAGATGCACGTATAGCACCCATTAACGAGAATTTATTGTTCGACGCCCAACCACCGATCATTACACCGTATACACCAATGGATACTACTGCGAAAATATATAGTACACCAATATTAAGGTCTGTAACTTGTAGTGGAACGATTGAACCATTAATCTCAAGAGTACTTCCCCAAGGAATAACCGCACCGGTTAAGCAGGCTGTCATCATCGCTAAGGAAGGACCTAAAACGAAGAGGAATTTATTGGCTGAAGAAGGAATAATTTCTTCTTTCATGAAGAATTTTACACCATCCGCTACGGGTTGTAATAAACCAAGCGGACCAGCTCTGTTTGGACCGATACGATCCTGAAGTAACGCAGATACTTTACGTTCTGCATACGTACTATACATTGCTATTACCAACGATACTGTAAATACCGCAACTACAATGATTGTCTTTTCAAGTAAAAACTCAACGGGTATTTCCATATCCTATTTTCTTCGGTGTTTCAACTTTAATACCTTTTTCATATTTATTCAATGAAATAACTGAATGACGCTCGATTGCTCTTGGCCCGTCAATTACCCAATCACTGATCTTTTTGTGTTCAAAACGACAATCGTTACAGATCCATTCTTCCAACTCACCATATTTATCTTTGCGACCTGTTATACGATACACTTCATCGCCGCTTAACCATGCCACAGTTTTACCGCTGCACTTTGGACAATCTCTGTGTGCTTCCATCGGTTTAACAAACCATACACGCGATTTAAATCGGAATGTTTTGTCTGTTAATGCACCAACCGGACATACATCAATAACGTTTCCTGAGAAATCATTATCAATTACATTTTCAATATACGTTGAGATCTCAGCTTTGTCGCCACGGAACATAATACCGTGTACACGTTTATCCGTGATCTGATCTGCAGTGAATACACAACGGTAGCAAAGAATGCAACGCGTCATATGTAACTGGATTTTGTCGCCGATGTCAATACGATCAAATTTCCTACGCTCTTCTTCGTAACGTGAACGTGCAGCACCATGTTCGTAGGATAGATCCTGTAAATGACATTCACCGGCCTGATCACACACCGGGCAATCAAGAGGGTGGTTGATCAATAAGAATTCTACAACACCTTTACGTGCTTCAAGTACTTTCGGAGAAGTTAAGTTTTTAACTACCATACCATCCATAATAGGAGTAGAGCAGGAAGCAACCAACTTAGGCATCGGACGAGGATCTTTTTCAGATCCTTGAGAAACTTCAACCAAACATGTTCTGCATTTACCACCACTACCTTTTAACTTCGAGTAGTAGCACATTGCAGGTGGGACTAACGAACCGCCGATTTGTCTGGCAGCATTCAGGATCGTTGTTCCTGGTGCTACTTCGGTTGTTTCGCCGTCTATTGTTATTTTGAACAGTTGTGACATATATGTGAGCCTCGAATTAAACTGTTGCAGTTTTATAATTAGGAAGATGCGCCTTACGGCTATCTTTTACTTTAGAAGCATGTGTTACATGGTATTCAAATTCATCACGGAAGTGACGGATAGCAGCAGCTACTGGCCATGCAGCAGCATCACCTAACGGACAGATTGTATTACCTTCAATCTTGCCTGCAATTTCAACCAATAGGTCAATATCGTGCATGTGACCATGACCGAATTCCAAACGGTGCAATACTTTTTCCATCCAGCCTGTACCTTCACGGCAAGGGCTGCATTGTCCACAAGATTCGTGGTGATAGAAACGAGCAAGCGTCCAAGTGTTGTGTACGATACATGTAGTTTCGTCCATTGCGATAAAACCACCTGAACCCAACATGGTACCTGTTGCAAAACCACCATCTGATAAAGATTCGTAACTCATTAAACGAGCTTCTCCAGCTGCGTTTTTCATGAACAATTCTGCCGGAAGAATCGGAACAGATGAACCTCCTGCAATAACTGCTTTCAATTCATGACCTTTTCTGATACCGCCACAATACTCATCCGAGTTTAAGAACTCATCAACCGGTAAGCCAAGATCAATCTCATATACACCCGGTCTGTTGATGTGACCACATGCAGAGATTAATTTAGTACCTGTACTTTTTCCAATACCCAACTTAGCATATTCATCACCACCCATATTGATAATCGGTGTAACAGTAGCAAGTGTCTCTACATTGTTTACAACTGTAGGGCAGTTGTAAAGACCTGAGATAGCAGGGAAGGGAGGCTTGATACGCGGGTTGCCACGTTTGCCTTCTAATGATTCGATAAGTGCAGTTTCTTCACCACAGATGTAAGCACCTGCACCATTATTTACATAGATCTCAAGATTGAATCCTGAACCTAAAATATTTTTACCAAGGAAGCCAGCATTCTTTGCTTCAGCAATTGCTTTTTCAAGAATACCAACGATCCATTTATACTCTCCACGGATGTAGATATATGTGCTGTTTGAACCAAGTGAATAGCTTGATAGAATTAAACCTTCAATTAAAATATGAGGATTTTTTTCCATCAGGTATCTGTCTTTGAACGTACCCGGCTCGCTTTCATCCGCATTACATACAAGATATCTCGGGTTCGAAGATTTGCGATCTAAGAAACTCCACTTCATACCTGTAGGGAAGCCTGCACCACCACGACCACGAAGACCAGACTTTTTAACTTCCTCCATCACATCGTCTGGAGACATTGTCTTTAAAGCCTTTTCAACTGCTCTGTAACCACCTTTTGAACGGTAAACATCATAGGTTTCAATTCCTGGAACGTTGATGTGTTCAAGTAATAATTTTGTAGCCATTAGATAGAGTATTTTTTAAATGGATCAAAATCTGGCTGACCAAATACTTCGATGATCTTGTCGATCTTTTCTTTCGTCAAATTTTCATAATAGTACGTTCCAATCTGCGCCATTGGTGCTGAGCCGCAAGATCCCATACATTCAACCGCTTTGATTGTATATTTACCATCGGCAGTAGTTTGGTTTACTTTGATGCCAAGTTTGCCTTCTGTGTATTCAATTAATTCTTCAACACCATTTAAGCAGCATGGACCTGTTTGACAAAATTCAAACATGCATTTGCCTACTGGCTTCAAGTTGTACATAGAGTAGAACGATGCTACTTCATATACTTCAATAGGAGTAATGTCTAATAAGGAAGCAACATAGTCCATTAATGGAGCACTCAGCCAACCACCAAATTCGTCTTGCGCCATGTGCAAGACAGGTAGTAAAGCAGATTTTTGTTTACCTTCCGGATAACGTGTTTTCATTTCCTGAACTTTTTTCAGGCTTTTTTCAGAAAACTGGAATTGATGTTGTGTTTGTTCCATCCGTTTATATAATTAAGCGTCCATTTCACCTGCAATCAGGTTCAGACTACTCATTGTAACTACTGCATCAGAGATTAACTGACCTTTGATCATTTCAGGGAATGCCTGATAGTAAATAAAGCAAGGTCTACGGAAGTGTAAACGGTATGGAGCTCTAGAGCCATCGCTTACAAGGTAAAAACCTAACTCTCCGTTACCGCCTTCAATTGAATGATATACTTCACCTTTAGGGATCTCAGTTTCACCCATTACAATTTTAAAGTGGTAAATCAATGCTTCCATTTGAGAATACACATCTTCTTTTGGAGGAAGATAGAAGTCAGGAACTTCAGCATGGAATACACCTTTAGGTAGAGCTTTGATCTTTTCCATCGCTTGACGGATGATGCTTAAGCTTTCCCACATTTCTTTATTACGAACCATGAAACGGTCGTATGTATCTCCGTTAATTCCGATTGGAATATTAAAATCAAAATCCTGGTAAGAACTGTAAGGTGATGTAACACGAACATCGTAATCAACACCGGCTGCTCTCAGGTTAGGACCTGTGAAGCCATAGTTTAATGCACGCTCAGCAGTGATACCACCTGTGCCGATTGTTCTGTCCATGAAAATTCTATTTCTGTTAAATAGGTTTTCAAACTCAGTTAATACAGCTGGATATTCCGCTAAGAATTTATCGATTTTACGCATTGCGATGTCATTGAAATCTCTTTCAAAACCGCCGATTCTACCCATATTGGTAGTTAAACGCGCACCACAAATTTCTTCATAGATCTCATAGATCTGTTCACGTGCTTGCATGATGTATAAGAAACCTGTGAAGGCTCCAGTATCTACACCAAGAATAGAGTTACAGATTAAGTGATCTGAAATACGAGACAGTTCCATAATTACCACACGCATGTATTCAACACGCTTAGGTAATTCAATGCCTGCAAGTTTTTCTACTGTCATGTGCCATCCCATGTTATTCAATGGAGATGAACAGTAGTTCATACGATCGGTAAGTGTTGTGATTTGGTAGAATGCTCTACGCTCAGCAATTTTCTCAAATGCTCTATGTATATATCCTACGGTTGGTACGGCATCCATGATGCGTTCACCATCCATCTTTAAGATATTCTGAAATACGCCGTGTGTTGCAGGGTGGGTAGGACCAAGATTTAACGTAGTTAAATGGTCTGTATCCATGTGGTCGATTTCTTGCTTGTTTCCGTTTGTAGTGATCATGTGTATATCAATTATCTACCAAAGAAAGAATCATCTTTATCGTGACGCGTTGGATCTTCCAATGCATATTCTTTTCTCATCGGGTGATATCCCAGATCGTCTACATTTAAAATGCGGATCAGGTTAGGATGTCCCGTGAATATAATTCCAAAGAAATCGTATGTTTCTCTTTCCATCCAGTTTGCTGACTGAAACAATGTAGTTGCAGAATCAATTACCGGATCAGCTTTAGGGAAGAATGCTTTTACGCGGATACGAACATTTTCAGGAAGATTGTGAAGGTGATAAACAACACCAAGCAAATCTGCTCCCTGATTGTAATGTACACCTGTTAGGTCAGTTAAAAATGTGAATCCTAAAGAAGGTTCGTTGTATAGAAAGTTCAACACATTCATGTTGTATGTTCTTTCTACAGTAATGGTAAGCATACCATAAGACTCTTCCGTTGCTTCGATCTTGTCGCCAAAACGATTTTGCAAAGAGTCTATGATGTGTTGATTTGTTAAGGTTCCCATAAACGCGTTCGAATTATTCTCCAATCTCGTATTTAGCAAGCAATGCTTTGTATTCAGGTGATTCACGTCTGCGAAGAGATTCTGTTGCAGCTAAATCCTGTACACGCATTAAGCCTTGAATGATTTGTTCAGGACGTGGCGGGCAACCCGGAACGTATACATCAACAGGTATAATTCTATCAATACCTTGAAGTACGCTGTATGTATCAAATATACCACCACTTGATGCGCATGCACCAACAGCAATTACCCATTTAGGCTCTGCCATTTGTTCGTATACGTGACGTAGTACAGGTCCCATTTTTTTTGCGATCGTACCCATAACCATCAACACGTCTGCTTGACGTGGAGAGAAGCTTGGACGCTCAGCACCGAAACGTGCAATGTCATATGTTGAAGCCATGGTAGCCATGAATTCAATTCCACAACAAGAAGTTGCGAATGGTAATGGCCACAAAGAGTTTTTTCTTGCTAAACCAACTACTGAATCTAAAGATGTAGCAAAAAAACCTGGACCTTCAAGTCCGTCTGGCTTTTCTTCTATTTTTATATCACTCATATCGAATGCGGTATTTAGAGGCTTATGATTCTTTTCTTAAGATACGCTTATTCCCAATCTAACGCTTTTTTCTTTATAACGTAAACGAAGCCGATCAGTAGAGAAGACATGAATAATAACATTTTTATAAATCCTTCCCATTTGTTTGCTGCTTCAGCAAAGTGATTGAAGTTTACAGCCCATGGATAGAAGAAAATAACTTCAACATCAAATAGTACAAACAAAGTTGCAACTAAAAAATATTTGATAGAGAATTGAACACGTGCATTTCCAACTGGATCTAAACCGGATTCAAATGCATCTAACTTGTGTTTTGATTTTACTTTTGGACCTAAAATCCAGCTTGATAAAATTGTAATGGCTACAAAACCTAATGCAACCAAGAATTGAAGAATAATGGGAAGATATTCGTAGTATGTATCGCTCATAAGAAGTTGGCCTTATTCTATACTTCTGTTAATTCTTTCAAAAATATGCAAAAACAGTCAAAAAAAAAGGTTTTCACTTTATTTATAATAGTTCTAAACACCGTTTTTTTCAACACCTAATTTATAATAATTATAATATGGGAATTATACTTAAGTGCTTCTCCAGACTTTTTTCTATTGTATATTTCGTTCAGATTAATCTATAAAATTGTATATTTGTATATAAATATTCTTAATAGGGTGTAACATAACATCCTATTGAATTTCAAATGATATTATTCTACATTTTCATTACCCTTTTTCTTGTTGCATTAAACGGTTTTTTCGTTGCGGCTGAATTTGCAATCGTTAAAGTACGTTCTTCCCAATTAGAGCTTAAAGCAGCAGCTGGAAATTCCAGAGCACAGGTTTCTCTTGTGATTTTGAAAAGTCTTGATGCGTACCTTTCTGCTACTCAGTTTGGTATTACGTTAGCTAGTCTCGGGCTTGGTTGGGCTGGTGAGCGGGTTGTAATGCCATTGGTAATGAGCTTTTTTTCATTTTATTCGATTAGCATTCCCGAAATATACATCCATGAAATTTCTTTTGGTATCTCATTTACCCTGATCACAATTATGCATATTGTGTTTGGTGAATTAGCGCCCAAATCCATTGCTATTCAGCGTGCAGAAAGCGTTACATTGGGTATCGCATATCCGTTGCGTGTATTCTATATTGTATTCAGACCTTTTATATATGTATTAAATGGCTTTGCTACAATTATTCTGAAAATAAGTGGTTTTTCACAAGTAGGTGAGAAGGAATTGTATTCTGCTGCCGAATTGGAATTATTAATTGATCAGGGAAAAAACACGGGTGCATTAAATCCCAGTGAACATCAGCTGATTAAAAATGTATTCGGCTTTATTGATGTTACGGTTCGACAGATCATGACGCCGCGCACAAGTATCAATGCCGTTGATATTGATCTGCCTCTGGAATATATCTTAAATAAGATTGTTAATGAAGGATATTCCAGGCTTCCTGTATATAAAGACAATATTGATAACATCATTGGGGTATTGTATACAAAAGATTTGCTCAAGATCATGAATAAGGGGACTGCCATAAATCTTGAGGCGGCAATGCGTCCTGCATATTTTGTTCCTGAAACCAAAAAGATAAATGAATTATTGAAAAATCTTCAGGCAAAACATTTGCATATGGCCATTATTGTAGATGAATTCGGCGGCGTTTCAGGTATTGCAACAATTGAAGATATTATTGAAGAGCTTGTTGGTGAGATCCAGGATGAACATGATGACGAGGCTCCGGTTGTTGAACAACTTTCAGCAAACGAATATATTGTCAATGCACAGGCAAGTATTCAGGATGTAAATGAATTGCTTCCTGTTGCTTTGCCGGAAGGGGCAGAATACGATACCGTTGCTGGTTTATTGATTACAACATTTTCCCGCATTCCGGATATAAGTGAAAAAATAACTTTTGAAGGGTATCAATGTACCATTCTAAAAAAGACCAAACAAAGCATTTTACTGGTTAGATTGTATAGACTAGAAGATTCTGAACAATAAATACCGTTTAAATGCTTAATTATTACTTTATGAGATAGTTGTTAACTATCTCTTTTTTATTTACTTGTAAAATATTGTACTTTTTCATTAAAAAATAGTACTGTTATTATTGTTATAGTTAAACTTCTTTTTATTATATTCGTAATAACAAAGGGCAAGTATTTAAAACAGAAGAATCAATGGTAAAGAATTTTGTTGCAATCGGAATACTATTAAGTGTATTTTTAACATCAAGTTCATTTATTTCTGAGAATCCTACGATTAATAAAAAAGGTACTTTTACTTATTTTATTAATGGAAAGCCATTTGTTATTGAAGGCCTTACAGGAAGCTACAGAAAAATCACTGGTGGGGAATCCCAACTGTCATTTAGCAATGATCGTTTTATAAAATTCACTTTTATGAATCCGATTCAGGAATCTAAAATTGATTTAACTCAACAAAGCAGAGCAGCATTTATTCGTTATGAAGATCCTTCAACAAGTATAGTTGGTAAGCCGGATGCGGGTTATGTATTGCTTCAGAAAATTGATGAAAACAACAAAGTTGTTTCAGGAACTTTTGAAATGAGTGTGCGCGTTGTTATGAATGATGGCACAATTAAAAATATTAAAATATCAGAAGGTAGATTAAATGAAATTCCTATTGTATATAAACAATAAAATATTTTTAAAAAGTTAACCGTATAAAAAGTCTTTTCGTGCATCACGGAAAGACTTTTTAATTTACAGGATTGTAAGCTATTCTTAATTATAAGTTGTTCTTATTTCTTTTGCTGTTATTGTTTCCGTTCTTTCATAGCCCCCTTCAATATATTCTTCTTTAAATAATACAGTTGAATCATTTTCTAAGGTTGCAGTCAAGCTATAAGTACCTTCTCCAGGATTTTTAAAAACAATCTTTGTATCTGTTTTATCTAATAGGTTGACTATTTCATATGTCCCATTTCCATGTGTCAATACAACCTTATTAACGGTCTTTCCTGATGAATTTATTATTTTCACACGAACATAATCAGTAGAATATATTTCAGATTTGGCAATAAAGTATCCACCTAAAGAACCGAATATGATACCAATACAAATTCCTGCTAACAGTTTATTCATAGTATATTTTTAATCAAAATGTGTTCGGAATTTAGTAATGTATAGTACGAACGATTAATTGTCACATGCCGCCACCAGCAGAAAATAATAAATCAATTGGCGTGTCAACATCATACAGCCATTGATATCCTTTTGATTCTTTTTTACAAAATGGTTCAAGTAAGGTATGCATCTTTTTATAGCTTTCTAAGGTTAAATCACAATAAAAATGCTTGCCAACTACTTCTTCAATGCCTATATCTTCTAATGATAAACGCAGTGTTAACGAGCAATTTATCGGTTCTATAAATTCTAAATCATGAACTTCTAATGCCGTTTTTTTTCTAATGACAACATCATAAAGTATATCTTTAAATGCTTTTGCTTGTCTGGAATCAAAATCTGAGAGCCGAACAGCGTGTTCATCAAATTCATTTATTTTGTATAAGAATTCTAATTTCATGAAAGTGAAAAGGGGAGCACTATAATAAAAAATTACTGGAATGGAATTAATTTCCATTCCAGTCGTATATGATTACCAATATTTTTCAGCAATTAAATAGTTTTTAACATAGTCTTCAATACCTTCTTCAAGTGTATGGAATTTTTCTGTGTAGCCAATACTTTTAAGTTTATTCATATTGGCTTCAGTGAAATATTGATACTTATCTCTAATGTCAATCGGTGTATCAATGAAAGAAATGTCTTCAGATACATTCATATTTTTAAATGTATTTTTAACCAGATCTAAGAACGTACGGGCTTGGCCGCTACCTAAGTTGTAAATGCCGCTATTCTTTCTGTGGTGCATCAAAAATATGATCACATTACATAAGTCTTTGACATATACAAAGTCGCGCATTTGCCCGCCATCCGTGTAGTTTGGGTTATGCGAACGGAACAACTTCATTTTACCTGAAGTTTTAATTTGATTGTATGCATGAAAAATAACAGAAGCCATTCTTCCTTTATGGAATTCATTTGGGCCATATACATTGAAGAATTTTAAACCTGCCCAGAAAAACGGTTGCTTTTCCTGTTGTAATGCCCAGATATCAAAATCATTTTTAGAATCACCATATGGATTCAACGGTTTTAATTTCGGTATGATTTCTTCGTTGTCATCATATCCAAACTCACCATTACCGTATGTTGCAGCAGAGGATGCGTAGATCAATGGGATTTGATAAGCAATGCATGCATTCCATATTTTTTTAGAATACTCAACATTTAACTTGTCAAAAATAGCTTTGTCAAATTCAGTCGTATCTGTACGTGCACCAATGTGGAAAATAAATTCAACGTGTTTGTTATTTTTATCTAACCATTCAAAGAAATGGTCTCTGTCAACGTATTCCTGTATTTTTTTATTCTCGAGATTTTTCTTTTTTTCTGGATTATCAAAATGATCGACAGCAATAATAAAATTGAAGTTTAATTCATTTAATCGTTGGATCAAGCAGCTTCCAACAAATCCTGCAGCACCGGTAACAACCATCATAAGACTTAGCGATTTTATTCAAATATTTGGTTTAAATTTACTAATAATTTCCGAATCTATGAGATATTCCAAGTACTTGTTTTTGTCGTTGCTGATTTTCTGTTTTGCCTGCAATTCGACTGTAGTTGAAACACATGAAATAAAAACGAGAATCGTTAAAGATGACTTAGGAAGGAATGTTTCTGTGCCGGTTAATCCAAATCGAATACTTAGTTTAACTCCTTCAATAACAGAGTTGGTATATACCTTTGTTGATACAACAAAAATAGTGGGACGTTCTATTTGGTGCGATTATCCTGAATCTGTTAAAAAGAAACCAGCAGTGAACAGTTATCCGCTGGATATAGAAGCTATTGTTCGTTTAAAGCCTGATTTGATTTTAGTGAAAAAAGGAATGATTTCCGTTCAGGATATTAATAAACTGGAGCAGCTGCATCAAACCGTTTTTGTGCAGGAGTATGATCTATTGAAAAAGATTGAATCAAGTTTACGCACCATGGTTGATATTACAAAGGGCGATTCTGTTAAGATGGAAACATGGTTCTCTCAATTACATATAGATACTCTTAATACAATTAAGAAGAAAAAGTATTTGGCGGTTGTTTCAGCAGCCCCTATTTATGTATTTGGGAATTTGACTTTTGTGTCTGAACTGTGTGAATCACTTGGTGGTGAAAATATTATTCATGATGTCCAGAACGCTTATCCAACTGTTGATGTCGAATATATTTTACTGGCGAATCCGGAGTTGTATATATTCAGTTCCGAAGAACAAAAAAAACTCTTTTTTGAATCCTATCCGATACTTAAAAAGACATTGGGATATAAGAACGATCAATTATTTGTAATTGATGATTCGGTATTAAGCAGGCCTGGTGTACGATTACCCGTGTTGAAGGATTCTCTCGAGTCAATTATGCGTAAATGAAAAAGTTATATATATACATAGCTGCTAGTTTATTGTTGATCCTGTTGATTGCTATAGGAACAACTCAGAATATTACTCAAATACATCTCTTGCCGGATGCATTAATTCAATATAATTCAGATGCTATGGATCAGCTTGTTTGGGTTGAGATCCGTTTACCACGCTTGCTTCTTGCATTTATTACTGGCGCAGCCTTGGGCTTGTCTGGTTATTTGATGCAGGTGTTGGTGCGTAATCCGCTTGCAGACCCATATGTACTGGGTAGTTCTTCAGGTGCGTCCTTATTTGCAGCATTGTTTTTTGTATGGTTGGCACCGAATCATTCAAGTCTTGGATTGTTATTGACATTGACTTTTTGCGGTGCATTGGGTACAAATATTGTCTCTTTGTTACTTGCAACTGTTAAAGGTAAAATAGTGCCTTACCGAATGATCTTAGTTGGTATTGCAATTTCGAGTTTAGCAATTTCATTACTTTCTTTATTGCTCTATGTTGCCGGAGAAGATCAATCATGGAAAAATATCATCTTCTGGACGTTCGGCTCGTTTCAAACAGCTTCATGGAGTAAGGTTGTATATATGGCATGTATTGTAATTCCAATTGCAGTGTTGACCTTTCTGATGTTTAATCCATTTCAAATAATGGAGCTAGGAGAAGAAAATGCAAACAGGCTTGGAGTATTTGTGCAACGGTATAGAGTGATTGTATTGCTTTTATCTTCCATTTTAACAGCCGTTGCTGTAAGTATGGTTGGCCCTATTGGTTTTATTGGATTGGTTATGCCACATATAACGCGAATGTTATTTAATTTTCAATTATCGAAGTCATTTATACTTTGGTTGTGCTATTTGTCCGGCTTGTTTTTAATGCTTTGTGAAATGCTTTCAACGCAGCTTTTTCCACCACAAGGGGTGCCAGCAGGCATATTAATGTCGTTGGTTGGGGTACCTTTTTTCCTGTATTTATTATTAAAGACCGCAGATAATAATTATTAAACTTAACGGCTCAATGATTACATTTGTAACAACGAAATTAATACTGGTATGATCGTATACGTATCACGACAAGAGCATTTTAATGCTGCGCATAAATTATACAATCCGAATTGGTCGGAGGAGAAAAATGCTGAGATGTTTGGACCTTGTGCGAATGCAAATTGGCATGGACATAATTTTGATTTGATCGTAACCGTAAAAGGCGAACCAAGTCCGGATACAGGATTTGTGATAGATTTGAAAAAATTAAGTAAATTAATAAGAACAGAAATTACAGATAAGGTCGATCATAAAAATTTGAATCTGGATGTGGATTTTATGATTGGTAAAATGGCAAGTACTGAAATTTTGGCATATGAATTCTGGAAGATATTGGCACCTGAAATTGCTGAGCTTTCAAATGGTAGAGGTGTGTTGCATTGCATTAAATTGTATGAAACTCCTCGTAATTATGTAGAATATTTTGGTGAATAATTTGCCGGATAAGGTTAATAAAATAATATTTAAATTTTTAAATCGATAGAATGAAGTATTATTTAATATGTGGTGAACGTTCAGGTGATTTGCATGCTTCTAATTTAATTAAAGCATTAAAAGCAAATGATTCAGAACTTAAAATAAGAGGGATTGGGGGCGATCTTTCAAAAAATGCGGGAATGAAATTGTATGCACACTATAAAGACATTGCATTTATGGGATTTGTAGAGGTGTTTATGAATTTAATTACCATTGCTAAAGTCCTTCGTGAGACTAAAAAGGATATACTGACGTATAAACCGGACGCAATTATTCTTGTAGATTTTTCAGGATTCAATATGAAGATTGCTTCTTTCTGCAAAGAAAATAATATTAAAGTATTTTATTATATCTCTCCCAAAGTATGGGCGTGGAATACAAAACGTGCTTATAAAATAAAACGTTTGGTTGATCATATGTTTGTGATTCTTCCTTTTGAAAAAGAGTTTTACGAACAGTTTGAATACAAAGTAGATTATGTTGGTAATCCTCTTCGGGATGCTATTTCAAATTTTGTTCCGAACGGAAATTTTTTACAAAAGCATCAATTGAATTCAGAGAAAAAGTTGGTGGCAATACTGCCTGGAAGCAGATATCAGGAGGTAACGATGCTTCTGGATCGAATGGTAGAGGTAGCTTTTGACTTTCCCAATGTACAGTTTGTGATTGCAGCCGTTTCAAATCTGGATTCAAAAATATACGAACCATACAAAAGAAATAATGTTAAAATTGTTACAGATGAGACCTATGATTTATTGCTTCATTCGCGTGCAGCAGTAGTCGCTTCAGGTACAGCAACGCTTGAAACCTGTTTGTTTAATGTGCCGCAGGTAGTGTGTTATCGTTTGAATTCCATTTCGTATCATATTGCAAAATCATTACTCAGCGTTAAATATATATCATTGGTAAATTTAATTGTAGACAAGCCTGTTGTGAAAGAATTAATACAGGGTGAATGTACTATTAAAAACATACATGCAGAACTTGAACAGCTGATACCTGAGACGCAATACAGAAAAGATATGATTGCAGGATATCAGGAGGTTTCAGGAAGAATTGGAGAAACAGGCGTTTCGCATAAGACAGCAAAGTTGATTACAGCGTATATGTCAACGGAAGCTGAAGTAAGTATTTAATATCTGATAGTTATTTAATAAAAAATCCCTCAATTGATTTATTCAATTAAGGGATTTTTCATTTTTCGATACAATCAATTTCTGATTATCTGTTCTTGTTTTTTGCTTTCCAACATTGACGCATGTCTAAGGTGTTCGGATATGCTTTGTTCGTTTCAATATTTGTAATGTCAAAATTACGAATATTCGGATTGACTTCAACCATATAGCGACCAATGGGAGTATTTGTTATGTATGAACCTGCAGGAACGGGATCTTGTGTATGAGCAGTATCCCAGAATCTTGAAACCCTTCTTGACTCCGCTTCATAACTGTTAATAGGGAAGGTGTCATAGCTTCTTCCGCCCGGGTGAGCAACATGATAGGTGCAACCTCCAATGGATCGGCTGTTCCATGTATCAATCAAATCGAATGTGAGCGGAGTATCAATACCAATCGTTGGATGCAAAGCAGAAGGTGGCTGCCAGGCTCTATATCTGATCCCACATACAAACTCTCCTTTGACAGGTGTGGGCTTTAACGGTACTTTAAAACCATTACATGCTAAAATATATCTGGAGTCATTCATGTTAGTTAACTTAACCTGCAAACGTTCAAGAGATGAATCTACATAACGTGAAGTTCCTGAGCTCGACATCTCTTCGCCCAATACATGCCAAGGCTCTATACCCATACGGATTTGAATCTCTACATCTTTGATGTGCACGGTACCATAATGCGGGAATCTGAATTCGAAGAAAGGTGCCAGCCAACTCATTTGGAAAGGATAGCCTGCATTGTTTAATTCCTGAACGATATCTTTCATGTCCTGCTCAACAAAATGCGGCAGCATGAATTTGTCATGCAGCTCTGTACCCCAAGGCACAAGCTCTTTCTCGTAAGGGGTTTTCCAGAACCAGGCAATCAATGTGCGAATCAATAACATTTGCACCATACTCATTTCTTTATGAGGTGGCATATCAAATGCTCTGAATTCAAGAATACCTAATCGTCCGCTTGATGAATCCGGTGAATATAATTTATCAATGCACAATTCGGCTCTATGTGTATTGCCTGTTATATCCGTTAGTAAATGGCGGAACAAACGATCTACAAGCCAGAAAGGTACATCACCATGTTTGGGAATTTGAGCGAATGCAATTTCCATCTCATACAATTTCTCATCACGGCCTTCATCAAAGCGTGGTGCTTGACTTGTAGGGCCAATAAATGCGCCTGAGAATAGATATGATAAGCCCGGGTGGTGTTGCCAGAATGTTATAATGCTTCTTAGCAGATCCGGTCTGCGAAGAAGAGGACTATCAGCAGGTGTTGAACCGCCAATGGTGATGTGGTTACCGCCACCTGTTCCAGTATGTTTACCATCCTGCATAAATTTCTCTGTACCTAAACGAGATT
Organism: Cytophaga aurantiaca DSM 3654; assembly: GCF_000379725.1. GTDB lineage: Bacteria > Bacteroidota > Bacteroidia > Cytophagales > Cytophagaceae > Cytophaga > Cytophaga aurantiaca. The sequence continues at coordinate 144,912 of NZ_KB903623.1, forward strand.
TAAATGCTTCCTGATAAAGAACTTCTAAATTATAAGAAAGTTCTTTCCAATCTTTTGATGGATGAATGTTTACTTCAATCACACCAGGGTCTGGTGTCACAACTAACTTTTCTACTCGATTGTCCCGAGGTGGCTCGTATCCTTCAATACGAACTGGGATCTGTAATTTTTCAGCAGTCGCTTCAATAGAAGCTAGTAAATCTAAATAATGTTCAACGTATTTTAATGGAGGAAGAAATACATAGATAATTCCATTGCGTTCTTCAACAGACAATGCTGTCTTTATAAGAGGAATGTAGTATAAAGGCTGAGACTCTTCTAAAACTTTCTCAACTTTTTTATGTTTTGAACCTTTATTTTCGTCTTCAGTTTTTTCATACTTTCTTCTTACAAAAGTGTCTTCGTGTTCCGTGATGGAGCCATATCTGGAACGGATTGTTGAAGAGTAGTCGTTTTGGATCGTTGGCAAATTCTCAAACAAACTGCGTTCTACTTCAAACGGCATGTATTCTGCCGCAAGCTTAGATAGTGCATCAAGCGGCAATCGTAATCCAATGGGTGAGTTTCCTGGCGTAAGGAAAATCTGATCACGTTTCATTCTCCACTTGCATGTTTTCCATGCGGATTTTGTATAACTCCATTCAAGCGGCAATACAAATCCTGCTGGTTTGTCCAGCCCTTTATCTAAAAGCTGTGTAAGTGTTCTGCGTTCAATCGGATCTTTTAAATTGAATTTTAATGGATCTAAATTGACAGGTATTTTACCTTCTGTCCATAGGAAATAAAATGTATCTTCATACACTGGAGATGCATCGGATTCCGGAACTGCTAAGAAATTCGTAAGTTCCAGCATGAATGCTTCTGCATCAATATGCGTATATTTTTTAGTAGAACTTTCTAGCGCAAGTAAACTTGCATTCTTCCACATAGGCAATCCATCTTTTCTCCAGAAGAGGCCGTATTGCCAACGAGGTAAAGGTTCGCCCGGATACCACTTTCCTTGTCCGTAGTGTATCATACCACTAGGGCCGAAACATGCGCGCAAACGTAAAAGTAATTCGTGTGATAAGATTCGTTTCTCTACGCCGTCTGCATCTGTGTTCCATTGTGCGGACTCCATATCATCGATCGATACAAATGTAGGCTCACCACCCATAGTCATGCGGGCGTCGCCTTGCAATAATTCATCATCAACAAATAAGCCCAAACTATTTATTGCAGCCCACTGTTCCTCTGAATAAGGTTTTGTAACACGTGGATCTTCGTGGATACGTGTTACGGTATTTGAAAATGAAAATGTTGTTTCACAAATGCTGGTTGCACCCACAACGGGCGCAGCACTTACATAATCGGGTGTGCATGCCAATGGGATATGTCCTTCACCTGCAAATAAGCCGGATGTTGGATCCAATCCAATCCATCCTGCACCAGGAACATAGACTTCTGTCCACGCATGTAGATCTGTAAAATCTGCTACAGGTCCTGATGGGCCGTCCAGTGCTTCAACGTCGGCTTTTAATTGTACTAAGTAACCTGAAACAAAACGTGCTGCTAATCCTAACTTGCGAAGCACTTGTACAAGTAACCATGCAGAGTCTCTGCATGATCCTAATAATAATTGGAGTGTAGTATCTGGCGTTTGAACACCAGCTTCCATACGAATGGAGTAATTAATGTCGTTATAAACTTTTTGATTGATGTAAACTAAAAAGTCTACGATCTCAACAGATTCTCTGCTTACAGATTCCATCCACTTATCTAATAGCGGACCATCTTCTTTAACTTCAAGGTAGGGCGAAAGTTCTTTTATTAATTGACCTTGATAAGCAAAAGGGAATTTGCTCGAATATTCTTCAACAAAGAAATCAAAGGGATTTAAGACAACCATGTTGGCAATAACTTCCACTTCAACACTCAATTCTTTTGTCTGTTCGGGGAAAACAACTCGTGCTTGATAATTACCAAAGGGATCCTGTTGCCAATTGATGAAATGACTATCTGGACTTACCTTGAACGAATAGGCCTCAATGTGTGTACGCGAATGACTCGCAGGTCTTAGTCTGAACACATGTGGTGATAAGGTAACAAGCCTGTCGTAGGTGTAGGTCGTTTTGTGATTGATTGCTACTTTAATTGCCATATGATAAAAGGGTAAAGGAGGGTTGTTCGTAAATGTTCGTTTTACTTTTATAAAGAAAGCATTTTTAAGTTTCAATACAAGAATTTTATAATCTATTCTTTAATTATATTGAATTAAAGCAGGTGAATAGTGAAAAAGTACAAAATAGTGGTCAGTTGTCAGTGCACAGTAAACTGTAGTAGTGGGTGGAGGTTAACCTTTACTTGTTGAAAGGAAAAGATGTTCTAGAAAAAATAAATAGTATAAACGAAAAAGCAGAAGAATAAATCTTCTGCTTTTGTCTTATTCAGTACTGTCTACTGACAGCTGGCCACTAATTATGAATTCCCATTGCATCCAAACGTTGTGTTACCGGCGGATGCGAATAATGTAAAAAAACATAGGCCGGGTGTGGCGTAAGATTACTCAGATTTTTCTTGCTTAGATTTTTAAGTGCAACGCCTAAGTCTGCTGCACTAGATGTTTGTGCTGCAAAAGCATCTGCTTCGTATTCATTTTTTCTTGAAAGAAGATTTACAAGTATTCCCGTTACAGATGAAACAGGAGAGAAGAGTAAGCCGAATCCGATAAGATTTAATGCAATGCTGTTACCTGTTGCACCCAATGCAATAGATAAGTTTTCGTTTTTGATTAATAGAGATAATAAAAACAAATACACACCAATTTGAAATACAGAAAGTACCATCATCTGTATGATGTGTTTCTTTTTGAAGTGACCGGCTTCGTGCGCTAGTATTGCGATAAGTTCAGGTATGGAATGTTGGTCAACTAACGTATCAAACAAGACAATTTTTTTCTTTTTTCCAAAACCAGAGAAAAAAGCATTGGCTTTATTCGATCTTTTAGAACCATCCATGATATAGATATTATCAACGGGAAAGTTCTCTTTTCTACAATATGTTTGAATGGCATCCTTTAATTCTCCTTCACCTAATGGTGTTAGTTTGTTGAATAAAGGTAAAAGCAGACTTGTATAGAACATGTTCATGCAAACAATTAAAGCACTGATAATGATCCAGAAGATCCACCAGAAGGATGTGTCTAATTGTTGAATTAAAAATAACAGTAAGCTGATTACCAATCCGCCGATAATAATAGCCAATACATAACCTTTTAATTTATCTGTTATAAAAAGCTTGATCGTACTTTTATTGAATCCGAATTTTTCTTCAACAATAAATGTATTGTAGTATGAAAATGGAGTAGAGAGCAGATCGCTTGCAATAAATAAAATGCCGAAGAAGATTAGATTGGATGCGTAAAAGCTGATACTACTTAAGCTAGTGGATTGGTTTATATGGGCAGTTACAACATCGTATAAACCACCTAAATATCCTTGTGTAAGTAATACTAAATATAAGCCAAATTGAAAGAAGGATTCAATCTGTTCTATCTTTTCCTTTTCTTTTTGATACGCCTGCGACTTTTCATATTCAGCAGTTTCATATACACCTGCTACATTTGCCGGTAGTGGCGCATTTAAATTATTAATGTTTAAGTAATCTAAAATACGTTCTACAACAAAATCGAAAACAAGTATTCCAATGATCAGGTATTTTATAGTAATTGCATCCATAAGTATATGTATTAAAGTGTAAAACTAACACAATTCTATTAGAAAAGTATTAGTTGTATATTGAAACTAAATGACTCTTTAATTAGTTCTTACATCATGCCAACCTGCGGTTATATATGTCCTTCTTGCGGAGGCTCAGAAGTTATGGGAGATGGATCGCCATGTGTATGGTGTGGACCGCTAATTGCTATTCCGAAGGTGAAAACAGAGACACTTACAGATGAAGAATGGATGGATTCTGTACATTTTGGGAGTTGTTGTAGTGATCTGCCCGAAAATTCCTCAGAAGAAAGTGGAAAGATATCTGAATAGTATCCATTAGGTTACATTCCCAGATACTTAGTAAATGTTTTTGCGTATACCTTTTTTAAAATGCCCGGTGCATTAAATCGATAACCAACATCAAGCGTTAATGCACCGAATAAATTGCCTACTTTATAATCCCGGGTTTGAACCTGTATTTGATCTGCAGTAAATTTCAAGCCTGCATAAAACCGTTTTGAATGATAGCCTACTGCCATTTTTTCTTCAAAGAATGCCGTAATACTTGAGCTTTTATAAATAACGTTGTTGTTGTTGTCAATAAACTTATATCCTACAAAATCATAGGATAGAAAAAGCATCATGGAAAAATAAATACGTTTAGCGATAACAACATTTAAACCCATGCCAGGTCCAATAACAAAAGAAGTATAATTTAACTGTTGAATACCATCTGAAACAGACGAAGTGTTTGTTAAGTTGATTAAACTTGAATCTGATTTTAATTGGTTGGAACTGAAAGAAGATTTCAGAATAAAACCAAAACGTGTTTTGAGTTGGTGTTCAGAAAAGTTGAATGAAGAAAGGTAGGAGTATTTTTTCCAACTGAAATTATATAAACCGGAAAGCATGTATTGCTTTGTATTTACATCACCGCGTTTTAAATAGGAAGAAGAATTCGTAGATGAATTATAAATGAGTGAATCGCTGTTATAAAAGCCATTTGTTTTCCGGTAATCAAAGCGAATAGAAAATCGGGTTTTTTGTGTGCCGATTGCAAAAGCTTTGAAATATGTTTTTCCATAGGTACTCGATTTGTCGGCTTCTACAGGAGCTCTGAAGCCAATGGCAGCGTAAATACTTTTGTATGCTACAGTAAAACCAATAATACTTGCAAGGTTGGTTTTATATGTACTTTTTTTAATTGCAGAATCTTTTGGGGTAATTGTAAGAAAATTTATTGGAGCAGCAATAAATAAACCTACCGTTAAATAGTTTTTGTAACTTTTAACAAAGTTTGTGTCCGCTCTTAGTTTTACTTTTCTTGCTGAATATTCTACTTGTTCCTGTGCATGAACAAGTGTGATAAAAAAAATGAAAGAGGAAAAAAATAAAACAACCCGCATGGCAGTAGTTATTTTAGATCCAATTCTTTACAAGCGATTTCTGCTGCGCTTTGCTCAGCTTTTTTCTTACTAAAGCCTATACCTTCGCCTTTGCTTTCATCAGCGATGCGTACCTCTGCTTTAAAAACTTTTTGATGTCGGTGTCCACTTTCTTCCAGAATTACAAACTCCAGTTTCTTGTTTTCTTTTTGACACCACTCTAATAAAATACTTTTGAAATTTTTATTATTTTGAATGATGGTTTCGACATCGATCTGATTATTTACAATTTTTCGTATGACAAATTTCTTTGCATTTAAAAAACCTTTATCCAGATAGATTGCACCAACTAATGCTTCAACAACGTCTCCATAAAGTGATTTGTGACCTTGCTTACCTTTTCTTCCATTAAAAATAACAAGATCGGAGAGGCCTAGATCTTTACCAACCTGGTTTAGAACTTCTCTGTTTACCATTCGGCTCCTTATTTCAGTAAGAAAGCCTTCATCTTTGAATGGGAATCTTTTAAAAAGATATTCTGCAACAACAGCACCTAAAATTGAATCTCCGAGATATTCCAGTCGTTCATAGGATTCTTTTACACCTGATTCATTTTCATCAGCGGCAGATGTATGCACAATTGCCATTTGATAAAGATGCAGGTTTCCTGGCCACATACCAGTAACGTAGCGAATCTTTTGGGCGAGGATTTTATCCTCTTTTGATCTAAAGAGATTTCGGAGAAAGTTCAGTTGCTTAGTTAGCAATGACAAAGCGATCAGTCAATTTTACGGAATACAATGGAGCAGTTATGTCCACCAAAACCGAATGTATTGCACATCGCAATTTTAATTTCACGTTTTTCAGCTTTGTTTAACGTAAGTTTCAATCTTGAATCAAACGCTTCATCTCTGTTGTGATTATTAATTGTAGGAGGAACAATTTGGTTTTGAATTGCAAGTATCGTTGCAATGGATTCAATTGCACCGGCGGCACCTAATAAGTGACCGGTCATTGATTTTGTTGAACTGATATTTAGCTTATAAGCTTGTTCACCAAAAACAGCCTGAATAGCAGTTACTTCAGCGATATCACCTAAAGGAGTAGATGTACCGTGAACATTGATGTAGTCAACGTCTTCTTTAACGATTTCAGAATCGCTGATGGCGTTAAGCATTACATTTTTTGCACCTAAGCCTTCCGGATGCGGTGCAGTTAAATGATAAGCATCGGCTGACATACCGCCGCCGATAACTTCACAATAAATTTTTGCTCCACGAGCTTTTGCATGCTCATATTCTTCTAATACCAATGCACCGGCACCTTCACCCATTACAAAACCATCTCTGTCTTTATCAAATGGACGGGAAGCCGTTGCCGGATCATCGTTTCTTTCTGATAAAGCTCTACATGCATTGAAACCACCGATACCTGATTCTACAACTGCAGCTTCAGAACCACCGGCAATAATAATGTTTGCTTTGTTTAAACGGATGTAATTAAATGCGTCCAGGATTGCGTTGGAAGAAGACGCGCAAGCAGAAACAGTAGAAAAATTTGGCCCACGAAAACCATTTCTGATAGAAATGTAGCCAGCACTGATGTCAATAATCATTTTAGGGATAAAGAAAGGATTGAAACGAGGTGTTCCGTCTCCCAAGGCAAATGCCTTTACTTCATCTTCAAACGTTTTAAGGCCACCGATGCCGGCTCCCCAAATCACCCCGATTCTGTCATGATCAAGATCTGGTGTAATACCAGCGTCTTTGATTGCTTCATCGGCCACAACAACTGCATATTGCGTAAAAGGATCCATCTTACGAGCTTCCTTTTTTTCTATGAAGTCTTCAACATTAAAGTTTTTAACTTCACACGCAAACTTAGTTTTGTGTTTTTCCGGATTGAATTTTGTAATGAGCGCAGCGCCACTAACCCCCTTTATTAGAGAATCCCAATATTCAGGAACAGTATTTCCAATGGGTGTTAATGAACCCAACCCCGTTACAACAACTCTTTTTAAATTCATGATATGAATTTACCGGATTTAATGAATGATTTAGATGAAATTATTTAACGTGTTGCTCTAGGTAAGCAATAGCCTGACCAACAGTTGTGATGTTTTCAGCTTGTTCGTCTGGGATAGAAATGTTAAACTCTTTTTCAAATTCCATGATAAGTTCAACAGTATCTAGTGAATCAGCACCTAGATCATTAGTGAAACTTGCTTCAGTAGTAACTTCTGATTCTTCAACACCTAATTTCTCAACGATGATGCTTTTTACTTTTTGTGCGATTTCTGACATTTTTTTACATTTTTTAGTAAAACACGGGGCAAAGAAATGAATTTTATGCTAGTTTGTCAAACTATTTCCAGTATTCTTTTTTTATAGTTGATAACTTTGATTCCCAAATCGGCTATTTCATTGTAAATTTACGTGTTCTTACAATTTAAAATATTCAGGATAGTTATTAACACTACCACAAAGAATTAAATATTTAAGAAAATAGTCTGACAGAAATGAAAACAAACAAGCTGGTTGTTGACTTTGATTACAGTTTTAAAATGCTCGGTATTATATCGTCTGCAAAGGAATATAAGCTGGCCTGGAACATGAATCAATTGTTAAAAATTCATTTAATTAAAGCCGAAGATATAAATTTACAATTTCAAAATGATTGTAACATATTGGTTAGCACGTATCTGTATTTAACCGAGTATAGTCAGATACGACTTTTGAAAAATAAATCAATTGAATTTACTAATATTGCGAAACCTTACCTAATTCCGGAGTTAAAGGATTATGATTATTTTATTCATATTCTTGATGAAGGCTGTATCTTTGATGAGGAATGGATAAAAGAACAATTGCAGGATTGTGCCGCTATTCAATACATTAAAGTAATTGACGTAAGTGAATTAAAATCGAAAGATAATCTAATATTTATTTAAGTATTAACATGGTAAACAAGAAAACAAAGATTATTGCAACTGTAGGTCCGGCATGTAACACGAAGGAAAAACTGTGGGAGTTGGTTCAAGCTGGTGCGAACATTTTCAGATTGAATTTTTCTCATGGAACTCATGACGTACATCAAAGCGTGATTAATGCGATTCGTGAAATCAGAAAAGAACAAGGCGTTAACATTGCAATCCTTCAGGATTTACAAGGTCCTAAAATTCGTACAGACGAAGTTGAGAACAACGGAGTAGAACTTGTAGAAGGTGCTAAGATTGTTATTACAAAAGAAAAAATGTTGGGTACTAAAGATAAAATTAGTACTTCATATAAAATGCTTACTTCAGATGTTAAAAAAGGCGATGCTATTTTAATTGATGATGGTAACATTGAATTAAAAGTTTTAGAAACAGGTAACGGTGAAGTTACATGTGTAGTTATTTATGGCGGTATCTTGAAATCTCGTAAAGGTATTAACTTGCCAAACACGATTGTTTCTGAACCATCATTAACAGATAAGGATAAAGAAGATTTATTATTCGGTCTTAAGAATGATGTAGATTGGATCGCCTTATCTTTTGTTCGTAGCGCTGTTGATTTGAATGAATTAAAAGCAATCGTTAAAGAACATGGAAAAGCTTGTAAAGTAATTGCAAAAGTTGAAAAGCCAGAAGCAGTTAAAGATATTGATGCAATTATCGATGCATCTGATGCAATCATGGTTGCGCGTGGTGATCTTGGAGTTGAGCTTCAAATGGAAGACGTTCCGATGATCCAGAAAATGATCATTAGAAAATGTAACGAATTGGGTAAGCCTGTAATCGTTGCTACACAAATGATGGAAAGCATGATTTCTAATGCGCGTCCTACACGTGCTGAAGCAAGTGATGTTGCGAATGCAATTATTGATGGTGCAGATACAATCATGTTGTCAGCTGAAACAGCTTCAGGTAGCTATCCTGTACTTACAGTGAAATCAATGACACGTATTTGTCAAGCAGTAGAAAAAGAAGCTGATATCTATAATAAGACTACAAGCGACGATATTGAAAATAATAGCGATAGTGTAATTGCTTCTGCATGTGAATTAGCAGATAAAGTAAATGCTAAAGCAATTATTGGTTTATCTCAGTCTGGTTATTCAGCATTCAGAATTGCGAGCCATAGACCTAAAGCAAATATTTACATTGCTACTCACGATGAGCAATTAATGAATCAAATGAATTTGGTTTGGGGGGTTAGAGCATTTAAATTCGAAAAGTTTACAACTACAGACGAATCGATTGAAGCCGTTAAGAAAAGTTTAGTGTCGAATGGTCTTTTGAAGAAAGGAGATATCTATGTCACTACGGCGTCAATGCCCATGGCAGATATCCAGTTGGCAAATAGTTTGAAATTAGGAATTGTTGAATAATGATTCTTTCTTAAAATAAATCAAAGCCCTTTGAATATTTTTCAGAGGGCTTTTTTTATAGGAAAATAAATATGAACTTCATTTTGCGAACAGTTATATTTATTTTATCTCGTTAAATATATTTACTTAAAATTTATTACATAAATGGATATCGGTTTATTAAAAAATATTTGCGAAACACCTGGTGTACCTGGCTATGAGCAGGCTGTACGTGCTTTGGTATTGAAAGAAGTAACACATTTAGTTGATCATGTGTGGGTAGATAATATCGGTAATGTATTTGCCTTGAAAAAAGGTGTGCGTAATCCGGAAAGCAAAAAAGTAATGGTGGCTGCTCACATGGATGAGATAGGCTTCATTGTATCTCATATCGATGATCAAGGGTTTCTTCGTTTTCAAACCTTGGGGGGTTTTGATCCGAAAACGTTGACAGCACAACGTGTGATTGTTCATGGTAAGAAAGATTTAGTAGGTGTAATGGGGGCTAAGCCTATTCATGTTATGTCTCCCGAAGAGAAAAATAAGCCTGCGAAGATCGAAGATTTTTTCATAGATCTTGGAATGAAAAAAGAAGAGGTTGAACAATACATTAGCATTGGAGATACGGTAACAAGAGAGCGTTCTTTAATTGAGATGGGCGATTGCATTAACTGTAAATCATTAGATAATCGTATCTCTGTGTTCATACTTATTGAAACATTAAGAAGATTGCAGTATCAGGAAGTACCGTACGATTTCTATGCAGTATTTACGGTGCAGGAAGAAGTAGGCTTGCGCGGAGCAGGTGTAGCAGCTCATAGCATTAATCCGGACTTTGCCATTGCATTGGATACAACGATTGCATACGATGTACCAGGAGCACGCGCACATGAAAAATGCACAGAGCTTGGCAAAGGAACTGCCATTAAGATTTTAGATTCGTCAACCATTTGCGATTACAGAATGGTTGCTTATTTAAAACAACAGGCACAATACAAAAATATTATGTGGCAGCCGGAAATTCTTGTAGCTGGTGGTACAGATACTGCGCCTTTACAACGCAATGGTAAGAACGGCTCTATTGCAGGTGCTATATCCATTCCTACACGTCACATTCACCAGGTAATTGAAATGGTGAATAAGCAGGATGTTGAGTTGAGTATACAATTGCTGCAGGTTGCTGTAGAGAATCTGGATCAGTATAGTTGGAATCATTAATATTCAAAAGGGAAGTGAGAGCTTCCCTTTTTTGTTTTTATATAATGCTGAATTTTATAAAATATTTTTCTATCTTTTATAGAGAATGGATATTGGTACAATTCAAAAATAAAGCTTATGCAATTCGGAAAAACAGATACGCCTGAAGAGGTTGATTTTACTTTGCCTAAAGATCATGCAGATACTAAAAAAGTATTAGGCGAATCCAAGCCAAATAAGAACTTTAAGGTGTATGTTGGTTGTGCAAAGTGGAATAAAACAGATCTGAAAAATTTTTATCCGAAGGGAACAAAAGATGAGTTGAGCTATTATTCAACACAGTTTAACAGCATTGAATTAAATGCAACGTTTTATAAATCCCCCTCTAAAGATCAGGTAGAAACCTGGAAAGAGAAAGCTGCAAAAGGATTTAAATTCTTCCCTAAAATTCCGAATACCATCAGCCATTTTAAACGTTTGGTAGGAGTGGATGCTGTGGTTGAAGAGTTCTGTGATGCTGTTGTTCTGTTTGAAGAAAATCTAGGAATGACTTTTTTACAGATGCACGATAATTTCAAACCGAAAGACATTGATAAACTTGAAACATTTCTAAAGAAATTCCCGAAGGCAGTACCATTGGCTGTAGAACTGCGCAACGAAGAATGGTATTCTGATAAAAAGGTGCAGGATGAGTTGCATGCACTTCTTGTTAAATATAAAAAGACGTTTATTGTTGTAGATACTGCAGCACGTAGAGATATTATACATATGCGGCTGACTTCTGATAAAGCATTTATTCGTTATGTAGGCGCGAATCATGAAAGCGATTATTCTAGACTGGATGATTGGATCAAGCGTATTAAAACATGGCGTAAAGAAGGATTGAATGAATTATACTTTTTTGTGCACCAGAATATTGAATTAGAATCACCTTTGTTGTCAGCTTATTTTATTGAAAAGATGAATAAGGCCTTTGAACTTGAGTTGAAAGTGCCAGAGACTGTAAAGAAAAAATAATAAAATCATAGTATATACATTCATAACCGAAAAAATGTCCCTACTTTTTATTTTACTGTTAGTTATCGGAACGTTAATTTTTTTAACGGCTATATTAAAATTATCTCCATTTATATCTTTTATTCTTGTAACAATTCTTGCCGGAATTTTATTCGGCATGCCTTTAAATGAGATTGTAAAGTCTTTTCAAAAAGGCATAGGCGATATGCTGGGCAGTATTCTGATAACATTAACTGCCGGTGCCATGATCGGTAAGCTCGTTGCAGAAAGCGGAGCCGCAACGGTCATTGCAGATAAGATCATTGATATCTGCGGTGAAAAATATCTACAATGGGGTTTGCTTCTAACAGGTTTAATTATAGGTATTCCATTATTTTATAATGTAGGATTTGTGTTGGTTATACCAATTGTTTTTACGCTGGTGTATCGATATAAGCTTCCTGCAGTATATGTTGGGATTCCCATGCTGGCTGCATTGTCTGTAGCGCATAGTCTGTTGCCACCGCACCCGTCACCTGCATCATTGGTTGGTACCTTTCATGCAAGTATGATCAAAACATTTTTATATGGAATTGTTGTTGCCATACCTGCAATCATTATTGCCGGTCCTCTCTTTGCCAGAACATTGAAAAATATTCAATCGGAAGGTGAACTTCCTTTGGTAGAGCATACTGTTGCAGCACATGAATTGCCTGGAGTTTTTAACAGTATTTTCTCTGCGTTGCTGCCTGTGTTTTTATTGCTGGCTACTTTCTTGTTTTCTTTTTTTATTAAGAATCAAACAGGCACTCAGATTTTATTATTCATAAAAGAACCATCTATATTAATGCTAATCTCATTGATTGTTGTAAGTATTACATTAGGTATTAAACAAGGTGTTAGTATTAAGAATATAATGCATACGTATGAATCGGGCATAAAAGATATTGCCATGATTATTTTAATTATAGGAGCTTCAGGCGGATTGAAACAGATACTTATTGACAGTGAAGCAAGTGTTGCTATCGGCAGCTATTTTCAGACACTCGAAATAAATCCACTACTATTGGGATGGCTGATTGCCGCGATTATCCGCTTATGCCTAGGGTCGGCTACAGTTGCAGGACTAACGGCTGCAGGTATAATTGCACCACTCATGAATCAAATTGATGCAGATCCAAATCTTATGATTTTAGCTATCGGCTCAGGAAGCATCTTTTGTTCTCATGTGAATGATACCGGCTTCTGGATGTTTAAAGAATATTTTAATGTATCTATAAAAGATACGTTCTTATCCTGGACAGTTATGGAGAGTATCGTATCTGTTATGGGGCTTGGTGGTGTATTATTGCTAAGCATATGGATATAATGAGTCTCAATGTTTAATTTGAAAATTGAATACGTGTTCAATGGAAAATAGAATATATATTTTTATGGGGGTTTCCGGTTGTGGCAAAACAACCATTGGTAAACTATTTGCTGAAACATTAGGAGCAAAATTTTATGACGGCGATACATTTCATCCCGAATCAAATATTGAAAAAATGGCTGCCGGAATTCCGCTTACAGATGACGATAGATACAATTGGTTGGTAGATATTAATAAGCAAGCACGTGAGTTGTTCAGTAGCGGACAGTCTGCAGTGTTTGCCTGTTCTGCATTGAAGGAAGCATATCGTGTACTTGTGGCACAGCAGATTGGAGATGCTGTTGTCTGGATTTACTTAAAAGGAGATGTTGATACAATTCATCTGAGATTAAAAAATAGAAAAGGGCATTTTATGTCTCCGGAACTTTTACAATCTCAATTTGACATTCTGGAAGAACCGGATTCTGCGATTTATATAGATACAGCATTAGATACGAACACTATTATTCAGACAATTGTGAAAAAACTAACAAAATCAGAATTTGGATTGGTAGGCCTTGGAGTAATGGGGAAAAGCCTGGCCAGAAACTTTGCGGGCAAAGGTATATCCCTCTCTTTATACAATCGTTTTATTAAAGGTTCTGAAGAACAGATTGCCGAAAAAAGTATTTCTGAATATCCTGAATTGCACTCAGCTGTTGGTTTTGAAGATTTGAAGTCATTCGCAGAATCATTGGAAAGACCACGAAAGATTTTTCTGATGATCAAAGCAGGTGAAGAAACAGATACGTTTATAGATGAGCTGGTGCCATATTTGAATAACGGAGATGTCATCATTGATGGTGGTAATTCATACTATGGCGACACACAAAGACGTATCCTATTTCTAAAATTAAAAGGTATACATTTTATTGGAACAGGCGTTTCTGGAGGAGAGCAAGGTGCGCTCACAGGCCCATCTATTATGCCTTCCGGTCCTGCTGAGGCGTACAAGCTGGTTGAAAGATATTTGACATTGATTGCTGCAAAAGATAAATCAGGTGATCCGTGCTGTACGTATATTGGAATAGATGGCTCGGGACATTTTGTTAAAATGATTCACAATGGCATTGAATATGCCGAGATGCAATTGATTGCAGAAGTATATGTGTATTTACGATATGCTGTTAAGATGCAGCCTCCTCAGATTGCAGCGGTATTTACCGAGTGGGACAAGAGTGAATTAAATAGCTATCTATTGGGAATCACTGCAGCACTTTTAGTAAAGAAAGAAGGAGATGCATGGTTGATCGATTTGATTTTAGATAAAGCAGGAAATAAAGGTACGGGTAACTGGGCAACCATTGCGGCATCTGAATTGGGTCAGCCTGCAACACTGATTACTTCAGCACTTCTTGCACGTTATGTTTCAACAATCAAAGAAAATATACGTGTGAATGGCGAACAAGCTACTGAGCATAATTTAGAAACGATTTCATTGCCCGAAATTAGAGATGCCTATAGGCTTGCACGGATTGTTAATCACCAGCAAGGTTTTATGTTAATAGATGAAGCGTCGAAAAAATATTCATGGGATCTTAATCTTGCTGAGATTGCCCGCATCTGGACAAATGGCTGCATCATACGAAGCGCTTTTATGGAAGAGCTTGTTTTAGTTTTGAAAAAAGATTCAAACATTTTTGAGAATGCTACTGTTTTGAAACAACTAAAAATTGCAAAATCCGGATTGAAAATGTTTGCAGTAAGCGCATTGCAATACGATCTATCCATTCCAAGTCATTTGGCAGCACTTGATTATTTAAATGTGCTTATGGGTAATTATGCAACGGCAAATATCATACAGGCGCAACGCGATTATTTTGGTGCACATACGTATCAGAAGATTGGTGACTCGACAGGTAAATACTATCATACAGAGTGGTAGGCTTATTAATTTGTTTTTTATAGCAAAGCCTTGTAATTAATTATTGGAAATGCTTGGGAATGAATTGGTATGATACCAATATCAGTATAACATGCAGAGTTATTAGTAGTATTTTGGTAATATTCTTTTTTTGAAATGAATCGATCAATAATCCATATAAGGGATATTGAAAAAAGCCTGCAAGAAGAAATCCTAAATCTATTGTACTTGATCGAATGAATTGAATGGTTGCAAATGGAAAAAGGATAATTGTTGGTTCTATCCATCCATGGCCTCCACCTAACAGGAAAAAACATGCAATAATTAAAACAGGAGTGAGGACAATAAAACAAATTGTCCATTTATATTTTCGAAACATAAGTCTGGCGTTTAATATACTAGTGTAATTATCGCACTTTGCTAATCTGTCGTTCCATTTCAAATAACAGGTCCGATTTAATGCCTGGATCTACATGTTGAAGAATGATGATCTGCTGACTCAAAATCTGAATACCTTCCTGTAGTTCTTTTTTTATTTTTCTAAGTTGCTTTTCGGGCTTGGCATTAGGTTTACTCATTTCAATAAATAAAGCATCGTGGTCGCTTTTATATTCCCGTATACTTTGCTTTAATTCCTTGATCTGATTGTCGAGCATCGCCAGATAACTTTTTAGTGTCTCTGTCTTCATGCCTTGCAGACGATTTGTTTGTTGCTCTAAAAATTGTGTCTCAAGATTTAATAATGTATACAAATCATTATTACCATAAGCTTCCGTTATTTTTTTACTGATTTCTTCTTTCTCTGATTTTTTATCGGCGTCTTGCTCGGTATCCGGATGGAAGGTTTTTATTAAATCAATGTATATTGCACGGATTGATTTTTTTCGATGTTCTTCTTGCAGCACTTTTTCTTTATCAGCTGTTCGTTCGGCAGCACTTTTCTTTTTATAATTTGGCTGTGGTTCAGTATCATTACTAAAATTTGATTCATCTGAAAAAAAATCCTGGAATGGAGTGTTTGTTTTTCTGACATGTTCCTCAAAAGGCATGTGTGCGTATGCACTGAAAAGGTCTTCTAACTCTTTATCGTTTCCGTTTTCGTAGATCCATTGTTCGATCTCTGAATACATATATACATCAACAATTTCAAGTTCCCGCTTAGAGAATTTGATTTCATGAATGTATATATCAAGGGAAATGAGTTTCTCTTTTTGTAGCAAACGGATTCTTTCAGCAATAGGAGATACAGTTTTTTGATAGAGCGTGATCGCTTCTGGAATGGCTTTTTGTAAGTGTTTTAATTCTTCCTGTAGCAGCTTAACCTCTTGAATCTTCAGATTGATCGGCTGCTGCTCGTTGTTGGCAGAAGGTATATGTTGGAGTGAACTCACTTTTGTAATTATGAATTATGAATTATGAATTATGAATTATGAATTATGAA
>NZ_KB903624.1 GCF_000379725.1 Cytophaga aurantiaca DSM 3654
TTCATTAGATTTAGGCATAACTGAGTCGCTTTTATTGGACATGTCAAAGTTACCATATTTTTTCAACCATGTTGCAACCGTGTGGCTACCTTGAATTCCATACTTGTCGTGGGCTTCTTTTACACTTATTAAACCCTGCTCAATTTCCTGAATTACAGCTAATTTAAAGCTATAGCTGTAGTCTTTTGAACTTCTTCTAACATACTGTTTCTCTGATTCTTCTTTCATAACGTTACTTTTTATGTATCGCTATTTCAGGACGAGACACATGATTAAAATAAAAGGCCTCCCTTAAATAACGGGAGGCCTTTTATTTTAATGACTTTCATCTTCATCCTTTTTGTGCAGCCAGCGCAATTCGTACAGATCGTTGCGTCGTGTTTCCATGTTACGTACCGAACCAAACTTACGTTGACGTTTTAACAGATCCAGATCAAGATCAGCAATCAATGTAGTTTCTGTATTCGCAGTTGCTTCAGCCAGTGTTGCATCATGCGGGAATATAAAATCAGATGGTGAATAAATACCCGATTGTGCATATTGAATATCCATATTCTCTACACCCGGCAAATTACCTACACTTCCGGAGATCGCAACATAACATTCGTTCTCTATCGCACGTGCCTGCGCACAACGTTGTACACGTATGAACGCAGATTTTGTATCGGTTAAGAACGGAACAAAAATAATGTTTACTCCTTTATCTGCAAGTAAACGGGATAATTCAGGAAACTCAATATCGAAACAGATCAAGATCGCAATCTTTCCTGCATCTGTTTCAAACACCTTCAATTTATCTCCGCCCTGTAAGCCCCAGTAATTGGCCTCATCCGGTGTTACGTGCAATTTATACTGATAATCCCAGGTACCATCTCTTCTGCATAAATACGAAACGTTATACAAACCATCGTCTTCATATTTAGGCATACTGCCTGCAATAATATTAATATTATACGATACAGCCAGTTCTGTCATTTTAGTCCGTATCTCTTCGGTATAGTCTGCTAAAGCCCTTACCGCATCAGATGCAGAGTTCTGATTAAACTTTGCCATCAACGGTGCATTAAAAAATTCAGGGAACACACAAAAGTCTGCTTTATAGCCTGAAACCGTATCCACAAAGAACTCGATCATTTTATACAACTCATCAACAGAAGCCATGTTCCGCATCTTCCATTGTACAAGTCCAACGCGAACCAATGTTTTATTTCCGCCAAACAAAATTTCATCGGCTTCATACAAGGCATTTTTCCATTCAAGTAACGCTGCATACGCTTTAGAATCCAGGTCATCCGGAAGATAGCCCTGAACAATTTTGCGCAAGTGAAAATCATTTGCCAATTGAAACGTCAACACCGGATCAAAAATTTCTTTCTTTTTAACTTCATCAATGTATTGACGTGGCGTTAATTTCTTTGCATATTTTTTATATCCCGGAATTCGTCCACCTACAATAATTGCACGAAGATTAAGCGTTTCGCATAACTCTTTACGTGCATCATACAATCGTCGGCCTAAACGCATCCCTCTGAATTCGGGGTGTACAAAAACATCTATTCCATACAAGGTATCTCCTTCCGGATCGTGATTGGATAATAAACCATCACCTGTGATCTGTTGATAGGTATGCTTGTCACCATAATTTGCATAGGTTACGATCAAACTGAAGGCAGCAGCAATTACCTTTCCATTGTCTTCTATACAAATCTGACCTTCGGGAAAATAATTCAAATGTGATTTCAGTTCTTTTTTTGTCCATGAACCGCCAATATCTGCATACACAGATTCCATGATCTCACAGATATCATCGTAATCACTTAATTTAACATTCCGTATCTTTAATTTATGCTCTGAAGCATTCCCTTCAGCATCCTTACTCTTAGCCATATATCAAGTTTCCTTCTTCCAATTTGTACAATATCCTAAGTTACGTATCTTATAGTAGAGTAAAAATCGAAATGGGTTAAACTCTATATTAAATTATCTTACATACTCATATTCAATTTATTATATTATCGAAAGTATAACCAGTCCCTACGTCAATATTTACCGGAAATGAAGTTACTTTTTGATACTTTTAGACATAAACTGAAGTCTTACTGAATAGTTAAAACTAGCAGTAGCCTTTTTACGTTTATGAAATAGATTAACTATGAAAAACCGAACCGCATTTATACATCATTTTTTTCTGACGCTATGCATGCTCCTCTTGAGCTGCAATAGTTTATTTGCTCAAAAGAAATCGTCGAATGCTGATTATGCGGAGAACATTTTATTGGTAAAATTAAAACCCCAATCCGTTTCTTTTTTTACAGATAAGACATCGATTGATCAAATTAAAAATACCATTGCACCTGCAGCACTTATTAACTACACCAGAACCTTTCCAAACATACAAGCCCCTACCATGGAAGGCCATGTAGACTTGAGTTTAGTTTATACACTTACCTTTTCAGAAATTTCAAAAGCCGATCTGCCTGCCTTAGCAGCAACCTTAATGACGCTGGATGCATTTGAATATGTGGAATTGAAATACATACACAACCAGCAAGCAATCTTTTATCCGAACGATCCCTATGTTCCGCTCTTTCAACAGAAGTATTTAGCACGCATGGGAGCCATTCAGGCATGGGCGATTGAACAGGGCGATCCCAATGTTATTATCGGCATCATTGATACAGGTTCGGATACATCTCACCAGGATCTGACAAACAACATCGCATACAATACGCTTGATCCGGTGAATGGTGTGGATGATGATAACGATGGATACATTGATAATTACAGTGGTTGGGATTTTGGAAACAACGACAACAACCCGACTGTAGGTGCCAATAATCATGGAGCAAAAGTTTCAGGCATTGCCGGAGCAACGGCTAATAACGGCATAGGCGGTGCAGGTATGGGATTCAATTCAAAAATATTACCTCTCAAAGCATCCACTGATGCGGGAGGCGGAGCTATCGTAGCTGGTTATGATGCCATCGTGTATGCTGCAGAACATGGATGTAAAGTAATTAATTTATCGTGGGGCGGTACAGGCTCTTATTCTGCATTTGATCAGGATGTGATCAATTATGCAGCGATCAGTAAAGATGTGTTAATCGTTGCAGCCGCTGGTAATACAGATGAAGAAGCTGACTACTATCCTGCGGCGTATGATAATGTACTTTCTGTCATTGCGATGGATACCATTTATTCTGCCAGTGCAAATAAATACATTGATACACGTGCAGATTTTAAAAACTGGGCCTGCTGTTACAAAGCAACCTATGCCCGCTCTGTAGATATCGGTGCGCAAGGTATGGGACTTTTAGTAACCATTCCTACCAATACATATACGTTGCAGGATGGCTCCTCTGCTGCCTCTCCCTTAGTAGCAGGTGCTGCAGCTTTAGTACGTTCACATTATCCCAATATCTCTGCATTGCAAGCAGCAGAACTCTTACGTGTTACAGCAGATGTTGTAGATACATTTCCTGAAAATGTTGCATACAAAGAAAAAATGGGCAAAGGCCGGATCAATATTTACAAGGCCTTAACAGACACTAAATCTCCATCCATCCGATTTAAAAATGTTGTAGCGAAAGCAAACAATACACTTTCTTTATTCAGTGGAGATACAGTTCTTATAACCGCAGATTTCTTTAACTACCTGCGACCAACAGCAGGATTAACAATTGACATATCCTCTCAATCCGGCGATATACTTGTGTTGAACAGCATATCTATGGGTGTCATTGATAGTCTTACATCAAAATCCAATGCAGCAAATCCGCTTAAGATTGTCATTAAAAATTCTGCAACCACAAATGAGGTCATTGAATTAAGAATCGGATATACGGATGTGGCAACAGGTTATTCCGATTACCAATATTTCACCATACAAGTGAATCCTCCGTATAGAACGTTGTACAATAATCATGTCAAAACAACCATTACATCAAACGGCCGCGTTGGTTATGAAGACGTAGGAAGTACCGTTGGTGTGGGTTTTGAAAGTAATGGTACAAATATAATGTATGAAGGCGGCTTAATGATCGGACAAAATTCTTCTACCGTTTCTGATTGTGTAAGAGGTAATCCGATGGGAAGTTCTGATCTTGATTTTAAACCACTGAACATTCCGGAATTTGTAGAAAATTCAATCAAGTACAAAGAAACGTTTTCAACATTCAACGACTCTTCTTCTACCAATCCGCTACCACAGGGTATTGAATGTCTGCAACGCTCATACACTTTTAATACAACTGCTTTAAGTACAACTGTTTTTTTAGAGTATAAAATTATCAATCGTTCAAATGCAGATATTGATTCTATTTATGTGGGACACTTTGTGGATTGGGACATACAGAACTATGATAAAAATCGTGCAGGCTTCGATTACGACTCTCGTATGGGATACGCCTACGATATTACTGCCAACAATTTATATGCAGGTTTAAGTCTGTTAACCAATCAGGAAATGCATTACTATGCAATGGATAATTCTGCAGTTGGCGGAACAAACATCAACCCGAATGATGGATATACAGCAGCAGAAAAATTCAAATGTATTTCCAGCAAAACCGGAAGATACGTAGCCGGAGGGAATGCTGCAGGTAATGACATATCTATGTCGATGGCCGCACGCATCAACCATTTAAAAAAGGGTGACACCGTAGTTGTTGCCTTTGCATTACTGACTTCAAATACTACCTTGTTGGATTTAAAAATCCAATCCACTGCAGCCATACAAAAATTTATAGAAATACATACAGGCACCACTCCCCTGGCAGACTCTGTAAAATTATGTACAAACTCCACACATGATTATACAATCAGTCCGTCACCGGGACGTTCATTTAATTTCTATACAGAAATTCCTACAACTGTTTCCATACCGGCCTTCCAAGGAAAA
The DNA here is from genome assembly GCF_000379725.1 of Cytophaga aurantiaca DSM 3654. Classification (GTDB taxonomy): domain Bacteria; phylum Bacteroidota; class Bacteroidia; order Cytophagales; family Cytophagaceae; genus Cytophaga; species Cytophaga aurantiaca. Next base: position 4,901 of record NZ_KB903624.1, read on the forward strand.
TCATTTACACTTACAAATGTTTCTGCAGCAGATACCATCTATGTAACCAATACCGATTCCTTGTATGAATCAACGTATTCCAGATTTGTTGTGTTAGAAAATAAAGCGCCTCTTGCTTTATTCAGTTATACTGCTGATGTTGCCAATGCTGCATCGCTGTTCACAAACGAAAGTATCCGATACGAATCGCTGTTATGGAATTTTGGAGATAATCAAACTTCCACACAAGATAATCCAACACATGTATATACAGTTCCGGGAAATTACATCGTAACGTTAAAAGCCAGTGACGACGAAACCTGTATCGATTCACTCAAACAAACCGTTACAATTGTATCCACTCCGCTGGCAATTAAAACATCCAATGCAAGTTCCATTAAATTATTTCCGATTCCTGCAAACGAATTCATCACACTTGAGTTCGAACAATACGACAAGTCAAGCGTTGATCTGGTTGTATACAATTCCATCGGACAACAAGTCATACAAAAAGATCAGGTACAGATCACCAACAACCGGATTCAATTATCTGTTGCAAGTCTGGAAACAGGTTTGTACTTTATACAGATAAAAAATACAACAGGCCAATTGCGGTTTGTTAAACAATAATCAAATTATATGAGCACTCAGATTTATGCCGACATCATTACCATTGGTGACGAAATTTTATACGGACAAATAACAGATACAAATTCTCAATGGATAAGCGCAGAGCTTGATAAGCTTGGCATTAAGACTCGACAAAAATCTTCTGTCAGCGACAAGGCTGATGAAATTTTACGTATTTTGGACGAATCAAGCAAACGTGCAAGCCTTGTGATCATTACCGGAGGATTGGGTCCGACGAATGATGACATCACAAAAAAAACACTTTGTACTTTTTTTAATACAGAATTGGTTTGGAATGATGAGGTATTAAAACATTTACAAAATTTATTTTTTGTACGCGGAAGAGAGTTGAGTGAATTAAATAAACAACAAGCTCTTGTACCTGCAAATTGTGAAATACTTACCAACTCCAACGGAACTGCACCAGGCATGTGGATGGACGTAAACAATGTCGTTTACATTTCCTTACCGGGAGTCCCTTACGAAATGAAAGGTATATTGAGCGAATTCGGTTTTACTAAAATTAAAAATCGTTTTCAAACACCGGTGATCGTTCACCGTATGATCAAGACCATTGGCATTGGAGAATCTACGCTTTCTGAAATTATTAAGGAATGGGAAAATGCATTACCCAAACATATTGGACTGGCGTACTTGCCTTCTGCAGGCGAAGTAAAACTTCGCCTCACAGGTGTCGGAGAAAATGAAGCGCAGATAAAAACTGAAATTCAGCAACAAATAAATGACGTACTTCCACTCATTCATACACACGTATATGGATATGATGAAGATACGTTGCAAAAATCGGTAGGAGATTTATTGAAGTCAAAAAATAAAACCATTGCAACCGCTGAAAGCTGCACGGGCGGCTATCTTGCACACCTGCTCACTTCTGTACCTGGAGCATCGGCTTACTATTACGGTTCTATCATTGCCTATCAAAATATCATCAAAACTCAATTGCTGGATGTGCCAAGTGGAATTTTACAGCAGCATGGTGCAGTAAGTGAAAAGACCGTTGAAATTATGGCAAAAGAAGTGCGTTTGAAATTGGGTACTTCTATCGGTGTTGCAGCCAGTGGTATTGCAGGTCCGGATGGCGGAACAGCTGAAAAACCGGTAGGTACAATCTGGATCGCTTATGCCGATGAAGACAAAGTGGTGACAAAAAAATTACAGCTTTCAGCCCTTCGTGAAAACAATATCCGAATGACTGCCTTGGCTATATTGAATCTCATTCGACAGCAATTAACCACATAATTGGGTTTAAAATCCTAAAATACTCACTACAAGATTGTTATTCAAACCGAAGGATTGTATAAAAAGGGTGTGTCTTAATAAAAAAAGCGTATTTTTGTGTTTAGAAACAAAACAAAATTCCGTCAGTAATGGCTTTGGTTGAATTGGTAATGCCCAAAATGGGTGAAAGTGTAATGGAAGGTACGATTTTAACCTGGCTGAAAAAGCCCGGCGATCGTATCCAACAAGATGAATCTGTATTGGAAGTAGCTACCGACAAAGTAGATACAGAAGTTCCTTCACCATTTAACGGGATTTTAAAAGAGATCCGTGCGAATCAGGGTGATGTTGTACAAGTAGGTACAGCAATCGCAATCATAGAAACAGAAGTAAATCAACCAGCAGCAACGGGTACTCCTGTTGCCACTCCTACCGTTACCATCACTCCTGCTCAACCGGCAGCAGTTGAGCAAAAGCCCGTTGCGGCTGTTGCGCAAACACATACACACATCGAACACAACAACATCAAAGGCGGTAAATTCTATTCTCCTTTGGTTTTAAATATTGCCCGTCAGGAAAACATTTCATTGTCAGAAGTGGAACAGATCGCTGGTAGCGGAAAAGACGGACGTGTTACCAAACATGATCTGTTTGATTACATTCAGGCAAAAAAAGATGGAAAGATTGCGGCAGCAAAAACAGAAAACATTGTTCAACAAACACCTGTTGAAACAAAAGCTGCAAGTACTGAGCCTGCTTATGTAAGCAAACCTGCTTCGTCAAGCAATGGCAATGTTGAGATCGTACAGATGGATCGTATGCGTAAAATGATTGCAGACCGTATGGTTGAATCGAAGCGCATCTCTCCGCACGTTACCTCCTTTGTTGAAGCAGACGTTACAAATATTGTTTACTGGAGAAACCGCTGGAAAAATGATTTCATGGAACGTGAAAATGTTGCATTGACATTCACTCCTATTTTCATTGAAGCGGTTGTGAAAGCCATCAAAGATTATCCGATGGTAAACATTTCTATCGAAGACGATAAGATTCTTGTAAAAAGAGATATCAATATTGGTATTGCAGTTGCTCTGCCTAATGGAAATTTAATTGTTCCTGTAATTAAACATGCAGATCAGTTAAATATCGTGGGCTTGACTAAAAAAGTAAACGATCTGGCAAAACGTGCACGTCAAAACAAACTGACTGCAGATGATTTATCAGGCGGAACATATACCGTTTCAAATGTTGGATCATTTGGTAATTTAATGGGCACTCCGATCATTGTTCAGCCACAAGCTGCAATCTTAGCTTTGGGTGCGGTAATTAAAAAGCCTGCTGTAATTGAAACTCCTCAAGGTGATACCTTAGGCATACGTCACATGATGTTCTTATCACACTCCTACGATCACCGTGCGATTGATGGATCATTAGGCGGTATGTTTGTACGAAGAGTAGCCGATTATCTTGAGAAATTTGATGTAAACAGAAAAATATTCGTTTAACATAAAGTAAACAAAACAAAAAACGACTTCAAGTAATGTATTTATTTGAAGTCGTTTTTGTAACAAGCCTTTTCATTATACATTTTATCTTTTCCGAATGAAGAAATTTTTCAAAAGCATCTACAGAGCACTTCCTTTCAAAAAAGAAGCATTTACATTATTGAAATATGTATGGACTCCAAGTGAATCTATTTACCGTCATTTATATTTTAAAGATGTATTTACTGTAAAAATTGATTCATCAAAAAAATTCAAGATTAAACATTACGGCTTTCAGTTGGAAAATGCAATCTTCTGGAGCGGTCTAACAGAAGGCTGGGAGAAAGAATCGATCAAACTCTGGATAAAACTTTGCGAAGATTCGGATGTGATTGTTGACATAGGTGCAAACACAGGTGTGTACGCTCTGGTTGCAAAAACAGTAAATCCTTCTTCACGTGTGTATGCTTTTGAACCTGTTGCCCGTGTGTATCAGAAACTTCGTGAGAACATTGAGTTAAATGCGTTTGACATTCATGCATACGAACAGGCTGCTTCAAATTTCAACGGCACAGCAACGATCTACGATACAGATTCAGAACACACCTATTCGGTTACCGTAAATAAAAATATGTTTTCAAGCGAAACAACGGTAGTTAGTACTACCATTGAAACCATTACGCTGGATGCATTTATTAAAAATAGCAAAATCGAAAAAATAGATCTCATTAAGATCGACGTTGAAACGCACGAAGCTGAAGTACTTGAAGGTTATTCAGAATTTTTATCTGTACACAAACCTACGATGCTGATTGAAATTTTAACAGATGAAATTGGTGAAAAAGTAGAAGCTCTGGTAAAAGATCTGAATTACCTGTACTTCAACATCGATGAACTAGGCAGTGTACGTCATGTTACAAGCTTAAGCAAAAGCGATTATTATAATTATCTTTTTTGCAGTCCTGCAACTGCAGACAAATTAAATTTGTCTTATACCCATTCTTAAAATATCCCTTCAAAAAAATAGCTCCCGTATTTATTGAATACGGGAGCTATGTATACTGTATATATTAATTTCGATTGGCTAATATCTGCACCCAGCCTTTATACTCTTCGTTTCCACAGCCAGTCTTTAAGTAATAATAGTACATTCCGTCTGAGGTATCATCTGCTTTCCAATTGCCTTCGTAATTGTTTGCTTCAAACACACGTGTTCCCCATCTGTTGTATACTTCTAAATACGATTGAGCCGGGAACATTTTTTTATTAAAATTATCTTTTTCTACAATTCTGAATTCATCATTTTTACCATCTTCGTTTGGTGTGATCAAATTTGGTATCATCAGCACCTGCTTACCTACAGCTGAAATGGTAAGTGTATCCTGGAATGTTTTACATCCAAGCTTAGACAAGTCTTCAACGTAGACATAATAAGTTGTTTCTACGTTCGTAGGAACAATGTCCAGATAATTTCCGGATGTCCGTGTAGTATCGTGACTGGAAGCCTGGATCCAATTGTATTTAAAGTTGCCCGTACCACCCGTTGCATGTACTTCTACCCTTCTTGAAACACCCACACACAAGGTATCATGCGGAGTTTCTACGGAAGCAATATCAAAATCGGGTAACCCTGCAATGATTGAAATCGTATCGCGCTGAGCCGGACCACATGCACCAGAAACCGTGTAGATAAAGCTATACGTATTACCCGGAAGCAAACCTTCTGCACGCACTTTGATCGAATCCGCTTTTGATAAAAACGCAAGCGTTGAATTGTTATAGATCGACCATACACCGTTTCCGTAAGATGAAGCAGCAGCACTCAAATCAATGTATGTATTACATGTTATGATATCAATGCCTAAAGAAACCGGAGAATTTAATGGCAATACATCGATTGAAAATTGAGCAACCTGATTGGATGTACAACCTGCCTCCGAAGTAAATTTAACACTATAGTCGCCTGCATCATATACATCGATACTTGCTAAACTGCTTAATGAATTGTTTCCTTTAAACCATTCCAGAGCACCTGTAAAGCCTGCAGATTCTGCACGCAAGGTTACAAAGTCACCCGGGCAGAATGATAACGGTCCGGAAGCAAGCAGTGCAGGGTTTTGCGGAATCGGATTTACAAGTACATCTACCGATTCAGAAACCGGTGCTGTACAATTTGATGCTGATTTATACGTAACGCTAAACGTTCCGCTTGCTGTTACTACCAAAGGGTTTGTAGACGATCCGTTCGACCACGTATACGTACCACCTGTAAATCCTGCCGTTGCCGCTGTTAAGGATACCGAGCCACCATCGCAGAAGGTTAACGGACCATTCGCTTCAATAGTAGGTTGCGGTGGAATTGGATTTACGATTACTGTTGTAGATGCAGAAACAGGTGCTGTACAATTATCAGCCGAAGTAAACGTAACCGTAAATGTTCCGCTTGTGGATACCACCAACGGATTATCAGTAGAGCTATTCGACCAGGTATAGCTACCACCTGTAAAGCCTACTGTTGCTGCTGTTAAAGATACAGAACCGCCATCGCAGAATGTAAGCGGGCCGCCTGCTGTAACAACCGGTTGTGGTGGAATCGGATTTACAAGTACCGTTGTTGCAGCGGAAACAGGCGCAGTACAATTGTCGGCCGATTTATACGTAACGGTAAATGTTCCGCTTGTTGTTACTACTAATGGATTAGAAGTTGAGCCATTCGACCACGTATACGTACCACCTGTAAACCCTGTTGATTCAGCAGCTAATGAAACAGATCCTCCATCACAGAAGGTAAGCGGGCCAGCTGCTGTAACAACAGGTTGTGGTGGAATCGGATTTACAAGTACTGTTGTTGCAACAGAAACAGGCGCTGTACAACTTGATGCGGATGTATAGGTAACAGTAAACGTTCCGCTTGCTGTTACTACCAATGGATTTGATGTTGAGCCGTTCGACCATGTATATGTACCACCTGTAAAACCTGCTGTTGCTGCTGTTAAAGATACCGAACCACCATCACAAAACGTTAACGGACCACCTGCTGTTATAGAAGGCTGTGGTGGAATCGGATTTACGATTACCGTTGTTGATGCCGAAACCGGTGCTGTACAATTATCAGCAGATTTATAAGTTACTGTATAATTACCTGAAGTTGTTACAACTAAAGGATTGGAAGTCGAACCATTCGACCATGTGTAGGTACCACCTGTAAAGCCTGCTGTTGCTGCTGTTAAAGAAACTGAACCACCGTCACAGAACGTTAACGGGCCACCTGCTGTAACAACAGGTTTCGGAGGAATTGGATTTACCAATACAGCTACCGACTCGGAAACAGGTGCTGTACAATTCGATGCTGATTTATAGGTAACAGTAAATGTTCCACTTGTTGTTACTACTAATGGATTGGATGTTGATCCGTTCGACCATGTATAAGTACCTCCTGTAAAGCCTGCTGTTGCTGCTGTTAAGCTAACAGAACCGCCGTTACAGAATGTCAATGGGCCACCTGCTGTAATAACAGGTTGTGGAGGAATTGGATTAACGATTACTGTTTTGGATGCTGAAACCGGTGCTGTACAATTGTCTGCTGATTTATACGTAACCGTAAACGTTCCACTTGTTGTTACTACCAATGGATTGGATGTTGAACCATTCGACCACGTATAAGTACCACCTGTGAAGCCGGCTGTTGTTGCTGCTAAAGAAACTGAACCACCATCACAGAATGTTAAAGGACCACCTGCAGTAATTACAGGTTTTGGAGGAATTGGATTTACTAGCACAGCTACCGATTCGGAAACAGGTGCTGTACAATTCGATGCTGATTTATACGTAACCGTAAATGTTCCTGAAGTTGTTACTACTAATGGATTAGAAGTTGAACCGTTCGACCATGTATAAGTACCACCAGTAAAACCTGCTGTTGCTGCTGTTAAACTAACAGAACCACCATTACAGAATGTTAATGGTCCTCCTGCTGTTATCGTTGGTTGTGGCGGAATTGGATTAACGATTACGGTTGTCGACGCCGAAACCGGTGCCGTACAATTGTCGGCCGATTTATAGGTAACCGTAAATGTTCCGCTTGTTGTTACTACTAAGGGATTTGAAGTGGAACCGTTCGACCACGTATATGTACCACCTGTAAAACCCGCTGTTGCTGCTGTTAAAGAAATCGAACCGCCATCACAGAAGGTAAGCGGTCCGCCTGCTGTTATAACTGGTTTCGGAGGAATCGGATTTACTAGTACTGTTGTCGATGCTGAAACCGGTGCTGTACAATTGTCGGCCGATTTATAAGTTACAGTAAACGTTCCTGAAGTTGTTACTACCAATGGATTGGATGTTGAACCGTTCGACCATGTATAAGTACCACCAGTAAAACCTGCTGTTGATGCTGTTAAACTAACAGAACCGCCGTTACAGAATGTTAATGGCCCACTTGCTACAACTGTTGGCTGCGGAGGAATCGGATTTACAAGTACCGTTACGGAAGCTGATATTGGTGCTGTACAATTGTCTGCTGATTTATAGGTAACCGTATAGGTTCCTGAAGTTGTTACAACCAATGGATTGGATGTTGAACCATTCGACCACGTATATGTACCACCTGTAAAGCCTGCTGATGCTGCAGTTAAAGATACCGAACCACCATCACAGAAGGTAAGCGGTCCGCCTGCTGTTATAACTGGTTTTGGAGGAATGGGATTTACTAGTACTCTTGTTGAAGCTGATACCGGAGCTGTACAATTGTCTGCTGATTTATAGGTAACAGTATAGGTTCCTGAAGTTGTTACTACCAATGGATTGGATGTTGATCCATTTGACCATGTATATGTTCCACCTGTGAAGCCGGCTGTTGATGCTGTTAAGGAAACAGAACCGCCATCACAGAATGTAAGCGGTCCGCCTGCTGCAACCGTTGGCTGCGGTGGAATCGGATTTACAAGTACCGTTACGGAAGCTGAAACCGGTGCTGTACAATTGTTTGCTGATTTATAGGTAACAGTAAATGTTCCTGAAGTTGTTACTACCAATGGATTGGATGTGGAACCGTTCGACCAGGTATAGGTACCACCAGTAAAGCCTGCCGTTGCTGCTGTTAAACTAACTGAACCGCCGTTACAGAATGTTAACGGTCCGCCTGCTGCAACCGTTGGCTGCGGCGGGATTGGATTTACTACTACCGTTGTTGATGCTGAAACAGGCGCTGTACAATTATCTGCTGATTTATAGGTAACGGTATATGTTCCGCCTGTTGTTACAACCAATGGATTGGAAGTCGAACCGTTCGACCAAGTATATGTTCCTCCTGTAAAGCCGGCTGTTGCTGCTGTTAAACTTACTGATCCGCCGTTACAGAATGTTAATGGACCACCTGCTGCAACTGTTGGTTTCGGTGGAATCGGATTTACTACTACCGTTGTAGATGCTGAAACCGGTGCCGTACAATTGTTTGCTGATTTATAGGTAACAGTATATGTTCCTGAAGTTGTTACTACCAATGGATTTGATGTGGAACCGTTCGACCAGGTATAGGTACCTCCTGTAAAACCTGCTGTTGCTGCTGTTAAAGATACTGATCCACCATTACAGAATGTTAGCGGGCCGCCTGCTGCAACCGTTGGCTGCGGTGGGATTGGATTTACTACTACCGTTGTAGATGCTGAAACCGGTGCCGTACAATTATCTGCTGATTTATAGGTAACAGTATATGTTCCGCCTGTTGTCACTACCAATGGATTTGTAGTTGAACCGTTCGACCAGGTATATGTTCCGCCTGTGAAGCCTGCTGTTGCTGCTGTTAAACTAACAGATCCACCATTACAGAATGTTAATGGACCACTTGCTGCAACTGTTGGTTTCGGTGGGATTGGATTCACCGTTACCGTTGTAGATGCGGAGACAGGTGCCGTACAATTCGATGCAGATTTATATGTTACCGTGTAAGTCCCTCCTGTTGTTACTACCAATGGATTGGATGTAGATCCGTTCGACCACGTATACGTACCGCCAGTAAATCCTGCTGTTGCTGCTGTTAAAGATACCGAACTACCATTACAGAATGTTAGCGGGCCGCCTGCTGCAACCGTTGGCTGCGGCGGGATTGGATTTACTACTACCGTTGTAGAAGCAGAAACCGGTGCCGTACAATTCGATGCAGATTTATATGTAACGGTAAATGTTCCGCTTGCTGATACTACCAAGGGATTTGCAGTTGAACCGTCCGACCACGTATATGTTCCGCCTGTGAAGCCTGCTGTTGCTGCTGTCAAAGATACAGAACCACCATTACAGAATGTAAGCGGACCACCTGCTGCAACCGTTGGCTGCGGCGGGATTGGATTTACCGTTACCGTTGTAGATGCTGAAACCGGTGCCGTACAATTGTCGGCTGATTTATATGTTACCGTGTAAGTCCCGCTTGCTGATACTACCAAGGGATTTGCAGTTGAACCGTCCGACCACGTATATGTTCCGCCTGTGAAGCCTGCTGTTGCTGCTGTCAAAGATACAGAACCACCGTTACAGAATGTAAGCGGACCACCTGCTGTGATACTAGGCTGCGGTGGAATTGGATTCACCGTAAATACAAATCCTGCAGTATTTTGTGTTGAACAATCTGCTGGCTTAATAGTATTTGCTACTACAACAAAATAGGTTCCGGAAGTGGATACCGTTAAGGTAGTTACATTCGTATTCGTTACAACTAAATTTGCCGCTAATACGCTCGTCTTATACCAGCTGTATGTATAGGTATCTCCTGCTTTTAATCCGGTTGCATTTGCTGTTAATATGGTTGATCCGCCCGCACATACATTGTTTACAGGCGCAGTGATTGTTACAGCTGTTGGTGCTGTACACAAAGGCACGCACAATTTTGGTTCACTCAAACAATTACAGTCTGCAAGTGCTTGTCCCAATTGAGCAGACGTAGCCGTAGGTCCGCAGTATTTGACTTGCGACGAATTTGAAAGCGGTGCGTTCCATGATCCGAATGCGGCAACTTTAAACAAGGCACATTCTCCCGCTTTAATACTATCTCCACGGATGAAATTGATTGTATTGGTTGTTTCTAAACTTGAAGTTGCAATAATTTGTGAACCCTCATTTGGATATACAGGTCCGGCATTGGCATTCACAACAATTGTTGCAGCCTTCACAATACCTGCATTGTATAAGATACCGCTGTTAATGATCAACTTCCCGCTGATCGTAATGGTAGATTCTCCACAAAAATTGGTGATTGCGTTCCCACCATTTTGCACGGTAAAATCTCCGGTCGTAGTGATTGCTCCGTTGTTTAAGATAAATCCATCGTTCTGTAAGATTACGGTTCCGGTTGTGTTCAATTTTGCACTCTTCCCTACTGTTATAATACCACCCTGATTGGAAGTAATGGCAGCTGTATTAACCGTTGAATTATCTTCCGCAATAATGAATATCTTTTTACCTGGATTTAAATTCGGAGTAATGGTTAACGTAGCACCTGCAGTAGTTCTGAATCTGGACATTCCATTGATCGTTGCACTCGTTAAAGAAGCACCTGTATTATGCGCAATAAATGAGAACGTATCTGCTTCGGTAACCAACGAATTGATATTTGTATTATCTCCGAAACTTTCAATTGTATTGCTCAATGCAGTAGCTCCAAGCTGTACATTCGTCAATTGAACATTGGGAGCACAGATTTTAACCGTTACATTTTTATAATTTGAAATAACCGTAAAAAAAGAACCACCTGTTATACAAATAGTTTGGTTATCGGCAGTGGCAACAATAGCCGAATTACTTGTGTAAGTATTCGTACAATTATTACATTGAGAATAGGCGTGTTCAAAAACAAAGAATGTTGTAGATAACAGTAATATTCTATTTAACAGTGACATAGTCATTCATTTAAAAAGTACAAATTCATACCTTATATATAAAACAAAAATAGCTAATATATAAGCATTTACAAAAAATAACGTATTTAAATAATTGTACTATACATATGAATTTTAATACAAAACAAAGAATCAAATAATGAATAAATGCAATAAAATTCATGAATATTGTAACTGAAATCTTACATAACAAAATACTCCAATCTAATCTTTGTTCTGTTTAATTAAAATTCATTTTTTTATAAAAAATGTCGGATTTTGAATCAAATTTTAAAAGAACAGACTCATAAGTTAAACCTAAGCTCCAATAATAATTCTTTAAAAATCTTAGCAAACTGCTACACTTAAGTTTAAGATGATGGTAGTTCTTCAAAAAAAATTTAACTTAAATCATTAATCAACTGCTTTATGAAACGTTACTTTTCATTGATTTTATTTTCTATTACTCTAAATACAACTCTTTTTGCCCAACGAATTGAATGTATTGCAGCTGTTAATTACAATCACTTTTATACTAAAATAGGCTCTAATACCGACCCAAATACAACTGAAGATTATAAAAATGGTTATGGTTATACATTCAGCATAGGCATTGATGACATTAAAATTGACGACCTGCCTTTAAAATTCACGTTGAAATACGACCACTATACAGGCGGAGTCAGCTATAACTCCTCGAGTATGGGAGGTGGCAATGCTTATAACATTCATACTCAAAAAGACATGTTGGGTTTGGGCATATATCCTCTCAATGCAACTTTCTTTCATAAATTAAAGTTGAGTATCGGAACTGAATTTAATTTTTTGATCCATTCGCAACAAAGCGGCAACCAGTCTTCATGGTATTATACACCTAACGGTCCAAATCCATCTACCAGTTCAAGCTCAACCATCGATAATAATTCAAAAAAAGTCAATCAGATTTTCAATTTTGGCATCAATACAAGCCTACGTTACGAATTTCCTTTATCGGATAGTTGGCTGGTGGCACCTCAAGCAATGCTTTATCTTTCAATGACAAACGAATTTAATTCTTCCTTCAACAATACAAAATCCATCCGTCCCTACCTTGGATTGGCATTTATTAAAAATTTAAAGGGCTCAAATTAATTTTACGGGTATATTTTAAATTTTGCATCCTAAGTTAATTTGCTTACATTTGTAACGGCAGACTGGTACGACCAGCTCCTGTGAACCTCCCCAGGTCCGGAAGGAAGCAAGGATAAGTGGTTGTAGCGGTGCGATATTCAGTTTGCCTTTTTATTTTTCTCTCTTCTTTAAGTCAATTTCTGTTCTTATCTTACCAATCAAATTATTTATTATCTTCCGTATAACTTTGATCTTAGCATGTATTACTATGTCTAAAATCAGTAGTTTTGAAAATAGTGTAACATTTTATCCGCATTAACCGAATACATTTAAAACAATCGTTATTACATATGAAATTCTTTATTGACACAGCCAATCTTAATGAAATCAGAGAAGCGCAGGAACTTGGCATTTTAGATGGTGTTACAACAAATCCTTCTTTAATGGCCAAAGAAGGTATCTCAGGAAAAAACAATGTATACAAACATTATAAAGCGATCTGCGACATTGTAGATGGTGATGTAAGTGCAGAAGTTATTGCAACGGATTTTAAAGGCATGATCGAAGAAGGTGAAGAACTGATCACGATCGACCCGAAAATTGTTGTTAAAATACCGATGATCAAAGATGGCATCAAAGCCATTAAATATTTTTCTCAAAAAGGTATCCGTACGAACTGTACATTGGTATTCTCTGCCGGACAAGCATTGCTTGCTGCCAAAGCAGGTGCAACCTATGTATCTCCGTTCATCGGTCGTTTGGATGATATCTCTCAGGACGGTATGGAATTGATCGCGCAGATCGTGGGCATCTATAGAAATTACGATTATCAAACAGAAGTATTAGCTGCTTCCGTTCGTCATACGATGCACCTGATCAGTTGTGCAGAAGTAGGTGCGGATGTTGTGACTTGTCCGTTGAATGTGATCACTGCTTTATTGAACCACCCGCTTACTGATAGCGGTTTGGCGAAGTTCTTAGCAGATCACAAAAAAGTGAACGGTTAATTTCATCTAACAACTATTGTTAATGGTGTTTCTATGAAGTAACTTCGTGGGAACACCATTCTTTTGAATACACACTCATGGAAGAAGATATATTCGTACAAACAACGCCGGGCTCTGATATGTTTATTATCAAAGTAAAAGGCAAAGCGAAGATTCCGGATTACATTCAATTAAGAGATGAGAAGATGGTATTGGTAGCGTATTTCAGAGCAGACCGTCCATTAAAAATATTAAAGAAATTGGGACTCGAAGGCAAAGAAGAATCCTTTCTTCAACTGATTGCTGATCTGCCTTTCGGAAAACTACAAAAATTCACCCTTGCCTAACAGATCTATGTCTATCCTATCTGATGAACCTGTATTAGAATTAGTAAACGCTGATATTTTTCAAGAAGACGAATTGGTATTAGACAATGTTTCATTCAAAATGAACAAAGGTGAATTTGTGTATTTGATAGGTAGAACGGGCTGCGGCAAATCTTCCCTATTGAAAACATTGTATGCCGATCTTGCTCAACCGAAAGGCAAGGTTACTGTAGCGGGCTTTTCAGTAGAAACGATCAAACGCAAAAAAATTCCTTATCTACGAAGAAAGATCGGGATCATCTTTCAGGACTTTCAATTACTGAACGATCGTACGGTAGCAGATAATCTCATCTTTGTCATGAAAGCAACGGGATGGAAAGATTCTGCAAAAATAAAAAACAGATTGAACGATGTATTGATGCGTGTTGGACTTACCAGTTCCATGAATAAAATGCCGCATCAGCTATCCGGAGGTGAGCAGCAGCGTGTTGTTATTGCACGTGCCTTGTTGAACGAACCGGTTGTATTATTAGCAGATGAGCCTACAGGAAACTTAGATCCGGAAGTTGCCGAAGAAATTTTAAATTTATTTTTTGAGATCAATCGAAGTGGAACAGCTGTATTGATGGCAACACACAATCACCAGTTCTTATTAAAATATCCGGCACGTACCTTACGCGTTGCCGATAAAAAAGTGATCGAGCACGGAACACATGCGTAATGAAAGGCCTGTCGATCTTAATTCCTGTTCACGAATATAATCCTACAACCTTAGTAACAACGTTGCACAAACAATGTGCTTCATTAGGCATTCCCTTTGAGATCATTGTCTTTGATGACGCCAGCAGTTTCGAAAGTTACAGCAGCTGGAAACCTTCTGCAGAGCAGATCGCCAATCTTCATATTTATCGCGTAGATAACAATATAGGTCGTGCTGGCATTCGCAACGAACTGATCAAAAAAGCTTCGTACGAATGGCTGCTTTTTTTAGATGTAGATACTATTCCCTGTGAAGAGAATTATTTACAAACATACCTCCCTTTCCTTACAACGGTTAACACTTGTATTTGCGGAGGAACAGCATATAAGAAAAACATTCCTGCTCCCGATAAACATTTGCGTTGGGCATACGGGATTGCACGCGAAGAACTTTCTGCAGCAACAAGAAATCAAAATCCCTTTGATACGTTTACGTTAAATAATTTACTGATCCGCAAAGAAGTCTTGTACAAATTCCCATTAGATGATAGCATACAAAAGTATGGACATGAAGATACGTTGTTGGGAATGACATTGGCTGCAAGCGGCATAAACATTGTACATATCGACAATTTTGTGTACCACGAAGGACTTGACACCAACGAAGTTTTTTTAGCAAAAATAAAACAGTCGATCGAAACCCTGGTTGATCTGTACAAACAAAACAAACTTCCTGCTAAAACAAAATTAATTAAATTGCACAGCAGATTAGCGAAATTAAAACTAAACGGCCTGGCAACTTCGTGCATCAATCCATGGATTCCCACTATTGAAAAAAATCTGCTGAGTTCCACTCCTTCTATGTTCTATATGGATTTGCTGAAGTTGTGGTATTTTGAAGTGTGTCTGAACCGCTGATTTATATGATTACGCTGATGCGTCTACTATTTTTTAATTATACGAACACAAATACTATGAATAAAAAATCATTCTCCAACTAAAAGAGAAGAGACTAATTAAAACACCATTTTTACATACAAACCCGGCATTGCTGGATTAGGCAAAATTGTTAACTGAGGTTTTCCACTCAGAAACTTGTTGGTAAGTCGATTATTCAATCCGTACATAATCCCATCAAATAAAAACAAACATGCCCCATTATACATAACACCTTTGCCTAAGCCATTCCATAATGCCGGGTCATCTGAGCGGTAAGAACGCTCTGTCATGTACAAACCTGCTACGACATAAGCTATATCAAGTCCGCAATTGAACAAAAAGGTTTTTTGTTTGCTCATATGTTTTTTCAAACCAAATTCAGAAGATTCTATAAGACCGATTCTTTTTGTAAAAATTCCACCGATACCCAAACCTAAATCAAACACGTTCCAGGCAAGATTCATGGAATGAAAATGATGCGCCTCAGTATTTGATTCGGTAACGAATAAACCAATCCCGCTGCCAATAATGTTTGCAGACGCAAAGGTAGTCAAAGCGATCATACCTTTTTTATTCATCTTATCACTGGCTTCAGCAAAGGATTTATAATCCATCGTTTGCTGTCCGAAAGCAGAAGCGATAAAAAGGATACTGAATATAGTGGATAGAATATTTTTCATAAACTGATTTTTGTGTTAACATCTAAGTAAACAAACGAGATCAAAGAAAGTTTAAATTCCATTAGATTGAAAAGAACCTATTAAAAGATACGTATATTATACCAAATTTTACGAATATGTTAGGTCTAAAACACGTCCACCACATTGCCATCATCTGCTCCGATTACGAACGCAGCAAAACCTTCTATACAGAAGTATTGGGTTGTACGATTGTAAAAGAAACACTACGAGCCGAACGGAATTCCTATAAATTAGATTTAGCTATAAACGGAACGTATATCATTGAACTGTTTTCATTCCCGAATCCACCTGCACGTCCAAGCGGACCAGAGGCCTGCGGTTTAAGACACCTCGCCTTTTCCGTAGACAATATTGAAAAATCAATTGAACATTTAACAAGCAAAGGTGTAGTCTGCGAACCAATTCGTGTAGATACCTTAACCAATAAACGTTTTACATTCTTCGCAGATCCGGATGGATTGCCGTTGGAGTTGTATGAAGTATAAGTTTTAAGTAATACGTTTTACGTTTTAAGAAATTCTAACGATCTTCATTCTTAGAACATATTACATCTTTAAGAAAAAAAAGAACTATGAGCTACATCGATATTTTTATTCCACTTGCTGCAGGAATCATATTCCTTGCTTTTCCCGACATTCTGATTCAAAAGCAGGATGCCTCCTACCACAAGAAAAAATCTTTGTTTAAAAAAGGCGGTTTGATATTACTCGGTGTTTCTATTATCTATACAATCGTTGTATTCTTCGGCCCTAAGTAAGAAGTCTTAAGTAATAGGTTTTAAGTTTTAAGAAACACTAACGATTATCATTCTTAAAACATATTACTTATAACATATTACAATTTTGCTACATCAAATATAATTATGAAAAAACTACTTCCATTAATACTCATCGCCATCGTTTCATGCACGAAAAAAAATGAAACAGAAATTGAAACATATTCACTGTTGTCTGAAAATACGGTTGCTTTAAATAAAGAGAACACGGATAATGAAAATTATATTTACAGAAATTTTTGCAACCAACATAAAGAAGAATCATTTTGTGTTGAACTAACTTCCTTGCGCAATGCCGGCAAAGATTTTTTATCGGCTACGGATTCGATCAATCTGGCGAAAGATGATTTCGATGCCTTATTAAAAATGTATGCAACTAACATGGAGGTCATCCGATCTATTCACGACAAATATGCAGATACGGGTACAACAAAAATCAATGTTCTAAGCATGGAACATCTAAAGGAAGACAAAGAGCGCGCCATCATTCTAATGCGCTCAAGCGTAATACTCAGCAAACATAAAGCCTTCGGAGTACTGGCAAGCCAGATATCAATTTGTCCACCTCTTGCAGAAAATAAAAAATGTTCTAAGTAATAGGTTTTAAGTTTTAAGAAATGCTAACGGTCACCATTCTTAGAACTTAGAACGTAAAACATATTACCCGACTGACCACTGTATACTGACCACTTGCTCATGTTTCCAACCTTACATACCGACCGTTTAGATCTGATTGAAATCACGCAAAATCACTTGTCGGATTTATTTACTTTATTTGGTGATGCACAAGTTGTACGTTTTTATAACTTACTGCCTTTCCAAAACGAATCCGAAGGACAGCGCCTGATTGATTTATTTCAAACACGTTTTACAAATCAAACAGGAATTCGTTGGGGGATTGCTTTAAAAGGAACAAACAATATTATTGGAACGATAGGATATAATTCTTATACAACCAATCACAAAGCAACTATCGGCTACGATCTTCAAACACTGCATTGGAACAAAGGCTATGCGACTGAAGCATTACAAAAAGTTATTGAATTTGGCTTTGAACAATTGCAGGTAAATAGAATTGAAGCAGAAGTAATGCAAGGAAATATTGGTTCAGAAAAAGTACTTAACAAACTGAATTTTAAAAACGAAGGTATTCTAAGAGATTGGATGTATTGGAACGAGAAGCATTATGATATGACAATGTTTTCATTATTAAAAAGCGAGTTCTAAGTAATATGTTTTAAGTTTTAAAAAATGCTATCGGTCACCATTCTTAAAACTTAGAACTTAAAACGTATTACCCGACTGACCACTGACCACTTACTCAGGTTTCACCAGCCCATACTTGGTTTGAGCCAGCTCTACCATAAACGGAAACAACGTCTCATACTCATTCTGCACATCGCCTTCTAAGATCGCTTCGATCAAATCGGCTTTGATATCACCTATTACTTTGCTCGGCTTGAGATCGAAGGTCTTCATGATCTCTTCTCCGCCCACTACCGGCTGGAACATCCGCTGCTGATCTTTCTCTTCTACTTCAACAACCTTACGTTCTACCTTATCAAAATTCTCTAAGTAACGTTTTACTTTGTTGTTATTTTTTGAAGTCACATCGGCGCGACATAAAATCATCAGATCAGAAAAATGTTCGCCAGCTTCAAACATCAAACGGCGCACTGCCGAATCTGTCACCTCATCTTTCACCAATGAGATCGGACGTAAATGCAAACGCACCAGTTTCGCAACCATATCCATTTTTTCATTTAAAGGCAAACGCAGCTTTCTGAAAATACCCGGCACCATACGTGCACCTCTGTCTTCATGACCGTGAAAGGTCCACCCGATCTTATCTACAAAACGTTTGGTTGCAGGTTTTGCAATATCATGCAGAATGGCAGCCCAACGCAGCCACAGATCGTCCGATACTTTTGCAACGTTATCCAATACCTGTAAGGTGTGATAGAAATTATCTTTGTGTGATTTATTATCGATGGATTCTACGCCTTGCAAGGCAACAAATTCCGGGAAAATATCTTTTAATACACCCGATATGTATAACAACTTAAAGCCATAAGAAGGCGTTTTCGCTGCAATGATCTTATTTAATTCCTGAGACACACGCTCCATCGAAACAATGCTCAAACGATCTTTATTCGTCGTGATTGCCTGAAAGGTCGCCCCATCAATATCAAAATTTAATTGCGTGGCAAAACGGATCGCACGGATCATACGCAACGGATCGTCAGAGAAGGTCAATAAGGCATCCTGCGGCGTTTTAATAATTTTACGCTTAATATCACCTACGCCGTCAAAGGGATCAACCAGCTCGCCGAAACGGTCCTTATTCAAACAGATAGCCAAGGCGTTGATCGTAAAATCTCTTCTTAACTGATCGTCCTGCAGTGTACCGCTCTCTACCGTAGGTTTGCGCGAATTGAAATCGTAGGACTCCTTACGGGCACCCACAAATTCCAGTTCCGTATCGGCCGCATTGATCATGGCCGTACCAAAGGTTTTAAAAATATGCACGGGCGTATCCTTGCCCATACCCGCTGCCACCTTTTTTGCCAGATCAATTCCGCTGCCCAGACAAACAAAATCAATGTCCTTATTTTCGCGCCCCATGATCAGATCACGCACGTACCCACCTACAATATATGTCTCAAGACCAAGTTCATCGGCAGCCGCGGCCACCGCACATATATGAACATTATTCTCAATCGACGCTTTCAGATTCATACTGCAAAACACGTTATATAAATTGCAAATTCCAACTTAGATTAGCATCCTCATTGTCTGAACCACTGATTAACCTGATTTATATGATGAAAAATTGTCTGAACCGCTGATTAAGCTGATGTAAATGATTTAACATGATAGTGAATATCAATTCCTTTAATCTCTATTTTAACATTCCTGGATAAATCTATAAATCCTTTATTTTTTATGACTCCTTTATTCTTAATGAATTATAAAAATTGAATCGAAAATAGGCTATTCCGTCCAAAATCAAATAAATCATTTACATCAGCTTAATCAGCGGTTCAGACATGTTCAGACAATTCTTATCCCCACCACTAGAAAAATACCCAGTTTTAGTTAACTTTGTATCCCGTAAGTCAAAAACGGGATTATGTCTGCAACTAAATATATTTTCGTAACCGGCGGGGTTACTTCATCACTCGGAAAAGGCATTGTAGCCGCTTCTCTCGCCAAACTTCTTCAAGCAAGAGGTTTTTCTGTCACCATCCAAAAATTTGATCCATACCTGAACATCGACCCGGGTACATTGAATCCATACGAACATGGCGAATGCTATGTCACGGACGATGGTGCAGAAACCGATCTGGATCTTGGACATTACGAGCGTTTCTTGAGCACGCCTACATCCCAGGCAAACAACGTTACCACAGGTAGAATTTACAATACCGTTATTACCAAAGAGCGTCAAGGCGCATTCTTAGGCAAGACGGTACAGATTGTGCCGCACATTACCGACGAGATCAAACGCAACATTCAATTGCTGGGCGAATCCGGCAAATACGATATTGTAATTACTGAGATCGGTGGTTGTGTAGGTGATATCGAATCCCTTCCTTTCTTAGAAGCCGTTCGTCAGTTCCGTTGGGAAATGGGTCCGACTGAAACGTTGGTGATCCACTTAACACTGGTGCCGTATTTGAATGCAGCCAAAGAATTAAAAACAAAACCTACTCAGCACTCCGTTAAACAATTATCGGAAACAGGAATTCACCCGGATATTCTTGTTTGTAGAACCGAGCATCCGTTGCCGCCTGAGTTGCGTAAAAAAATAGCTTTATTCTGTAATGTAAACATCAATTCTGTGATCGAATCCATCGATGCAGAAACGATCTACGATGTGCCGTTGCTGATGAAAAAAGAAAAGCTCGACGAACGTGTATTGGCGAAATTGAAGTTGCCGAACAAAAGCGAACCCGATCTTGAAACATGGAAAGTATTTTTAGGTAAACTGAAGAATCCATTATCGGAAATAAACATCGCCCTTGTAGGGAAATATGTAGAACTTCCGGATGCATATAAATCCATTTCAGAAGCCTTCATTCATGCAGGCGCTATGAACGAATGCAAAGTGAAGATCCGTTGGATCTCTTCCGAGCAATTACAGAAAGATAGTGTACAGCAGTTCCTTGGGTTTGCAGACGGTATCCTGGTAGCACCGGGTTTCGGCGAGCGCGGACTGGAAGGTAAAATTGCTGCCGTACAATTTGCACGTGAGAACAACATTCCGTTCTTCGGGATCTGTTTGGGTATGCAATGTGCAGTGATCGAATTTGCACGCAATGTATTGGGCTATAAAGATGCAAGCTCTACGGAGATGAATAAAGAAACTTCGCATCCGGTGATCAACATGATGGAGTCTCAGAAAGATGTTACCATGAAAGGTGGTACCATGCGTTTGGGCGCGTATCCATGTGAGTTGGTAAAAGGCTCGAAGGCACATGCGATCTATGGCAAGTCTAAGATTATGGAGCGTCACCGTCACCGTTATGAATTCAACAACAAATATTTGAAGCAGTACGAAAAAGAAGGTATGCTTGCAACAGGTATCAACCCGGAAACAAAGCTGGTTGAGATCGTTGAATTAAGAGACCATCCGTTCTTTATCGGAAGCCAGTTCCACCCGGAATTAAAAAGTACGGTAGAGAACCCACACCCGATCTTTGTGAAGTTTGTAAAAGCTGCAAACGATTTCGCTAAAGGGAAAAAGTAAGAACACACGCCTTGGTTGGTGTTTAGCGAGGCAGAATAATGAAATAAGATTGTACCTCACCCGAGCGTCACCAACCAATATAGAATTAATAAAGACCCATGCTGGAAAGTATGGGTCTTTCTTTTATATATCATTTGTTTTCAGGATTAAAAGAATTAATATTAAGTGCTGGGGATTTTAAACACCTTTCATTTTTAATTCAAAGGCAGTATATAATATTAGACTTAGATATAAAATTTGTGCCATTCTAAAAGCAAAAAAAGTTAAAATGAGATATACAAATAGCATACTTGAAAGAAAAACCTCATTTCAACTTAATGCCTTTTCTCCAATTTCAAAGCATTTAACAATCGAAGAAATTTTACGCTTAATAAAAAGCAATTATATACAAAATGAAGTAAATAAACTTAGACAACTTTACTTGTGCGAAAACAAAGAAAATTATAGTGCTGAAAAATTACAACTGCCGGCTATTACATTTTGTGGTTCATTTGACGTTGAAAGAAAGAAAGACAAATTGCTAACTTACAATAGCCTAGTTGTAATTGATATAGACAAATTATCAAGCGAGCAAATTTCAGAATATGAGGAAAAACTATCAAAAGATAAATATGTTTTTTCATACTGGCGATCTCCGTCAAATTTTGGAATCAAAGGCCTTGTAAACTTAAACTATAATTTTGAAATCAAAGATATTGATCATGCTCATAAAAGTGCGTTTTACAAATTGTACAATTACTTTGAAGTTACTCATAATATAGAACTTGATAAAAGCGGTAATGATACTACAAGACTATGTTTTTTATCTTATGATCTCAATCTAGTTATAAAAGATCAGTTTGATGATTTTCAAATTGAAGAGGCAGATTTAAAAGAAAACAAGTTAGTTTCAACTAAAATTGCAGTTAAAACTAAACTTTATGATAAATCTAAAAATAATGCCTTATACAATCCTTCTAAAAGAAACAGTGGAATTGATAAAAGAGAAATGAAAGACATAATTAATTACTTAACAAAAAGTAAAACTGTAATCACAGGCGACTACGATACTAGGTACAAAATTGCTTATTCTATTTCAAATACATTTACATTTGAAATAGGCAAGCTATTTTTTTTAAGTTTATGTCAGATAGAACAAGATAAGTATAATGAAAATAAAGAATTAAAACTATTAGAGTATTGCTATGAAAATAATGCTGGATTTATAAAATTCGATTTCATAAAAAATTTAGTTAAAGAAAAATATAATTACAAACAAAAAACATTAGAAAAACGCGTTCAGTAATGGGACTAAAAAATAAAACGTTCCTCCTTTCGGCAAGTAGAACAACCTTAATGGCTGTACTTGACTATAGCACATCATTTTGTATTATGGCACGATTTGTTGGGTACATCAAGGGGCAATCCTTGGTGTATCACTTGAACGCGTTTTCTAATTAATTTATGGAATTCAAAGAATATTATAGTAGAGAAAGTATCATTAAATACTTATGCAAAATTCGAATTTCATATTCAAGTAAAAGACATAAAAAACAGCTTTTGAACAACCTTGTTCATAAAGATAATCATTTGAAAAAATCAAATGATTATTATGACGAAGAAATCATTAAACAACTTAACCTACTATTACCAAGTAGAAGACAATGGCTAACACATAATAGCAAAACACATATTAAATGTAAAAACATTGTAACAGGTAAAGATGAATTAAAAAAAATAAATACAGATGATAAGAATAAGCAGATTTTATTTCATACGATAAAAAGACATGAAAAAAATAAATCAAAGTACAAGTATCAATTAGAGCTAGACAAATTCATATCAGAAATTGAAAACGGAATTGATAACTGTAGTTACAAAATAACCACTCCTAATATCATACCTGAAGTTAAAGAAACTAGCAAATCAAAAATTAAATATAATATTCAAAAAAATAAAAAAATTGAATGTAGACCTATTTCAAGATTTTTATTAATGGACAGAATAGTAATAAGTTTATCTAATAAATTTTTAACAAATTTATTAGATAATTATTTTGAAGATAGTGCACTTGCTTTTAGAGCAAAAAAAAATGAAGAAGAAAAAAACCATCACCTAGCAATTAATAAAATAATAGATTTCAAACTTAAAAATTCTTCTGTTGATTTATTTGTAGCTGAATGTGATATAAAAAAATTTTATGATACAGTTAATCATGATTTATGTTTTAATCTATTTGAAAATTTACTTGAAAAATCACAAAGCAATTGTAACAGTACTAGTATAAAAAATGCTAAGTATATTTTTAAAGAGTATTTAAATAGCTATAATTTTAAAGATGTAGTTAAATCAAAAGAATCTGAAAAATCATATTGGGAGCAGCATCTTCACCCAAATAAAAAACCTATAAATGGAAAATTTCCTTGGATTGAAAAAGAGATTTCACAAAACGATTTTTATAAAAAAAATATTAATCAAAATATTGGAGTGCCGCAAGGAGGTGCATTATCTGGACTAATTGCCAATATTATGCTTGATAAAGCGGACAAAAAATTAAAATTAATTTCCAATCTCTTCTACGTAAGATATTGTGATGATATGATTTTAATGCACACTGATGAAAATTCTTGTAAGGAGGCAATAAATATTTATAAAGCAATCTTAAATGATTTACTATTATTCAGCCATCCTTTTGAATCTTCTTTTTATACACTGAATAAAAATTACTCATCAAAAATAAACCTTATTCCAATTTTCATAATTAATTGGTTTAAAAACCATTCATTCTTAAATCAATTAAATTTAAAATTCGACAAATTAATTAAAAATATTTTTCCAAATTATAGAATTAGAAAAAAAAAGAGCTATAATTTAACTTTCAAACACTCATTAAAAAAATTTTGGAACTGCAAAAGCAAAGGTCCCTATAGATGGGGCAAATTAAATATTGAAAATAATACATTTCCTTGGATTGGCTTTGTTGGCTATGAAATAGATTATAACGGGAATATAAGAATTAGAAAGCGTTCATTAAAAAAAGAAATAGATAAACAAAAAAGAGTTATTACTAATATTTTAATAAGAATTTCTAAAGAAAATTTTCGGCATAAAACAAGTAGAAACAATGCAATCTATCGATCTGCTCTTGAAAAATTGAATGGTATGTCTGTTGGAAGAGTAAGGCCTTACAATTACAAACTAATTGAGAACAAAATTTGTTGGGTAGATGGATTTAGAAGTTTAAATTTTAATAAATATTCAAAAATACAGCTTAAAAAATTAGATCGACACAAATACAAATTTTTAAATACCCTAAGACATAAAATTGGAGTAGAAAAAGTTGAAGGTACAGAAGCCGAATTCGATACTAAGAATATTTACAAACTTGGGAAAATGTTCAGCTATTTCTTCCATGCAGCAGAAAAAAAACATAATGTATAGCTTTTCAAATTTACAATCCGCTCTTCTGAATTTATAATCAAGAAGCCCGACAAAAAGCACTTCTAATCTCAACAAATGACCAAATACTCCAAATACCTCAATACCTTTTTCTTTGGTATAGCAGCGCTTGCGGTCATTGATTTCATGACACGGGATGGCATAGATTCTGCGGCAAGGTATCTGTACAAAGATTTTGAATTTGGAATTACCTATAGAACTATAGACGACTGGCTTTTATTAACATCCTTATTTTATTTATTGCTCCAGGAATGGAGTACCACACCAAACAAACGCCTATCAGCCATTGCATCGATTGTGTATACAGGTGTTATTATGATCGATATACATATATGGCTTTGGTGGACGCAATGGAGCTGGCTTTACTACTACATAACCATCATTCATACAATACCCATACTCATTGCTTTTTCAAAATTAAAAATTGATATCAAACCCAAACAACTATTATTTATTGGGCTGGCCATCATATTCATTGGTTTCTTATTTGATGTGATCTTTATCAATATCCCCTACCCGGATATGACAGATGAGATATTTGACAGAAATATAATCGTTGAAAAGACACGTAATATGATTTATTACGTAGGTTTCGTAAGCATTGCATTCGGAATGATTACGTTGGTAAAGAAAAACAATACCAATAAACAACTACCCTCACCGTGGTCTGTGGCACACAGAGCACCCAAGGCAAACTGAGTTAAGGAAGAATTTATAATACAAATGATTTCAATATAACATCTTGTTAAAATGACATACAAATACTCCATCTGTTATCCAAACAAGAAAAATATAGAATACAGAAATAGTGCGCTCACTGGAAATGTGATCTTAGATATTGCTAAAAAATATCCTTGGATCGAACAAGTTGAACTTGCTGATTCAATGCATCAAAACGAATTGTGTTACAGTCCATCTTTGGATTTTACCTGCATTGAAGATGGAAGAAGCTTTTGTTTAACGGCTATTTATAATACTAAAAAAGAACTCGAATTCTCATTGTGGTATTATAGACCTAAAAAAGTCAATATTCTATTTGGTCTATTAGGAAAAAAGGAAAAAATGGTAGTCGATGATTTTTGGTCATGCGATCTGGATAAAGCAATAAAATATCTTGAACATTTTGTAAATAAAGAGTATCAAATCATTGAGGACTTATATAAAAAATAACCGTGTACAAAACACATAAATAAACACAATCCTATGAGCACATTAGACGGCATAGGCACCCGATTCAACGGCGTATCACAACCGGACGAACAGGGCCATGTACATGCGACCTCCTGGTTTACCTTTCTGTACCTTCCGCTTGTACCGCTTTGGAGAGCAGAAATAAAAAGAGAAATAACACTTCCTCTAAAAACGTTTAACTATCAGGTCATTCAAAAACTTCCCTTAGATAAGAGTGAAATTTTGAAAACCTATTTATACGGATGGATCTTGATTCCATTATTGTTATTGGGCCCTGCTCTGTTCCTGATACCTGAGATTCATCAGCAACTTGGTATTGCTTCACCTCCACCCAGAAATCTCATTAAGGGAGATTCTTTAAACTGGCACGACTGGTTTTTCATTGCTTACATTATATATCTGGTTGTACTATCGGTTAAATTATACAGCAGTGATATAAAAAGAGGATTACCAAAAGATTATAAAAGATTCTTGTCTTAACCGTCGTTTAAGAATAAACTCAAATTTTGTTCAATCTATTCCCCTACTCCTATGAAAAATATTTTATGTATACTTTTTTTAAGCATCGCTGGTTTTTCCTTTGCACAGACTAAAAACTTCATCGATCAGCCATATCTGGAAACCGTTGTAACAGTAGATACATTCGTTACTCCGGATAGAATTTATCTGAGCATTTTAATTACAGAAAAAGATACCAAAGGAAAAATCTCTGTAGAAGAATTAGAAAATCAAATGATCGAAAAATTTAAATCCATCGGCATCGATATTGAAAAGCAATTGTTCTTATCCGATGTATCCAGTAATTTCAAAAAATACTTTATAAAAAGTCAGGATATATTAAAAAGCAAATCATACTACCTGATCGTAAGTAATGCGCAAACGGCCGGTATGGCACTTATTGAGCTGGAAAATTTAGGTATCTCCAATGTTGATTTAGCTAAAGTCGAATATTCAAAAATAGAAGAGTTAAAAGTTGAACTTAAATCTAAAGCTGTATTCAAAGCACGGAAATTAGGTGAAGCAATGACGAAGCCGCTGAACCAAAAATTAGGTGCAGCCATTTATATATCCGATAGCTATAAAGATTATACCGTGAATTCAGTCTCAGCGATGCAAGTACGCAAATCATCATCATCACACTACGCTACCAGTCCTAAAGTTGAGATCCAATTTGAAAAGATCAAAGTTGAAGTGGAGGTGAGCGTTAAGTTTAAGATTGAGTAAATGATACCAGCGTTGATATTTTCATCTTTATCCTAATCACGACTCAACCCGTTGTTGTGCCAACGGCCAACAACCCTGTAAAATAAAGCCCCAGCGGGGCGATATATCTGTAGAAAAAATACAGTTGAGAAACATTACGCACGGAGCTCCGTCAAGGAGCGACTAACGTCAAACAACATAGCGTCCCGATGGGACTTGTGCGTTTGTTCTCTCTTTTTATTTTTTTCTACCTATATTTCATCCCTACGGGATTATATGTACAATAAATTAGAGTTATCGGAAACACCAACAACACATGAAAAAACACATATCCATTGTATCGCTTATATTATTCCTATTTACGATATGGAGCTGCAATAACAGAGAGTTCGCAGAAGTCAAAAAATTATCTGAATATAAAAAGACTTCCTTTTTACCTACACTTGAACATTCAATCAACAGCGATACCAATGCGGTTTATTGTGTGACACTTTTATACGCCTGGGACGAAGTACGCAAACTAATCAATCATCCTTTCATCATCAATCCGGATTTTTATGATCTGCAAACATTGAACAATTCAAAGTCATTTCTGAATGTGCTGCAAAACAATGAATATGAAGCGAGCGGTGAGGTAGATGGTTTCTCAATCAAAACACGAGCAGAATTCACCAAATCCTTACCCTTTGAATTCAAATTACAAAGCTTTACAAACAAGCTTATTTTTAATAAACAAAAAGTTGCGTCCTTCGGAATGATCGGTAATAATGAAGATCTTACCCCCATCATTAAAATTGTATACTATAAAAACGATGCTAATTTCATTATCAAGCTGCTTCCCAAAGACAAAGAACATGAGATCCTGTTGTTTCAATCGGATAAAAAGTTTCATTCACTTAAGGAGATGCATGCAGAAATACAACGTCTCACAGTTCTTGGAAATAAAGAACGATTATCTAATAAAACACAGTGGAAATATTATTTTTCAGAGGAAGATGAACTTATCATTCCGAAGTTTAATTTCAACATAGAGACAAATTACAAAACACTAGAAGGTAAGTCCTTTCAAGCAAGTACACAAACCTACTCGATCGACAAAGTATGGCAACGAACAGCTTTTATGTTAGATGAGGCAGGTGCAGAGATCGAAAGTGAAGCAGTAATTGAAGTAGCAGCAGATGGTCCTGATGAAAATACTGAAAAACCCAAACCCAAAAAGATGATCTTTAATAGATCATTTTTAACGCTTTTAAAAAGAACAGATGCACCATACCCTTACTTCGCACTCTGGACAACAAATGCAGAGTTGATGGTAAAGGAATAAGTTGATAAAAACATTAAATGATGAAAAACCTCCTTACCCTCCTACTCTCCTTCACATTTTTAAGTTGCCAATCTCAGACAACAGAAAAAATTAATACGTCTGTATCAACAAACAGCAGCGCTCTACCAAAGAACATCACCCAGTTCGATACCACATCCAAGACTATACATATTTTTGTTGCGTTGTGTGATAATAAATATCAAGGTATTGTTCCCGTACCAGCAAAGATTGGTAACGGACAGGATGCACATAACAATTTGTACTGGGGCTGTGGCTTTGGTATTCGTACCTATTTTAAGAACAGCACAGAATGGAAATTGGTTAAGACACAAAAGATCGATTCGCTGCTATTCGAACGCATCATTTTTAAACATGCTACGAAAAACTATTACCTGATCGCAGATGCATACAACGGAAAATACATCAAACACTGTACAGAAGAATTCCTTCGCAGCAGTTCCGGTCAATTGAAAGATACACTACATGTAAATAATAAAGTGATAGGCATCGCAGGCAATTCAAAACTCATAGCCTATATCGGTCACGATGGCTTGATGGATTTCAAGCTGACAGAAACCTTTCAAAATACCGACAAGCAAAAACGCGATGTGATCATTCTTGCCTGCTACAGCAAATCTTATTTTACAACGCATTTAAAAGCAGCCAATGTAAATCCGCTTGTCTGGACTACAGGACTGATGTGTCCTGAAGCATATACCATTCATGATGCCATCACAGGTTATGTAAACAAGGAAACAAACGAAGCTATCCGAACACGTGCTGCACTTGCCTATTCCAAATATCAAAAGTGCAGTGTGCAGGCAGCACGTAATTTACTGGTGACGGGCTGGTAAATACCTTGTAAATAAAGCCCCAGCGGGACGGCATAGCATGATGTTCAGGCAGCAAGTTCCTCTTTCAAACGACTGGAAATTTCTTTTAAAAGCGTTTCTCTATTCTTCTTCACCTGAGTTACAAATTTCTTTTCAACGGTACTATCCGGATCGTACTTCGCGCTCCACATAATGAGTTCAACCAAAACAGGCAATAGGTCAATCCCCTTTTGACTAAGCTTGTAAATGTATTTAGAACCGTGTGCAGGATCCGGTAGTTTGATCACGACTTCAGCCTCTTCAAGCAATGCCAACCTGTCCGCTAAAATATTTGTTGCAATTTTTTCTTCAGATTTTAAAAACTCCCCATAAGAATGTTTTCCCTTAAGCATCATATCGCGGACAATTAGCAAGGTCCATCGATCTCCAAACAATTCTAATGCATAATTTATCGGACAATCCGATTTTCTTTTTTGAGCTCCCATACTACAAAAGTAAAATATTTTAAAATCACTTGCAATTTACAAGTAGATATATTTATCTTTGTGCTTGCATATTGCAAGTAGTTACAATTAAAAGAATAATGGAAATAAAACCATATGAGCAAACATACAGAGAACAAATGATCTCCGTTTGGGAACGGTCTGTTCGGGCAACCCATCATTTTGTCAGTTCTGCAGAAGTGAACCGCTTGAAAGAACTCGTAAAACAAATTGACTTTTATTCCTATTCGGTATACTGTCTGATTTCAGAAAATAAGGTACTCGGATTTTTGGGTGTTGAAGACCGGGTTATAGAAACCTTGTTTCTGGATCCGGATTATATCGGGCAAAAATTGGGAACAAAGCTTATGCACTTTGCTTTGGAAGAATTACACGCAAACAAAGTCAATGTAAATGAGCAAAACGCAGATGCAATTAAATTTTATTCTAAATTCGGATTCATTACCTATGACAGATCAGAGAAAGATGCAGAAGGAAATGATTATCCGATTTTAAAAATGAAATTACAGGAACACGAAAAATAAACGCAGATGTTATTCCGACTTTTAACGAAAGAAGATGTTATCCCCTATGAATTGCTTTTAGATGCAGATCCTTCTAAGAAGCTTGTTGACTTATATATGTCTAAAGGCGACACGTATATTGCAGTTCAGGATAATACAACTATAGGTGTATGTGTGCTTGTAGCAATTAATACGGATACCACTGAAATAAAAAATCTTGCTGTCGCCGAAGCTCTCCAGGGAAAAGGAATTGGCACAAAAATTATACAGCATGTTTTTGAACTTGCAAACAACAAGGGATACAAAACCATACTTGTTGCCACTTCTACACCCAACATAGGTCCGCTTTATCTGTATCAAAAAATGGGTTTTGAATTTGATTACATCATTAAGCATTTTGTTGACACGCATTACGACGAACCTTTATATGATAATGGAATCAGATGCAATCACATGATCGTACTTTCAAAAAAGGTTGTTTGATGCAAAATTTGTTATACCATTATATCTAATTTTATATATTTAGACCACAGAATATTAGGTTAACGATCAGATCCGATGCGGTGGAGGCACACAACGCTAAAAATTTATCAAGAAAGTCGTACATTGTGCTTTTAACAACATGAACATGTTTTTCAAAAGAATATATATACTTCTTTTATTTCTTTTTATTCTTTTTCAAGCAAGGAGTCAAAACCTTGTTCCGAATCCAAGTTTTGAAAATGCAACTGGCGATCCTCCTTGTGATATTATTCAGACTAAGGAACAATTTAGTAATAACATGCAAAATTGGATAATGCCTACTGATGGAACAAGCGATATATATACGAGTAGTTGTCCTTATCTTGGACTAGGTCCTCAAGCCCCCAGAACTGGAAATGTCATGTGTGCAATTATTCCCTATACAGCATACCCAAGTCCTTCTTACGGTTACAGAGAATACCTTCAGGTAAAATTAACACACCCACTTATTATAGGAAAAAAATATTATGCAGAAATGTACGTCTCTGCTGCAGATTTCGCTACATATGGATGCAACAATATAGGCATGGCTTTTTCGGATACACAAATCAGCACATTCGATTATGGAGTTATACCATTTACGCCACAAATAAAAAGTAATAATGTTATTACTGATATAGATAATTGGGTTAAAATATCCGGAACATTTACTGCTACTACTGCCGCACGATATTTAACCATTGGTAATTTCAACGATGATGTAAGCACTTCTTCAACACTTCTAGCTATCGTCCCTATTATAGCCGGTTCCTATTATTACATTGATGATGTTTTGGTAGAATATGGCTGTAACCCCAAAGATAGTTCAACCAGTATCTGTAAAGGGAATTCCATCACTATTAACTACGATAAATATATTGATAGCTGGTCATTGGCAAGCGATCCCAATACCATCCTTTCAAATACATCCACATTGATCGCATCTCCTCAAATTACGACAAGCTACA
Source organism: Cytophaga aurantiaca DSM 3654 (assembly GCF_000379725.1). Lineage (GTDB taxonomy): Bacteria > Bacteroidota > Bacteroidia > Cytophagales > Cytophagaceae > Cytophaga > Cytophaga aurantiaca. The sequence continues at coordinate 36,851 of NZ_KB903624.1, forward strand.
TAGCACATTATACCTGCGGTGAAACATCTACCTTTGAAGTCATCGTAGATACCTTACCTACACTTACGCTTGGAAAAGACACAACAATCTGCAAAGGCGAAACGATTTTCTTTGACGCAACAACTCAACATGCCCGTTATCTATGGCAAGACGGTTCAACAAATCCTACCTATACCATTGATAAAACCGGAAAGTACTCCATAGAAATTTCAAATGGCTGCGGTAATTTTTATGACACGCTGCTCGTCACAGTAAACAAACCTGCTGCATTTAGCTTCGGAACTGATACAACGATCTGCTCAGGAGAAATTATGACATTTAATGCTACAACAGATGGTGCAAGTTATTTGTGGCAGGATGGTTCAACAAATTCGGTATACACAATCAATGATCCGGGATATTATGCTGTTATTATTAAAAATGTTTGTGGAACAACAAATGAAAATATTACACTAAACGTATGTTGCGCCGGTGCGAAAATACCTAATCTAATAACACCCAATGGAGATGCTATGAATGAAACGTTCAACATTGATTGTTATGGCCACGGTGATTATGAGTTGGCTATTTATAACACCTGGGGATCGCTCATATATCATAACACTGCTTACCTGAATAACTGGAATGGTAATGATGTGTCGGATGGAATATATTATTATGTAATAAAATTCAAAAACACATCCATTAATAACGGTTGGGTTCAGATAATACGATAAGAATAAGATTTTATTTACATTTCTATCGATGCAGATGCGTGCGTGACATACGTCCGATATTAATCAAGCCACCATTCTCAGGCCGTGGCAATCCATAACGTAGATACAAACCAAACATATTATGTGAAGCATCTGTTGTATTTCCGCTAAAGTCATAAAATCCGGTAATAATTCCGATCCCCCATTTATCCCAAAACTGTCCGTAGATGGTATAAGAAATTTCAAGCATTAAATAATTTTTTGAATTGAATACACCTCCGGCACCGATCGTCATTTCATTTGAAAAAATACCGTACTGACAAACATCCATAGTAACTTTCGCTTCGAGGTAATGTGTACCGTTTCCGGAAGTATCCTTTATTGCTGTTTTCCCATATACCACTCCGGCATCGATCATTCCAAATGATTTTCCGATTTCAATATTTTGTGTAATTCTGTTTACCGGATATCCTGCACCTGTATAGATCCCCAAAGGCATAAACCTCGCATACATTGTTTTTGTAAAAGGTTCTTTGATGCTGTCTTTTTTAACCGGAGTCTGAGCATGTAGCTGCGCTGTCGTTGCTATATAAAAAAATACAATCAGGAAGAAAAGTATGCGATGCATAAACAGTTTAATTAAAGATAAAGAATGATGTTACGAATGACACCCAAAAGTGTCACTATCAAATACAAAAACGATTCTGTATCTATTCTGTTTATTTTATTAATAAGGTTTCTTCCACCTTCTTCACACTTCTATAAAAAAAAAGAGCGCTCTTAAAAATAAGAGCGCTCTTTCCCTGAATCGAATAAACTACCTAAAACCTATTCATCGTCTGTATCACCGAAGAAATACGTTAGTCCGATTGTGAAACCATAATTTTTTGAAGTGATATCACCTCTGTGTGATTCCCAGTTAGAGTCTTGATAATGCGGTTGTGTATTCGTCAAACCCATGTGGTATTGACCTGTAAACAACAATCCACCTACCTGATAACCTAGACCATAATTGATACCCCAGCTCATCTGATTAAAATATCTTGTATCTCCAGTGTGATTGGATGGTGTTTCGCCAGGTTGCAAAGAACCATTTTGCTTATACTGTGTAGCAATAAATATTCCGGAAGAATCGGATGTTTGTGAATACTTACCATTTAAGCCAAGACTGAATTGAGGAGCTATGAATACATTAAATTTACCCGGACCTGCAGGAAATGTAGCAACAAAATTCAACGGAATAGATAAATAATTGTAGGTATTTTTGATTGTGTTTGTATTACCATCATTATCACCAAACTTCGTTTCTCCACCCATTATATTATATAGTACTTCCGGACGAATGGAAAAATAATCTGATGTTTTAAAATTGATGGCCACACCAGCCTGGTAGCCAACTTTCGCTGTATGCGATTTAACATCGGTACCGGCAAAATCACCTGAGAATTTTAAACTTTCATAATTCACATTCAATCCTATTTTTGGACCAATGGTTACCTGTGCCTGTAATGCAGAAGCTGCCAGTAAAAGACAAAAACTTGCGTAAACTTTTTTCATAATTGTTATAGTTAGTTAGTTGAAAACATTTTATACAATAGTGATCCCGCCATAGCTACGGTCTTGCTCGCTGTTTGTATATATCATCACTTCAACACGTGCTGTGATAATAACATGTCAAAGGTAAAAATACTGTAACCGGACTTGTTGCATCTTTTTTGAAAATCGTTGTATGTTTCTGGAGTGGGCAAAAAAACATAAAGCATTTGTAAATACATTACAATTGTTTCCTAACCACAGCTCAACCCGTTGTTAGGTATGCCTATTAACACCAACTCCTTTATACAAATACATGTATAAAGGAGTTGGTGATGGATAATTTATTTTATCGAAAATGCGAATTGATAAATCGATATCAATGCTTTTTATCTACTTCAAACCATGGAATATCAAATAACCCTTTTCTTAAATAAACCAAAGCGATATCCCCTTTTTCAAATTGTTCATACAGATCAGATGAAATGCTGACTTCTTCTGCTTCTTTCTGTTCGCCCCATGCTGCGAGTTCAACATAATAGGAAGTATGTTTCCCGGAGCTTTCCCGTTTACTTAACACCTGTGCAGGAAAGATCTGTTCAGCACTCTGATCGTAGTAACAGTTCAAAAAGATCAGTCCGCCATAACTTGCGCAGAAAATAAATACTGCTATGCCTATAGTACTCAAATAACCACTTACTTTTTCAGCACTAAATTCTTTATTTCCAACATAGCCAATCGCGCTCAAAAAAATTGCTGTAAGTATAGCAGGAAGAAAGGTGTTTGAATAATCAAGCAGATTATAATCGAGCAAAGAACGGAAGAGCAACATAAAGCCTGGTATAGCAATGCTTAGCATTACACTTGGATAGGCACTATCTTTTTTATCTTCCAAACGGATAAGTCCGTTCGATGTTTTCACAAGAAGTATCGCAATTAACGGAAATGCCACTAAAGCAGTCATTACGATGCCATATGGATACGGCCAGATAAAAGCCCATAGTCCAACTACAATAGATGCAATGGTCAGGACCATACAGATTTTCCGAGCCTTAAGTAACCTACTTTCGCGCTCTTCCACACTCCTGCCGAATTCCACATCCTGCAGAATAACTTTTTCTTCTGCCAAAATATTCACGATTGCCAGATCATCATAATGTTGGTATAGCCAGTCTTTAATCTCATCACACTTGCCATAATACGTGCTGATCTTAATGCGCTTCTTATTTTTTACAGCCGACTCCACAAAGATGTATTTATCTTCCACACGAAACCCTTTGATCTCGTTAAACAACAACATGCGCTTGTTAAAAACATTGGTTGTATAGATCCGGTCGGTATCAATAACAAATTTCCCTTTAATGGTATCGATTAATCCTAGAACCACCACTGTGATCATGGTAAGAGATATAGGCACCGAAAACCACAATACTTCTAAGCCCATACTTTCGTCCAATAAAGGCAGGAATAAAAACCACCCAAAAAGTGCGATTATTACAGGCGACATGATGTACATAAAAATTGTCCAGCCCTTTGCGATCCTATATTCTTTCATAAATGTTTGCTAATAATTTATACGGAGATAAATATACAGTTATTCCTGTAATAATCTGTTGTTGTATCAACGGCCAACAACAGATTATGCATGATGTTCAATCTGTAACATATAACACCATAGTGTGCTGGGTTGTTGGTCAGAAAAGACACAACAACGGGTTGAGTCGTGGTTAGGTACACGCTGCGACAACGGGGAAATTAGTAAATGCATTAGGGAAAAATTTAAAATAACCGTAACTTGATTCGGATAAAACAACACCTATGTTCAAAAACCCATTTTCTATTACCGGCCGCATCCGAAGAGCTGAATACTTTATCAGTGTAGTCATGTTGATTTTTTTAATTGGCTGGATCTATATGACACTCATTCTGTTCGGTGCTATTCCTGGATCGATCTTAGCGTTGGGATTAATTCCTATGGTTTGGTTTGTTATTGTACAAGGCGTGAAACGCTGCCATGATCTGGGCAAGAGCGGATTTTTCCAACTGATTCCGTTCTATCGTATTTGGATGCTTTTTGCAGATGGCCAAATCGGGAACAATGTATATGGGCCAAATCCCAAAGGCATCACAGGCAACGAATAACAACTAGTTGCATTTGTACATTCGCTGCATTGAACCACACCAATGAAAATTACAACGGCCAACCTAACAACTTATCTGAAGAAGCTCAACAGCATTCGATCTTTTGATTCGATATTGAATGAAACGTTTACATCTTCTGCCGTATCATCTTACTATAAAAAAATCGGTTACGTATACAGAAGGTATCACTCGCCGGAAGGCGCCATGCACCTTCCCATCAAACTAACAGACACCGAACGTCACACCTATAAATTACTTTTCCAGGCCCGTGCCGTAGAAGAACTGATCCGTACACACAATTACAAAACGATTGTTGAACTGGGCTGCGGTTCCGGATTTAATTCCATTTACCTGGCAGAAATTTTTCCTGATGTTCAATTTACAGCAATGGACATTACCGATGCGAACTTAGAAGTAGGTAAACAAAGAGCAGAAACTAAAGGATTGAAGAATCTCAGTTTTCAGAAATTCAACTTCAATGAAGATGTACATGCGTATCGCGCGGATGTGATCTTTGGTATCGAAACGTTTTGTTATGCTTCAGATCTGAAATCCTTGTTTAAAAATTTATCTGCAAGTTTAAATCCAAACGGACGAATCGTGCTCTTTGATGGTTATGAAAAAAGCCCTTCTGAATATGGTGTCCTGAATCCGGATGAACAGCTGGCATACCGACTTGCGTGCTGGGGATTTGCATTAGACAAATTTCAAGAAGTACAGGAAGTCTATGATGCTGTAAAAACAAATGATATCACACTTGAGTTTGAAAAAGATTATTCAAACGCAGTACTACCAAGTTATACCGTTTTTCAAAAAGCTTCGCTGCGCTTATTAAAATTTCCGTGGTTGACGAAACTTCTTCTTGCATTAAAGATCATTCCTTATGAATTGTATATGCAGGTCCCTTCAGGAATTTTTGGTGCATATTTTTTAGAACGAAAGTTCTTTGGTTATTATCAATTTATAGTAAAAAAATAAAGGCCTTGCTTCGTATAAGAAACAAGGCCTTTATTAAATACATTCGCTTAGAATAGGAATGTAAGTCCTGCGTAACCGCCGTATGTTTTTCTTGAAGCACTTACAACTACATTATACGTTCCCTGATCGTTTGTAGTAGCATCCATATCTACCAACCCAAAGAAGCCTCTGTAACCTACATCCAGTCTGATATTGTGGTTCTTGCTCAACGCAAATTCCAGACCTGCTCCATACGCAAAACCTATATCACCTTTTTTCAATGCTACTGTTGCTCTTGCTGTATCAGAACTTTCATTTCCTGAACTTGAAAATTTAGATCCTACGTTCAATCCAAACTGCGGACCGGCAACAATATTCAAATTCACCATCGCTGCTTTGTTTGTATTCAAAGAAAGCAACAACGGAATATTCACATAATTAACCGTTACATCGTTCGTAAAATTTCTGTCTTTGTATTGCTGATTCGCCTGGTAATAATTTATTTCACCTTGCACCCCAATATTTTTTGTAAAATTCAACCCTACCATAACTCCAAATCCCTGGCTCATTGTTACAGTTCCCTCTACAACTCCATTGTCATAAGTATTAAAATCCATGGATGAAAATGTAGGCATGTAGCGCACACCAAACTCAACATGCTTCAGATCCGCATCATCCTTCTGTGCCCGAAGTGATCTATAGTTGCCAATGCCGTATCGTGATGCAGGAGCCGCAAAAGAAGAAGTATCCTGCTCTCCTGCAAATGAAGTACTTGCAGATAAAAGGAAAATAATGAATGGGAATTGTTTTAACATGTTCATAATCGTATATTTTAGCTGTGAAAGATTCATAATCTATATTTCAAAGTTGAGTTTAAAAAGTAAAGAAACGATTACACGTTTATGATTTTGAATTACATGTTTTTCACATTTAATTATCCAATATATTTTATACTTTACGTTTAATGTAACAACACAACACAGATGATCAAATTTGCTTATACCATATTATACGTTCAGGACGTAGTAAAAACAATTCAGTTTTACACAAGTGCTTTTGGTTTTGAACAACGATTTATAGCGCCCGATAACAGCTATGGAGAGATCGTTACAGGAGACACCACCCTATCTTTTGCTGCAATAAGTCTGGCTAAAACAAATCTCAAAGATGGATTCATAGAGAGTAGCAGAACACAAAAACCATTTGCCATTGAGATCGGTTTTACAACAGACAATGTGGAAGCAACAATAGAGTCTGCAGTAGATGCAGGTGCAACATTGATTGAAAAACCTAAGACAAAACCCTGGGGACAAGTAGTAGCCTATGTAAGAGATCCTGATGGTTTTTTAATTGAGATCTGCACACCGATGGGATAACAGATTTAAGAAAAAATCAATGAACTCAACAATCTTAACAGGAATTCTCATATCCGGAACAATTATTTATTTGATAGCACTCTTGATCGTAGCTCAAAGTAAATATTCGCTGATCTATGATTACGCAAAAAAAACAAAAGAAAATTTCAAAGAAGATTTAGGTGGCTTATGGCTTGGAAATAAAGGAGGCAATTGGATGGCTGGAAAATACATGTTCAGAACACCCTTACCTATTTCTGTCAGAACAAAGAATGCAGGTTTGAATCAACTGATCGACTCACATAATAAAACCATAAAATTATTCTGGCTGTCTGCGCTGATACTCTTACCTGTTGTAATTATAATTTTAAATCTGATTAACTAAAATCAAATCGACAGTCTCCAGAGCAATTCCTTTCGAATTTGACATATAGGGAACGTTCGGTCAAAGTAAAAATCTATTACTTACCCTCAACATATTTTTTCATCCCCTCAAGCATCGTTTTCCAGTTCTTTTCTGAATGTTCCTTTTCTTTCTCCGACGTATTATTGTCTTGTATAAGTACTACTTCCACACCTGTTTCTAATTCAGCAAGATGAATGGTAACGGCATGATAATTTTCCGGAAGATCAGGTGCTCCGGTAAGCGGACTGTAATGCGAATATTGCAATGTTGTTGGCCATTCGTATTTTAAAATGGTTCCTTTATCTTCATACGATTTTCCTTGCCATTCTCCTTTCCATACAATCGGACTGCCTTCTTTCCAATCTGTAACAACGGTTGTTCCGAACATATATTCTTTTATATCTTCCGGATCTGTTAGTGCGTTCCATACCTTTTGGACCGAAGCCTCAATCAATATTTCTGCACGCGCAATCAATTTCATTTCCATAATTAGCTATTTTTTGATACTTGAACTTAATGAAAAATAATTCTGTCGAAATACATTTCTGAAAGAGAATGTTACATGATTCCCATGTTCCGTAATTGTATATTAATTAAAATACCTTTTATATATTGTAGGCATAAATGACTAAAGACAATCTCTCGATGACAGCTCAACAACGGAAACAGCAAACGGAAACTTTTTTGAAAAGTCTTGGCATACCTGTGTATGATGGACTCCCTGCAATTGAAGAAGAAAACGTGATCAAAGTAAGAACTGTACAGGAAATCACTGCGCGCATTATGATCCTGACGTATCTGAACTGCATTGCAACGCAACACGCACTGCAGCCGGAGATCTTAGAATATTTAAAAACAGAAGGTTTATGGGTAAAAACATCCCCCTCTGAAAAAATACTATTTGAAAAACCTGCATTAACAGAAGATGATATAAATCTTATTTCCTGGCGCGCCGAATCGATCTGGTTGTTGTTATGGTCGATTCATAAAGTTGAACACTTAACCATGCCTATTGAAGAGGTTGATATTGATGCACTCTTCCTTCTTTTGCCTCCATTCATGGGAGATCCGACAGAGTATATCGCAGATGTGCAAACACGTTCCGTATCAGATCTGTTAAATGAAGCAGACTTTCTTTTCCGGTTGAATTGGGCTATAAGTAAAAATGAACTGGAAGGTTTGAACGGACGCATTGCGTTTGAACGTTATTATACCATAAACTGGATCACATCAACGCGCAAAGAATGGGACGATCATGTAAATTGATTCTTGGCGAAAACTACCGCAAATCAACACGTTGATGTGCCAACGGCCAACAACTCTGTAATTGTACATGATCATCCATTGAATTCTTTTTAATTTTCCAGATACCCCTTCAACGACGTATTGATAATATGATCCCAGCCTGCAGCAAAATTAGTGCGTGCAAAGTCCGGATGTTTTGGAAATGTTTCAATACCAGTGTGCGTAAGTCGTAATAACGTTTCATTTCCTTTATCAAATAATTCAAATGTTACAAAGGAAATTCCTTCGTAACCTTCGTAGCGCCAACTATAAGTAAGTTTTTGTTCAACGATCACCTCGGTTACTTTACACACGTGTGTATATTGTATGCCATCCGGCGGTCCGCCCACAAACTCAAATGTAAAACCTATTTCAGCTTTAAATTCTTTCAGATCGAAATACCATTTTTTCATTTCGTCTTTATTCGTCAATGCGTTCCATATAACAGATACGGAAGCTTTAAAAGTACGCTCTACTACTAATACAGTGTCCTCCATCGTTATTGTTGTTTATTTTAATTGATCTGTTAAATAACTTTCCAGTTTAACAATATTTTGTTTTAGCCCTTCGTCTGCCTTAAACACTTTTACGACCTGTTCAAACTGTTCTTTTGTTTCAAACAACATATGCCAGTTCAGTAATGTTTTTTCGCCCTGCGCTTCAAATGTGATCGTTGCTGTAAACAAAGGTCCGCTTACATGTTCGAATACAATTTTAGTAGGCTTTTCAATTTCCTTATAGACACTTTTATTTTTATAATCGGTACCATCCGGACCATGCATCACCAACTCCCAAAGACCTTCCGGCTTTACATCCATTGTAGAAATGGTATTGGTAAATCCGTTTGGCCCCCACCAGTTCTTAATGTGTTCAGGCGTAGTAAATACTTCCCATACCAGATCTATAGGTGCATTCAGCACACGTGAAATGCGCAGCTCACGATCGGCAGTATCTGAATTATTTTTTTCTCTTGACATTTTTTTTATTTTTTTGAAGTTCATTTAAATACATTTCCAGACTATCCAGTTTTGCTTCCCAGAATTGACGGTATTGTTCTACCCATTCTGAAATTTCATTCAGCTTATCCAATGTTGCAGAACAATAGCGTTCCCGCCCTTCCTGCTCCACCGTTATCAATCCGCATTCCGTTAATATTTTAATATGTTTTGAAATAGCGGGCCGACTGATATCAAAATTATCTGCAACGGCATTTAGATTTAATCGCTTATGCGCAACCAGATTAATAATCTGCCTTCTGGTAGGGTCTGCTATTGCCTGAAAAACATCTCTTCTCATATTGGTTTGTATTCATGTAACTGAATGGTTACAAATATATATGTAACCATTCAGTTACACAAGTAAAAAATGAAAAAAAATACTTTACCAGAACTCAACCCGTTGTTGCGCCAACGGCCAACAACCCACTACAGAATGATGTTAAGGTAGGATAAAACATTATACAACACTGGGTTGTTGGTCAGAAAAGACACAACAACAGGTTGATTTGTGGTTAGGTTAGAAAAAAGCGAAAGCATCAGTTGTACTTTACCCGTATGTTATTTTTAGGGACAAAACCCATTCATTCTATAAGAAGTCTCATTTTTAAGTATTTACAAATCGCTTATCCCTCATCATTTTATCTGAAAGGAAATCCATAAATCATATATAAAATGGTATCTTTGCAGGGTTTTAAAAAAGATAACACTACAAATTACCAATGGATAAGAATCAGATTATCGGTATTTCTTTGATTACCGTATTGATGTTGGGGTACTTCGGTTTCATGTCAACACAAACACCGGAAACACCCGCTGCCACTCCCCCTGCAATTACACAAACAGTAAAAGATACAGCAAAAGCTGTTGAAATATCTGTTGACACTGCTGTTAAAGCACAGTTACAACGTGAATACGGTGATTTTGCTGCAGCTATGTCTGGAGAAGCAAAAGAATATAAACTTGAAAACAAAGATGTAGTTGTTACCCTTTCAACATTAGGCGGTACAATCAAATCGGTTCTTCTAAAAAATTATTCTACCTGGGATAAAAAACAATTGTTCTTATTCAATGAAGAAAACAATCAGTTGTCGCTTATCATCAACACCAGCAAACGACCTGTAGATCTATATAAATTATACTATGCAGGTATTGAAAGCAAAGAAGGCAACAAGCAGGTAGTGACGTTCAAAACAGATGCCGGTAATGGCAAAACAATTGAGCACACATATTCTTTAGGTGCGGAAGGTTTCCTTGTTGATTACAATCTGAAAGCAAACGGTTTTGGATCTGAACTTCCAAACCTACCGTTAACACTGGATTGGAGAGAGCAGGTTGAACGCATTGAATACGATGCTGAACAGGCACGTGTAAAATCAACTGTTAATTTTATGGCTACTGAAGATGGTTTCGACTATTTAACAGAAGCCTCTAAAGACAAAGAAACTGAAACTGTTTCAAACGTTCAATGGATTTCTTTAAAACAAAAATTCTTCAACAGCGGATTTATTGTTCGTGAAGGAAGTTCGATCCCTTCGGCAACTGTTACATCTTATCCAATGTACAGCAGCATACCAAATGCACCTGTTAATTCAGAGAAATATATCAAGGCACTTGAAGCACAGCTACAACTTCCATTGGCAAGTGTACTTACAGGTAAAGCTTCTTATGCTTTCTACTTCGGACCAAATGATTTTAAGATCTGTAAAGCAGTACCTGTAGAAAATTATCACAAGAACGTAAACCTGGGCTGGCCATTGATCAGCTGGATCAACCGTTTTGTAGTAATCCCGGTATTCGATGGATTGAAAGGTGTATTCAGCAGCTTCGGTTTGATCATCGTTATTTTAGTATTACTGATTAAAGCGGTATTGCTTCCGTTATCTTATAAGTCGTTTGTTTCAATGGCAAAGATGAAGGCGTTAAAACCTGAATTAGATGAATTGAAAGCAAAGCATGGCGACGATCAACAAGCAATGCAAATGGAGCAGATGCAGGTGTACAAACAATTCGGCATTAATCCATTAAGCGGTTGTATTCCGGTATTGTTACAAATGCCGATCTTACTTGCGATGTTTAGTTTCTTCCCGAATGCAATTGACTTGCGTGGAGAATCTCTATGGTGGGCAACCGATCTGTCAAGTTACGATGAGTTTGCAAAACTTCCGTTCACAATTCCATTCTATGGTTCTCACGTAAGTATGTTTACGTTGTTGATGACTGTTTCAACACTTGTCTATACATGGGTAAATAATCAGGTAAGTACTGTAACAGGACCAATGAAATACATGTCGTATGCAATGCCGGTTATCTTCTTATTTGTATTGAACTCCTTCCCTGCAGGTTTGAGCTTCTACTATTTTGTTTCAAACTTAGTAACCATTGCACAACAATTGATCATCCGCCGTTTTGTAGATGAAGGTCAGTTGCGTTTGCAATTAGAAGCTGCAAGAGATAAAAACTTAAGCGGTGATACTACTGGAGGTGCTCCTAAAAAGAACCGTTTCATGGCACGTATGGAAGATGCGATGAAACAAAGAGAGCAGCAACAACAGTACAATAAGAATACGAAGAAAAAATAAACTATAGATAAATAATATAAATAAAATGCCCTGCACTTGTTCAACGAGTGTAGGGCATTTTATTTATATTATATTAGAACGTTCTACTATGCGTTTATTTTTTTATATTTATAGACTAACATGTTTAATCTAACCAATTTTTAAAAAATGAAAAAAATAATCTTTCCAATCGTATTCCTTTCAGGAGTATTATTTATTACCAGCTGCAAAAAAGATGATGCACCTGCTGCATCAAATTCAAATTCTAATACACCTTCAGCAAAAACTACTCTATTAATGGCTAATTCATGGACGTACACAGCCTCTACTGCTGACAAGTCTGTAGATGTTGATGGTGATGGAACTTCAAGCACCAATGTTTATGCGCAGGAAAGTATTTGCCAAACAGATGTTGATTATACGTTCAAGGCCAACAAAGTTGGCACTGTATCCGGAGATTGTGGCGGAACAGTTGCACCAGGCGGATGGAATTTTTCATGGGTTTTCGATGCTTCTGAATCCACCATTATTACTACCGTTGCCGGACAAGTAACCAATATGACCATTTTACAGCTTGATGCTACTACGTTAAAGGTTTCGTATCCGGATACAGACGATAATAATCTTGCATTCACCAACACGACTACTTTTACTAAAAAACCATAGTACATCGCTATATTTATAATAGTAACAAAAAACAAAGTCAGAGGATGCATTACAATGTACCTCTGACTTTTATTTTTAATACTAAACTTAACAGTATTAATTCCACGCACGGAATCAAACTCGATTTTTAGACGTTATACTTCCAATGTTGGTATGTTGGATAAGTAATTCAGTTAACCACTTAGTTTCTTGTTTATTAGGTTATATCATCCACATGTTATCCACAATTATTCTTGATAACAATAGGGTAACTTCGAAGTTCTACCACCACCCGCTATCCAATAAGATGTTATCTTTGTATAATCTGAAATAATCTAAAAGGTCATTTCGTTTCAATTTTAAACAGTTTCAAAAATATGGGTAAGATCATTGCGATTGCGAATCAGAAAGGTGGAGTTGGAAAAACGACAACCGCTATCAATTTAGCTGCAAGTTTAGCTGCATTAGAGCATAAAACGCTTTTAGTGGATGCAGATCCACAGGCAAACTCTTCTTCCGGTTTAAGTGTAAATCCGAGAGATGTTGAACGCGGTATTTATGACTGTATGATTGAAGGTTTTGATCCTGCTGAATTGATTATACAAACAGAGATCAATCATTTGGATCTATTGCCTTCTCACATTGATTTGGCCGGTGCCGAAATTGAATTGATCAATCTGGAAGAACGTGAATTCAGAATGAAAAAAACCTTAGCTAAAATTAAGGATCAATATGAATTCATCATCTTAGACTGCTCTCCTTCTCTTGGTTTAATTACTGTGAATGCCTTAACAGCTGCAGACTCTGTATTGATCCCGGTTCAATGCGAATATTTCGCCCTTGAAGGTATCGGTAAATTATTATCTACGATTGAAATTATTCAGGAGCATTTGAATCCGGAGTTGAATATTGAAGGTGTATTGATGACGATGTACGATTCACGTATGCGTTTATCCAATCAGGTTGTAGACGAAGTAAAAAAACACTTTGAAGAATTGATCTTCGATACACTTATTCCAAGAAATATCCGTTTAAGCGAAGCGCCATCATTTGGTATTCCGGTAATTGCTCACGATGCGGAAAGCAAAGGCGCGCAAAGCTACATGAGCCTGGCACAGGAAGTATTGGTACGAAATGGCATTGTAGTTGCATAAGGTATTTTATTAAGAGGAAATTTGACTGATGAGTAACAATAATAATATAAAGAGAAATGCGTTGGGTAGAGGTTTAGGTGCCTTGTTAAAAGATGCGGATTCAGTTAAAGGCAAAAATACCGCTGAAGCTGTCGCAGCTGTTACAAGTAATCTAAATGAAATACCTGTTGATCAGATTGAAGTAAACAATTATCAGCCGCGTTCTCATTTTAATGACGAAGCCTTAAAAGAATTATCTGAATCGATTAAGATCCAAGGTATCATTCAACCGATCACAGTTCGTCAATTAGCTCCCAACCAATTTCAATTGATCTCCGGAGAGCGCCGTTTGCGTGCCTCTAAACTTGCAGGTTTAACAAAGATTCCTGCATACATACGTACCGCGAACGATCAGCAAATGCTGGAGATGGCTTTGATCGAGAACATTCAGCGTGAAAACCTGAATCCGATCGAGATTGCCATCAGTTATCAGCGTATGATCACGGAGTGTAATTTAAAACAGGAAGAATTGGGAGACCGCGTTGGTAAGAACCGTTCAACTGTAACAAATTATGTACGTTTACTGAAACTTCCACCGGATATTCAGGTTGCTTTACGTGATAACGACATCACAATGGGACATGCCCGTTCGATTGTTGGTTTAGAAAAGGTAGAACAGCAATTGTATGTTTTAAATAAAATTAAAAGCGAAGAATTATCTGTACGTGCCGTTGAAGAACTGGTACGCAACATGCAGAACAAACCGACAGCAACCGATTCAAAAACGGAAACAAAACCGGCTTCTGCTGCGAATGCAGAAATTACAAGCTTACAGAATAAATTAACATCTCATTTCGGCACTAAAATTCAGGTGAAAAGCGACAAACAATTTAAAGGTGAAATCAAGATTCCGTTTGTTTCTGCTGAAGATCTGAATCGCATTTTAGAGATATTGAATTTCTAATGTTTCAAATGAAAGGCATTTCATTCTTATTCTTTTTATTGTGTGTAGTACTTGCTGAACCATGCCTGGCTCAGCAAGTACCGCAACAAACACCACCTGTTGCATCGGATACCATTGATCCCCCGCCTACTGCACAAGAATTAGCTAATAAAAAAATTGAGAACCGCCGTCCAAACAGAGCTGCATTGATGTCGGCTGTGGTACCGGGCTCCGGACAGATCTACAACCGCAAATACTGGAAAGCACCGATCGTATGGATTGGATTGGGTGTAACAGCTTATCTTGGGGTAAAGTATTATAAAGAAACAAACGAATACGGCCAAGCAGCACTGAATGCCGCACATGGAGCTGATTCATTAAACAAAACGAGCTACCATGGTTATAACTTACAGCATTTAACACACACACAATTAAGCACGCTTCAGGATGATTCCCGCAGGTACATGTATATGAACATTGCGATCTTCTCTGCTGTCTACGCACTCAATATTGTAGATGCGTATGTGGATGCCCATCTAAAAGAATTCGATGTAAATGACAACCTGAGCTTTAAGGTAAAACCACTTTTTTATACCACGAATTATTCGCATCTTGCAACAGGTTTGACCCTTTCGTTAAGGTTCAAATAACCTGAATTGTACCCGAGTTTTACTTAAAAAATACCACGCACTCCGTATGAGAATTGCATTAATAGGCTATGGAAAAATGGGCAAAACGATTGAACGTATTGCCATCGAAAGAGGACACACCATTTCTGCTATCATTGATGTTCATAATAAAGAAGACATCAAAACATTGAATGGCTCAGTAGCCGATGTTGCAATTGAATTCTCTCAACCGGAAAGTGCATTCTTAAATATCAGTCACTGTATTGAAAACAATTTACCGATCGTTTCAGGTACAACAGGCTGGTTAAAGAAAAAACCTGTATTGGATGAGATCTGCCGTCAAAACAACGGTTCATTTTTCTATGCTTCCAACTACAGCATTGGTGTAAATATTTTCTTCCACTTAAATAAAGTATTAGCCGGACTGATGAAAAAATTTCCGGAGTACTCAATTGAAATGGAAGAGATTCATCATACGGAAAAGAAAGACGCACCAAGCGGTACTGCAATCACGCTTGCAGAAGGTTTGATGAGTCAGAATCCATCTAAAACAAAATGGGTAAATGAGCCTACAGAAAATGGTGATGAGTTAGAGATCGTTTCTAAACGCATCGATAACGTAGCGGGTACGCATTCCGTATTCTACAATTCACCAATCGATACAATAGAGATCAAACATACTGCGCACAGCAGAGAAGGTTTTGCACAAGGTGCTGTAATGGCTGCCGAGTGGACTGCTAAAAACCGTGGCGTATTTGGTATGAATGATCTGTTAAAATTCAGTTAACACATGAAGAATCTTGTTTCGCCTTCTTTTTTTAGAAGAATACAATACAATACCATAGATCTTTTATTCTTAATTATTGTATTAATTATTATTACCAATGCACTACCCTTCTTTTCTACAGTACCAACTGTTGTAAACTGGCTGCTATTTGGTTCTCTTGGTATTGTATACGATATCACATTCCATAAATACATGCACTTTACACCGGGGCAGGATATTATGGGTATGTTTCTTAGAAAAGCAGATGAACGTGGTGCTAATCCTACAGCCAAACAATTGGCCATTCGTTTTTTAATCAAATATTATCTATGGCCTGTTGTGATCATCTCTATTCTTATAGATAAGGAAAGACGTGGCTTACACGACAAGATTGCAAATACGGTTTTATTAGAACTGGAACAACCTAAAGGAGAAAAAAGAGTGTATACGAACTCTTATCAGGAATGGGGTGATTCTATTTCATTTGCGATTGTTGTTGCAACCTTTGTACGTTGGATCTGGCTTGAGCCTTACACAATTCCTACCGGCTCAATGGAAAAAACATTATTGATCGGTGATTTCCTATTTGTAAATAAAATGTCGTACGGTACACGTGCGCCGATTACTCCGTTACAGATTCCGCTTACACACCAGAAAGTTTGGGGAACAAATATGAAATCGTTCAGCGATGCAATTCGTCTTCCTTATTTCCGTTTACCGGGTTTTACAAAAATTAAGAACAACGATATTGTTGTCTTTAATTATCCTGCAGAATACGAATACCCGATTGATTTAAAAACCAATTACATCAAACGTTGTGTAGGTATTCCCGGAGACACCATCTCTGTACAAAACAAACAGTTGTTCATCAATGGAAAAGCAGCAGTGAATCCACCTGCTATGCAGCACAAATACAAATGCTACACCAATACAATATTAAAAGATCACATCCGCAAAAAATACAACATTCACATATCTGATATCTATGGTAATGATATTAAGTTGTTGGAGAATAATGGTAAAAATTTATATCTGATCGATTTATCAAATGAAGGTGTAAAAAAACTTCGTGCGACTAAAATATTTGATTCGATTGTTGATTTTAAATTGGAAGAATTGGATCAGCATGGTTTGGTATTTCCGTATGCACACAAGTCGCAACACTGGACAGCCGACGATTACGGAAAGTTATGGATACCAAAGGCTGGCGTTACTATTAAGCTGGATTCGAATATGGTTGAGATCTACGAACAAACCATTGTTAAATACGAAGGCCACAAATCTGTTGAAGCAGTTGGCGATAAATTTAAAATTGATGGCGAACTGGTTTCTGAATATACTTTCAAACAGGATTATTATTTCATGATGGGCGACAACAGACACAGTTCTGCTGATAGCCGCTTCTGGGGCTTCGTTCCGGAAGATCATATCGTAGGGAAAGCATGGATGATCTGGTTATCACTTGATTCCGAATCGTCCTTCCCTGAACGCATCCGCTGGAACCGTTCATTTAAAATGATTAAGTAGTTGAATTAGTTACTAGGTACTAGTTGCTAGTTTCTAGACCAAGGAAGTTACAGTATAGAGTTAAAGACGATTTATAATAACATTCTTTGCTAACTATATAGTTAAATAAAGTCAATTGAAATAGGACAGTGTATTGATATAAACTCAACACGCTGTCCTATTATTTTAACACACAATACCGGACATTTTCTTGTCTGGTAACTAGCACCTAGAAACTCGCAACTATCATGAAATATCCTTCTATCCTACTCTTTCTTTTTATTGCAGTCCTTACCTGGTCAGGCATACAGCCAAAAGAAACCTTCACCTGGGTGCTCGAAGTTTTTCCTGCTGTGATCGGTGCTGTTGTATTGGTATTAACACGAAATTCATTTCCATTTACTCCACTCGTATATACATTCATTTTTATTCATGCATGTATACTCTGTATAGGCGGCCATTACACGTATGCTGAAGTACCCGCATTTGACTGGTTGAAAGAAATGTTCCATCATTCAAGAAACAATTATGACAAAGTCGGACACTTTGCACAAGGCTTTGTTCCTGCATTGATCATCCGTGAATTGTTTATTCGAAAAGAAGTTGTTGCAAAAAATGGCTGGCTCAATTTTATTGTAGTGTGTATTTGTATGGCGATCAGTGCAACGTATGAATTGCTTGAATGGTTTGTCTCGCTTTTTAGCGGCGAAGCAGGAGATGCATTCTTAGGCACACAAGGCTACGTGTGGGACACACAATCCGATATGCTCTACGCAACTATCGGTGCAATCACAGCATTGTTCCTTTTATCTTCTCTTCAGAATAAACAAATCAAAAAGTTATCTCATTAATTAAATGCCAACAGATTCATTTCTTCGTTTGAAATTAGTCTTTTGTCATTTGGAATTTCTCTAACATGCAGCCCAATCCACAACTCCTGCTCGAACTCGTTACAATGCCCATGCCCTTTGGAAAATACAAAGGTATTACCTTATGCAATCTTCCGGTAAGCTATCTGGAATGGTTTCAGCGTAAGGGCTTCCCTACAGGCAAGCTGGGTGTGTTGTTAGAAACGATGTATGAAATAAAATTGAATGGCCTGGAAGATTTGCTGAAGCCGCTTAAGAAGTAGTCTGAATTTGGATTCTTTGGATTTGTTGGAAAATGGGATTGAGATAACTTTTGTTAATAAATTTCAGCAACGTTCTATTCAAACAATTAATTAAATAATTTTGAATTACTTTTAATTTTTAATCTATTCGAATTAGCTAATGATTTTTATAATATGAATAAGGAACAAATTCATGATGATTTAACCTATAAAATTATAGGCTGTGCAATGAAGGTGCATACAGCTTTAGGTAATGGATTTCAAGAAATCATATATCAACGTGCATTAGCAATTGAAATGACGAAGGCTAATTTGAATTTCGTTCGAGAGTGTGAAATGAAAATATTTTATGATAATGAAGAAATTGGAACACGTCGAGTAGATTTTTAAGTAGACGATTCTATACTCATTGAACTAAAAGCATTAAAATGTATTGAAGATAATCATCTAGCCCAAGGTTTAAATTAACCGGTAGCTTATAAATTAGATAAAGGGCTACTGATAAATTTAGGAGCGAAAAGTATTGAAGTGAAACGATTGAGACATCCCAATAACAAAATGCCCAATACCATACCTAGACTCTAATCCCATTTTCCATTAAATCTGAAAAATCCAAATTCAGACAATCTTCTTCCTCTCATAACTCAACGCCCCCGACGGACATCTCTCCACTCTCTCAATAATTTCTTCCGTTGTGCCGCCTTCCGGTTTGATCCAAGGGCGTTCCATCGGATTGAATACACTTTTCAAACCCGTCGCTCCTTTCCAGCATAAGGTTGAATGTGTACACACAGATGGTTTCCAGATAATGGTTATATCGTCGTTAGAATAGTGTTTTGTGATATCTTTCATGATTTTCCCGATCAAGTTTCTTCACTAAAAATATGCATTCTGAGCGAAAATACGAATACAGTACATGCTTTTAATTTCCTCCAACTTCGCTCAAATAGGTACAAGACACCAATTACTAGCGTATTATATTGTATCTTGTGTACTTATTTAATAATTGCAGGATCGAAATACATTGATATTTAAGATTCTGATTTCCACTTATATCATGTTATTTCAAGATTTAAAACTGATAGACCCTATCCTGAAAGCACTTTCAGAAGAAGGCTACACAACTCCCACCCCCATACAAGCGCAATCAATCCCGCTTGTTTTAGAACGCAAAGATTTATTAGGATGCGCACAAACAGGTACCGGTAAAACAGCTGCCTTTTCCATTCCGATCTTACAAATACTTAGCGAGAAAAAAAGTACCGAACGTAAAAGAGCGATTCGCTGCTTAATTGTAACACCAACAAGAGAACTTGCTATACAAATCGGTGAAAGCTTACAGGCGTATGGCAAATACACTGGCTTAACTTCAACCGTTATCTTTGGCGGTGTAAACCAATCACGCCAAGTGACTGCATTACAACATGGCGTTGACATCCTTGTTGCTACACCAGGCCGCTTGATCGACTTAATGAATCAGCGTTACATTTCATTAAGCAATATTGAAATATTTGTATTGGACGAAGCAGATAGAATGCTTGATATGGGCTTTATACACGATGTAAAGCGTTTGTTGGTTTCTTTGCCACCAAGAAGACAGTCCTTGTTCTTCTCTGCTACCATGCCTCCGGAAATTCTTCGTTTGGCTAGTACCATTTTACATGATCCATCTAAAGTTGAAGTTACTCCGGTTTCATCTACCGCAGAGACGATCAAACAGTTTATGTATTTTGTTGACCGCGGAAACAAAAACGATTTATTGGTTGATGTGCTGAAAGACCCAAAGATCAAGACCTGTCTTGTCTTTACACGTACGAAGCACGTTGCAGACAAAGTAGTAAAGATGCTTGCATTACACAACATCAAAGCTGAAGCCATTCACGGAAATAAAAGCCAGAATGCCCGTCAGTCTGCCTTAACCAATTTCAAAGCACAGACAACACGGATCCTTGTTGCTACCGATATTGCAGCACGCGGTATTGATGTGGACAATTTAGAATACGTAATCAACTACGAAATACCAAACGTTCCTGAAACGTATGTACACCGTATTGGCCGTACAGGCAGAGCGGGTGCAAATGGTACGGCATTTTCTTTTTGCGATGCAGAAGAAAAAGAATATTTGAAAGATATTGAAAAATTGATCTCAATAAAAATTCCTGTTATCGACGATCATGCATATCCATTGATGGACCACAATCCACCGAAGACGATACAAGGCGGCAGACAACAACGCAGCAGCAGTCCAAGAGCAACATCTTCTGCCGGTTCAGGCAGATCAGGCGGAAGCTCTAACAAGCCAGCTGGAAGTGCTAGCCGTCGACCAAGCAGCGGTGGTTCATCATCCTCTTCTTCTTCAAGAAGCAGAAATGATGGTCCGCCTAAAAAGAGATGGTAGTTTAGTGGTCAGTGGTCAGTAAACAGTAGACAGTTCGATAATATTCATTCATAAAAATGTCCCGTTGATAAACAGCGGGACATTTTTATATTATTGTCAATTTGAACTTCAGCAATACTACATCGCCCAAATACAGCCACAATCACAATCTTTCGGTGCCGTTTTTTTCGCCTCTTTGATCTTCTCTTCCAGCGCATCCAGATCGGAATCGATCTTACGGATCTTTGCAGCATTTTTTGAATCCTTCGCCTGCACCGACATGCTTTCGGTTTGCAACAGCTCTTTTATTTTCTTATTGAATATTTCTTTCGAAATTACAATTGGCTCTAAGCGTATGTTATTCAATGTATCGATCACAAACGTAGCTGCTGCATACAATAACTGTCTGTTCTTTTCACCAACTAAATACACATGTGCTGTTTTTCCTTGCGGCAAGTTTATATTACCATTGTCTTCATAGAAACCATACACATCTTTCTTATCTTTTAACAAACCTCCTGCACCGTATACTTTAGTATCGGGTAATATCAGATAGATCTGGAATTGTTTAGCGAACGAATCTGCAACATGAACAAAAAGTTTTGACGCTGCAACGCCCGGAATATTTTTTGTAAGCATATCAATATTATGCCAGCCAAAGGCACTGACCTCAACCTGATAATATTCGGCTTGCTTGGTAACAGAGTACACATATGACTTACGATCATCATTGCTGATCCTTGCAGCATTGCTTGGCATCTGTAATACCTGCATCGATTGATTTACCACTTTCACAAACGGACCATTATCTACAATTTTATCCGCACGTTTATTTTGCAATTTATATTTCTGTTCATACAATTTTGACATCAATGCTTTATACGTTTTACATTTTTGAAAATTGATATACAATTCATCTTTGGGATACGGAAGTTTCAAACGTTTGCTTTCATCGTTACAATAATTAGCAAGTGCTTTAATTTCTTTCTCTGAAAGAGTTGGAAATGCTGTCATTACAGCTTTACTATTAGCATTAAATAGGCATACTGCATATTCATCGTTGGAATAATCTACGCCAGATTCTTCAGCCGTTGCAGCTGCATAATCTTGACCGGATTTTTGTTTGTATACAACGTTTGTTGAAATACTATCATATTCAACATATGCAACTTCTTCGCTTGTCCCCCCACACGCTTGTGCGATCATTAAAGAACTGTTTCTAACATATCTTTTAAGCCAATCAAAATCCCTACGCTTTCCAATATAAGCCAGATCAGGACCAACAGATTCCTTACCAAGTGTATGACAGCTTTTACAATTTTCCTTAAACAAGATTTCTCCTCTCGAAACAATTTTAGCTGTATCTTTTTTCAATGCTACTGGCTCCTGCCAATCTATCTTGCCTAAAGGTGTTGTTCCACCTTTATATAATTTCATCTTCGAATCTACTTCATCTGTCGGAACATCTATAAATAAAGGTTTAGCGATCTTTACATGTGCGCTATCCTTTGCCTGTATATAAAACATACCGCCACTGCTTAATAATTCTTTACCCGACTTGGTAGTCAAGCCTGCACGGATCATATCTTCCATGTTATAGGCTTCTTTTACCAGCAGCACAACAGCTGCATTGGTCGACACCAACGAACCTGCAGCTATTTTTATAACCGCACCTTCCGCTGTTTCTAAAATCGTATCCCGATCGATCTGCACAACAAACTCCTGCGTCTTCAATGAATCAATTGAGCCTATTTCTTTCGCAGTAGAGATCTGTGCATACCCATCATTTTCATGCGCTTTTGTTTCACGTACTTTCTTCTCCAGCTGCGAAACCGTATACACAACAACGGTTGCAAACAGCATAACAAGAATACTGTTCAGAAAGATTTTTGTTTTATAAAATGGTTTGCTGTATGACATCACTTTTGCTAAAATGTTTTCAAAATTTCGCTTCGAATCAATTTCTTCTTTTGATACCTTCGCGCGATCGATATTTATTTTAATCTTTTTCATCTTCTTATCGAATGGATAAAATACATTTTTTCAACTTTTCCAGAATGCGGTATACTTTTACCTTCGCATTGTTCTCTGTCATTTCAAGTATTTGCCCCATCTCTTTAAAGGCACGACTTTCAAAAAAGCGCATCTCGATCAGCTGTACATCTGCATCTGCCAATTGACTCATACAAATGGTTAAACTTTTTTCTTTTTGAATGGATGTTTCATCTGCTTCAGTTTCCTGCAGTAGTTCTTTCAATCCTTCCACATCCACATTTACGGTACGATGTACCTTATTTTTTTCGATGGCTTTGTATACTTCGCTTTTAGCAATACGATACAGCCAGGAAGAAAACGGTACTCCTTTAAATGTATAACGGGAAAGATTAATGAGTGCTTTTACAAACACCTGCTGTGCGATATCAAAGGCAGCCTCTTTATCGTCGCTGCGTTGGTAGATGTAGCGAAAAATAGGTTCATGGTATTTTTCATACAAGGGACGAAAAGCCGCTGGATCTTTTTTAGAAGCTTCAATAACCAGAAGCTCCTGTTCCATGGTTTCCACAGATACATGATACGGGGACAAAGGAATCATAGTTTATTGCTTTATTCGTACCTATAACCGGGAAGATTAAAAAAGATACACGCAAAGATGAACTATTTTAAAAAGATTTAAAAATGGGTTACAAAAATTCATTTAAGCACGAAAACTATAAGAATTCGTACAAAATTTTATCGAATATATGAGTTAATAAATCCTTATAGGTTTAATCTAATAATACCGTCCAATAAATTAATTGGACGGAAATGAAAGCCGAGCATATGTAAATATTATTTCCGCCTAGCTTTTATTGCCGTTGGCTTTAGCCAAGGGTCGTAAAGAATCCTTAGTCCAACGAATTACGCCCAACAAAATCCTGAAATTTCTGTTTGAACTGATCCGCAACAGGAATATACTGTTTGTTGATGATTGCCTGACTGCGTTCAATCGCTTCTATTTTATCCAATGCAATAATAAAGGAACGATGCACCCGCATAAATTTATTTACAGGAAGTTCTTCTTCCAGCTTTTTCAAACTACTATGCGTAAGTATAGGTCTGTCTTCTTTTACAAGCCAGATCTTCACATAATCTTTTAAGCCTTCGATGTACAAAATATCATTCAGCTTTATTTTTAACTGCTTGTAATCTGAGCGGATAAAAATGTAATCTATTTCTTCTTTAGAAAAAGATGCTTGCGACGCATTCGCAACAAGATCAAACCATTCTTTTGCTTTTACTGCAGCATTATAAAATTCTTCAAAATTATAGGGCTTCAATAAATAATCTAAGGCATCCACTTTAAATCCTTCTAACGCATAATTATCAAATGCAGTAGTAAAAACAACACGTGTATTTTTTGAAAGGGTACGCGATAACTCAACTCCATTAAGCTCCGGCATTTGAATATCCAGAAATACAACATCGATTTTTTCTTCGTGAATTTTTTCCAGAGCCTGAAACGCATTGCTGCACTTTCCTTTCAATTCTAAAAAAGGAATTTTAGCTACATAATCTTCCATCAGACTCAAAGCCATAGGCTCATCGTCGACAATCAAACACGCAATTTTATTCGTTGCAGTCATGGCTAAGCATATATTTGATTAAATAGTTTTCATTCGTCGGACCACAAAAAAGTGGTCTGACGAATGACCGTAACATTTTAAACCTCTTCTTTTTTATATGCGATCCGTAAGGTAGCAACATAAACTCCATCAACAACGGATGAATAGAGCAGATAAGAACCCGGATAGATCAGATCCAATCGTTTTTTCAGATTAACCAGACCAATACCCGATCCGCTCCTATCTGTTGTATCTTTCGGAAGATGGATATTTTTTGTCGTAAATAATATCTGTCGCTCATCTATTACCATATTAAAAGTAATTTCTGATTTTTGAGAAGCCGATACACCATGTTTAAATGCATTTTCGATCAATGATATAAACAGCAAAGGCGATACTTGAATCGTTTTATCAGGGTCCGGGAAAGAAGCATGTATAACGGTATTGTCCGATGTACGCAACTGCATCAGTTCAATATATTTTTTCATAAAGTCGATCTCTTTGGATAAAGACACATGTTCTGCATTTGTTTCATACAACAAGTAACGCATCAATTTGCCCAGACTATGTACTACTTCTTTCGCTTTGTCCGGATAGCGGTCAATCAGCGAGTAAATATTATTCAGTGAATTGAAAAAGAAATGCGGCTGCAATTGATATTTCAAATGCTGAAGTTCAGAAATTAACTTTTCATTGATGGCTAAGCGATGCTTATCTTCTGAAAGTGCCCATCGCTCGTAAGTTCTTAGTCCTATTGAAAAAAGAATCGGTATAAGCATAGAAACCATATCCAGGTATACATGCAATCGCAGAGGAGATCTCTTCGATGTTATCGAAGGAGCCTCAAAGAAAAAATGTCTTACATTGAAATTCACATACACAAAGAAAACGATCATCAATAAATTACCGATGATATAATATGCTTTATGATTCTTAAACCAGAAGCGATCGATCAGAAAAAAATAATTGATATAAAAAATAATGGTATAATAGATCAATGGAACGGTTGAGCATTTCAGCGTGCGCTCCAGATTAAAATCTGTACCCGCAGACAATACATAAGGCAAAGAAAACAAAACCAACCAAACCAATATGTGGGTTGCAATTGAAATTCCTTTTTTATTATTTTTTTCTAAATCCATAGGACGATTAACAATATTCGCCGGACCACAAAAGCGATCCGACGAATTTGATACTACTATATATTAAATTAACTGTATTGAATTAAGTCAAAATAACACGGTTAAAAAAACACATTCTATTACGACCCTTAAATTATAGACCAAAACCATTATTTTATAGATGAATAAAATTGCTTATGCCCTACCTGATGGTTTTAAATATGTTCAAATAAAGCAGATTTGGCCATAAAAAACTTTTTCAAAATATATTTGGAATATACATTTCAATCCACTTACTTTGAATTACAAAGTCCTTTAATGATGACAGATATCGATAAACAACTTTCCGATTTGAAGCAGATCCGTCAATTGATGGAACGTTCTTCAAAATTTATTTCATTGAGTGGCCTATCCGGCATTTCAGCAGGCGTGATCGCACTCATCGGAGCTGCTATAGCACGCTGGCGGATTAATGCTGTATTAGATGTGAACAATGTTGTGAGCTACAGAGCAATCCCCAGCTTCGATGCTTTATACAAGCTTATGTTCGAACTTTTTGCTTTAGGTGCACTAACCTTCCTACTGGCAGTTGCATTTGCGTATTTCTTTACAAACAGAAAAGCCAGAGCCGAAGGCCAGTCGCTTTTTGATGCCATCAGTATTCGCTTGTTGGTAAATTTAGCGATACCTCTTTTGACAGGCGGCGTATTCTGCTTGTATCTTGTGCAGGAAAATATTAGTTTAGTTGCACCGGCAATGCTTATCTTCTACGGATTGGCGCTTGTAAATGGCAGTAAGTATACGGTAGATCATATACGCTATCTGGGTATAGCTGAAATTGTATTGGGCGTAATTGCCTGCCAGTTCCCAAGCAATGGCTTACTGCTTTGGGCAATGGGATTTGGTGTGTTCCATATTATTTACGGAGCAGTGATGTATTATAAATTAGAACGTTGAAAAACTACATAGCACATTTAAATAAAGCTTTTGAAAACCGCCTTCGCTTGGGGATCATGTCTGTATTGATCACAAATGACTGGGTGGAATTTAATACCCTGAAAGAACTTCTCGACGCAACCGATGGAAATCTGGCAAGTCACATTACTGCCCTTGAAAAAACAGGTTATCTGGAAGTACGAAAAGCATTTATTGGTAAAAAACCCAATACCTCTTTTCGCATCACCAAAGAAGGTAAAAAAGCGTTCAAAGAGCATATCGACGGGCTTGAACAGCTGATCAAAAAATCCATGTAATTTTTTTTATATATTAACTTTGAAATACAAAGTACTTTAACAATAACTATGAAGAAAAACTTATTAATTGTCTCAATGGCATGTCTCCTGCTGGAGCTGGGCCGTATCGTTTACTCCGGTTCCTTTGGATATATTTTCCTCGTTTGGAATCTGTTTCTGGCATTCATCCCCTACCTTATCGCAACACACATTCAACAACGAAAAACAACAGGCATACCGCTTATAGTGTTGTCCTTATTGTGGTTGCTCTTCTTACCAAATGCCTTATACATCATTACAGATTTAAAACATTTGAAAGTCCGTCCTCCCGTACCGGAATGGTTTGACTGTTTATTACTTTTCTGCTTTTCAACTCTTGCCCTGCTCTATGGTTTGTTTTCATTTTATATAATGAATCAGGTGGTGAAAAAATATGCATCGGGCTTCATGCATCAGTTCACCTTGACTGCAGTATCTATGCTTGTTGGCTTTGGTGTATACTTAGGTAGAGAAGAACGCTGGAACAGCTGGGATCTTTTTACCAATCCATTCTCTCTCTTATCTGAATGTTTCACCCTCATCACCATACCTCAGGTCTGGATTTTCAGCTGTTGCTATGGATTTGCTTTCCTTGGCATGTACCATTTGATCTCCTCTCTTATTCACCACAATCATGAAACACACAAACAACTTACTTAAGGGATTTACACATGCGTATAGTGGTTTCACCTACGCATGCAGAGAACGTAATGTAAGGTTTCATCTTGCAGCAACTATATGTGTGTTAATCGCTGCTTCTATGCTACCGCTCTCTCCGATAGAATGGGCGTTCATTCTATCTGCCATTGCATTCGTTCTGGTTGCTGAGTTTCTGAATACCAGCATCGAAATGCTCTGCGATGTAATCACAAGGGATTATTCTATCCCGATAAAAAAGATAAAAGACATTGCAGCGGCCAGTGTCCTGCTTAGCGCACTGTATGCTTTGGCCATAGCATTTCTTATTCTTTACCCTAAACTGTTAAACCTATATCTATCTAACCTTTTATACATATGATCACAAATTTTAATACCTGGGCCCGTACTTCCATCACACTAAAGATGGTCATCATAGGCATTCTTATTTTAGTTTTATTGATACCAACCAATATGGTTGAAAACCTGATTCGCGAGCGGGAATATATACGTGATGAAGCTGTAAAAGAAGTTGCAGCAAAATGGGGGCTAGATCAGACAATAGGTACACCTGTTATCTCTATACCCTATTATACGCAAGGAATTGACGCCAACGGTCACAAACAAACGTACATTCATTATGCTCACGTTCTGCCAAACGATATACAAATCGAAAGTAAAGTAACTCCCGAGAAAAAAAAGAGAGGTTTATATGAAATTGTTTTATACAACACACAAACAACTATAAAGGGTACTTTCAAATCTGAGATCGATAAGCTGCAGCAATTAACCAGCAACGGATTAAGACTGGATCAAGCACATATAGAATTGGGTATCTCAGATCTGAAAGGTTTAAAAGATATTGTTTCTTTTAATATGGACGGAATGGATACCATCGAGTTCAATCCCGGCATACCGAATAACGATATTTATTATTCGGGTATGAGCTTTCCGATCAATCTTACCGATAAAACAGAATTTGCTTTTGAATGTAAATTGAATCTGAACGGAAGCACTTCGCTGCATTTTCTGCCTTATGGAAAAAAGACATCCGTTGAATTGCACTCGTCGTGGGGCGATCCAAGCTTTGAAGGATATTTCTTACCCGACTCCAGCAAAATTACAGATACGTCAACGTATGCGAAATGGAAAATTTTACAGCTAAACAGAAATTATCCTCAGTACGGACTGGATGCTTTTATACGTACAAGTGAACAGGCTGCGGGCTTACAACAAGGTCAAAGTGATTCTTCGTTTGGTGTACGGTTAATACTGCCCGTTGACGAATATCAAAAAACAAACCGTTCAGCAAAATACTCGATCATGTTTATTTTACTCACCATCGTTTCTTTCTTCTTTGTTGAAATTATAAACAAAAAACGCGTACACCCGATCCAGTATCTGTTGATCGGCTTCGGAATTGTTTTATTCTATATTTTACTTCTTTCGATATCTGAGCATTTAAATTTTGATACCGCTTATTGGATCTCCTGTGTAGGTATTGTCTTGCTGATCAGTTTATACACACAGTCAATTTTCCGAAAATTAAAAATCACCTTCCTGATCTCCGCTATTCTTTTGATTCTGTATGTATTCTTTTATGCCTTGCTGCAATTACAAAACTACTCGTTGTTAATGGGCAGTGTTGGCTTGTTCATCATACTGGGCACCACAATGTATTTAACACGCAACATCGATTGGTATAAAGAAGAAAATCCGAAAGAACTTGTGGAATAAATATATAAAAGCCCCCTTTTCAAAATAGAAAAGGGGGCTTTTATATATTACCTTTTTGTTTATTCTTTGGTATACGTATTTTTCTCTCTTTTGCCCGTTATAAACTTCCAGATTGCACCGCCAAAAGCAACCAGTGCTAAACCTATGACTTTCCAAAATTTAATAAACAGTGCAAAAAAACCAACCTTTGCCAATATTTTTCCAGCAACCAATCCACCAACAGTCCATGCAGCAACTTCATCCACATCCGGATCAAAATCAAAATACGTACTCCCTTTTTTAAATGTTACACTCCCCAGCACATCATTAACGTGTGTATTCACTTCAGACAATTGATCAATTGTTGAAATGGCATTTAACATAAATACTCCTTTCCTTCCCAATATTCTTAAATTATAATTCAATGTATTAATTGAGTCCTGACCAAACTTCAATTCTTTCGCCCAATGCAATACTTTTTTATCCGCATCGTAATATGGATTCGCTGCCCATCCGATAAATTCTAT
Organism: Cytophaga aurantiaca DSM 3654; assembly: GCF_000379725.1. Classification (GTDB taxonomy): domain Bacteria; phylum Bacteroidota; class Bacteroidia; order Cytophagales; family Cytophagaceae; genus Cytophaga; species Cytophaga aurantiaca. The sequence continues at coordinate 66,762 of NZ_KB903624.1, forward strand.
AGGCTGATATCCCAACCGAACACGTTCTGGATTTCCATCCTGTGTTTCCTGTTGTTGTTCTTTAAGCAAGTCATCGTAATTAATATCATCGGCATCTTCATCTTTTACATATCCCATGGGATCATAACTCACCGTATAGATCACACCGGTATATATTCCCTGATCCGAAACCAACATTCCTAAAATAGTACTGTCAGGTTCATTGTTCCAGATATCCGTCAATAAATAATTACTTTGTTCTTTCCCTAAAAATTTAAAACCTTTGGGTACTGTAATAGTGGCATCGCCTTCAGGCAATTCAATAACGCCTGTTTTATATTGCAGGGAACTTTCAATCTGTTCCATTATAATTTGTGAACTATCCACTAACTGGGCTTGAGTAGTATATACTACCAGGATCATGGCAACAATGCTTAAAATTTTACTTTTCATATTTTAGGGGTTTTAATGAAAATATATATGTTGAATTCAAAAAGATTTCAAAAATATACATACAGCACACAATTAAGCCTTTTTTCAAAAGATAAAAAAATCCCGTTTAATTAATCTTTTTATCACAAATTCGGTCTAATAAGATTAATCTTCGTGGACTAAATGGATTATTAATTGTTTCTACTTTGATTTCATATTTATCTAAAGTAATTTATATAATCTTTCAGTCTATCATTAACTATTTTCAATTATGCTACATCAGGAACTTTTAGAACATTTTTATCATTCGTTCAAATCCAAAGATGCAGAAGGAATGATTTCGTGCTATCACGATCATATCGTATTTACTGATCCGGCATTTGGCACCTTAACGGGTGCTGAAGCGAAAAACATGTGGCGCATGCTGCTCGGACAAAACAGCTCATTAACGATTGATTATAATAATATTTCTGCAGATGCAAACACCGGCAGAGCACATTGGAAAGCTGAATATGTTTTTTCAAAAACAAAACGTCCGGTTGTAAATAAAGTTACTTCCACATTCGAATTTAAAGACGGAAAAATTATCCGTCAGATAGACATGTTCGACCTTAATCTATGGGCAAAGCAGGCATTGGGCTACCGTGCTTCTATCCTGAACTTCTTTGGCATTTTACCTACTTCGATTAAACGAAAAGCAAAAGAATCATTGCAGAGATTTAGTGAGAAGAATAAATAAGTTAGATGACACTTTATTTTATAAGTGGTTTAGGTGCAGACAAACGTATATTTGAAAAAATAACGATTTCAAACACATACAAGATCGTTTATCTGGATTGGATTATTCCGCTAAAAAACGAAACGCTGCAAGAATATGCTCTGCGATTTTCATCAAAAATAAATACAACTGAACCTTTCTGTATCATAGGCCTGTCCTTTGGAGGCATTCTATCCATTGAGCTTTCTAAAATTTTATCCGCTGAAAAAATAATTCTTATTTCCAGCATATCCTCACAAACAGAACGTCCCTGGTATTTTAAGATTTTAAACATAGTACCGATCCACAAATTCATCCCTAAACGTTTTCTACAAATAAAAATTCCTTTTGTATACAAACATATGGGTGTTACAAACAGTGAAGAACAATCTTTATTTTATTCAATGCTTGTTGATACAAACATTACCTTTTTCAGATGGGCTGTAACATCTATTATAAATTGGAAACAAACAGAAACGATAAAAAATTTATACCACATTCATGGCTCTACAGATCAAATGTTTCCGATCCGATATACGAATCCTACATACATTGTTCCAAACGGAAAACATATAATGGTATATACTCAGTCCAAAAAAATTTCAGAGATTCTATCTGAAATCATTCGCCATTAATACCTTCTACCATTCAATTTCTTTTTTACCAACCGATTTCAAATACGCATTTGTTTTGCTAAAATGTTTATTTCCTAAAAATCCATTATACGCAGAGAATGGCGATGGATGCGCGGATTGAAGCACACAGTGTTTTTTTGTATCTATGATCTGTCCTTTTTTCTGCGCATACGCTCCCCACAAAACAAACACCACATGTTCTTTTTCATCAGATACTTTCTGGATCACTGCATCTGTAAACGTTTCCCAGCCTTTCTTTTGATGTGAACCTGCTGCATTTGCCTGAACGGTTAGCGTTGCATTTAATAATAATACGCCTTGCTTTGCCCAACGCTCTAAATTGCCGGATCTAGGGGCAGGCTTCCCAAGATCGGATTCTATTTCTTTAAATATATTTTTTAAAGATGGTGGCTGAGAAACACCGTCATTTACTGAAAAACACAATCCATGTGCCTGTCCTGCTCCATGATAGGGATCCTGTCCGATAATCACCACTCGAACCTGATCAAACGGGCATTCATCAAAGGCTTTAAAAATATCCTTACCTGCAGGGTAAATCACTTTTGTTTTATATTCTTCACGAACAAAAGTGATTAGCTCCTTAAAATATTCCTTTTGAAATTCATCCTGCAATTTATTTTTCCAGGACGATTCAATTTTAATATCTTCAGACATAATTTAGATTTGGTGTGGTTATTTAGAAAACTATCGGTAAATTTAACTGTTATCAATCAAACTACTAGAATTCTTTATCAGAATGATATCAAAAATTACAGAAGGCGTACGAGTTAGCATCGAAACAAATTACCAGCAGGAATATTCAAGTCCTATGCAGGGCCATTATGTATTTACGTATCGCATCAATATTGAGAATTATGGTGAACATACCATTCGTTTGCTGCGAAGACATTGGTTCATACACGATGCAAACGGCGTAGTACGCGAAGTTGAAGGCGAAGGTGTTGTTGGTCAGCAACCGACACTTGAGCCCGGTACTTCTCATGAATACGTATCGGGATGCAATCTGCAAACCGAAATGGGTAAAATGCGTGGCACCTATTTAATGGAACGCATTGTTGATGGCAAACAATTTTCAGTTATTATTCCGGAATTTACACTCATTGCTCCATTCAAATTGAATTGAAACTTTTCTCTCTTTTATATCGCTTTTTTGAATTTGTAAAACACTACATCGTTGGCCACAACGAGCATGGATTGCATTCTCCTTTTGTATATCAGCTGTATACAACAACCATTCAAAATCATGGTTTTCCGAATTATGAGCAATTAGAACAACATTATTTTGAACTCATCAGTGACCACCACCTGATCACCAATAAAAATCCCGGAGCAGGTACAAGTCTGCATAAAAATATTCGCGTACCGATCAAACGACTTGCAAAGCATTCCATTAAATCGCTACCATGGCGACAATTGATCTGCAGACTGGTTGATGAACGTACACCTCAAATTGTTGTTGAGTTGGGAACCAGCTTCGGCATTACCACTGCGTATATTGCTGCAACCTGTCCCAATGCTAAAATATATACATTCGAAGCAAATTCTTCGCTGATCGAATTATCCAGAGAATTCTTCAAATTAGCAGGGCTTACCAATATTGAAATTATTGAAGGAGATATTGATGAAACGCTGCCTGCATTTTTAAAGCAGCATCCACAGATCGATGTTGCCTACATTGATGCAAACCATCGCTTTGAACCAACGATCAACTATGTTGAACAGCTTATGGAATGTGTTACATGGAAAGGATTAATCATCATGGATGACATTTACTGGTCGTACCCAATGACGAAAGCCTGGGAAGTATTGTCGTCGAAAAAAGCGGTAACGGTAAGTATAGATCTATGGCAGATTGGATTGCTGTACTTCCATACCGGACAGGAGAAAGAAAATTTCAAGCTACGTTTTTAAAAAGTTTTAAGTAATATGTTTTAAGTTTTAAGAACAGCATCTACGTGCATTTCTTAAAACTTAAAACATAAAACGTATTACTTACAATATTGCTTCTCTAATTCTTACCAATCTCGCCAGCACTGCTTCCAGATTATCCAGTGCAATCATGTTTGCACCATCTGATAAGGCCTTCGCAGGATTTGGGTGTGTTTCCATAAACAAGCCATCTGCCCCTACTGCAATCGCTGCTTTTGCAATCGTTTCGATCAAAGCAGGTTTACCGCCTGTTACGCCCGATGATTGATTCGGCTGTTGAAGTGAATGTGTACAGTCCATTACAACCGGAACATCAAATGCTTTCATTTCAACAATGTTTCTGTAATCTACCACAAGATCGCTGTAGCCGAATGAGTTTCCTCTATCGGTAAGCATCACGTTATTATTACCGGCAGCTTTAATTTTTTCTACCGCAAACTGCATCGATTGTCCGGATAAGAACTGTCCTTTCTTAACACTAACTACCTTACCTGTTTGCGCTGCTGCAACCAACAATTCTGTTTGGCGGCATAAAAATGCCGGAATCTGCAATACATCAACGTAAGCAGCCGCCATAGCAGCTTCATGCGATTCATGTATATCTGTAATCGTTGGAATACTAAAAGACTTTCCGACTTCTTCCAGAATTTTCAATGCCTTTTCATCACCGATGCCTGTGAACGAATCCACTTTTGTACGGTTTGCTTTACGGTATGATCCTTTAAATACCAAGGGAATCTTATATTTATCGGTCATGGCGATCAGCTTCTCTGCTATTTCGAAGCAGATATCTCTGCCTTCAACAACACATGGACCAGCTATAAGAAAAAAGTTTTTGGAATCTGAATGATGTATTTTAGGAATTATGATATTCATGTTTGTTGGAATATTAAATAATAAAGGAACTCAAAGTTAAAGCTAGATTTCTGTAATTCATAATCTGTTCAATTGCACCTTGGAATAAACAAAAGAACCTTATGACGCAAATCAAAGCTTATTTAAGAAAAACCATTTAACACATTCTTAGTACAGTACAGGCAATAAATCCAAAAATATGTACTTAATCTGTTTAAAAATTGGATTTAAAAGAAGATTTGGTATTTTTACAGTCAAACTTTTCAAAAACGCATCTTTTATGAGTCAGGAAAAAAAACAAGTTGTTAAAGAAGAAAAGAACAACAATAAAGTATGGATTGTTGTTTTAGCCGTTGTATTACTTGCTGTTAATGGTATTCAAGGGTTCTTTAATTACAAACAAAACGATGAAATCAAGCAGCAGGCAGTTACGATACAAGAAGGAAATGCTCAACGCGATAGTTTAACCACTGCTTTAACTGCTAAAATTGAAGAGTTAAAGACAATCAGTGCTCAACTTGCAGAAGCTGGTGGAAAAAATGAAGCATTAGAAGCTCAGATTCAAGAACTTGAATCAATAAAAGTAAAATTGCAGAAAGATGCTAATTACTACAGAAGCAAATACAACAGCGTTCAGGGTGAAATTGCAAATGCAAATAAGTTAAAGGACGAAGCAGAAGCTAAAGTTGCTGCATTAAATATTCAATTAACTCAGAAAGATTCAACATTGAATATCAAAAATGCTGAAATTGTTCAAAAAACTCAGGTAATCTCTACATTAGAAGAAGAAAAAGGTGCTTTAGCACAAAAAGTAGCTATTGCTTCTGTTTTAAAAGCTGAAAACATCAAAGTAATTTCAGTAAGTTCTAAAGGAAAAGAAAAAATTGACGATGCATATAAAGGCAAGTCACTTGGTCAGATCAAGATCTTATTCACGGTTGCTGAGAACAAAATCGCTCCTAAAAACACAAAAGAATTGTTTATCCGTATCGTTGAACCGGATGGTGCTACTATTACAGGTTCATCTAACGGTGAGTTCAAATACAATACACAAACATTGTTCTACACAACAAAAACAAGCATTTTATACAATGGCTTGATTTCTCCTGTAACTGTTTCTTATACAAAAGAAGGTGCATGGAAAGTTGGAAAGCATACAATCGAAGTATATTGTGAAGGTGCATTAATCGGTACCGGAACATTTGTTATTAGCTAATCATTGTCGTTAGACACACAAAAAGCCCTTTAATTAACTTTAAAGGGCTTTTTTTATTCTTTTTTAGGTGTTCGGATTTATTGACTTTACTATCTGGAAATTACGAGTCTGGCTCTTATTAATCCATTTAACTTTTTTTGGTATTCAGGTTCAAATACCTTACCTTTGCAATCCTTATAAATTAATATATAACAATTAACTATGTCACTTAAACAGTACGAGACGGTATTCATTTTAACTCCCGTTTTATCTGATTCTCAGATGAAGGATGCCGCACAGAAGTTCAAGCAAGTGCTCGTGGATAACGGCGCTAAGATTGTGAACGAAGAAAGCTGGGGGTTGCGTAAGCTTGCTTACCCAATTCAAAAGAAAAACACTGGTTTCTACCACCTTGTTGAATTTGAAGCTAAAACTTCAATAATCAATACTCTTGAAACTGAGTATCGCAGAGATGAGCGTATCATGCGTTTTTTAACAACCGCATTGGATAAGCATGCTATTGCATACAACATCAAAAGAAAAAAAGGCGAATTCAAGAAATCTGAAAAAGTGGAGGAGAAAGCATAATTATGACACTTCAGAACGAATCAATCAACAGAGTCGAGAACAGAAAAAAATATTGCCGTTTCAAGAAAATGGGCATATTTTACATCGACTATAAAGATCCAAATTTCTTATTGAAATTTGTAAATGAGCAAGGTAAAATCTTACCACGTCGTCTTACAGGTACAAGCTTGAAATTTCAACGCAAAGTAGCTCAAGCGGTTAAACGTGCTCGTTTAATTGGTTTATTGCCATACGTAACAGATTCTTTAAAATAATCTAAAGGAGGTAAAATCATGGAAGTTATTTTAAAAGAAGACATCAAAGGATTAGGTTATAAGAATGACTTAGTTCAAGTAAAAGCTGGATACGGAAATAACTTCCTTATCCCACGCGGATACGCTATCAATGCTACTGATTCTGCTAAAAAAGTTGTTGCTGAAAACATTAAGCAAGCAGCTCACAAAGCAGAGAAATTGAAGAAAGACGCTGTTGCTACTTCAGAGAAAATCGCAGGTCTTGCACTTGAGATTGCTGCTAAAGTTGGTGATACAGGTAAAATCTTCGGTGCAGTTACATCTTTACAAATCTCTGATGCATTAGCTAAAAAAGGCATCAATGTAGATCGTAAGAAAATCGCTTTCAAAGGTGATGTTAAAGATGCTGGTGAGCACACTGCAGTAGTTGACTTACACAAAGAAGTGAAAGTTGAATTGAAATTTACAGTAGTAGCTGAGTAATTCTCGTCTACCATTAACATAAAGCCTCTTGTGTCTTGTACATAAGAGGCTTTTTTTATGCCTTCTTGCTAAATTCCAAATAACAAAAAACAAAATCCAAACTACTGCAAACAAGGATTTATATCTATATTTCATTTAAGGTTTAGTCTTTTCTATTCGTTTGGAATTTGTTTTTTGTTATTTAGAACTTAGATAATTAGAGAACAAAGCTGCAAAATTACGGCAGTAGCATCTTTATGAATAAGTTCGTACTTTGTAGTAAATACCAGCTGCATGCAAACCCGTACCGAAATATCTCCCGGCAAAGCTCCATTTACACTTGAACACAACCAAACGGTCGTGACAATAGGCTCTTGTTTTTCAGATATGATCGGAGCACGTCTGCAGTCATACAAGTTTGATGTTGCTGCCAATCCATTCGGTACAACCTTCAATCCTATTTCAATCTTTCAATTGCTTTCCATTTCAATTGACCAAAAATTCAACCCCTTCCCTGCTGCTTTAGGTGAAGTATGGTACGATCACCAATTTCATTCTGAAGTATCAGCATTGAGTTCCGCAGAATTACATGCCATCAGCAACGAACGGATCGCAGCCACAACAAAAACACTGGCTCGTGCATCTGTTTTAGTTATTACGCTTGGTACTGCATGGGTATATCGACATGTTGATACGAACACCATTGTAAACAACTGTCACAAACAAAGTGGTCGGTATTTCAAAAAAGAATTGCTTTCCGTAAAACACATCCTGGAAGACTTTGACGTGCTGTATTCAAAATTGAAAACATTCAATCCGAATATAAAGATCATCTTCACCGTTAGTCCCGTAAGGCATATTAAAGATACGCTGCAATTGAACAGCGTGAGTAAATCGATCCTCTTGTCTTCTGTGCATTACATCTGCGAGCAGCACAACGATTGTCATTACTTTCCTGCATACGAAATTCAGCTGGATGATCTGCGCGACTATAGATATTACGCGGAAGATCTCATCCATCCGAGTACGCAGGCTGAAAAATACATCTGGAACAAACTTGCGCAATGGCTTTTCTCTTCTGACTTACAAGAAGCATTAACGGAATGGGATCAGTTGCAAAAACTACTGCATCACAAAGCGTATCATCCGACCTCTGAAGCACATCAACAATTTATTATACAGGCTATCGATCGTTTCTCTCAGTTCCAATACTGGAACACCGCAGATGAAATTGCTTCGTTAAAAGCTCAACGCAACTAAGTTTATGAAATCTTCACACGCCCACACAAACCGTTTAGCAACAGAAAGTAGTCCGTATCTGTTACAGCATGCGCACAACCCGGTTGAATGGTTTCCCTGGGGTGAAGAAGCGTTGCAAAAAGCGAAGTCAGAAAATAAACCTATTCTTGTAAGTATTGGATACTCTGCCTGTCACTGGTGTCACGTGATGGAGCATGAATGTTTTGAAAAAGATGAAGTAGCAGTCCTCATGAATGCGCATTTCGTTAATATAAAAATAGATCGCGAAGAGCGCCCGGATCTGGATCAGATTTACATGGATGCAGTATCAGCAATGGGTTTACGCGGTGGCTGGCCATTAAATGTTTTTCTAACACCCGACACAAAACCGTTTTACGGCGGCACGTATTTCCCAAAAGACAATTGGCTGCATTTACTGGATCAGATTTCGAATGCATTCATACATCATAGAGAAGAGATCTATACATCTGCTGAAAACTTTGCTGCAGCGTTGAACCAAAGCGAAGTTGATAAATATGGATTAACAGATGAATCTCAGGCATTCACAATAGAAGAGCTGGATCGGGCATTTGACAACATCGCGAAGCAGTTTGATCAGAACATGGGCGGCATGAATAAGGTGCCGAAATTCCCGATGCCTTCTATATATCTATACCTCCTTCGTGATTATGCATTAACAAAACGTAAAGCATCCCTGGAGCATGTTGAACGAACGCTGGACAAGATGGCGATGGGCGGCATCTATGATACCATCGGCGGTGGCTTTGCACGTTATTCTACAGATGGAGAATGGTTTGCGCCACACTTTGAAAAGATGCTGTACGATAACGGACAGCTTCTTGCATTGTACAGTGAAGCCTATACGCTTACAAAAAAACCGTTGTACAAAGAAGTCATCGAAGATACCTACACGTGGCTTACACGGGAACTATTTTCAAAAGAAGGTGGCTTCTATTCCGCACTGGATGCGGATAGCGAAGGGATCGAAGGAAAATATTATTGCTGGCATTTCGAAGAACTTGTTGAGCTTATCCAGGAAGATTTTTCTTTGTTCTGTAATTATTATTCCATTACCGAAGTCGGCAATTGGGAACATGGAATGAATATTTTATACAAACGCACGGATGATACAGCGTTTGCAGCGAAATACAATTTGAGTGCAGACAAATTAAACGAATCTGTTTCTCGTTGGAAAAACATCTTATTCTCCGCACGTGATCCGCGCGAACATCCGGGTTTAGATGATAAGATCCTTGCATCCTGGAACGGCATTATGCTGAAAGGCTTGTGTGAAGCATACCGTGCACTAGGCGATGAAGCAATATTGAACACTGCATTGATGAACGCGGAGTTCATTGTTTCAAAAATGTACGATGGAAAAACACTTTTCCATTCTTACAAAAACAAACAAGCAACCATACCGGGTTTCTTAGAAGATTATACATTTGTTATTGAAGGATACCTTGCCTTATATGAAGTAAGCTTGGACGAACAGTGGCTGCGCCAGGCAATCAATCTGGTAAATCACGTGATCGATTATTTCTACGATGAAAGCGAAGGCTTATTCTTCTATACATCAAATCTCAGCGAAAAATTAATTGCCCGTAAAAAAGAAATATTCGACAATGTGATTCCCGCATCGAATTCTTCTCTGGCACGTAACTTGTATCACTTAGGTAAATTATTAAACAACGAAGACTGGATAGAGCACGGCCGCAAAACAGCATCCCGTTTTAAGAATGTATTCTTAACTGATCCATCGTATGTATCGAATTGGGGCTGTTTAATCACCAGCCTTATGTCTCCTACTGCCGAGATCGTTATCAGCGGGAAAGACAGCATTCAGATCCGAAAAGAAATTGACCGGTATTATTTTCCGAATAAAATTATCTGCGGCTCTGTATTGCCAAGTACCTTGCCTTTATTAAAAGACCGCAAACCAAAAGAGAATGAAACAAACATCTATTTGTGTTACAATAAAACCTGTCAATTGCCTACAACTTCCGTTACAGAGTTAATAGAACATTTAAACCGTATAAATTAAATCCTATGAAAAAGTTATTCTTCCTAACAGCACTTATTCTTTCAGGAATATTTTCCGTTCATACAGATGCGAAAGCACAAGCAGCCTATGATACACTTTGCGAATACAAAACGTATTATTCGTTAGAAGACGCTTTGAAAGATCCATTAAATGTACAGAAATTAGATCTCTCCATGCAGAAGCTTACTGTATTTCCTGACCAGATCTTACAATTGAAAAATCTTGTATGTCTGGATCTTTCTTTCAATAAAATACCTACGCTGCCTGCAACCTTTTCAACGTTAACAAACTTAAAAGTCTTAAACCTGATGGGCACACGCTACATGTCTAAGACGCCGCCTGTACTAACACAGATGCCAAACTTATTGGTTCTTGATCTAAGAGATCATCCGGAATGGCCTGCTGCAACCTTTGACGCTGCAGTAAAACTCTTGCCCAACGTTACCATTATTAAGTAATCTGCTTAGCCCTACAAATGTTCAATACCAATACCCTTGAAGAAGAATTATTTTGTGATGTGGTATTACCATTACCATTGCCACAATTTTTCACCTATAAAATACCGTCGCATTTAGTGGATGGACTTTATATTGGTTCAAGAATTATTGTACCCTTTGGACAGCGCAAATTTGTAACAGGCGTTGTACGAACTATACATAAAACTGCGCCTTCAAATTATCAGACAAAAGAATTGATGGATGTGTTGGATCTTGTTCCGACAATGAACAGCTATCAATTCACGTTTATGGACTGGATGGCTGAATATTATTTATGTTCGCATGGAGAAGTGCTGCAAGCAGCCTTGCCAAGCGGATTTAAATTGAGCAGCGAATCCATGATCCAGATCAATCCGGTTTTTAAAGAAGCAGATTTCGATCTTACAGAGAAGGAACGCAGGATCATTCAAGAGCTGCGTTCAACAACACTCAGCTACAAAGATGTTTCCAAACTGATCAATGTTGCGAACGTACAATTCATTTTAAAATTACTGATCCAGAAACAAGCGATTCTGTTGTTTGAAGAAGTAAAAGAAAAATACTCCCCGAAAATCATCAACCGTATCCGCTTAACGGATAGATATACTTCCAAAGAATCGCTTTCCGAACTTGTCAATACACTTGATAAAAAACCGAAGCAGCAGGAAGTTGTGATGCGCTATTTACAGCAGGTACCTGTTATACAACACGCCGGAAGCAATATTCTTGGTGTAGAAAAAACTTTTTTTGCTGCATCCGAAATCTCTACATCTTCTCTTCAAACATTAATCAAAAATGAAGTCTTTGAAGAGTTTGAAGAAATTGTTTCCAGGCTCTCCTACCGTCCGGATGAAAAAAAGCAACAGGTAGAACTTTCTGCGGATCAGCAAGCAGCCAAAGAATCCATCCTGCAGCAGTTCGATTCCAAAGACAGCGTATTGCTTCATGGCATTACAGGCAGTGGTAAAACGGAGATCTACATAGACCTTATCAAACGCAGTATTGAAAACGGTTCTCAGGCTTTACTACTACTTCCTGAAATTGCATTAACCACACAGATCGTAAATCGTCTTGAAGAATATTTCGGAGATCGGATGGGTGTATATCATTCCCGTTTTTCAGACAATGAACGTGTCGAAGTATGGAAAGGCTTGCAGGAAGGCCGTTACGATTTTATTGTAGGTGTACGGTCTGCCGTTTTTCTTCCCTTCACACATTTAGGTCTATTGATCATAGACGAAGAACATGAAGCTTCTTATAAGCAGCAGGATCCTGCACCACGGTACAATGGACGTGATGCAGCATTAATGCTGGCGCGCATACACAATGCAAAAACATTATTGGGTTCTGCAACGCCAAGCATTGAAAGTAGAGATGCTGCCTTAAAAAACAGATGGGGTTACGTTTCTTTGATGAAACGCTATGGAGATGTGGCATTGCCGGAAATAGCCTTTGCAGATATGCGCAAGGAACGCAAAAACAAAACCATACAGCAGGGATTTTCTTTAGCCTTATTAAATGAAATAAAAGAAACCATTGCCAATAAAAAGCAGGTGATCATCTTTCAGAACAGAAGGGGTTATGCGCCGATGCTGGAATGCGAAGACTGCGGCAATATTCCCATGTGCAACAGCTGTTCGGTAAGTCTTACCTACCATCAGTTCAATCACGAATTGCGTTGCCATTACTGCGGCTTCACACGAAAGGTTCCGCAAAAATGTGACAGCTGCAGTTCGCATCGATTAAAGACCGTAGGTTCCGGAACAGAGCGTATTGAAGATGAATTGCAATTACTCTTACCGGATGCACGTATCCGCAGAATGGATCTGGATACCACACGTAAGAAAAATAGTTTCGCTGAATTAATAACAGCTTTCAGTCAGCATGAAATTGATATCCTGATCGGTACTCAAATGGTGACGAAAGGATTAGACTTTGCCAATGTTGAACTTGTTGGTGTATACGATGCAGACAGAATGCTGTATTTTCCTGACTTCAGAGCCATTGAACGCACCTTTCAGATGATTGTACAGGTAAGCGGCAGAGCAGGCCGTAAAAGCGGTAAAGGCAAAGTGATTATACAAACATCACAGCCGGAACATCCTGTATTCGCATTTATACAAAAGAATGATTACGATAACTTCTTTACACGGGAAGTATATGAACGGGAAATGTTTCTATACCCTCCGTTTAATAGAATCATACACATCTCTGTATTGCACCTGGATAAAAAAGAAGCTATGAGATGTGCGCAGTCCCTTTCTATCAAATTAAAAGAAGCATTGGGAAGCAAGCGCGTACTTGGACCTCAGGCACCTTTAATTGATCGGTTAAGAAATTATTATCATTTCGAACTTTTTGTTAAATTAGAAAAAGATATAAAAGGATTGCAATCCGTAAAAAATAAAATTGCATCCATTGTCTCAAGTGAACATGGCTTACATATGGGCAATAAAGGCCGTATGATTGTTAATGTAGATCCAATATAACCAACATGAAACACAAATTAATTCTATTCATATTCCTGATTGCTTCCATTACTGCCTGTACCTCTAACGATTCAGATGGTACACTTGCGATCGATTCAACTCAAATTAACAAAGCAGATACGATTGCGCCTCCTGCAGTGGATACAACACCTGTGGCTGTTAAATCAACAAAATTAAGTTATACTACTGAAGACAAAACGAATTTACTTTTGTTTGAAAAATTCTCTTTAGGCATCAGCTATGAAGAACTAAAAGAAAAAATCCCTTCTGTAAAGCCACTCCATGCGGAAGACTTCAACGAGCAATTGGGAGCCAAAGGTCTGCAGGAATCTATTCAGGACATCACCTTTTTATCTTATAAAGGTAAATTGGAATTCAATTTCAAAAATGATGTATTAATTCGTTATAGTATTGTGTTTAACGAATCCAACGAAAAAAAGGGAACGAACCTATACAATCAGCTCCTCGACTATTACAGCAATGAACTGGGTACATATCAGCCTGTTAATATAGAAGAAGACAATTATTACACGCAAATAAATATGTGGTATCTAAACCCCGATTATTTATTAGCCGTATACAACCTAAACACTGGTAATCTTACCATAGCTGCACAAAGCAATAAACCAGGCCAACCATAAAAACCGAATTTTTCTTTTAAAGAATAATTTTATTATATTAATATAAAGGCTTTCAAAGCTTCGTCATTTTAATACAAATAAATATTTTAAGAGTAATTATTTTAACAACAAATCGGTATGGAAAAGGAAAAACTGTCTCCTGAAAAAAGAGTTCGTTGGTTAACTAAAGTATACTTTGGCGTATTGGATAGCCCGGTTCACGATGTGAATCCGTTTGAAGAAATCCCGCCGTTTTTAGATGCTACAGTAGGTCAGCTGGCATGGAAAATAGGTTCTGAAACAATTGAAGAATCTAAATCTACATTTTGCAAGCATTTAACCCGTGTACTAGCTTTGTATGATTTTCATATTCCGGAAGAAGAAATTATGGCTTGCATCAACAACGACAAAATGAAAAACAGAGATGTTGTTGCACAATTCGCCTCTGTAGGTAAGTTTCAATAGATATTAAATACATTCATCTCCATCCGCATATATTATAAATTAATATATGCGGATTTTTATTTATAATAGCCTCAAGCAATTATTTTAAATTTTCAGACATCCATTTAACCTACTGGAACAGGTTCCCATTGAAGAATAATATAAATGAATTCCATTTTTTTGTAATACTCGTAGAGAAGGTTCTTTATAAATTACTTCTTAATTTATTTATATCGTTTCTACGTACGCATTATGACATACTGTCTAGCTATTAAAGTAAAAGATGGTTTAGTGGCAATCTCAGATACATGTATTACTGCAGGTTCCAATATATCAACCAAGAAAAAAGTACATATTGAACAATATGAAAACCATTCGATGTTTATTATGACTAGCGGATTACGTTCTGTGAGAGATAAAGCAATAAACTATTTTCAGGAATTAACAGAAACAAATAAAGGTTATAACAAGCTATATAAAGCTGTCAATTCATTTGGCGAACAAATCAAGCGTGTAGCTTTAGAAGACAAGGCATTTTTATTAAACTCAGGACTTAAATTCAATTTGAATACAATTATTGGCGGGCAATTTAAAGATGATGAAACGCAAAAGTTATTTCTTATTTATTCTGAAGGAAATTGGGTTGAATTGGATGAAGGTTCACCTTATGTAATTATCGGAAATTCAGGACAAGGCAAAGCAATACTCAACCGGATTTTAAATGCGGATACCTCAATGAAACAGGCATTGAAAGCTGGATTTCTTTCTTTTGATTCAACACGCGTAAGTTCCAATAATGTAGACTTTCCAATTGATGTTGTGCTCTACAAAAAAGATTCTTTTCAAATGTTTGAAAAGAGATATGAACAAAAAGAACTCGCTGCAATATCAGAACTGTGGGCAGAAAAATTAAAAACAGCCTTAGATGAAATCCCCGAAACATGGATTGATTCTACCTTTGACACATTACAAGAAAAATTAGATTCTAACAACAGCAAGCAATGAAATTCAAGATTCACAGCGACATTTCTTACAAAGTAAGTCTGCCAACAACATTTATATTTAATGTACATGCATTGCGTACAGCAAGTCAACAAATTATTGAGGAGTCGTTAATTGTTACCCCACCCATCACAATAGAAGAATTTTCATATAATTCCGATACAAGTAGATTTGTTCGTTTGAAGGCAGATGAACAAACGTCCTTCACTATATCCTACACAGCCACGGTTGATACAAACTATAAGGTTATTGAGCAGGGCCACGAATTACAAACCGTTCCGGTAGTTGAATTAGATGGGGACATCATTCCATTCCTTTTTCCAAGCCGTTACTGTCAATCAGATAAACTTCAAAAACTTGCTTACAAAGAATTCGGCAAAATTGAGAATGTCTATTCTAAAGTACTTGCCATTACAGACTGGATCTACAACAATGTAGCATATGTTAGCGGCAGCACAGATTCGCAAACATCTGCTATTGATACACTAATAGAACGTGCTGGAGTTTGTCGTGATTTTGCTCATTTAGGTATCGCTTTATGCAGAGCATTATCCATCCCTGCACGATATTTTACGGGTTATGCATTCAAATTAAATCCACCGGATTTTCATGCATGTTTTGAAGCATACATCGGAGGCAACTGGATCATCTTTGATGCAACTAGATTAGTTCCATTGAATGGATTGGTAAAAATAGCTACAGGTCGGGATGCTGCAGATGCGGCCGTTTGCAGCATCTTTGGAAATGCAGTTAGTACCCAAATTAATGTTGAATGTATTGCACTGGAAAACAATTTTGAGCCATTCTGGTATGATAAAAATTCATTAAAAGGGCTTTCCTTTCAATAAAACTCATTTAAATAACCAACTCACAACAGCCTATACTGTCTTAATAATACAGACCAAATATTAAAAACCTATACAATACCTTCTTTATATTTATTAAATTGAATAGAAAGAAGGTTTTGTATATGTCAAATAATATTAAAAGAGCTTTGCTGGTAGCTTTGGTCGTTGGAAGTTTGCTAAACTTAATTAATAGTTACGACGTATTTTTAGAATCGAATTTCACTGCAAGGAATATTTTGAGAATTATTTTGACCTACATCACTCCTTTTTGCGTTTCACTTTATTCATCCGTTCAAGCTGCTAAAAAATCATGATTGAAATACATAACCGTGAATTCCTTTTAAATTCCTTAAATACATTAACAAATAACTCTGTTGCTTCGTTTGGAAAAATGTCTGCACAGCACATGATCGAACATTTATTGTTAACGGTTCAAATCTCTTCCAATAAAATCCCACACCCTTGTTCGTTCAGAGAAGAAAAAGCAAACGCATTTAAACAGGCTCTGATATACTCACCTGCTGAAATGCCGAATGGATTCAGATCTCCCATCTTAACAGAAGAACTGCCGGCATTGACATATGCTGATATTAAATCAGTATTGACAGAGCTCGAAAAGGAATTAATTTATTTCGAAGAATTCTTTCAAAAAAATCCAACTATAAAAACAACGAACCCTTCATTAGGCGACTTGAATTATACTGAATGGATTATTTTTCACAACAAACATTTCACGCATCATTTTAAACAATTTAATTTGATCTAAAGAATACAGCTATGGATACATGGAACACAGACAGGATATATAATTGGTTTGGTTTAGCACTAGCAAATGAATCACCAGATCGAAAATTTTATTATGACTCCAGCGACAATATCTTTTTTGATGTCATAGAAATTAAGAATCATTACTCCATTCGTAATAAAGAAACAGTTTCTGCTCAAGACACTGTATTATTGTTTTTAAAAATTGAAAAATTAGAAAACAACGATGCTTCGCTCATCGAAATAAAAAAGTCAAGAAAAACATTACGTCATTTATTCGACCAAACTACTTCTTATGAAAACTATATGAAAAGAGAAGAGGAATGGAATTTTGTAAACGATGAAATAAAAATATTTCTGCAACAACATTCCATTGATTTTATAAAATCAAGATTGATCGAATAGTGTAAACATTAGGACGTAGAATACAATAGGAGTTCCCATCCTATGTACTCTACGCCTCTTCTACCCTTCACTCGTCAGAATTCCCAAAGATTGTGTTCGTATTCCATTAACTTTTCAGCAGACCAGTTTGATGCCATGCGGCCTTTCTGTTCATCTGAATACATATCTGATAAATACAGATCCTGCGGATTTGAAACTTTTATAATGTACGCGCTGAATAAACGCAGATCAAATGCATCAGCCAGATTTTTATTTTCGTGGTCATTCTCTACATTATACCAGATCGCTTTGGGATTGTCTTTAAATAAATTTTCAGCCAATTCTTTATAACTGAATGAAGCAACAACGGTTTGTATACCTCTTGTATTCAAAAGATGATCCGCAGGTATATAGATTGTTATGGTTTGAATATCGTATACCCATTTGGATTGCTGTTTATCAAACAACACATTTTCTTTTATCTCCATTTGATATAGATCACGTGCCATGTATTTTTCTGATTCAAACATCTTCTTTACATCTCTCCAGTTTTCTCCATACTCCAGAAACAGATCAACCGTATCAGTAGGTAGCGAGGCCAATGCAGGAGATTGCATCTTTTTATAAAAATCGCTTACCGACACTTGTGTATTCAGCGAATCGTTTGTGTATGCTTTAATTTGGCCATCGATAACACCATTTATAATCAATGCTGTAATTTCATTATTTCTGGAAAATAAAGGTTCATTTTGCTTCTCACGAAGATCTAAGGCACGCGTCACTGTTTTTTGATACATCACATCAGATGTATGAACCGGCCTTACAGATAATGGATTATACCCATCTTGCGCATATCCGGAAAAAATGATACTCAGAGTACCTGCTGCAATCAAAATCGTTCTTTTCATGGCTATAAAGTTTAGTGGTTCTTTATAGAATAATGAAAAGGATACAAAAAGATACAGGGTAAATAAAAATATTTTCAGATCAACTAATAAATAGTATTGTTTTCTTATTCTATTTATTAAAAATTAGTTCAATTGAAAATTATTTTCAGCACGACCCCAGCGGAGTCGCATATTTATAGCAATCATATAACAGATAATTTTTATGCACAATACCGAAGGTATTCTATAAATATATGATCCCTACTGGGGTCATAACCTAACATCTAATGCGATGCATCCCTTGCAAATTATATTCAAGTGCCTGCGATTATTACTCTAATAAACTAGAATTAATAAAAATAGATTTTATATAAATATTAACGCGAGTCAGAGACTCTTATTCATTATTCATCCGTAGAGCGATTCGCTAACTCTACGGATAGAGACTTTACTACTCGACTGCTGATTGTGTGGAATCTTCAGCAGCTCCTACCCTGCACCATTGATTCAAATAATCAATTGCTTTCGGGTCACCGTACGAATGTGCCGTTTCGATGTCAGTACATGCATCGTTCGGCTTATTGAGGTAATGATTGCATAAACCACGCTTCAAAAGTGCCTGTGCATAAAAATCTTTTGATTCAATAAGTTTGGTGTAATACGTATAAGCTTCACTATATAATTTCTGACTGAAGTATAAATCTGCCATTTTTAAATACGCATATTTACTTATATGACTTTTATCAGACAGAAATAAATTCATGCTCTCAATTGCTTCAGTACCATTTCCTGTGTTTTCATACGCCGAACTTTGATACCAGTACAAGCTATCAAATTTCACAGGGTGCTTTTCGCATTCCTTAAATGATACAATCGATTGAAGCAACAACGGATTTGATTTATTAGTCATGCCGATTTTATATTCGCACAATCCTTTTATGGCATAATAATCCGGAGCAATGTATCTCGGCACATCGTTTACCTGATTTAGATAAACCAATGCCTGGGGATAGAAACCTCCATCCATACGGATCTTCGCAAATAGTATACGTGCCTCGTAGTTGTCTTCATTAAAATATACAGCAGACTTGCAATGTACACTGGATGTATAAATATCCAGATTTTCCAGACTGCGTTCTGCACCTCTATAATAATCAATGGATGTGGTATAATCCATAAATGTTTTAAACGTAAAGATGAACAGGAAAAATGCAACGATCAATGCTGTCGCCCACTTCCAGTTTGAATTCAACGACTTGAAAATCGATTCCTTTTCTGCAGCGGTTTCCATCAAACTATAATCCAAGCGGATCATATTCGATTGATCATTTACCTTTCCATCTTCTCTAAGATCAAATGTATTCGTTCCATACAATAACTTAACATGAATCCGATGTGCTTCTGATGTCTTGGCAGCAAAGCAAGCCAGTACTTCATAGATCGGTGCATTATTATAGGATATAGGTGTATCCAGTTTAATGGCATAATTTTCTGCTGTTCCATCATACGACTCCAAACGAACAATCTTTCCATACAACGGATATATATCTTTGTGTGTGCTCTTGTTCGAAGCCAGCAATACGGTTTCATTTCCAACATTCCGTTGCGAGTAAAAATTAGACACAAGCATATCTCGCATGCGCACCCAATGTTTGTTGCATAAAACAATACGTGCAAAATTGCTTGAATATAAAACAACAATTGCTGTATAAGCCAGCAAACTTGAAAGCAAGCTATCGTTTGCATGAGGTGATCCAAAACGAATTGCTTCCAATACAAATTCAAATACAAGAATTATTCCCAAGCCGGCAACCAATATAAATGCATTTGCTCCGGAAGCATAGTTCACACGTGCATCAAAAAATGGCGATTGATTTAATGCAGAATTGTAAAACATCTTTAAAGCAAAAAAGGATACGATGACCATGCCAAAAGAAAATATATAAAACATGGACGAAACAGATTGACTGAAAAATACATCATACATTCCATGTGCAGTTATGGATACTGCAATACCTATAAAAATGTGCTTCAGATTTTTCAATAATTTTGTTTGAATATATCCATACCAAATTACGGTAGAACAAAATATATGCATCACAACAGACAATACTCCCCGATCATGAATGATGCTGTAACTTTGATTTCCATAATAGCGATCGAAATACATGATATTTTCCATACCTGCAAATCCCAATGCACTAATGGTTGCAAGCACTAAATAATCAACCGGCTCTTTAATTCTTTTAGAAAATACCAACACACATATAAGAACCGGCAAAGCCTTCGTCGTTTCTTCAATCAAACCAACTCCGAAAATATAATACAATACATTTGCCCAAAAACCTCCGTCATCAGAAATCTGGAATCCATAATGCAGGATATCATACAGGATGACACAAAAAGGTGTAACAATACATGAAAGCCCAAATACAATGAAATACAATATGTAATCTCTTTTAGCAAACAGCTTAAAGCGCGTATAATAATAGCCCCATAAAAGTGCGATCAAAGCTGCTGCTACAAGCAAATCCCAGGTTACATTTAGCTTCAGTACATAGGTAATGTATGTCAGTACAGGACCATTGGAAAAATATTCATTGCGCAAAATATAGTCCGGACAATTCTTTACGAAAAGCGGTTCAGACATCAGTTTATGTATTCCTTCAAAATTTCCGGTTGCAAAAAAAACTTCTGCTAAACCTTTATAGGCTGAACTTCGATTTCCGTTTTTATAACTTAATTCTTTTTCAAAGGAAACAATCGAATTTGCCAGATCGCCTTGATAGGCCTGCGCCCAACCTAATTCACAGAAATAATACGGTTTATCGGTCACTGTAATTTCCTGCAATTCTTCCAGCATCAATTTGTAATCTTTCTTTTCTTTATAGATCAAGGCATGCCCAAAGCGGCCGGCATTTTTATAATTGGGATAGGAATTCGGAACAAGATCTATAAAATAATTTTCAGGTGTAAGATCATCTCTGAAATACAAGCCACCCAGAATATTTTGATACGCAGGTTTGCTGTAGTGTTTCTGCATGATCAGATAGAGATAGGCATACGACAGTGTGTCTGCGTTTTTAAAAGGCTTAGGTGTTTCCCAGGAAGGCTTAACCAATTTTTCATGCGTATGAAATAAAGGCACCGGAAGTATTTTATTTACCAGTAAAACAATCCAGATAAGTATGATGACAAACGCGATGTAAAAATATTTAAGCATAAAAGAATTTTAATTGTATGATTTAAATGGTTAACCAATATAAGTAAAGAAATAATTTAAAACGAATAGCAAACAACTTCTCTCCTTAGAGTTAGCGAAGCGCTCTAAGGAGCTACAAATGAAATAGAGTCTCAGACTCGTTTTATTTACAAAAAAAAGAGCCTTGAATTGCTTCAAGACTCTTTTCTATACTATACATCTAAACACTTCTTAATACGCTCTTACGGTCTTGCCTTCCATGTAATACATGAATGCTTTATTTACAACACGGTTACCGCCTGTTGTCGGATAATCACCTGTAAAGTACCAGTCACCAATGTGGTTCGGACACGCTCTGTGTAATCCTTCAATTGTCTGGAAGATCACTTCGATCTCTGCATTACAACCTTTTGGTGTAATGATCTCAGCGATCTTTTTACTCACCTGCTCATACGGGAACTGCAGATACAATTCCTTCACATGGTTCACCATGTTACCGCTTAAGTTCGCAATCGCAGATCTGCATTTTTCATTTACATTTTCCAACAGATTTTCCTGCTTCGTTTCTTTCAACAAGGCAAGCATAGCACGGAATGCAACGAAGTCTTTAACTTTCGACATATCAATACCATAGCAATCCGGGAAACGTATCTGAGGTGCAGAAGAAACAATAATAATTTTCTTCGGGCCTAATTTATCCAGCATTTTTAAAATACCGTTCTCTAAGGTTGTGCCACGCACGATCGAATCGTCTATGATCACAAGATTATCGATTCCTCTTCTTACAACACCATGTGTGGTATCGTACAAGTTTGCAACAAATGATTGACGCACATCATCCGATGTAATGAAGGAACGAAGCTTCGCATCCTTAATAACCATCTTCTCTATACGCGGACGCAGTGATAATACTTTATCCAATTCCTCTCCTGTAATTCCTTCTGAAATTACTTTCTTACGGTAACGCGACAGATATTCTTCCATCCCTTCAACCATACCTAAGAAGCTGGTCTCAGCGGTATTCGGAACATAAGAAAATACCGTGTTTTCTATATCGTAATCGATTGCTTCAAGAATTTGTGGAGTAAGAATTTTACCAAGCTGCTTACGCTCCTGATAAATCTGAGGATCTGAACCTCTTGAAAAATAAATACGTTCGAAGCTACAAGATTTTTTAGGAAGCTGATCAATGAATTGTTTCTCTTCGTAGTTTCCTTCACGATCAATGATCAATGCAAAACCTGGCTGTACTTCTTTAATATCATCGTAGCTGATCTTCTCCATCGCACTTTTGATGGCTTGTCTTTCTGACGCTACAATTACAATTTCATCATCTGCATAATAAAATGCCGGACGGATACCTGCCGGATCGCGCGCTACGAAAGCTGCACCGTGACCTGCAATACCCATCATTGCATAACCACCGTCAAAGTCTTTACACGAACGCATCAATACGCGTTGCAGATCAAGATCATTTTCAATGATGGTTGATACCTGAGAATTTGAAAACTTGTCTTTATGTTTTTCGAATAAGAATTGGTTCTCTTCATCCAAGAAGTGACCAATCTTTTCCAATACCGTTACAGTATCTACTTTTTCTTTCGGATGCTGTCCAAGTTCAATTAATTTATTGAACAACTCATCTACGTTTGTCATGTTGAAGTTACCGGCAACAACCATGCTGCGGCTTCTCCAGTTATTCTGACGTAAGAATGGGTGACAGTTTTCTATATCGTTATTACCATGCGTACCGTAACGTAAGTGGCCCATTAAAACTTCACCTGTAAAGGCAACGTTTTCTAACAACCACTGAGCGTCGTTAATTTTATCTTTATTATCACGAATGGCTTTTCTGAATTTCTTATTTACTTTCTCAAAAATTTCAGCGATGGGTTGCTGATCTACGGAGCGGTAGCGGCTGATGTAGCGGGTACCTTGGGGAACATCTAATTTGATTACTGCAATACCGGCACCGTCCTGGCCCCTGTTGTATTGCTTTTCCATCAATGTATACAACTTATTGATGCCGTAATATGGTGTGCCGTATTTTTCGACGTAGTGTGCAAAAGGTTTTCGCAACCTGATGAGTGCTATACCACATTCGTGCTTGATCGCATCGCTCATAGATGATAGATTTTAAATGTATACAACTATAACTTTTAGTAAATCCATTAACCAATCGGGGGTAAAGAACAATGCAACCACCGGAAGTATACTTAAACTTACGAAAACAAGAGAACTTTTGTGTTTGGATGTAAGTATTACTGTGTTTTCAAATTCCTTGAAAAACAAGGAATAAGGAACCTTCATGTAATAGAAAACAGAGGCAACTGTTCCTGCGACCGCTACACCGATAACTCCCAACAGAATCGGGGAATGAATGGTTTCATAATGTTGCCAAACTGACGTAAAAACGAAAATTTTAGCAAAGAAACCAGCTGTTGGAGGTAAACCGATCAGGGTTGCCATCACTATAACAAAGATAAGACTCATAACAGGTTCCTTCTTACCTAAACCGTTAAAGTTATTCACAGCATCTCCCTTACTGATATTCTCAAAATAGTCCAATACAAACAAGGCTGCCGGCACACTGAAAAGGTAGACAATCAAATAGAAAAACAGCGCCTGTTGACTCAAATCGCCACCTCCAAGGAGTGCCATACCTATAAAACCTCCCTGAGCGATAGAGGAATAAGCCATTAATCGGCGGGCATTGCTTTGCATTAAAGCAGAGAAGTTTCCTACTAAAAGACTGAATCCGATAATCGTGGCCAATAATAAGCTGTACGATTGCATGCCTTCAAAAATTGCAGATAGTCGCATTAAAAAGATAAATGCTGCAATTTTCGGGATCGTTGACAGAATATTTAATACACCCCAGCCCGAACCTTCATAGGTATCCGGTGTCCAGGGATGGAATGGAAACAGGGAAGTTTTGAAAAACAACGCCGCCAGAACAAGTCCCAAAACAATCCATTTTGAAAATACCGGAACCGATGCAAATACCATGATCCAGCGTGGTGAGAATAGATCCATACCGGCTGTCAGGCCATAGATCAATGAAATACCAAAGAGCATTACGCCCGTTGCAAAGGCGCCATACAGCAGATATTTGATTCCGGCCTCAGTACTTTTTTTATCGAAACGAGATGCAACCAATATATAGGAAGGAACAGAGATCAGTTCCAACGAAAGAAAGACAACAAATAAATTAAGTGCCGCTACTAAAAAGAAACAGCCCATCAGTATAGCTAATAAAAGAATGTATGTTTCTCCCCTTTCGCGCAGCCACAAAGACGATGGAGATAGTTGAATAAAGACCAGTGCAAGTATTCCGCTTATGATCAATAAAATTTTACTGAACAAAATCGTTGGATTCTGTAACAGCATGTGATCCATAAACTCAACGTTGGGTATTGAGCCGCGATCAAATAATTGATTCAGTAAATACAAACCACCTGCTGCAAAACTTATGAAAGCTGTTGCTGCAAAGTAGGTATTCTTACGTGTAGCCTGAAACATATCCAGAAACAGAACCAGCAGCAATGACCCTAACAGCAATGCCTCCGGAACAAGGAACTGTAAACTTTCACGAATGTGTTCTAAAATATTCACTGATATATGCTCTTTAAAATGCAGTTCGTTTTATTTCATATTGATAAAAAAACTCGTCCATGCTTCCATAGACGGTCCGATTTTATTCAATAAGATCGCAGGAAATAATCCGAATAAAATAATCAATCCGGACAAGGAATAAAGCAATGCTTTTTCTGAAACCGTCAGATCTTTTAATGTATTTCGATCAATGCTCATATGCGTTGAAAACTTACCGAAGAACATGCGTTGTAATGTCCATAAATAATATGATGCAGACAACAATAAACCTAATGTTGCTACAAGAGGCATCCATACAGGAATTGCAGCTGTATCGATTGCTCCCTTAAAGGCACCGATAAAGATCAGAATCTCAGCAATGAAGCCGGACATACCCGGCAATCCCAAAGATGCAAAGAAGGCAATGGTAACGATTACGGAATACGCTGGCATTTTAGAAATCAAGCCTCTGTAGTTTGGAATCATACGATCGTGTGTGCGATCATACAATACACCCACGAGTAAAAATAATAATGCAGAGATCAATCCGTGACTGAACATCTGATATACCGCGCCGGTAATGCCTTCTGTTTTTGCAGCTGCTAACCCCAATACTACAAAGCCCATGTGTGATACCGATGAATAAGCAATCATCTTTTTAAGATCGGTTTGTATCAAGGCAACAAAGGCTGCATACAATATGGTAGTGACTCCGATCAAGCCGATCCACCATGAGGCGTCGCCGGCTTCCTGAGGAAACAAAGGCCAAGCAATACGGATCAAACCGTAGCCACCAATTTTAAGCAGGATGCCTGCAAGTACTACGGAGACTGCCGTTGGAGCTTCTACGTGCGCGTCGGGTAACCAGGTATGAAATGGAAAGGCCGGCAATTTAATTAAGAAGCCAACCAGCAATGCAATGAAACACCAGGTACGAATGGAGTAACCGAACACGGTCAATGTATTGTGTTCACCTAATAAACCATTCGGGAAATAATTTACCGGGTTGCTCAGCTGAATGAGATCTAACGAATGTATGATCGATGGATTGTTTATTAATTCGCCTGAATGTATTCCTTCCTGAATGTGTTGAATGGTTACCCCAGCATTGGATGATACATACTCCATCATTTCAGCCGGATTGTACGTGCTGATAAATAAGACGATGAATACAATTAAAATTAAGATTGAACCGAGTAAGGTATATAAGAAGAATTTGATCGAAGCATATTCTCTGCGCACACCACCCCAGATCCCTATCAGGAAGAACATCGGTAACAGCATAAATTCAAAGAATAAAAAGAACAGAAATAAGTCCAATGCTAAGAAACAACCCGGAATTGAAATACATAAAAGTAAATACAGTGCATGATATCCTTTCGCTTGCTTCGTAATGTTCCATGAAGCACAAGCTCCTGCAAACAATACAATTGCACTTAATAAGATCATCGACAAACTCAATCCATCTATACCTAAAAAATAATTCACCGATAGAATTCCTAAGTTCCCTAAGGATAATTGAAACCAATTGGCTTTTTCCATATACACAAGTGAATCATAACTATGGAACTGAAAATATTCCGGTTTGAATGCCGTAAATAAATAGATGCTTAGTGCCAATTGCAATGCTGTTACAAGTACTGAAACCCAGCGGTAACTGCGGTGATCATCGCCCTGTATAAACAACAGACCCAATACACCCAACAGGGGTAAAAAGATCAGTATGGATAAAATATGTGTTGCCATAAAATGTGTATGCAATTACAGATACCAGCCCAACCAGAGCAGCATCAATGCAAAAGCTATTAATGTGAAATAGAAATATCCCTGAATGTTTCCTTTCAAATACGAACGGAAGAATGAACCAATATATCGAATGAAGCCAGCTACAAAATGCACCAGTCCGTCAATTACCCAGCGGTCAAATACATCCGCCAGTTGAGCGACAACAATAAAGAAATAGGCCTTGGCATGAATCGCCCGATTGATAAAATCATCGGTTGCCATACACATATTCGAAATCATAAATACCGGTTGAACAAAAAGAAATGTAATTCCTTTTTCAATAAAGTAATTGTTTGCAAACACACGAGTTAATGTAAGACGTGTATCTACAAATGCATCAATCGTTTTATATTTCTGTACTGCAATTGCTATAGCGCCCAATGTAAATAGCGAAGCAACAATCGGAATGAATATATGAAACTCGTGATGAGTCCCTGAAACAAAAGCGTCCTTCATCCACCAGCCTGTTTGCGCATGCAGCGGATTGAGTGAAAAGAAAAACCAAAAACTCATTGCCCCTAACAGGATCAGAGGAATATTGATCAGCCATTCGGATTCAACAATGTGATCGAAATATTTTTTGTACGATGCATCTGTTTTTAACAATCTGAATTCTCCGAAGAAAATCAAGATCATTTGTCGCGTCATGTAGAAGGCTGTAAGTCC
Organism: Cytophaga aurantiaca DSM 3654; assembly: GCF_000379725.1. GTDB lineage: Bacteria > Bacteroidota > Bacteroidia > Cytophagales > Cytophagaceae > Cytophaga > Cytophaga aurantiaca. The sequence goes on from NZ_KB903624.1 coordinate 94,314, forward strand.
AACGGTAGTAAAGGCTACAGCAACGATCAACCAGGACCAGCTTCCTGAAACGACTGCACGATCATATAAGGCACCCAATATTGCGTCTTTTGAAAGAAAACCTGAGAAGAATGGCAAACCGATCAATGCGGCATATGAAACACTGTATGCAGCAAACGTGATCGGCATCTTCTTTCTGAAGCCTCCCATCAAACGCATATCCAGTGCATCCAGTTCTTTATACTGTCCATGATCGAACTGATGACTCTGCATGTGGTGCATGGCATGGATCACAGCACCAACGGATAAGAATAAACACGCTTTAAAGAAGGCATGCGTTGCTAAGTGAAAGAAAGCAGCATCGTCTGCTCCTACTCCAACAGCCATCATCATATAACCTAATTGTGAAACCGTAGAAAATGCCAGTACCTTTTTGCTATCGAACGTGCGTATTGCCTGTAGTGCTGCTAACAATGCTGTAACACATCCAAAGATCGTGATCAAGTTCGGGACCCAATCAATTAAAAGGAAGGATGTTTTTAATAATAAGAACACACCGGCAGCCACCATAGTAGCCGCATGCAGCAATGCAGATACAGGCGTCGGACCAGCCATCGCATCTGGTAACCATACATACAAGGGGAATTGAGCAGACTTTCCTACAGTAGCAAACCAGATTGCCAAGCCAGCAAATATAGGTACTGCAAGTACTGCTTGATATGTAACAGATAGATTTACGAGTTCTTTAAGAATAGAAATTTCTGTTGTGCCATACATCGCATATAAGATCATGATTGCGATCACAAATGCAAGATCCGCAAACTTGTTATAGAGAAATGCTTTTTTAGCAGCAGCTGCAGATGTGTCTTTTTCGTACCAGAAACCAATCAGTAAGAACGAAGCCAAACCTACGAGTTCCCAGAAAATAAATGTGATCAATAAATTATCACTTAAAATAATACCCAGCATGGAAGAGACAAACAGCGCCAGATAAGGAAAGTACTTCGAATGATTTCTGCGTTCCTTCATGTATTGAACCGAATACAGATGCACCATAAAAGAAACAAACGTTGCAATTACCATCATGGTCGTGCTGTAATTATTCAACAGCATGCTGGTGGTAAATTTGATCGTTCCTATTTCAAACCAGATCCAACGCGAGAGGTGTTCGCCTTTAATACTGATGTGCAAATAGACCGACAATACGAACATCACACCCATCACGCCCGTTGCCAGCCACGAACGGATCGATGCTAAAATATGCTTACCTGTAAAGAATAAAAGAATGAAGGTAATAATCGGCATGAAAAAAATTGTCAACGCCAACATAGAAATACTATCTGCAGGTATTAAAGGAACTTCGATATGTGGAATAAGTCCGCTCAATCTATTTTTCTTTTAAATGAGTAATCTCGTTCAGATCAATGGTATTTAATTTCTTAAACAGAACGATAACAATAGCCAATGCAACAACCGACTCCGCAGCAGCAACCGTTATAATCAGCATACTGAATAATTGTCCGTTAAGATCCGGATCCAATTGTCCGAATGCCACAAGATTAATATTTGCGGCATTGAAGATCAATTCAATCCCCATCAGTACATATAAAATATTACGACGCGTGAATACAATCGCTGAGCCTATGCTGAACAATAAAATAGAAACGATGATATAATAATCTACAGGGATCATGCTTCCGTTTTTGATTTATCCAATACTTTTGATGCAATCCAACCAGCACCAACCAATACAACCAATAAGAAGACAGCTACGACTTCGAAAATCAGAATTTTGCTGGTGATCCAATATTGTCCAGCAGCACGTGTAATACCTGCTTTATCAGATGGCACTTTAGATAAGGTTGGATAGTTGAATGACAAATCCGATAATAAGAATAATAATCCTGCAGCAATTACAACTACCGTAACAATAGAAAGCAACACATGTTTCTTTTCAAAATACGATTCCGGATCGCGGTAGGTATACAAAACACCAAACAATAATAAGATCAATACACCTCCAACATATACAACAAGCTGTACAACTGCCAACAGATCTGAACCAGCCAATACAAACAATGCAGCTACACCCAACAAGGTTGACATTAATGCAATGGCTGCATACACCACGTTACGTGTAAACAAGATTACTAATGCTGAAGAAAGCAATTGTATGGAGAAGAAAAGAAAAACGACCTCAATTAGTTTCATGCGTTTGGCTCTCCTCCTTCCTCAGGCTTTTTAGGAATGATCGGTTTCATGATTGGCTTCATGATCGGTTTTGGTTTAGCTGCATGTTTTACTTCTGCTTCCGGTGCAACTGTATTCTCTGTCGAAGGAGTTTCAGTTTGTGGAGCGGTTACATCTCTTGCAATTTCAGGTGAAGGAGCTTTAGGAATAACCGGCTTCATCACAGGTTTCATTACCGGCTTCGGTTTCGGCACTGCTGCTTCTGTTGAAGTCACTGCTGTTTCATCCGTTGGTTTTACTTCTACCTTTGTTTCCGAAACAGCTTCACTTTCTTTCGGCGCTTCCGTTACAGGTTTCTTCGCAGGTATTACAACCTTTGGTTTGAAAACTGGTTTTGGTGCAGCCGGTTTTTCTGCTGTTGGTTCTGCAGATGCTTCTTCCGTTTTCGCTGAAGTAATTTCTGCTGCTGTTTTATTTTCCGATGCAGCATCTGTCTCCGGTTTCTTCACCGCCGGTATTGCTACCTTAGGTTTGAACGCAGGCTTCGGTGCTGTTGATGAAATTTCTGTTTTCTCTGTTGCCTCTGTAGATACCGGTTTTGCAGCAGCAGCTTTTTTCGCTTTCTCTTCTGCAGTCAGTCTCTCCATTTCTTCTTTCTTCAATACACCTTCAGCCGGACTTAATTCCGCAAAGTGGTATACCATGTTGCTTACATTGTATTCACTGAAGTCGTACGTCTTGGTCATGGTTAAACATTCGGTCGGACAAACCGTCGTACACAAACCACAGAAGCAGCATTTCGCCATGTCAATGTCGAATGTTGCTGCATAAATACGTTTCGTACTGCCGTCGGATGTTTTACCGATTTCAACAGGAGATTTTATCGGTTCAATGTCGATGCAATTTACGGGGCAAACTTTTGCACACAGATCACATACAATGCAATCGTCTACTTCGTTGTGCAAACGATAGCGACCGTTATCCGGCACCGGAATAGATTCGTGCGGATATAAGTTTGTTACAATACCATCTTTGTGCATGAAGTAACTCGCATCCATCACGCCTACCTGTGGCTTACGCTTCACACCTATAGACACAAAAAAATGTTTGAGGGTTAGACGCAATCCTATTAGCATCGATTTAATCGATACAATGAATAAGTCAATATTTGAAATATGTCTAGCCATTTAAAGTTTCATCCACACTACCCACAGTCCGCTTACGATAACTAGGAACAGCGAAAGCGGTAATAATATCTTCCAACATAAATTCATCAACTGATCAACGCGCAAACGCGGATAGGTCCAGCGCATTACCAATTGCAAAAACACAATCGTAATTCCTTTTGAGATTAACCAGAACAATCCCCATACATATCCTGCTGTAGTGCCTGGTGCTCCGCTCGTCCATTCGGCCAAGCGTAAACTACCAATGTTTGGCAAAGCGGTGTTCCAACTTCCAAAGAATAATACCACACCCAAGAAAGCTACTAACAACATCATCGCATATTCTGCTAAGAATAATATTGCGAAACGAAAACCTGTATACTCGGTATGAAAACCGGAAACCAATTCAGACTCTCCTTCCGGAATATCGAATGGTGCACGATTGCATTCGGCTAATGAAGCGATGAAGAATACAACATAAGCAATTAACAAGAACGGATACTTGAATGCATTCCAGCTAACAAAACCTCCGATTTCATTTACATCAATTCCCCAGGAAGTAACGCCAAACAACGCTGTGTTCAACTGCTGTGTATTCACAAAATAAATTCCCTGCTGAAAACTGATCTGCTGCAGATCCAATGTCTGACAGATCAGGACAACTGCAAGTATGCTTAGTGTTAATGGAATTTCGTAGGAGATCACTTGTGCAATGGCACGGAACGCACCCAGGATTGAGAACTTATTGTTGGATGCCCAGCCTGCTAAGAAAATTCCGATGACATCTAAGGAAACAATGGTGATCATAAAGAACACACCCACATCTGCGCTTGAACCGATGAGATCCGGTGCAAACGGTAATGTTGCAAAACCTGCAAAGATGGCTGTGAAAATAAGTACGGGAGCTAAGCGGAATAAAAAACGATTGGCACCGGTTGCAATGATGTCTTCTTTTTGAAGCAGTTTTAATAAATCGGCAATGGTTTGCAGCATACCATACGGACCGGTTTCCATTGGCCCCAAACGGTCTTGAATAAATGCTGCTACTTTTCGTTCTGCCCAAACAACAAATACGGCGTACAAAAGAATCAGCGTCAATACAAATAGTACTACAAACATGCTACGAATTTAAGAACAAAAGCGGGGATTGCCTAAGGAATAAGGGCATTTTATGCACATTATAGCCTAAAGCGGAAGGCCTAAAGCTAAAGGCTGTGCACGTATTTCAAGTTGCCAATATTTGAAGCACTCCTAATACCAAAATTGAGGTATGGAATGTATTGAAATGGGTGTAAAAGATGGAATATTATTTCAGAATTTGAGAGGAAGGCAGAATGTGGTTTAGGCTTAAGGCAGCAGGCTTAATCTGCTTGGGGCGATGCCTATTCTTAGACTTTATGTCTTGGGGCGATGCCCCAAGTTATGATATGTCAGACTTTCAGTCTGATTGTTTTTTCATAGATGACTGTGTCTTAAAATCAAGAAAAATGATGGTTAGAGAAACGATATCCCAGCGGGATAAAATATCTGTAGAAAAACCATACCCTTAAAAATTAACGCGCAGCTCAGAAGGAGCGGCTTCAAAGACTGGGATAAACTAACGGCAAATCTTTATGCCTTTATTTTTAAGGGTATCCGAGTTACCGTTTTCTTTCTATTTTCATCCCAAACAATTCTCTTAGATTTTAAAACTTTCCCATCCCAATTAGTCATTGATTTTATTGATTTTTGAAAATACAAAACAGAAAGTTTATGATTCTCAAAAACTTTTTTTTTTGTACGAATGATCGTACCATTATGAGGGTGTGAAATAAAACGAGTTGATTTTGTATTTGTTTTTTTATAATAAATCAACGCGCCTTTTTCATCAAATTTCCTTTCAATACTGGTTTTTCCGATGAGCTTGTTTTTAATTCTTATTGTTCCGCAGCTAACAGCAGCAAATGCGACAAATAATAGAAGAATAAATATTCCGAAAGTGAAATTTAAATCCTTGTTGCTTTTTGTAGTCATATAAATGAATACACTTCAACTATCCAAAGTAACCTTAATCGTCTCCGCATCTAATTTCTGAAGTGTTGGTTCGTGATATACCGCCCGATAAGCAGAACTTAGAATTTCTTCTTTTAAATAAAAATGAAACGGTAACTCTTTATCTGCTACTTTTGATTTCAATAAATTTTCATGGAGTTCATTCAAACTATTTAAGGGATTCAATTCAATATAAATTGAAATTACTTTCGTCCAGAAGATGGTTAATGTTTCATGATAACCGGAACGATCGGTGTTTTCTGTACCATGAAATTTGTTTAACAAAATGACCCCGGATTTCAATCTGCAAATCGCATCATTAAATTCATAGTTATCTGCATACCATAATGCAACCGTTAAGTGTGCATGATGCGTCCACTCGGATTTAGGTAACGTTTGATTATTAAATTTTTCGATGAATGAGTAAAACATATCTGTACTGTAATTTCATTATTCCCATTGAATTAAAATTTTAGTACTCATCCTGTAATCATCTGAATAAATTTTACACAATACAGGATACATACCATTATTGTTGGGCAATGTGTTTAAGTCAATATTTAAGTCATATGAGTTCACTACACGGTAACAAATTATTTCATCAAATAGATTTTGAAATACTACTATATATCTGCCTGAGGTAGGTTTAGGGTCGCGCCACTTAAGTGTAATTTCATTTCCTACATTTAATATTTTTTCACCCCCATTTTCTATATTTGAAAAAGCTATGTTGCCTCGTGAATAATGAGTATCCTGCGTAGCTCCTCTTTCAAGGTGTAAAGTCCCCTTAAATAAAAGATCATTAATCCCCTTGGGATAAATTGAATTCACTATTATTTTAACACTATCATAATCAGAATATATATTCTTATATACTTGATAACAGGAGTCTATATTATATTTTCCTGCTGTAAGTTGAAAACCCCACCCTGATATATTTCTCAAATATAAATTACCACCTTGGTATATATAGACAGAACTATGAACACTAAGTGTATCATTGTCTTTTATATCCTTTCCATTTCTATTAAAAGCATATTTTGCGTTTTCTACTCTAAGATGCTGCGCAAAAGAGTTTATTATAAAAATAAAAAAGAAAATTACCGTTAAAAATCTCATAAGTAAAGGTTCATTGTACAAACTACTCTAGTAATATCAAACAAATACGTATCTTATTGTTTTAGCTGGATTGCAATTCTTGAGCTCTTTCTACCATCCTCTGAATAGACAATCACTGTAAGAGTTGATGCTATATACGTTCGACCAGGAAATTCATTTATATTAATTTGAAAACTATTTCCATTACATATACGATAGCCAATTACATCATCAAACATATTTTGAAATTCAATAATATATTTTCCTGATTTTTTTTGAGGATCGCGCCAGTAAATAGTTATTGTATCTGAAGATGTTCTTATTAAATCACTACCATTTGTATGTAAAAAAGCTATATTTCCGTTTTCATAATTCACATCCTGACGATTACCACTTGCACTAGACATCATTGTGCATCCGGAGCGCCGAAATTCTCCATTTAGTCCATCTGGAAAAATGGTATCTATAATTGCTTTAACACTATCGTAGTCTTGGTATATATTCTTGTATACGTAATAACAGGAGTCTAAATCATAGGTACCTTTATTAAGATAAAAACCCCAGCCTGTATTATTGATTAAATGCAATTCACCATCCTGCTTGACGACAACTGTGTTGCGAATAGACAATGTATCGCCATCTTTTAATGATCTTCCATTTTTAATAGAAGCATACTTAGTATAGCCTACAACTCTTACTTGTTGAGAATAAGCATGTGTTATAAAAAATATAAAGAAAATAACTGACAGAAATCTCATAGTAAAAAATTCTATTCGTTTGGAATTTGTCTTTTGTTATTTGGAATTTAAAAACAAAACATAAACTAAAGTACTAAATCGAAACTCTACTCCCACAACGGATAGCGCTCCAGCTGCACTTCCTGTCTGAAGAACAGACGTGTAGACTCCGCAAACGACTGTGTATAATCCGACACATAAAATTTATGCTGCACTTCTAAATCCGTATTCAATAAGTTGTTTTCAGACAAATAATCTTTCACTGCTTCGGCAACAATATCCGAGCTGTCGATCACATTCACACTTCCTTTGTATAAGTTATTAATCTGATCTTTTATTAATGGATAATGCGTACAACCTAAGATTAACGACTCAATTCCGTCTAAAGATTTATCCTGCAAATAATTCAAAATAATGCTTTCAGAAATGGCATTGTTAAAATACCCTTCTTCGATCATAGGCGCCAATAAAGGCGTAGCAAGGGCTTTCAAGGTAATCTCTTTATTCAGTTTGTCAATTTTACGTTGATATACATTTGAGCTTACGGTTTTTTTTGTACCAATCAATCCAACTTTTTTCTTTGGATAGTTTGCACCAACATAACGTACGATCGGATCAATCACATTGATCACTTTTGCTTTGCTGCCAACATATTCTTTTACCAATTGGTATGCCGCAGACGACGCTGAGTTACAAGCGATCAGGATCACTTTGCAATTATGCTGCAACAGCATATCTGTAATTTTCACTGAGTAGGATTGTAATGCAGCAGTTGATTTATCTCCGTATGGAAAGTGCGCCGTATCTCCGAAGTAAATAATATTTTCGTTTGGCAATACTTGTGTTACTGCATAGGCAACAGTTAAGCCACCGATGCCACTATCAAAAATTCCGATGGGTCTTTGTGCGTCTGTCATTTCTTTGTATTTACGGTATTCATGGCACGTTCAACGCCGATGGTTGCGAAACCGATCACGGCATCCTTTGCTCTTTTAAGTACGTCCGGCATTCCTTTTTGTTCTTCTGCAGCAAAAGGTGCAAGTACATAATCTACCTGTTGTCCTTTTGCAAACTCACTGCCAACACCCATACGCAAACGTGTATAGCTTGCAGAACTTAATGTATTTTCAATATGTGATAAGCCATTATGTCCGCCACTTGAGCCTTTCATACGCATACGTAATGTTCCGAAAGGCAGCGCAAGATCATCGGTAATCACCAATATATTTTCAATAGAAATTTTTTCTTCCTGCATCCAGTATTGAACTGCTTTACCACTCAGATTCATATAGGTAGTTGGCTTTACCAAAATCAAGGTGCGGCCTTTTACTTTCACTTCAGCAATATGTGCATGACGTTTCAATTCAAATGCTGCACCTTTTTCTTCCGCCAATGAATCCAGCACCATAAACCCAATGTTGTGGCGCGTTTCATGATATTCAGAACCAATATTTCCCAATCCAACAATCAGGTATTTCATATGTAACTAGTAAGAACTGCTGTTATTTATAACGTAAATGTACAAAAAAGTAGATGAGATGCAGGTGAGGAAATTCCAAATAACAAAAAACAAATTCCAAACGACTAGAAATAGATTGAACAATATAAACTACAACAAACATTTAATCAGACAAACGAAAAAATCCTATTATCCCTTATTTAATCCTGGCAATCGTGTTAAAAAAAGAAAGGCTGTACTTTTCAGCACAGCCTTCTTCAATATGAACAGGGAAACTAAATTATTTTTTAGCAGCTGCTTCTTCTTGTTTCAACGATCTTGGAATCGTAACTGTGCAAACAGGAATAGACTTAGCATTTAAAATAGTGTAGTTATTTGTTTTGATATCACCTACTTTAACTGACTTAGCCAATTCAAGTTTAGAAATATCAGCATAAATAACATCCGGAAGGTTCTTAGGGAACGCTTTAACTTGTAATGTAGCTACTTTCTGAACCAATTTACCCCCTTTGATAACACCAGGAGAAGTACCTTCAAATTTAACCGGGATATTCATTTTCACTTCTTTCTTCTCATCTAATAATAAGAAGTCAACGTGAAGTAACATTTCATTGATCGGGTGGAATTGTACTTCTTGTACAACACACTGATATTGTTTGCCTTCTAAATTCAACAATACTGTACAAGCAACGCCTGTGTAAATAATATCGCGGAACAAAAACATTGGTACGTGGAAATGTAATTGTGATTCGCCACCATAAAGCACACATGGTACGTTAGAATCCAGACGAAGGTCTTTTGATCCTTTTTTACCGAGATTTGCTCTGCTATACCCTATAATCTCTACTTGTTTCATAATTGTTTTGTTTTATATGTATTAAAGAAATAATGAACTAACCGATGCGTCGTTCTGGATCTGATAGATTGCTTTTGCAAACAAGTCAGCTACCGTAAGGACTTTAATTTTTGATGTTTCCTTGCGAAGAGGAATGGTATCTGTAACCAACATTTCTGTCAATACAGAATTTTCAATGTTCTCATATGCAGAACCGGAAAGAATCGGGTGTGTACAGATTGCACGCACACTCTTCGCCCCTTTATTCATGATCACTTCAGCAGCACGAGTTATGGTACCACCTGTATCGATCAAGTCATCTACCAAGATTACATCTGCACCTTCAACATTACCGATCAATTGCATAGAAGCAATTTCATTGGCACGTTCACGGTGCTTATCACACACAACGAATTCAGCTTTCAAATGCTTAGCAAATTCACGTGCACGTTTTACGCCACCTACATCCGGTGAAGCAATAATTAATTTATCTGACTGAATACTTCTTAAGTACGGAATAAAAATTGCCGCACCATCCAAGTGATCCACTGGAAAATCGAAGAAACCTTGTATCTGACCTGCGTGCAAATCGCATGTCATCAAACGGTCAACACCTGCAGCAGAAAGTAAGTTAGCAACCAATTTAGCCGCAATCGGCACTCTTGGTTTGTCTTTACGATCCTGACGTGCATACCCAAAATAAGGGATAATTGCTGCTACTTCTGCTGCTGAAGCTCTGCGAGCTGCATCAACCATAAGCATCAATTCCATTAAATTATCTGCATTCGGGAACGTAGATTGGATGATATACACATCTTTTCCACGAACTGACTCATCGAAACTAACATAAATTTCACCATCGCTAAAACGTTTGATCGTTCTTTGGCCTAGTGGTTCTCCGTACGAAGCAGCGATTTTTTCTGCTAAGTAGTGTGAGTTCGTTCCTGCAAATAATTTTAGGGATGACATACCTTTTTAGGTTTGGTATAAAACTAAAACGATTTAACCCCATTCATTAGGATTAAATCGTCTTTTGTTGTTGTCCGACTAGGTTTCGAACCTAGACTCTCCTGAACCAAAATCAGGCGTGTTGCCAGTTACACCATCGGACAATCTGAAAGATAAATAAGTGCTTATTCGTCGTTTCGGAGTGCAAATATAAGGGAAAACTCATTTTTAGCAAAGTCTAATTGCATCTTTTTTTCCTTTTTAGAGAAATTTGGGTAAAAAGATGTACACAATAGGATTCAAGATCCTTGTAATAAGGAGTTTCAGTTTAAAATGCATGGATTAGATATTTCAAAGATAAAATCAATAAGCTTATTTAAGCCATCAAGAGAGTTGGCAAACATGGCCCAATAGAACTTTTAATCCCGTAGGGATGAAATATCTGTAGCAAAGAAATGGATAAATAGAAAATCGTACGAGTCCCATCGGGACGGAATATTTATAGTTATTCGTCGCTCCTAGACGGAGCTCCGTGCGTAAAGATTTATAGGTTAGTTATTTTCTACAGATATGTTACTCCTAACGGAGTAATTACGAAGATCGATAAAGTTGGTGTTGAATTTATAGAATCGTTATTACCTCTTTTATACAAATGATTTTTTAGCGAAACTCAAACAAGTCGTCGGGCCACTAAAACTGTGCAAATAGAAACCATCCTTTACTTTCCCCTAATCGTGCGCTCAATTTCAGCCCACTCTTCTTTTGTTACCACATCCAGACCATTAAACTCTCCCGCACCTTTCAACCATTCTCCTCCATCTATGGTCACAATTTCGCCGGTCATATAAGCAGAATATTCTGAAAGCAGATACGAAGCCAGATTCGCTAATTCTTCATGTTTACCAAAACGTTTTAATGGAATGCGATTTTCGGGTTCAAACAATTCTGCGATCTGCCCCGGGAACAATCTGCTCCAGGCTCCTTCTGTTGGAAACGGTCCTGGTGCAATCGCATTAAATCGAATATTGTATTTTGCCCATTCAACAGCCAGTGATTTTGTTAATGCAATGACACCTGCTTTTGCACAGGCAGATGGCACCACATAGCCAGAACCAGTAGTGGCATATGTTGTCACAATACTTAAAACCGTTGCTGGTATTTTATTATCGATCCAGTATTTACCAAATGTCAGCACACAATTGTATGTACCTTTCAATACAATATCAACCACCACATCAAATGCCTTTGGTGATAAATGCTCGGTTGGACTCACAAAATTACCAGCCGCATTATTTAACAAACCATCTACTCTTCCAAAACGCTCTACAGATTTTTGAAGTAATTCTTCTACTTGACGATAGTCGCGTACATCGCAGGCTACGGGCAATACTTCACCACCAGTTAATTGCTCCAGTTCTTTTGCAGTTGCTTCCAACACATCTAATTTTCTGCTGGTGATAACTATTTTAGCACCCAGCTGCAACAGCATCTGTGCCATGCTTTTACCTAGCCCTGTGCCCCCGCCGGTTACTACGATTACTTTATTTTTAAATGCTTCTGCCTGAAGCATAGGTTTGAATACATTTAATTCCATAGTGTATAAAAGTTAATAGTCAAAATATCTTTGGCCAGAATAATAAATATGTATTTTTACATATATACCGTAAAGTAAATATAACAAACGCTATTCAAGTTCTTTTGTTCACCAACAATTTAAATATGTACATGAAAAAAACCGGTTTAATCCATCTTATTATTGGCATTTCATTGAGTATTGGCTTTCTTTTAAGTTCTTCCTGTATTGTTTCTAAAAAGAAATATGACGCGTTAAGCAAACGTACTTCAGCACTGGAAGCAGACAAGGCAGCATGTGAAGAAAATTTCAAAAATTTAGTGATCGAACAGGCTGCATTAAAAAAACGATACGATAGTTTACTTGCCGTAAGCAATGAATTATTAAAAGATACAACAGACCTTGGTGCAGCACTTCGCAAAACGCAGGCAAATTATGAAGCACTGAATGCTACGTATGATCGTTTATTATCTACACACAACAAGATCATAAACTACAATGCTGCGGAATTGGAAAAGCTGAACAAAAGTTTAGCGAAACGTGAATTGGAAGTTGGTAAACTACAAGCCGATTTAACAGAACGCGAACGTAGAGTTAAAGAATTAGAAAAAGTAATTGCAGATAAAGACCGCGCTGTAGAAGAACTTCGCAACAAAGTCGTTTCTGCTTTATTAAACTACAAGGATAAAGATCTGACCATTCAAGTAAAAGATGGTAAAGTATATGTATCCTTAGCTGAACAATTGTTATTCAAATCAGGCTCTACAGAAGTGGATCCAAAAGGTATTGAAGCGTTAAAAAAATTAGCTGCTGTTTTAAAAGAACAAAAAGACATTACCATTATGGTTGAAGGTCATACCGATGATGTGCCGATTTCAAAAGGTACAAATGGTATGAAAGACAACTGGGATCTGAGTGTATTGCGTGCAACATCCATCACGCGTATCTTAACAGGTGCAGGTGTTGATCCGATCCATGTTGTGCCTGCAGGTCATGGCGAATTCATGCCGGTTGCTCAGGGGAAAACAGCTGAAGCAAGAAGCCAAAACAGACGTACAGAAATTATTCTTAGTCCGAACCTGAATGAATTGTACAAATTGTTAGACGCGACGAAACAATAAATCAATTATCCGTCACATAAATGTGACGGCAATGAAAGCTGAGCCTATGTTAATTTAAAGTATTGTCGCGCTTCATTGCCGTTGTGCTTTAGCCAACGGTTAGGATGATTTACGAAATACTTTAAACGACTTCACAACAGTTCAAAAAATCAAATTCATAATTTATCATTCATAACTCCTAATTAACAAACATATGTTAGATCAACTTATTCAAACAGCACAACAACACCTGGGCCCACAATTGCAGCAAATTGGCGTTAAGCCTGAACAGTTAGGAAGCGTTTTCAACGTTGCTCAGGATACTGTTACAGATGGTTTAAAAAGCGAAGCTACTAGTGGAGGATTGGATTCTGTAATGAGCCTATTCAATGGCAACGGAGGAAATTTACAATCGAATTCGATCGTATCTTCTTTGTCTAACAATTTCGTTTCATCGTTAGCAAGTAAATTGGGTATGGACCAATCTATGGCAACTAAAGTTTCAGGAGTTGTAATACCATTCATTATGGAAAAATTCTCCGGTTCAGAAACAGGATCTGCTTCTTCTCCAACAGACTTAATTTCTAAATTGGGCTTTGGTGATATTACAAGTTCATTAGGTGGTCTACTTGGCGGCAGTGATAAAGGCGGCGATCTATTAGGCGGCTTAGGAAAATTATTCTAATTAATAATTATATAATCTAATTTAAAGTCTGAATGGGTAACTATTCAGACTTTTTTATTTCATAGGTGATGAATTCATTGTTATATTTGATCTTCTAAGTGTGTGATATGAGTAAATTCAAAATTATTATAGATCGGTTAACTGTTCAGATTAAAATTGCTTTAACAGAACTAAATAATGAAATCGTCAAACTAAAAGTATTCTGGGCCAACAGTACGTCAAAGGCCAAGATGTCCATGATTTTTTTACTGGGCATGTACATTCTTCCAATTATCTCAAACTTTATACTTGCAGCATTATTTGCCGTAAATATTGACAGCATAAAAGGTTTGGACCAAACAACACTGATTTATATAGGCATATTGGTATTTTGTACATCTACCTTTTCAATCATTTCTACTACATTGTTGTCCATTGCCTGTGGGTATTTATTCGGGTGGTCATGTTTCCCCATACTATTGGCAATGTTTACGGTAAGTTCATTAGTGGGTTATTATCTGGCAAATCTATTTGATCAGCAAACAATCATGAGCTGGATAGGAGCAAATGAAGTAGCATATCAATTTATCGAAAAATTAAAAAAGCGCTTAAACTTCATGGTTTTCGTAATGCGTGTAACTCCTATTCTTCCTTTCACGGTTACCAACGTACTTTGTTCCTATTTATCTGTACCGTTAAAAAATTATTTAGGAATGAGCTTTATAGGCATAGGCGCAAGACTAGCTATAGCTGTTTACACAGGAACTCAAATCAATTCTTTTGTTACCATGGAAGATGACCCGATCTATAAATATCAAAAATATGCCCTATGGATTGGCTCATTCTTATTATTCGGAATATTGTATTATCTGGTAATGAAAGAAAAGGATAAAGCCCTGAATGCATAACAATTGATCCATATTGATTAAATTAGAACCGAGACAATTTAAATAACTACAATCCCTCTATGAAAAAACTTTTACTTATACTCTCTTTGCTTTCTGCAAGTAACTACACAGTATTCGGACAGGCTGAAGGCAGTGTTGTTTCTGCAACAGCTCGTGCAGGTGTTGCCACAACTTTTGTAACGGATTATCAAAGTATCGGTATCAACCCGGCCAATCTTGGATTGCGTTCAAAATACGAAACCAAACACATAACATTTGGCTTCCTGGAAATGAATGCTTCTGCGTTCGCAAAAGGTGTTACCAAACAGCAAATGAACGATTACATTTTCAGTGGTGATACCTTATCTCCGGCAGGTCAAACAAATGCTGCCAATCTATTTGCAAACAACAACATTTCTGCCAATATAGATATAATGGTATTGGGTATTGCTTTTCAATACGATAAATTAGGAGGCCTTGCTTTCAGTGTAAACGATGTCATGCGCGGCAATGGTAACCTTTCACAAAACTTTACAAGTTTTGCTTTTTCAGGTGCTTTATCAACACAGTACTTTGATCAGTTGAGAACCAATAATGGGACTACGGTAGCAAACGATCCGAATCAATATGCTTACTATAATTCACCTGCAGGTGGAAATGGAATTGATGCAGGTCTTTCTACCGCTGGTGTATCACTGGGTCAGGTATTTAAAGGTACCAATGTAAAGGCGCATTATTACAGAACATTTAATGCAGCATATGGTAGAGAAGTATACAGAAACGATGTATTTAATGTAAGTGCCGGTGTTGGCTTAAAATATGTAATGGGATATTATTACATGGATATACAATCTAAAGATGGTGTATTACAAGGTAATGTTGCTGATAACCCAACATTCTCATCGCTTTCAACCAACTTCAATATTCCTGATAAAGATAATGGCGGAAACTTCATCAATCCGGTAGGACAAGGATTTGGATTTGATATCGGTGCAACAGCTGAAATTTATGAAAAACTAAAAGTCGGTATTTCATTGGTGAATGTTGGCGGTATTAAATACACTAAAAATACGTATGAAGTAAAAGATACAACGATCAATGAATTAAAATTCGATCAATCTACCGCAGATGCCTTCAACCAAACCGTTTACTGGAAAGAAGGACAATCCTTTACTGCTAAATTACCAACTACATTACGTTTCGGTGCTAGTATAGCTCTATTGGAAAAAAGACTTGAAGTGGGTGGTGATATTATTGTTCCCTTAAACAAAGCTGCCGGCAATATCAACACTGCAATGTTTGCTGTAGGTGGTGACTTTTATTTAAAGAGATGGATCAAATTATCTTCCGGTGCATCTATCGGAGGTAATTATGCAAACACGTTAGATGGCTATTCTACCCACGTGTGTGTACCATTCGGTTTCACACTTATCGCCGGAGAAAATGGCGGTTGGGAAGTTGGTGTGTCTACAAGAGATATTATCAGTTTAATTGATGCCAACGGAAAAAGCCCGCTATACTCAGCTGGTCTTTGCATGTTCAGATTCAGAGTTTAACTAGTTACTAGTTTCCAGTTGCTAGACAACGGAATGTTCTAGTAGACAATTTATAAAAGCAAAATCCCGATAGAAATTCTTTCTATCGGGATTTTGCTTTTATACTCTTTTAGCGTTTATATGCTTTTAGAATTCAGCGTTAGGCCTTCGGCCTTATTATTACATTACATCCAGATCTTCATCGATCTCATCTCTCCAGGCAAGAATACCACCTGCAAGATTATATAGATTTTCATAACCAAAATTGCTTTCTAAAAACATAATCGCATTTGCGCTACGTTTACCGCTTTTGCAATGAATGATTACTTGTTTATCTTTTGAAATTTTATCAACGTTTTGAGGAATCGTACCAAGCGGAATCAATTCACCACCGATCTGAGCAGATTCGAATTCAGCAGGCTCACGCACATCTATTAATTGTATATCTGCACCTGAATCCAACAATGTTTTAAGCTCACTTACACTTATCTCTTTCATAATGATCTTTTCTTGTTATGACCAAAGTTACCTATTTCTTTATGTATTTGGAATGAAGTAAATATTATTTTTTCATCTATCAGATGCACTGTTACTTAGGTTCATCTTTCATGGCTTTCGTAATCTCATCCATCTTTTTTACTTTATATTCAAAATCACCCTTTAATTTATTCCGTATTTCATTTAACTGCTGCAGGATCGCATCAATGCTATCGGGTAAAACATCCTCAAGCAATTCACGCATACGTTTTGCAAATGTTGGTGACTGTCCGTTTGTAGAGATAGCAATTTTCAACGCGCCTTTTTGGACAATGGAACCCAGATAAAAATCACACAACTCCGGTGTATCTGCAACATTGATAAGAATCCCTTTTTGTTTTGCATCAATTTGTACTTGTGCATTCAACATGTGTATACAGGTTGCTGCTATTATAAGATCTGCGTCTTCTATATCATGCGGTGCATATGCTTTGTGTATCAGCTTCAAACCGGGATGTTTCTCTGTCCAGTCTGCAATGGTCTGACTGATCTCCGGCGCCACAACTTTAATAGATGCAGCCGGACTATTTTTCAAAATAGCACCAACTTTTTCAGTGCCTACAGCACCGCCACCAATTACAACAATGTGTAACTTATCCATTCTAAAAAAAACAGGAAAGAGTTCATTCTCTTTCCCGCTTTGATTTTTTACTTCTATGTGGTTTGATACATCCATAGGAATATTACTTCTTGTTTGTTGTATCGTTGATCTCTTTTATTTTATCGATTACATATTCCGGATGCAAGCGAACTACTTCTCCGATCACAATAACTGCAGGCGATGAGATACCAGATTTTGCAACAATATCTACAATTGTAGCTGCCGTGCCTAGTACATACTGCTCATCCGGCATGGTACCATTGTGAATGATTGCAACTGGTAAACCAGCTTTTCCTTCATCAATAAAAAGCTGAATAATTTCTTTAAGCTTGGTCATACCCATCAATACAACAACGGTTGCGTTTGATTTCGCTGCAATTTGTATATCTGCTGAAAGCTGGTGATCGCGTGTCGTTCCTGTTAGTACCCAAAAGCTATCGTTCACACCGCGGCGTGTCAATGGGATTCTCTGTAATTCTGGTACTGCAATGCTACTGGAGATACCGGGAATTACTTCTGTAGGAATATTAAACGATTCAACATAAACCAATTCTTCATGTCCTCTTCCAAAGATAAACGGATCGCCTCCTTTTAAACGCACTACATGTCCATGCTTTAACGCATGTTCAACTAACAATGCATTTATTTCGTCTTGTGGAAACTGGCAAACACCTTTCTTTTTCCCAACAAAAACCTGTATGGCTTTAATCGGCGCAAAGCTTAAAATTTCTTCGTGTATCAATGCATCATACAACACTACATCTGCTGATGACAAGGCTCTCATTCCTTTTAACGTGATCAATTCAGGATCACCCGGGCCCGCACCAACCAATGTTACTTTAGGATGTTGCATGTTATACCGTTACTAAAGCTGCAGCTCTGTATGTTTTTATTTGTTGAACAAATTTTTCAGTATCTGCAATGTACTTCTCTGCAAATTCTTTTGTAGGCTCCTGTTCACTCATGCTCAATACCTGAGCAGCAAATGAACCACCGTTTACAATTGAAAATTTATTTGTACTTACTAAATGCTTATCAAAATCATTGATCATTGCAATCTGTGTATTACATGCAATACCTTCACCTGTTAAGATTGCTTTAGCACCACACACATACGTTGCATAAGCTGCATATATTGCATCTGCTGGTGTAGCATTCTGCTGTAAACGCTTAGACCATTTTAATTTCTCTTCAGTATCTAAAATCAATGTACCAACAAGATCAATCATTACACCGGCACACTCACCAACACCCACTTCGGTCACATATTTTTCATCGTGACCTAAATCAATGTAATCGATGTCCTGTAATGTTTCCAGATCAGCCAATGGTTTTAATAACTTATAGAAATACATTTTTTCCGCAGCTACTTGTCTTCTGTAGTAATCGTTAAAATATTCTCCTTCAGTAGAATTTGTTTCGTAATCCGTTAAGATATCACGTACTGCATCCACACAACGTCTGGATGGAAGTTTAAGAATTTTATCCGCAATGGTACCTGTACCATCCGGTTCTAATCCACCGCCCAACATGACCTGCATCGCAGGCAATACATTAGCGCCATTTTTAATCGACATACCATGGAAACCAATGTTTCCGATTGTATGCTGACCGCAGGCGTTCATGCAGCCACTGATTTTTATTTTAATATTTTTATTGAATACGGTATCCGGAAATTCTTCCAATAACATTTTTTCAATTTCAACAGAAAGTCCTGTACTGCTTGAAATACCAAGGTTACACGTATCTGTACCCGGACAAGCTGTAATATCAGCCATACTATCAAAACCTGGTTCAGCCAAACCGATTTCATTTAATTCATTAAACAAACCGGGTAATGCTTCTTTCTTTACAAACTTCAACAACCAACCTTGGTTCACTGTAATACGAACATCATCCGATGCATATTTTTTCACGATTGCAGCAAACGCGCGGGCTTTATCACTTGCTAAATCACCCAAGTGTTGTTTTAACTGAACACCAAAATATCCTTTTTGTTTTTGCTCAAATACATTGGCTTTAACAAAACGTTCGAACTTCACCACATCAACCGGCGTTGCTTCTGTGAATGATGTTACAGCAGGAAGAATGATTTCATCTACCAGATTACGATCAATAACAACCGATTTATCTTTGATAGCGATACGTTCTTTTGCAACGTGTGCCATGAATGCTTCTACCCCAATACCATTCACTAAATATTTCAAGCGCGCCTTGTGACGTTTAGAACGTTCTCCAAAACGGTCAAACACACGGATCACCGCAGTAGAGAATGGGATCAACTGATCTTCTTCAAGGAATTCATGTACATTGTGTGCCACGAAAGGCTGTGCACCCAAACCACCTGCTAATAAAACTTTAAAGCCTCTTACTTCTTTGCCATTGATCGTTTTTACACGCGGAATAAAGCCCAGATCGTGAATGAAACCAAAGGCAGTATCTTCTTCTGATGTAGAAAAAGAAATTTTGAATTTACGACCCATATCCTGACAGATTGGGTTACGTAAAAAATATTCAAACATGCTATGCGCATACGGAGAAACATCAAATGGTTCTTTAGGATCTACACCGGCTGTATACGAAGCAGTAATGTTACGAACCGCGTTACCACATGCTTCACGCAACGTTACTCCAACTTCTTCAAGCTCGTTCCACACTAGCGGAGAATTTTCCAATTTCACATAATGCAATTGAATATCCTGACGTGTAGTTAAGTGTAAATTGCTTGAACCGTAACGATCTGAAATATCTGCAATGCGGATTATTTGATCCGCAGTAACTTTACCGTAAGGTAATTTTATACGAATCATCTGAACACCTTCCTGACGTTGGCCATATACACCACGTGTCAAACGGAAAGAACGGAATTTTTCTGAATCAATCGTATTATCACGAAACCCTTTAATTTTCGTACTCAATTCTACAATATCTGCTTGCGCCGCTGCAGAGACTTGAGGTGCAAAATTAAAACCTGCTGTTTCCTGTGTGTTATTACTCATATGTATGTATTGAAATTGCTTGATATAAGACTATATGTACTCCTGAAAAGGAAAGTAACAGATGAATAGTTCAAATTTAATAAATATTTTACAAAAATAGATATTATCAAAATTTTATTTTAATTTTGTGGTATCACAACCAGTTAAATAGAATAATATTCTGTTTAATATCAAATAAGCAAATAAACGAATATCAAGTAATACCGATCAAAAAACTATATTCGGCTTATTTAAGAATTACTAGAATAAAATTGGGAATTCGATACAAAATACCCGTTTTGTTCACATTCAAAAACATAAAAGTATACATTTTATAACTCATCTTATACAATGGAAATTGAATTAAATCTACTAAACAAAGCATACCATTTCGAAGCGAAAAACGAAGCGGGAAATGCAATATCAATTGACGCCTCTCCTTCTATAGGTGGCGAGAATCATGGCCCGCGCCCGATGGAATTATTGATCATGGGCCTTGGTGGCTGCAGCGGTATTGACGTATTAAGTATCTTACGCAAACAGAAAGTTGAACCAGAAGCGTTCCGCATTAAACTACATGCAGAACGTGAAAAAGATGCTGTACCTTCTTTGTTTACAGACATCGTTGTTGAATTTATTTTCAAAGGCGATGTTGATCCGGGTAAGGCTGAACGTGCCGTGAAGCTTTCTATGGACAAGTATTGCTCCGTAGCGAAGACACTTGAAAAGTCTGCAACTATTACGTATAAAATCACAATGGAATAACAACGTTGATTGAATACCGATCAGCATAATACATTTAGAATATCATCTGAAACATCTTATTGAAATGGAATATACAAACTTCGAAACCTTAGCCATTCGTACACAAACAGAAAGAAGTCAGAACAGAGAACATTCAGCTCCGATCTACATGACTTCAAGTTTTGTTTTTGATGATGCCGAACAAGCACGCGCTATGTTTGCTGATGAGGTAGGCGGAAATTTGTATACCCGATTTTCAAATCCGAATAATTCAGAATTCATTGAAAAAATGTGTTTGATGGAAGGCGCTGAAGATGGCTTCGCTACTGCTTCGGGAATGTCTGCTGTATTTTCAAGTATGGCTCCATTCTTAAATTGCGGCGATCATATTTTATTATGCAAATCTGTTTTCGGATCAAGCTTACAGATCGTTACACAAATATTTCCAAAGTGGGGAATTGAATATACCTTCGCTCCTATTGATAAACCGGAGACCTGGGAAAGTTTGATCAAACCAAATACAAAAATGGTTATGATCGAAACGCCGTCTAATCCGGCATTGGATCTAATCGATTTAGAATGGCTTTCAGCATTGTGTAAAAAACATTCAATTTTATTGAATGTAGATAATTGCTTTGCAACACCTTACTTACAGAACCCAATAAAATTAGGCGCTGACATTGTAACACATTCTGCTACAAAATTTATTGACGGACAAGGCCGTGCTATCGGTGGTATCATCTTAGCATCAAAAGAATTGATCCAGCAAGTACGTTTCTTCTGCAGACACACAGGCCCTGCTTTATCTCCTTTCAATTCGTGGATATTTTCAAAGAGTTTAGAAACTCTTGCTGTTCGCATGGACAGACATTGTGAAAATGCATTGAAGTTGGCAACATTCTTAGAGCAGCATCCAGATGTTGAACTGGTAAAATATCCATATCTTCCAAGCCATCCGCAATATGAACTTGCTAAAAGACAGATGCGTGCAGGTGGCGGTATCGTTACGTTTATAATCAAAGGTGGTGTAGAGAGAGGCAGACGCTTCTTAGATGCAACAATAATGGCTTCACATTCAGCGAACTTAGGTGATACAAGAACGATTGTTACACACCCTGCTTCTACTACACATTCTAAATTAACGGATGAAGACAGAGCTTCTGTTGGTATATTGCCGGGTTCTATTCGTATATCTGTTGGCTTAGAACATTCAGACGATATTATTGCAGAAATTAAACAAGCGCTGGAAAAATCAAAATAATATCCTTAATTTGGAGAATGGCTGCTATAAAAAATACTGTTTTTACCATTCTCGAAAAAGACCCAAAAAAAAACGAACTAGGTTGGTTAACACACATCATTAACTACCTGATTGTTGCGTTGGTTTTTTGTAATGTTGTAGCTGTTGTTATTCAAACAGAAAAAGACATTGCAATTAAATACAATGAATACTTTTCTATATTAGAGATTATCTCCGTTTCATTTTTCACAATTGAATATTTTCTAAGACTATGGGTTTGTAATTTGCACAAACCATTTAGCCAGCCATTCTGGGGAAGAATAAAATACATGCTTACACCTATGGCCATTATAGATTTGTTGGCAATTCTTCCGTACTACCTGCTAATACTTACGCCTATTGATTTTCGTTTTATAAGTATCCTTCGATTCTTCAGAGTATTGCGAATTTTCAAACTAAGAAGATACTCGCATGCAGTTAACACCCTTTGGCGCGTGATTGTAGATAAGAAAGAAGAATTAATAATCAATTTTGTAACGATACTTGTACTGCTTGTCATATCCTCATGCTTGATGTATTACATCGAACATGATTCACAGCCTCAGTTATTCTCCAGTATCCCTTCAACAATGTGGTGGAGCGTATCTACCTTAACAACGGTGGGCTATGGCGATATGGTACCGATTACACCATTTGGAAAATTATTATCAGCTTGTATTGCGATGCTGGGCATCGCCATGTTTGCATTGCCTGCAGCCCTGCTCTCTTCAGGCTTTACCGAACATATTAAAAACCAACGCAGAAGACAACATATCCATACTTGTCCGCATTGCCAACAACAAATTCACGGAAACGATTTATTTAATGATTAAGAAAGCCCCGATCATCAGCTTACTATGTGCCACCATTTATGTGATCGCATTAAAAATTATTACTGCTACCGGCTTAACAATGGTGCAGCTTCCCTTATTACCTGCTTTTGTATCTGTATCCATTGTTGCCATTCCCTTGTACATTGGAATGGTACATGTTCGAAAATATCACTATGAAAATTCAATAAATTTCTCACAAACATTTTATACAGCTGTTGTCATTTCAATAGGCACTGCATTTTTTGTTTT
The DNA here is from genome assembly GCF_000379725.1 of Cytophaga aurantiaca DSM 3654. Taxonomy (GTDB): domain Bacteria; phylum Bacteroidota; class Bacteroidia; order Cytophagales; family Cytophagaceae; genus Cytophaga; species Cytophaga aurantiaca. Next base: position 117,737 of record NZ_KB903624.1, read on the forward strand.
TGGTATTTTATGCCTCTTAGAAATGAGTAACATTTTAATACCCGATCTGATTGCAGACAACCAACACACGGCAGAAGCGTATATAAAAAATTATAAACCAAGTGCAGAAGAAATTGCTGAAATAAATCAAAACACAAAAAACAGCATGGCTCCCTATGCATTTGCTAAAGTGCATTTCATAATTGTATTACTTTTATCCGCATTCAGCGGAACCATATTATCTTTATTCGTTCGGAATAAAGACACCTTTAATGAAATCAATAAATAACCGTACCAGAACTATGAACAAAATCGTATTTGCAATTATCCTCTTCGCAGCGAGTATTACACTATCGTGCGGACAAAAAATCGGAGGTGTTAAGATCCCTAAAACTATACCGAAAGTAACCACAAAAACTCCTGTCCCGCTATCAGAAGATGAGATAGCAAAGGGCTTGAAAGAAGCCTTAACAAAGGGCGCTAAAATGGCAGCAGATTCTTTAAATAAAAAAGATGGCTTCTATGGAAATCCATTAGTTAAAATTCCTTTTCCACCTGAATTGGCTAAAATGGAATCAACGCTAAGAAGCATAGGTCTGGGCAAAGAAGTTGATAAATTTATTTTATCGATGAACCGCTCTGCTGAAAATGCAGCAATCGAAGCAGCACCAATCTTTACAAACGCAATCACAAATATGAAAATCGCTGATGCAAAAGCAATCTTAAAAGGTGCTGACACTTCTGCTACTTCCTATTTGAGAAAAGCTACATACGATTCGTTGTACAGCACATTTACACCACACATTAAAAAAGCATTGGATAACAATCTTGTTGCTTCACAATGGACATACCTGGCAACTTCATACAACAAACTGCCAACAACACATACAAAAGTAAACACAGACATTGTAGCATTCACTACAGGAAAAGCGTTAAAAGGATTGTTTGTTAAAGTTGCTGAAGAAGAAAAGAAAATCAGACACGATGCAAGTGCACGTACAAGTGATCTATTGAAAAAAGTATTTGGTTCGAATTAAGAACAAATTCTATTTATAAGCAAAAGGCTATCGAAATTATTTTTCGATAGCCTTTATTATTTTCTGCAATTCATCTAACGATGCATCACGCTGGGTATGATATAAATTGGTATGTATCGCATCCAACTTCGTAAGCATGTGTGCCAGTTGTACAGATTCGTCATCTGTTAATGGACCGAAAATAACAGAGCCGATCTGTCCCATATACGGATAACATTTTTCAAGCATCGCTTTCCCTTTCGCTGTAGTTAAAATGGTTGTAGCACGCTTATCTTCGGGATTTTCTTTTTCTTTTACCAAACCCAATTGAATGAGTCGTTTGATAATTTCTATACCGGTTGTATACTCCGTTATGTGGGCATCAATCAATTGCTTTTTTGTTAATGGGCCTAGTTCCGTTAGATTTCGTAAAAAAACAAAGTCTTCCAGCGTTTTCAATTCCAACTCCACTAAATTTTTCTTAGAATAAAAAATAGCCATTTTAGAGAGCCTGTTCAATGCTTTACCTAATACTTTCCCTTTGGGATTTTCTTTCGTAAACTTTATTATAGGTTGCTTCTCTTCCTTTATACCCAATAAGTACGATCTGCAAAAATCCTGTATCTCAGCTTTCGGATTTTCCTTTTCAAAAGCGTGCCACAGGTTTACCAATTCCACTATTTTATCTGACATAATACAAATTTACTATGTTTTAGTTATATTTTAAAATATTTTATAATGTTTTTGTTGTTTATTAAATAACATCATTTAAATTTGAACCATGGTAATTGCAGAATTAAAAAATGCTTCGAAAGAATATCAGATGGGAGACCAGACCATAACGGCCCTCCAGACGACTAATTTCAAAGTAAATGATGGAGAACTACTCCTGATTATAGGCCCTTCCGGATCCGGCAAGACAACATTGTTATCTTTAATTGGCTGCGTGATCTATCCAAGTAAAGGCGAACTTACGGTAGACAATGAGAATGTAAATGGAATGAATCAAAGTCAGATGGCTAAGCTGAGATTGAACACTATTGGTTTTGTATTTCAGAATTTCAATCTCATTGCTCCTTTAAATGCATTCGATAATGTTATACTTCCTTTACAGTTGCAAGGTATTTCTTCCGGTGAAGCAAAAGAACGTACAGAAAAAGCATTGGAGAAAGTAGGTATGCTGGACCGAAAAAAAAATCTCCCGAAACAATTATCCGGAGGACAGCAGCAACGCATCGCTATTGCACGAGCATTGGTAACGAATCCTAAAATTATTTTATGTGACGAACCAACTGCATCCTTAGATAAAGATTCGGTTAGCATAGTTATGAAGGAATTAAGATCACTAGCCGAAAATGGAAAAGCGGTTGTAGTGGTTACGCACGATCCACGCTTAAAAGAATATGCGCACAGAATTGTTGAAGTAAAAAACGGAACTGTTACAGAATTAACTGATTTAAATCAAAACTTATGATACATAAAATTACATTTATTGGATTTGCATTCCTCCTATTTTCCTGCGGATCAGATAAAAAAGAAACAATACAATTAAATAACATTGATTCCATCACGATTAAAGAAGTAGTAGGTATTGCAAACATTGAACCTTTGCAACGCATATTAACACTTACGCCAGAAGCAAGCGGCATCGTCAAAAAGATCAACGTCGAGATCAATCAGTCTGTTAAGAAAGGCGATATTCTTTATGTACTAGATAACACAACGGAACTAGCTCAATTACACCAGGCTCAATCCAAACTTGCCACTCAAAGGGCTGTGATTGAAAAAAACGAAGCTGCATTAAAAACAGCACAGAACAATGTGAACAATGCCAAAGTAAATTTCGATCGTTCTCAAAATTTATTCAACTCGAATGCGATTACAAAAAAACAATTCGAAGATGAACAATTGAATAATGAAACAAAGAAGCTGCAGCTTGAATCTGCTAAAACAGATTTACAGCAATCTCAAAAACGTTTGGCAGAATTAACATCTGATGTAGAATATTATCAAACCATACTTGATAAAAAAACAATCAAAGCACCTCTGAACGGAAAAATACTTTCAATCGATATCAAGCTAGGTGCAACAGTAACAACGAGTACCAACTTGTCTGATTTCGCTCCGGAAGGCCCGGTAATGGCTATTACAGAGATTGACGAATTGTTTGCAGATCAAATAAAAATCGGGCAACCTGCGTATGTGCGTGCACAAGGCGATACGGTTGTATTGGCTAAGGGTAAAGTTATTTTAGCTGCTCCTTATCTTAGAAAAAAATCGTTGTTCTCTGATAAAGCAGATAACCTGGAAGACAGACGCGTGCGTGAAGTACGTGTACAATTAGACAGTACAGAAACATTACTTATTGGAAGCAGAGTTGAATGCATCATTGAACTAAAATAATATTATGTTTTTCACAGCATTAAAATTCATTTGGTTCGACAAACCCAAGTCCATCGGTGCTTTAGCCGGTGTCGTAATCTCGGTTTTCCTGATCGGACAACAGTGCGGGATATTTATATTCCTTACCAATGCCATGTCGAGTCTGGTAAAGAACAACAGCGAGTACATTTGGGTAACCGATGCAAAGACTACCAACGTCAATGCCTTGTCTGCTTTAGATATCCGAATCGGAAAAGAACTTGAAAGCGTTCCGGGTGTAAAAAAAGTTTCTCCGATTGTGATTGCAGGCGGATCAGCCAAATTTGAAAATGGTCAATCTAGCGGCATCACATTGATCGGTTCTGAAGCCCCCTATTTCTATGGCGGTCCATGGAACTTATATAAAGGAAGTAAAGAAACCATGCTGCAGCAAGGTGCAATCATTGTAGACTTTTTTGATAAGAAAGCATTAGGCGAAGCTGTGCTGGGAGATTACTTTGAGATCAATGGAAACAAAGTATACATTGCAGGACAGACAAAAGGTGTAAGAGGATTCGGTGGACCTGCCTATTCGTTCACTACTATTGAACGTGCACGCTCTCTTACAAAATTTTCTAAAAATAAAGCGAGCGCCTTCTTAGTTCAATGGGATGCTAATGTATCAAAGGATTTCGTGATCCGAAACATCGAACGCCATGTACGAGGCATAAAAGCATGGGATAGCGAGAACTTCGCAAACCAAACAATTCTTACGGTTTTAAAATCAAGTGGTATTGCACTTTCCTTTGGAACACTGATCATCTTTGCATTGATCACAGGCTTTGTAATCATCGGCCTTACCCTCTACTCTTCTGCAATCGATCGCATCAAAGATTATGGAACATTGAAAGCAATCGGTGCAACAAATGGATACATCAGAAAGTTGATCATGATGCAGGCATCCATCATCGCTGTAATCGGATTTATTATTGGCTATGGCCTGGTAACAGCTTTCAAAAATGGAATTGCGAATGCTGGTACCATCTTCGATTATCCATTCTGGCTTAAGGCAACATTCCTGGGCATCACATTATTCATTGCCTTAGGTGGAAGTTTATTTGCCATCCGACGCATTACAAAATTAGAACCTGCACAAGTATTTAGAGGCTAACCTATATGAATCAATTTATAAAAAACAGCTTATTATTTATTTGCTGTATCGCAAGTCTGAATGGCTTTGCACAAACAGATACGAGCATTCAACTAAGTTTAAAACAAGCTATTGACCTTGGTCTTGCACAGCGCTTTGATATAAAAAACCAAGAACTTGCTGTTCAGATCAGCGAAAGCAACAGACAAAAAACATTAAGTAAAAATTTGCCACAGGTAAACGCGAGTATTGATTTCAGATATAACGCCGTACTGGCAACAAACCTGTTGCCACCCGGTTTTAACAACAATGGCAGTAATGAGTATACACCTATCAAATTTGGTACACCATACAATACATTAACCTCTATTACGGCAACTCAGAATATTTTCAACGCGACCGTTTCCGGTGATAAACTGGTAAATGCCGCACAGCAGGAATATGATCAGGTAAGTCTTGAAAAATATAAGATCGATGCAAAGTCTGCCATTACACAAGCTTACTATCAAGTACTGTTGAATCAGGAACAAATAAAACTTTCCGCCGAGAATGTTAAAACAGCAGAAACGATTGTAAAAAAAGGAGAAAGCGAATATGCAAATGGTACGTTACTAAAAACAGACCTTTCACGTTATCAATTAGATCTGGCAAACGCTAAAAACAATTTACAAACAGCAAATCAAAACTATGAAAATAGTCTGCTTGTATTAAAGACACAATTGATCGTTCCGATAGAATCAAATCTGGTATTAACCGATTCGTTAGAGAATCTGATCAACAGTTCTGAACAGGCTGCAAACAGCCAGGTTAATCCGGAGCAGCGTTATGAATACAGAATGGAATCTTCCCTACTACGCATCAATGAAATTCAGGCAAAAAAAATAAACCGTTCTTATTTACCTTCTGTATACTTATATGGAAATGCATCCATACAAAATCAGAATGACAAGATCACCTTATTCAATACCAATACCTGGTATCCTTATGCGTACGTTGGTATACATGCAGACATTCCGATCTTCGACGGTTTTGAAAAAAGCAGAAACATTGCCGGATATAAATTAAGAAGTTTACAGAATAAAAATACGTTGGAAAAGCTGAAGTACGATATTCAATCTGAAACAGTAAATACACGCAACCAATTGGCAACGGCCTACAGACAATATCAGAATGCAAAAGAAAATTATGCACTTGCACAATCCATCATGACCTTAGATCAGGATCGCTACAATCAGGGTACATTAACAGCTGCAGCACTTAAAAATACTGAATACTCGTTGCAGAATGCGCAGAATAATTATCTGACAAGCATCTACAATGTGCTTGTTGCACAGATGAATTATAAGAAAGCGTTGGGAGAACTGTAAAGTAATATGTTTTAAGTAATAAGTTATAAGATGACTTAATGTTAAGCGTCCAATCTTAAAACTTATTACTTAGAACGTAAAACTTAATATCGCATATTCAACACCGTAATCCCTGCGCCACCGCTATCAATGTGTTCATCGTTCATGGAAACAATCTGTTTGAATTGTTTCAAATGTTCCCGCAGCATTTTCCGAAGGATACCATCTCCTTTTCCATGAAGAATACGGGCTTCTTCAATTCCTAAAATAAATGCATCGTTGATCCATCTGTCTGTAAAGGCAATTGCTTCTTCAGTACGTTTTCCGCGCAGATCCAGCTGCATGGTAAAGACCTGATGCTTTTGAATCAGATCAACACCTCCCGGTTTATTTCTTGGAATACGTTCTTCGGTTTTACTTTTCAGATCTTTGGCTGTTGCTGTGCTTAACTCAGAGAAATGAACTGTTGCTTTCAGATCACCAATAAAGACAACTGCAAGCTTTCCTTTTACAGATTCAATTTTACCAATGGCATTGTTGCTGCGGATACGAACAATATCACCTGTTTTCCAATCATAACGGATCGGTTCGTTATCGTTCGTATTTACTTCCGGTTCTAATTCCTTCTCATACACTCTACCTACTTCACGGATCTCCTGACGATGCTTCTGGGCACTGTGCTTATCCTTCGCATTCGAAATTGATTTTATCAGTTCTTCTGCTTTACTATCTGCTTTCTGAACAATGCGGTATGCTTCTTCTTTTGCTTCCAGCAATAAACGTTTGCGTTTATCCTGCAGTTCTGCGAGCTTCTCTTCAAATTCTTTGGAAAGCTTTTCGTGCTTCACCTTCATCTCTCTACCCGACTGGATCTCCTGTTGCAATGTAGTTCGTTCACGTTCAATGTCACGCAGCAAGGTAGACAGATCCACTTGTTCCTGATCCAGCTTTGTTCTCGCCTGCTCAATCAGATTTTTTGCTAAGCCGGATTTTTCTGCGATCTCCAGTGTAAATGAACTTCCCGGAACACCTATATCCAGCGTATACAAAGGAATCAAACGATCCGTATCAAAACGCATCGAACCATTGATCAAGCCTTCCGTTTTTGATGCCAATGCTTTTAAGCCCGCATAATGGGTTGTAATAATACCCATTGCTTTGCGTTCATTCAATTTCTCAAGTGCCGCTTCAGCAATCGCTGATCCATACATCGGATCGGTACCGCTACCAAACTCATCAATCAACAACAACGTTTTTGCATCAACGTGTTCTAAGAAAAAAGTAAGATTTTTAATGTGCGAACTGTAGGTACTCAAATCATTATCCAGTGATTGTGAATCGCCGATATCAATAAAGAAATTATCAAACAAACCCGCTACACTTCCTTCGCCAACCGGTATAAGCAAACCGCACTGCAGCATGTATTGCAGCAAACCCAGTGTTTTCATGCATACCGACTTCCCTCCTGCGTTCGGTCCGGATAATAATAATATTCTATTTTGTCCATCCAGCTGAATAGACAAAGGCATGACTTCTTTTTTTGCTTTCTGATTTTTCAGCCACAACAATGGATGGCGCGCATTGTGCCATTTAACGATGGGCTGCTTTTGCAGGACAGGCATAACACCATTGATGGAACTGGCAAGCGTTGCCTTCGCACGGATAAAATCAAACCAGCCAACCAATTGATTTGCTTCCTGCATCACATCTGCAAACGGACGGATAAAATCAGTCAGCTGCATGAGTATGCGGATGATCTCTTTGCGCTCACGGATCTCCAACTCACGAATGATGTTGTTGTAAGGTAATAGCGATATGGGTTCCATGAATACCGTCTGACCGGTTCCGGATTCGTCGTGAATGATCCCTTGTACTTTACGCTTGTACTCTGCAAGTACGGGCAATACCAATCTTCCGGAACGAATGGTTGCTTCGGAATCATCAACGGTATAGCCTTCTTTTTTAAATACACGCAGCAAACGTTCAACTTCTTTACGAAGTTTGATCTGCTCTTCTCGGTATTCTTCGCGAATCAACCGAAGTTCGTCTGAGGCAGTATCACGGATCACCCCATGATCGTCAATCACACGGTTGATAGACTTATACAAAGTTGAATCGATCTTAACTGCATTGGCACGTTCCTGCAAACGTGTGTATGCTTCCGTTTCTGTTTTCTTGAAAAAGGATTGGCATGCAATCAATGTTGTCAAAAACAATTTGCATTGCATCAATTCATCGATCTCCAGATAATGCCCTTCCAGACGGATCTTATTTGCAAGCGTCGTAATGTCAACAAAATCGCGGTCCGGGAACAGCAGACCCGACTCTATAATTTTTTTAAATTCGTCTGTTTCTTTCAGCTCATTTTCTATAGCTGTAAGGTCATAGGAAGGCGTAAGTTCTTCCAGCATCGTTATTGCGGTTCTCCCTTTGCATGAAGCTTTCAGCAATTCACGTATTTGGTCAAACCCGATTTTACTTTCCAGATCCGATGGATATATCATTCAATTCTGCTTATTACAATAATTATTTTTTCAGTACTTCAACCGATTGAATTTTATATTCGTTCAATAGGAATGCCCTGAATTACAAAATTACAATAAACAGCCGTGTTCCCCGCAGAATATGACTTGAAAAGCAAGATTTTTTGTATCTTTTCAATGTTTTTTCATTATACCATTGACCTTGGAATCAAAATATCACAAAAATACCGAAGAAATTGAGGATGAACTGCGCTGGATCGAGAAGGCAAAGGAGCATCCCAAACACTTTTCCGTGCTGTACGAGAAATATTATAAAACAATATTTCTGTACATCTTTCGAAAAGTGAATGATATGGACGTGGCTGGAGATCTCTGTTCAGATGTGTTCTCTAAAGCCTTATCCAGCATACAGGCCTACGAATTTAAGGGCGTTCCCTATTCGGCATGGCTGTATCGGATTGCTGCAAATGAAGCGAATATGTATTTCAGAAAATACAACAAACGCGAAACCATTTGCATCGACGATACCAGCATTCATTTGCTGAATGAAGACTTGCAGGAAAGCAACGAAGAAGATATCTATCTGAAACTGCTGCCGCTTTGTATGGAAAAATTAAAGTCAGACGAAGTGCAGCTGGTGCAATGGCGCTTCTTTGAAAGTAAATCATTCAAGGAGGTCGGAGAAATTATGAACATGACCGAAAATAATGCGAAGGTGAAAACATACCGCATCCTCGAAAAAGTACGCAAGTGGATGTTAGAAATGAAAGGAAAAAGCAATGAGTAAGTACGATATAAAAAAGAGCCCTCAACTGCCCAGCGACGAAGAAATTAACAAACATAAAAACTTCGACAAGGTATTGAATAAAGCGGCGATGTATGATTATAAAAAAGCGACAAAACCCGTTTATAAAAACGTAAAGGTATTAAGTATTGTAGCGGTGATTGTTGCAGTAGGATTGATCTTCTTATTTGAAATACACGAAGAAAATATTGAACACGAAAAGAAAACACAGGAAGTTGATACCATACAAAAAAACAATACTGTTCCGCTTCAGGACACGACTGATGCACCTCTAACAAAGCCTATTTCATCGACACCACAATCTTCAACTGTAACATCTGTTGTTCCGGTAACGCCACAAACGCAGACACCTGACAATTCTGCTACCGTACATACAGCTACGGGTACGGCTGCTGTAAAAACGCTGGCAGATTTTCCGGGCGGAGACGATGCGTTGAATAAATTCCTATTGTCCAATATCAAGTATCCCTACAATGCAGTGGAAACAGCTTATACAGGAAAAGTTGAAGTAGAGCTAAAAATTGAACCGACGGGTGAAATTGGAAATATCACCATCTACCATTCTCCCAATGCAGCGATCAGCAATGAAATTCAACGTGTGATTAAGAAGATGCCAAAGTGGTCGCCTGCAGTAAAAAATGATCAGGCAGTTGCTTCGATGGTTACGGTGTATTTTCCGTTTACGTATGTTGGGGATTGATCGCTGTTGTTAGTTACTATGTGGTTGGCCGAAAAGGCACAACCTTTAGATTTACGCCGTAGTAAAATTCCAAGAAATAAGAATTCATATTTATCAAAGCGAAAGACGGTATCAACCGTCCTTCTGCAGTGATACGATTCTGTTTGGGTATATTTTTATTCTAAAGAATTCTAAATAAATTAATTAAAATAACCACCGGCAAAGGTGAACTATGGCGCAACTAGGTTAGACCTATCCGTGGATTTAGTCCTTTGCCGGCTTATTTGAACAGGCATCAAATAGAAATTT